>DAVY01000011.1:58762-60867 GCA_002505775.1 Euryarchaeota archaeon UBA130 | reverse complement strand
ATCAAGATAACTCAATATGCAGAGTTTCAATCTATGTATTAGAAAACGTCCGTCACAATGAAGACCATTGGCCAGACTCGAAGTACGATGGCGATGAGGGAAGAGACGGCAAGGAGCGTCAAACTCAATAGGGAAATATCCAAGATGCTTCCGGAAGCCATAGAAAAGGATCGCCTCATAAAAATTGGTTATGGGTCAGGAGGAGATACTAAGCCAAGGGATGGGGATTTTGGTGTGGTTACCCACCTCCCTGAAAAGTCGAGAGTATTAATTCTGGGAAATCTCGGTGAGTGTGTCGGTTCCATGAACAGAGGTGGTATTTTGAATGTTGAAGGATCATGTAGTTCGATGTTGGGGGCGTTCCAATCAAGTGGGAGAATAGTGGTAGAGAGAGACGTAGGCGATAGGCTAGCAATGAACATGAAGGGTGGAGATATCGTGGTAATGGGGTCCGCAGGCATAGACGCGTGTGCAGGAATGGTCGGCGGAACAGTGGTAATCAGGGGCCATGCTTCTTCAGGAGTTGGGTCTGGAATGAAAGGGGGGACATTAGTCGTTTTGGGCTCGGTTGGAGAAGAGCCGGGAATCTCGATGACTGGTGGGAAGATAATCATCGCTGGTAGTTGCCCCCCTCCAGGAGAGGGTGCGAAAATGCGATCGATTTCAACAGAGGAGGTTTTGGAAATTTCCGAGATACTGGAGCCATTGGGCCTTTCGGTGGAGGATGATGCCCTAGTTTTGATTCCCGAAGAGACAGGGGCCACGAAAAGCGTCCCTCCGAAAAGATGGATTTCTGAGGGATTTGACAAGATTGCCATCAGTCCTTTGGGACCGGAGAGAATAGCTGAACACTCTAAGGTGGATACGTCAGTTAGACTTCCCCCGGTTGGTTCGGACGAGGGAGGACTATTCTTGGACGTCCCATGGGTGATAAAATCAGATAAAGGACACTCTATATCATCGAAAAATAGTTTACCTAAAATGGTCAAAACCGACCCCTCGGATGGAGATCTTTTGGTCATCGGAGAGAATGAGCTTATGGCCTTTCCAGACAATATCTCTGGGATATCTGGAATAGTTTTGGATTTGCAGATGATGCCCCCAATGAATGATGCAGAAATTGAGGCAATTTTAGTATCAATGTCGAGTCAAATCGATGACAATTGCTTGATTCTGTTAAGAGACGGGGTCGAGAGAGTAGAAGGGCTGTTCAGGTTGATAGTAGACTTAGATTTGGATGGAGCTGTAGTTGGAGTAGCTACGCCGGGAGGGAGCAGGGCATCTGCCTCTCTTCCTAGGATCGGCTTATCATCGAGGGCCATGGGTTTTGAATCTCAAAGGAGGATTGTAGCAATAGAGATTACCAGCCAGCCTACTGCTGAGGACATGATAGTGACTAGGGCATCTGGGTGCTCATTTATTATTGGGCCCTTAGACGAAGAAATGGGTGAAGAGGGGATTCGAAGTAAGGTAATTCCAGAGCTTGTTGGCTTAATGAAAGAATCAGGTATCTCTAGCTTGGGAACTGTTGGTAGAAGGGCCCTCAGGGCCAAAGACATGGAAACCGCGGCGATAAGTGGATTACGATTGGTTGGATTTGAGAGGCCTTTGCCCATGTGGTTAGGAAACTGAGGTATCGATATGCCTACAATATCACTTAACCACTCGATGATGAAGAGGATACAGGAGTTGAATGGTGCGGTATATGATGGCCCCATTCTGACAGATTTGCTACCAAATATAGGCTGTCCAGTAGAGTCAAACGATGAGGATGAAATCGAGATAGAGGTTTTTCCTGACAGGCCGGATCTTCTCAGTCACGAAACAATGGCCAAGGCGATAAGAGCATTCACAGGAGTTGGGTCAATCGAAACCAAAGTAGAGGTCTCTAAGGGGGAATTCGGCATTGAAGTTGATCGGACTATGAGTGGCATAAGGCCTGTAATCATGGGGGCAATAGTCAGATCTGTGAATACTGGCAAAGGCCCTCAGGAGAGAGACTCATTTATTCAGGCACTAATGGACCACCAGGAGAAGCTTCACATGACATTGGGCAGGAAGCGGTCATTTTCATCAATAGGTGTACACGATCTTTCAAAGCTGAG
>DAVY01000011.1:0-58385 GCA_002505775.1 Euryarchaeota archaeon UBA130 | reverse complement strand
CTTCAGAAAAGGAAATGAGCATATCAGAAATCCTATCTTCGCACCCTAAGGGCATTGAGTATTCCTCACTTATGGAGGGGCTTGATTCTTTTCCGATAATTCTGGATTCCAATGATGAGGTCATTTCTTTTCCACCCGTAATTAACGGTGCTCGCACCACTGTAAACGAAGATACAACAGACTTCTTCATCGATGTCACAGGATTCGATGAAAGGGCCTGCGAAGCATGCTTACTTCTCGTTTGTCTGTCTCTGAGCGAGCTTGGTGGGGCAGTAGAGAGTGTAGAGATTACAGGTTGGGATGGCAAGGTAAGGACAACTCCAAATTTTGAGAATAGAAATCATCGTGTTCCGAATCGTTTGATAGAGAAAATACTGGGTGTAAAGCTGAGCGATGAAAGCATAAATGAAGCGATTAACAGAATGGGTGGGAAGTTGATTGAGTCGCGGACGATTACTGATGGATCGGAAAGACATGAAAGATGGTCGGACTGTGTTGTCGGAGAAAGGGAACACGTGTTCTCAATGCCCCGTTGGCGTAGCGACATAATGCACCCTATTGACATAGTCGAGGATATAGCGATTGGTTATGGCTACGGCAACCTCCCAGAAGTTCTATCATCCATACATATTGACTCGACTCCTCTAGGCTCTTCAAACCTACATCGGAGGATCAGGATGAGCATGAGGGGTGTTGGATTACAGGAGATACAAAGTCTAACACTTTCCAATGAAAGAGACCAATTTGAGAAGACTAATTGGAGTCCGATTTCCAAGGTAACCACTATTTCCAATCCTATAAGCGTAGACCACACTTTGCTCAGACAATTTATATTTCCTTCATTGATGAATATTCTAGCTTCAAATAGGCATCATGAGCTTCCTCAAAAAGTGTATGAGCTCGGCGAGGTGGTTCACGATGGTGAAAATATGTCCAGGGTGTCTTGGGCTTGCGCAGAAGTGGGAGCGGGTTTTTCAGTTGCAAAGGGTATTGTCCAATCGCTACTCAGGGATCTTGGTGCCGATGACTCCTCTGTCTCGTTCAGAGACATTATGGATGATTCTGGACCATGGATTGGTGGAAGGGGGGCAAAGGTGTTTGTCGGTGATAATGAGATAGGGGAATTTGGGGAAGTCTCACCAGAGGTGATTCAATCATTTGGAATTAGAACGCCCATACACGCAGGAGAGTTTGATGTTGGGATTATTTCGAATAGCATTAGTGATCCATTACAGTAATTTTCAACATCACCAAAGGGCAGAAATCAAAGCTTATACTGATTAGCGTGGCTCATGCGAAGTGGCCTATTCGCAATCTCAGTGATTCTCGGAATAGTCACTACTCTTGCTTTCCATACCATTTCAATTAATTATCCCAGTCCTTTTTTTGAGAATGGAAAGGATGTTCTATCGGTGAGCAAATCGGATTCTGAGATCAATGGATTGGAGTTCGGGGCATCTTCCGGCTCGATTTTCAACATCGACCCTGATTCCTCAATTGGCATTAATGTCAATTTTAGTAGTCAAATGGAGAATGATAAGCAGGTATTATTGATTATCGATTGGCCGGACAAATGGAATGTTTCCTGGAATTACGAATCTTCTCCTGATATCGGTAAGGAATATATTATATCTCCAGGACAATTAATTTGGACAGAGTTCACAATATCCTCACCTTCCGTGGTAGGGGGATTTCCACTTTCTCAATCCCTCCATGGTTTCTCGATGTCCCTTGTTGGCTTGGACGGACAAATAATCGACTGGTACAATTTCTCACTCAGGTACGGAAATTACGACGCTATTGAGATATTGCAAGGAGGAGGGTCCTCGTCCATCTCCCCCGGTGGAACGGTAACTCTGGAGACAATTGTTCGAAATACAGGAAACTCAATTAGGACTATGCAGATAGAAATCGTAGCCATCGGAGAGGAAGGTGTGGAAATTTCCGAACCGGGTTCGTTCTTTTCATCGGGGAATTGGAGTGCTTCTGTCATAGAGAGATGGAGGGTTGATGATTTGGCCCCTAACGCAACTGGTTCTGTATTGGTCCAGGTATTTTCGCCCAGCGAAATAGGGGATGCTCTGAACTTCGAAATCCGTGTTTGGAGCACGGGTAACTCTCTTGATTATTTATCCGTTAATCATGAAGTAAGCGTGGTGCCGAGGGACGGGGGAGAGATATCGATATTGGAAGACGGTTGTTCTACATCGAATATCATTCCGGGAGATGCGTGTGAGGTCAGGGTGGTTCTGGTCAATACTGGTGATAGCCCGACATCATTTCGGATCTCTTTATCCGGGATTCCAGAGTGGATTAATCTAAATCCCGAGATGGATTTTGTTGAGCTCCAAAGAGGGGAGTCTTCGGATCCAATTAGTATATTCTGTCAGGTCAAAGAAGACACACTACACAATCTCACTAGTAGGATTACTATAACCATGTCAATCGGTGACTGGTCTCCGGGAGAGGTTTCTTTTGAGGTCAAATCTGGTGCCCTTTTTTCTTGGTCCTTGGGTGGTTTTGAGGAAGACATTGAATCGGGAAACTTGACAGGTTCTTGGACCATAACAAACACGGGAAATTCAATTGATGGTTTGATAGCTTCAATCGACTCAAGTGTGGTTACCGGATTTGGTATTGACGTGCTTGTACCTGATTCAGAGATTATAGTTTTTAAATCGGATAGGGCATTGGAAGTGTATCCTGTCAATCCAGGTCAATCAATAGAGATTCTTGGTTGGATGGAGGTCCCCAAGACAGCCCCTACTGACACAATTGTAAATTTAAGCGTAGAAATGAGGTCTGCAATGGATCCCGGGATATTGATTATCGAGGCCGTCTCAATAAACATCAGTGGTGAGGCCCCATTAGTTAATAGTCCCGATGAAGGGAGTTTCAGAGAGCCGATAATTCGTTTTCTTAACCTATGGCTAGAACCGACAATGATAGTTTCAGTCATACTAATTGGCCTCTATGGAACTTCCCTAGCTTTGAAAAGAACCTCAACTACATCGGTCACTACTAATAAATCAGAGGAGGAAGGTGACTGGATATCGAAATTTTCTAGGAGCGAAACGAGTGAGGTTTCCTTGGAGAGGAGTATTCAGATTGAAGTATCCAAGTTTGAGAAGTCTTTCTTTGGCCATGAGGGCAGACCGGATGTAAAATCCCAAAGTGAAATATCATTGGAGGCTATTGATGATGCAAGTAGGCTACTTGATGATTCAAAAGAGAAATCGGATATCGAAGAAGTATTGAGGATCGCTGAAGAACTGGAAAGTCAGGATCTTCTACATCCTGATAATGTAATCTTGGATATTGAGGAAGATTCTTCCATTTCTGGAAAAAAAGGGGGTGACAATCAAGTCCCTCCTGAGTTTGACTTAGAATTGTGAGAGGATACGGCATAGGTGTCGATGAGGCCGGCAGAGGCCCTGTAATTGGGCCATTAGTAGTATGCGCGCTAGCGATACCAATGGCAGATTACCCAATTCTGGAAGAAATGGGAGTAGCGGACTCTAAATCTCTGTCAAAGAAGAAAAGAGGCGAAATGTCAAGATGGATCAAGATTGAAAGTGCCAATAGGGGCTGGAAAATCGGTCTTTCAGTATGTAGTCCCGAAAGAATAGATATGAACAGTATTGAGTCAAATCTCAATATTCTTGAAGCCAAGTTATTCTCTGAAGCGATAAAGAACACGGTATCTGCAAAAGCTGGAGGGGGAATCTTTCTTGATGCCTGTGATGTTGATCAGGTCAGATTTGGCAAGAATGTGATGTCTTACCTCGGAAATGAATGGGCGGGGTGGGACGTAACGTCAGAACATAAATTGGACCAGTCCAATTTACTAGTAGGTGCATCAAGTATAATTGCCAAGGTTACAAGGGATTTGGCCATATCAGATTTATCGAAAAAGTTAGGATTGGACATTGGATCTGGTTATCCTTCAGATCCAAAAACCAGGAGGGCAGTTAGAGAGCTAGTCTCGGGGACAGCCCCTCACGATTGTCTAAGGTGGTCATGGTCCACAGTTAGGGACGCGTGGATCTCTACTCACAACTCTCCGGTACCCATAAGATATGATGAGGTTGGAAAATATGCTCAAGTCGATCTTCGGGCGTGGTCAGACAGCAATCACAAATAGGTAAGGCCGGTAGCATTACAACAATGGAAGATGAGTCGGTGTTGGGGGAAGAGGCAACATCTGCCATCCGTAAGTATGCCCTACAGAATGCATTGGAATACAATGGAAACGGGAAATCAGGTAGTGTCCTAGGTAGACTACTTTCTGAGTTCCCAGACCTAAGGTCGTCCGCCAAGGATTTGATTCCATTGATTTCAGAGCATGTCGAGGAAGCAAATTCGATCGCAAAAAATGATGGTCTGGAACGAGTTAGAGAAATTCTTGAAGGGACTAATCCAGAAGCATTGAATCGTGAAAAGCAGAAGAAGAGGGTTGGTCTTCCTGAGCTGAGGGTTAACGGGGCGGAAGAAGTTGTCCTGAGGTTCGCTCCAAATCCTAACGGCCCTCTTTCAATAGGACACTCTAGAGGAGTGGTGATAAATTCGGAATTTGCAAAAATGTACTCCGGGAAAATTATACTTAGGTTTGATGACACCGATACCAAAATCAAGCCCCCTTTACCTTCGGCTTACAAATCCATTGAAGACGAATTTGAATGGATATCCGGAGTGAAGCCAGATGTCGTAATTAGGGCCAGTTCAAGAATGGACGTATATTTGGAGCATGCTGAGAATATGATATCTCAGGGGATCTGTTATGTTTGCAAGTGCTCAGCTTCTGGGTTTAAGTCGCTAAGAGATAATATGTTACCGTGCCCGTGTAGGGAGAATAATGTTGAATTGAACTTGGATCAATGGAAAATGATGATTCTTGGGGAAATAGAGGAGGGGGGGAGTGTAGTGAGGGTAAGGACTGATCTTGAATTGCCCAACCCAGCTCTACGGGACTGGCCCGCACTCAGGATCCAACACACCCCGCACCCAATAGTTGGGGACAAGTACAAGGTTTGGCCTTTACTTGACTTCCAGAGTGCCGTTGAAGATCACCTGCAGGGTGTTACTCATATTGTGCGAGGTAAGGACTTGATGGATAGCACTAGAAAACAGGCGCTTCTGTACGAACATATGGGTTGGAAATATCCAGAGACGTTGTATTGGGGAAGGGTAAAATTGCATGAATTCGGTGGATTTTCAACATCCTCTATCAGGGAGTCTATAGAGAAGGGGGATTTCTCAGATTGGGATGATCCTAGGCTCCCCACTGTTTCCGCACTCAGGAGGAGAGGATACACTCCAGAAGCTATCAGGGAGTTCTGGATCGAACTCGGTCTGACACAAAAGGACATATCAATCTCAATGCAGACAATCGATTCCAAGAATTCTAAAATCATCGATTCGCAGGCGGCAAGACGCGCTTTTGTAGAGGGGCCTGTTATTCTAAATCTAGTATATCCAGAGGATATTAGCTATATTGACGACGTTGTGAGGTTGAATAATCATCCAGATCATCCAGAAATGGGATATAGGGAATGGGGTCTTGAGCGTAGAACTATTCAAATTTCCAAAAATGACTATTTTGAAGGAGTTGTGAGGTTGAAAGACTTCGCAGATGTCGAAATAAGGGGACAAAATGCCATTTTCATGTCCAGAGAAAAGAGCGGTAGTGCACAAATAATACACTGGAATTCTTCGGACAGCTGTGTAAAGGCTGAGATTATAGTTCCGGCAGATGATGAAAATATAGTACTCCGTGGAGTTATTGAAGATTCGAAATATGCCGTTGGCGAGATCGTCCAACTCGAAAGAATGGGTTTCGCCAAAGTTGAGTCCACTGATCCGGAAAATGGCAATATTGGTCTGATATGGCTACATGGATGATTATCATACCCTCGCTTTTTGACATTGAAGGAGTCCGAAAGGGGTTGAGTTCAAGATGTTGAGGTTCTGTCGAACATCATGACAGTGCGCACCAGAGGTCTGCCCGCGATACTCGTCTTGATCTTCTTGATGGGAATCCTAGGCCCTATATCGAACGTTTCATCTCAGGAAGCTAGTTGTTGCACGGACGATAGTTTCGAGTTATTTCTAATTGGTGATGCTGATTCGGGAGGCTTGACTCCCTTTGAATCTGAGATAGATGAAACTGAGTCGAAGCTAGTCAACCAGGTCCTCCAACCAGTGGAGGTTGGGTCTTGGAAGGTACCGTGGGGGATTGATGGAGATTACCCCACAGATACATGGGATTTCAATATCCACTATGAAGTTCAAGGTGCTGTTGGCGTCAATATCAATATGACTGTAGAGGTGAGGATAGGTGGGTCATTCTACGAGGGCGGAACTTCGGGTTTAGAACCATACCTGACAGGCGAGGGAGATGTTCAGTCAGCGATAGATATCGAGTCGGGGGACATAAGAGAGGATGATATTTTAGAGATAACCCTGATAGTCCAACTACTAGGGTTTAACCAGCCAGGTGATGATTCGGGAGTGGTTTTCCAATGGGGAAGCTCTGAGAAAGCATCCGGCATATCTGTGAAAATGCCCCTGGTGGACATAGAAATGAAGGATGCAAGCGTAAGTGGCAACCTAGTTTATTTCCCTATTCTCATATCGTCTGGATTTGAAGATCGGATTTGGTCATCATCAACTGGTATTTTTGAAGTACAGAACGTAGCAGTGGCAGATAAGCCTGTGGCTACACTGGTCGAAGGAGGAGTTGAAGTTACCTTTGTTTGGAGCATTCCTGAGGGAGTAGAGAGTGGATCATTCCTCACTGAGTTCATCCTGGAGCCTCAGAGTGGTTTACTTATCGAGTCAAATATGACTCATTTCATAGAATCTGGAGGGGGTGATGGGGAGGGAGCTTCTTGGTATCCGGCTAGCGAGCCCCTTAGGAGTGGTGGGTCGGACATAGTCATCGGCGTTGATGCAAATTGGGATGGCAAGGAAGTCACAAAGAAAGTTTCTTTGGAGTTCGATGGGGCCATGTCTCAGTGGATGAGGTGGGGGCTGGACAATATAGGAAACCAAAGTCTTGGCTCCAGTAGCTGGTGGAGGAGTCTGAATTCATACTCAAGCTCTGTTCCGGATTCTGACTACAACAATAAGATGGTCGATAGTTCCGAAATCAGTGCACTTGAGGGTTATTTGACTGGGTCTAATTCTGACTTAGAGTCATTCCTTTCAAACGGACTTTTCATTGAGGCTGAGTCGATAATTGGAATCGATCCGTTCGAACTTGGACCAACACAAGTCTCGGTTGATTTGGGAGGGACAAGCGGATTTAGTTCGGAAACCATAACCATTAGAATTGCAACTTCATACTCGTTGATGGAAGGAGAGAGGCAACTACTCATAGAGAGCTTTTCAAAACCATCGGATGAGAATTATTGGACGGGAGTTTCTGTTGACATAAAGATTCAGGGGTCGATGCTGACAGACATCGGAATAGTTACGGCCAGTGGGATCGATTATTCGCACAGAAGGTGGATTGTTTCTGAAACATTGAGAGTGTATGAGCCGGATCTGGATCCTGAGCAGACTTTCAGGGTAGAGTTTACGCCTTCTGGTAATGGGCTATTCAGTGTGTTACTTGGTTCTGGAATGATGGTATTAATCCTAAGTCTCTCAATAGGTACAGGGATGACAATGACCCGTAAAAGATCAAGATTCCCTACTATGATTACTGTCGCTACACTGGGGATTCTCTCTTTCTCGATATATTTCCTCGGTTTGCCCATGCAGATAGTACTCGGGGTCGTTTCCAGTAGCGTCTTACTTGTATTCCCGATATCTTTACTCTCTCCGAAGACAAGGGGAGGTTCTGGGATTTCGAACGCTCCGAGAGTAAAATGCCCTTCTTGTGGCGCAACTGTGATGGTTGAGTCTGAGGTTAGGCCATTACGAATCACCTGCCAAGGGTGTGACAGTGTAATTAGAATTGAGGAGTAGTCATAAATTCCCATTTCTAATTAGGGAGTCAATGATTTTAGAAGACGCGATTCTCTTGTCGTTATCTTTCCAGATTGATGAAGACAGTCTTATCTGGCTCGCTAAGTCGGACTTCCAACCCGGAGCCATGATGCAACTCCATACAATTTCTTCTAGTCTAGAGGTTGAGGGAGTTGTTGATTGAAGGGCCCCCCTGACCAAATGAGAGATTGTTCTGGCCCTTCCCTCATTGCCCATAGAGTCCCACCGAGAAGAGATTTCTTGGAGTTTTTCCGAATCTATAAAATCCAGATTTTCAACACTTGGCATTGGCACTTCTGTGATCGGGACGACTCTGATACTTCCCTCGGATCTCAGAGTGTCTTTTAGTGAAGCATAAACTGGGTCGTAGGTCATGTCCATACAATTATGTATCCAATTTCCAGAAATAGCCCATGGCCTCATTCTTCTGACTTTAGGTCCTGAAGGTGAGATTAGTTGAGCAATGCAATGACAGATAGAGACTGTTGTCAATGGGCCAACTTTTGGGTCTCCTTGGTGACCGGATAATGCAACGGACATTGTTTCTGTAACCGTTAGTATGTTTCTTTCTGCATTCCATTCGGCCCCTTTTCCCTCTCTTGAGGTATCAATTATTATGCAGTTTTCTATTCCATCTGAGATATGGCTTCCCAACCTCCTCCTATACTGGATATTTGATTCCAACAATGCTGCTTCAATGGGTGCTACAGAGAGTGAGCCCTGAAGGTTGGTCTCAGAAATTATAGTAACTGGAAGTTTTGTATTCATCAATTCAGAGACAGCGTTCCTTACTGAATGTTCGATGGGAGAGAAAGGTTCTGCTGAAATTAGGTCCCGCACGACTCAGCTGAGTGGATGGGGGTACAAATCTCTACTGTCACTATTCAACCATTAAACGAAGCTGATCTCTTTTATACTGCCAGTCGGCATCTAGTTTGTCTGTACTCTTGTAGTATCTTGCAAGACGGCGGATTTTTGACTCGCAGAGTTCCAATTGCCTTCTATTATGCTTGTCCTTGGGGTTATTGTTGAGATGGTCTATTAGTCCCTGAGCCCTTCTCATAAGATTCATCATATCTTCAGGGTAATTTGGGGAGACTCCGTTTCTAGAAAGAATCTGAGAAATTCTTTCGCCCATGACTAATCGGACATCGGGAACTGCAAATCTGTCTCTGAGAATAGTGCCTATCATGGCATTTGAATGTCCTTCCTTATTCAAATCCAGAATGTTCGACTCAATGGACTTCTTGTCTTTTTCTGACCATGTCGGAGGCTCTGTAGAGTATGGCTTGGATGAGCCACTCGAGCCTTTTCCGCCTGAATGCATGCGTGACATCTAACAATCTCCGGCCCAGGCGACCTGCTCTCCCTCTTTAATGACTACGCAGACTTTTTTTCTACATCACTCAGAGTCTGTGGCGAGCCTTTGCCAGCCTTCCCGGCCCAAATGGCCACTCCCAACCAGGTGCCACTGCTCTGGCACTTCCTATTAGCAAGTTATTCTGAGTTACTAGAACTTCATCACCCATCCTGATTTCTCCGACGATGGATTCTATGTTAGTAGGGAAAATGTCTCCTTTCCATTTATGCCCTTCGGAAATTTCCACGGTAGGAAACTTTCCACTTTCAAGCAATAGAGGCAATGATTTCTTGGAGAAGGCAAATCTTCCATCACGAGGATTCCATTTAGCTAACTGTTCACCGTTCTTCGAGATACTAAAAATTGGAGGGCGTCCTGATACATCTGCCCCCTCAAGCCAATCATCAGTACCATGAATGAATCTTGATCGGGACTTCATCAGTTCGATTCGATTCAGCTTTTCCGAGACATCGTCAAGTCCATACATTTCTACTGCTTCCATGACCGAGCTGTTTAGTTCGGAGAGGGATTCTTTAGACCCTGCTGTACCTTTTCTAGTGCCCTTGACTATCGCCATATCGAGTGATAAATCAATTCCAGAGTGGTCTATGACATAGGAGTAGTTGGACCTCTTGCAGATATCCGCTATCATTGAATTGATCATGTCTACCTCATCTGCATCCCAATCCCCCGTTACGGGAATATCGTAGTGTGCCGCAGGCCAGATATCCTCAAGCTCTCTAGGGACCAGACCCAAAGGAGATGTCACCATTACTTGGTGCACCCTATTGGAAGGGATATTTTTCAGGAATCTGTGATGGCTTTGGGAAAGTCGGTATGGCTTAGTAGCAGAGCAAGGTAACAACACAAGCACATCAGACTGATGAGAGGGTGGCGTATGGACATTGGTTATTCTTTCTCTCCAGTCATGTATCAATTTATCTTGCCTGCTTACAGGAGAATTATACCGTAACCTCCTTCCTGAATTATCCACACTTGTCAGAATAGAGCCATCAACATTCTGAAGCAACAATTTGTTATGCCTCCTGAGTCTTTCCACCGACCTTGGACTCGAAAGACTGGCCTTTTCCGCTTGTTCTCTGACTGTACCAGATCTAATTGCCGATCTCAAGGAGGCTATTGCTTGCATCCAATGGGTAATTTGTGAATCCATGCTAGAGTCTTCCGACAAGGAGGGATCCGGGTCCCTTGGACCATCTGAAGTAAGGAGAATTCCGTTGGCAGATGCCACTCTTGACCTATTTAGATCAAAAAGATCTAGCCCAATCCATGAAAGGAGAGAACAGTTGTCGGGACCGGATATCCCTGGAGCCCAGATTAGAGAAGCGGGGAATCTCCTTCTAACAATATCAATAGCTTGTGAAAGCTTTCCCGCAGCATTGGAAAGCTGTGGGGCGTCAGTGATTGCAATCACCGAGGGTTGTTTATCTGATTTTACAAGTGAAATATCGTGGTGTAAAGATTGCCAGGAAATGGGTAAGAATTCAGTTCCTTGGCCAAACTCTCCGGAATCTGAGGAGGAGAGGCTGGGCGGAAGCACAAGTCCTTCTGAAGATTGCCAAACATCCAGTCCATCGAATGGATAGCATAGATTCCCCCTAGTATAAAGAGTCAGTTTGGATGGAAGCTTAGATGAGTCTCTCTTGAAGGTGAACGGGGCTATTTCCAGAGGAAGGTTTTGGTCTAAATCAGACAGTATTAATCCCGGAGCCCATGATTGGGGTTTATTCCTGTCTCCCAGCGAAAAAAGTCTTGAGAAACGGTCCCTTGAGACTACTTCCCTAGAGAGAGGCCTGCCATTCATATATGTCCGAAGTGAACTTTTCGCTTGAAGGATTCTAAGGTATGACTGTCTCCGAGAGCCATGAGAGAGACGCAGGCTAGTGCGATTGTAGTAATTTTACTACTGTCATTGATCCCTCAGGCTATTTCCTCTGAAGGCAATGGGGCAGAGCCGATTTTACAAGGGGAAAGCGAAGAGCCGGGGCCTTTCTGGATACTGTTCACATGTAAGCTAGAGTCGTGTCCCGGAATGGAGCTATCAATTATTTCTGATGGCGAGAGCTTCCATTATTCAGATTCTCATCATGTAGAATGGAGTGGAATAATAAATAATACGGTAGAATGGGAACTAACGGGCAGTGATTCCCTGGGGCCAGAGGATTTTGTCATCACTTCAATCTCCACCGATAATGAAGGAGTAATGGAAGAGGAAGATCTACCTGATATTGTCCCTTCTCCCGGACAGAATTCTGACTGGCTGTCCATTGATTATTCCTCTATTTGCCAACTAAATAGGTGTGATAAAAGTAATTGGGAGAAAGATAAGGTAACTTTTACTGGTTCCTTGGAAAACTCTTCTGATGAAGATGCAATATTGGTATTGGGAGATTTCGGAGATGTCGTTAAAATTACCGATTTCAACAGTAGAAATTTAGTTGACCTAGAAGTATGGCACAGAGGGGAGGGAAAAACTCTCGTCAGGAGTATTTCATCTTCTGACTTCGATGGGTTACTGTTAGATTATCCTCAGGATTCTGAACTTTGGATTCGTATAGTACATTCCAATTTGGGGGATTTCTCTCCATATCAGTTTAATGTAGTCAGTTTTGACGGAGACAAGGAGGGGCCTGATGGGCATGAGTTGCCTAATCCATGGATCTATGATTACCAATTACATGCAAATTCCACAAATGACAATGTCTTTCGAGGACATATCTCAACTGGTGATGTCGAGGGCGACTCTATTTTGGTGTCTTCTGGATCAAAGATTTTGATGCAGTTGGAGTGTGAATTTACTGGAGGTGTTTCACTCGACATAGTAGTTCATAAAATAGGAAATATAACAAGGAAGATTCTAGAAAATTTAGAGGGTTGTCCTGAAGAATTGCAAACCCCGGAATCCACAACTGGCGTGGAATTTAATATGAAATCCGAGGTTCTTTCTGAATGGTATATTGAGATTACTCCACACACCAACGGTGATGGAAGTCTGAAGGGCGATGCTCCTGATTTTCTTTGGACCGAAACGGGGCCTTCTGAGTTTTGGACGTATGTAAGACCTGGACCTGGTTCAGTATCAGGGAGTCTTGGACTAGGGGATTCAGTAGACATTCACCCGTTAGAGATCAATGATGAAAACGGTTCCTTGGTAATGATTAGATCGGACATTGATTCGCCTGTTACATATCAGATTCAGGAATTGAAGCAGGATGGCTGGCAGATTTTGAATTATACTAATGGGGCAATGATTAGTTTGCCAAAGGGAAATCATGCGATTAGGGTGGAGGGGCTGTCTCCAATCAGTGGGGATGTGAGTTATGAATTTACAATACTGTACTTGGGTGAGAATATTCCCGATGATGGGGAGTACAGGGACATGTCCCATCTATTTACCAACTTCTATATTCTAATTGGATTTTTGATGATCCTTCCATTACTTGTGGTCCTGTGGTGGAATCGTTCTACCATCATCCAAAGAGGCTTAGATTCGAAAGTTAACGAAAAACATGACATTGAGAGATTGAGTAGGCTCAGGGAAAAACTCACAAAGTCCAATATTAAAGATATAATTGGCCCAAGAGAGATTGAAAGTGCCTTAGGGAAATTGGGAGAAACTCCATGGGAGGGTGTACTAGAGGAGTGGGGGAGCCCAGACCTCAGGCATATGACCGAACAGATTGAGATTTGCGCATGGCGTCCCATGAACGGTAGTTTCCTTATCGTTGGAATCAGGGCATTCGAAAAGAAGTGGAGCCTAGCGGCATTAAATCTGAATTCTCCCGAGGGTTCAAATGTTGAAATTGGCGGTATAAATCCTTCTTATATTTGTGAAGGGCAAGATATTTTCCTCGATACAATAGAGCCTCACAGTAAGAAATTCTTGAGAATTTCAATAGGGGGTAATCCTTCAAATATAGAGCTGGAGATATCTGGTTTGGTTGATGGTGAGCCATTAGCCGCAGTGCCAAGAGAGTCCTTATCATGGGATGAAGAGAAGTGATTACCCTCTTCTCCTAGAAGCCTCTCTCCTAATCCTGTCCTCGATTCCCTCTGTATCTGACCCAAGTAAATCTGCCATAGATGATATCTTCTTCTTCTGTTCTCTGGTTAGTTTTTTTGGCATGTCCAATTTTAACACGACCATTACCGAACCCCTTCTTGAACTCCCTTGAATAGGTAGGCCCCTTCCTTTTATCTCAATAGTATCCCCAGGTTCCGATCCAGCGTCTATTTTTACAGTCAGGCTCTTTCCATCGATATGTGGTAGCTCAATTTTTGATCCTATAACGAGGTCTGAGAATCCTACAGGGAGGCCCATTAGTAAATCGGAGGAGTCCCTCTCAAACCATGGGTGCCTCTGCACCTCTATCTCAATGTATAGATCTCCCGGGAGCCCATTTTCTGTTCTTGAAGCCCCTCCATATCCCCTCATTCTTAGCCTGACTCCAGAGGTTATCCCAGGTGGTATTGTGAACTTAACCCTCTTACTCTGTTGGGACCTTCCCTGTCCACGGCATGAATCGCATGGGTCTGAAATTATTTTTCCCATTCCTCCACATGATGGGCACTCTGAGACGGATCTTTGGGTGAATGGCCCAAGTCTCTCCAGCCTCTCAACCCTTCCCCTCCCATCACATGCCGGACAGGATTTGACATTCTTTGGATCTTTGGAGCCAGAACCATCACAGTCTTTGCAATTTCTTAACGCCTCTATCTCTATCTCTTCTTCAGAACCGTCCATTGCTACTTGGAAGGGGACCGTGTGACGATAGATGAGATCGTCACCTTTGGTTGACCTCCTCCTTGATGATCCGAAGAATTGGTTGAAGATGCCATCGAAACCTCCTCCGAATAAATCGTCGAGACTTATGTTGACCCCTTGGAATCCTCCGGGCCCGAAAGGAGATCCTCCCGGCCCATTGTGGCCGAACATATCGTACTTTCTTTTCTCCTCTGGATTTGAGAGAATGGCATAAGCCTCCTGTACTTCTTTGAATTTTTTCTCTGCATCAGAATCATCGGGATTCTTGTCGGGATGAAATTTTCTCGCTAATGACCTAAACGCCTTCCTGATGTCTCCATCGGAGGCATTCCTGCTTACGCCGAGAACCTCGTAGTAGTCCCTCTTCTCCGTCATCTTGTTGGTTGCTGTGTAGGGGGTGATTTGAATCGTTCCCTATTGAATCAATAAATTTCCGCATGATGTGCAGTACTGAGAACCACTGTTATTGATGACACCACACTGGCCACATGATACTACAGACCTCACTGTAGATGTTGTGGCTGAACCATCCCATGGACTGTTTCCCGTCTTGGACTTGGAGTTCTTTTTGGCTGATTTCTTCTGCGCCTTCATTTTTGCCTTTTCTTGTTTGTTTTTTATTTTCTGGAGTCTCCGCTCTGCTGATCTGTCTAATGATGAGCTGAGTAGCTTGGAGATAGAAGTTTTACTTTGTTTTTTCTTTGTCTCATCGATCGCTTCTTCGTCAACGATGGTCTGCATGCCTGAAACACGGACCTCGGCTTCATACCCGTCTTCGACCTCGGTTTCACTCATCTCAGTATTCAGGCTGCCGATATTGCCTGACATCCTTTTAGTAATCTTTTTGTTTGCCCTTGAGCCAGTTGAGTTTGCCTTAGACTCTAGTTTCTGTAGGGCCTTATCTGACTTCTCGTCCCACAGTCCCCTATCCTCACTCTTGTAAGTCTTGGACAATCTCCTTATCGCTTTGGATCTATGATACTCATGATCTTCTATTCTGGAATATCTGGTAAGCATAAACAACCCAACAAGGATTGCAACAATATGCAATGAGGCTTCTAGAATGAAATCGTTTGAAATGACTTCATCCAGGGCAGGAATTCCAAATCTGACTGCGACAATACACATTGTTGGCGCAATTAATAATGCCAACGATATTGCTGGAGAACGATTGGTCATGGTAACCGCTCAGAAATTTACCATTTGAACCATTCGTGTTGAAGATTCGAGCAACATAACTTTCAGCCTATGCCACGTCGTCTGGCCATGATAAGGGAGATTGAGGTCTCTACCACAATACAGCCTTATGAGGACCTAGATTTGGTTGTAAATTCTGTAAGGTCATTTTTTCCAGATTGGAATCCAGATTTGCCTTCAAGGGATGGTGGCTTCCCCTCAAACAATTCTCATGAAATTATTCATGGTTTCTCTTCATCACTGGACTTGTTCTTGGATGCAATTAGGAGGCAGTCAATACTTGACACAGCATTAGATGCGATGACAATTGATGGGGACAACAGCATCTGTGAGTTCTCGATTTCTAGACTTGCGTCTATGGCTGGAAAAGTCTCCTTCACCTTGGGTGAAAGAGTGTTCGGGGGAAGCATAGATGTTTGCATCTCTGGCACTAAGTTATTGCTATGGCTGGAATCTGTAACATGGCACGAGGGCAGGAGAGGAGTTCCGAGATACGTCGGAGACGATATTTCGATGCAGAGAGATGGAAGATACACAGAGTGGTTCGACAAAAGTGGAAACTCAATCAGGGGTCCAGATTAGACTGTGGAATGCCATTTAGGTACCAATCTTCGATTGTTGGCAAATCTGCTGGTAGCCATTTTACTTCCAGTAATTCTTCCCTGGCCAACCATCGAGAGTCTCCGTGCTCTTTGAGAGTGATATCTTGGGGATCGACTAATCCACAATCAAAAATATTTAGATTCACATCCCTGTCCTTGTATGAATAGTCAATTTCGCATATTTTTGATTTTGGGTTGACTAAAATCCCTAGCTCTTCCTTTATTTCTCTAGATAGAGCTTCCTGCATTGATTCGCCCGGATCTACCTTCCCCCCAGGAAACTCCCACCATCCGGACCAAGCGTCTCCTTCGGGCCTCATACATGAGAAAATCCTATTTTTCTTATCTCTCAGCAAAGCGCCGACTACGCTTAATTTTGGCCTATTTATCATCAGAATGACCGCTCTTGAAACTACTTCAATTTGCCTTCCTAAACTCACTCTATCTGCTTTCGGGAGGTGTATAAACAGTACTGGAATTCTGGAATTGGATGCCAGAGTTCTGAAATAGGTTTCATTACAAACAAAGCTCCCGGCATCGGTGCTCCACTTAACGTCATCATCTGAGTCAAATTCTTCATCGAAATTGTGAATACTCACTGTTGTCTCAATCATATCTGGATAATTGTGTTGAATAATTTCATTGTCTAATTTCCTGCCAGAGTTATCAGGGAATTTCATTGAGATTTTATTTCTGGCATACCTTTCCAATTGAATAATGTTTGATTTTCTCGAAAGTCCGAGAAGCAATACAGCATCGAATTCTTCATTGTCTAAAATTTTCGAAGGGGTGATTGAGCCCGCCAAATCCACTGTCAGAATTTTATGGGATATCTGTACACCTTCTAAACCTGAGTTGAGAATTTCTTTTACAACCTGGGATGATTCGTTTACTTGCTGATCGTGGAATGGCTCAAAGCCCGTCAAGAGAACTTTCCGGTCACTCACAACTTTTGCGAACAGAAGGTAAGAATTGTTTTTTTCGCATCATTTATCAGTCACATTCATCCATATTGGCTACCTCCAATTCGATATGGAGCACGATTATGTCGTCATCCTTCCTACCGAAACCCATGAGGATGAGGTGACTGCATCTGGAGTAATCTCTGTGATTTGGAGGGAGTTAAGCGGAGGCGTTGGCCCATGGGGTGCATTGAGGCCCATTGTTGCAGTGATTCTTTCGCTAGTCCCGTTCCTTTTTCTGGGCCAGCACTTCAATCGGCAACATAGGAAATCTGTTGGATGGTTTGTAATTCAATTCCCACTACTATTGTCAATCTTCCTCTGGCCCGTATTATTCCTATGGTCGATTGTTGATGCATGGTGGGTCTCAAGCGGAATCGTCGCAAGGTCCAGATAGTTCAGAAATCTTCTGGGAGTTGTATCGGGCTAAAGAGATGTCCTGGGCTGGTTGATTTCGATAATTGCGACCTTGTTACGTATTCCCAATCCCTGAGGACTGCAAGAGCGGATAAAAATGGTAATTCTGTCTCATTTAGCACGGTTCTAACTATCGTATCTAGTATGTCCATCCTATCTTGGTCGACTGACTCAAGTACCCTCTCAAGAGGGAATGAATCTAAAATAGGGGGCTCATTAACCGCCTGTAATTCGCGAGGGGAAAATATCTCGATAGGGAGAGTTTCGTCACTTAATGAAGCTGTTTCCTGTAACTTTTCTAATATTATTCGAATGTATTTTGATACCACCAAAGATACTTCGATGATTGGTTGACTATACTGATTGACGAAATTAACCATATTCTCATGTAGGAATAGTTGCTTCTCCTCGACTGAAGATGAGGGACTGGGGATTTGGCCGCCATGACCGTCCATGTACGGTCCAAGAGGAGGTCATTCATGAGTACTAGGTTGATCTATCGTCGTATCTTATTGGGGACCCGCTATTCCCCCTTAGGCCATCTAACAAATCATCTTCAATCTCGAAATGATCGTTCAGCCAGTCCCCATCAGTATCCCAATTAGTGGGATCAGTACCATCGGCAATCTGATCTCCGTCTATGTCTAGGACCCACCAACCATAGACGTACTCGCCTAGGAAAATATTAGGCAAATGGTATTGGTCGCCTGCAATCCTGTTGAATGAATCCGCCCATTCTCCATTCAGCAGGGTAATGTCATTACTGTTATCCACATTCTCATAATCCAAGTCATTATCCTGAATGACCAATGCATATAGCATATCATTATCATTTATCTTATTCATTCTGAAATAATTGGTGGATATTGCTGAGCTCCCTGAGCACGTACCCAGAAGACTCTCCCTTAGTTGCCACCATTCTGAAACTTGGTTTCCAGCGCAATCTAGAATACTAGAGTCTCGGATAAGTGAGGGCGATGACATGGAGGCATTCACTACGCCATAGTATTCTTGGAAATTATTGAACGGCTGATAGACACAGCTACCCCCTGAGCAATCCCAGGACCCATCATTATCGGCATCTTGACCTGCATCTGTTGGATCCGTTGGATCATGAGTGAACCAAGCCCAATCCAGTGCCGGCCTTGAGATAGCGCCATTTGAAACCTGGACAGGCTTCCAAACTACTGAGGTAACTTGATGCCATACTACAGAAATATGCATCAGGGAAGACCAATTATCATTTGTCTCATTCCATCCTCGATAATACTCATAGAAGTCTGGCATCATATCTCCATCGGTATCATTATCCAGTGGATTTGTTCCATACTTGAAGATCTCCCTACCGTCTGATAGATTGCCGTCACGTAAATAGGAGTCAACTAGTCCATCAACAAAGACTGGTCTCATTACAATTGAATCATCATCTGAATCTTCATCCAATGGGTGTGTCCCATTCTCATACTCCATCCAATTTGAGAAAAGTAGTGGTTGTGTGCCCTGGCCTAATTGCCACTCCTGAGAATATTCTGTGAATTGTCTCGCCTCCCAAAGTCCCTGTGATGCTGGAATATCTGAGATTTGCCTATCAAACCAACCGTCTGAATCTGGGTCATAATTAATATCCAATGGGTTTACTGGATTGAGGGACCAGCGATAGTCATTCACTGGAAGGAATTCCCCATACACCGAGTAACAGAACTCCCAGCCATCTGGCATATTGTCTGAATCAGAGTCTTCATCTGTGGGGTCACTTATGCCCGCCAGACTAAAATTGAAATTATCTGAATTTACAGAATTAATCAGGCCCATTCTGTCTGAGGATTCTATGCTCTTGCTCTTGAAAATATCATACAGTTGGCCAAATGCTGCATCGTAATTCATCCCTTCCTCGTCCATGAAAGCATTGATGGAATCCGCACCATATGAAACCAAGCCAGTCTCATTAGGGATTGTCCCAACGGCTATTTTCTTACCATATATTTTCGATTCATATTCTGCCAGATTATCAAATGACTCGGAGTCAGAAATTTGACCGTCTCCGTCACAGTCGTAGGAGTCTCCATCTGAGTCCCTGTATACATCTGATCCGGTAAGTAGGTTCATCTCCCAGATATTTTCTTCGAGATTCCACTGGGTAAACCAATATTCGTAGCCGTCACTCATTCCATCCCTATCGGTATCAACGTCATTTGGATCAGAAATTCCCAGTAGAGCAGAAAGTAGTGGCTTAGCAGGCATTCCAGACAGCCAATCTTGATACTGCTCCATGGCAATCTTAGCCTTTCCTTCCTTTCCAAATAATATCCTAAATACTCTATTGTTGGCCTCAGTTGGATCTATCGAATCTGCTTCTTCCCACATTCTAGGGGCGTCTGGAGGAGAGAGTGCACCATTTGCGGGATTATTATTGGTTAGGTTGAGCTCCACCTGGTCAGTGATCCCATCCAAATCTGAGTCGTAATATCCATCACCAGCGACTAACGGATTAAGGGTCCACACAGAATCGGTTGAATTCCATCTGGTGAATATCAGTTCGATTCCATCCAATAGACCATCTCCATCCGTATCCGGATCATTGGGGTCTGCAGTCAATCCCGTAGAGTTTCTCTGATCATCTGACATAAAATGCCCGAATGATAGCGTTGATTCAGCGGAAAGCCAGGGGGTCGGTAGCAGTTCTCCACCTACTCTTAGTAGGTAAAATTGAGGAGATGTGACCAGTGGGTCGGTTTCACTCAAGTTTCCATCAATTGAATTGTATTCCTCCCAATTGTTCATCCCATCTCCGTCTGGGTCTCCATCTTGGTCTCTCTCATCCACGGGATTTAGAGTCCAATGCTCTTCGAAAAGGCTCCATCTAGCATGATAAAATTCCCATCCATCAGGCATTCCGTCTCTGTCAGAATCTGAGGAAAGAGGATTTCCAGAACCAACATCATTAGTTGTCGTACCATTAATCAGACTTAGATAAGCGGAACTAGTAAATTCTCCAAAGGATCCAGGGGCTAATCCAAGCCATGATGTATGGGATAAGTTCGTAGTGAAGTTTTCTGGGAATGGTAGCCCAGATTCTGTTTCATCATCGAAAATAATTTGATCTTTCAAATGATATTCAAGCCAATTAACTAGTTGTTCATCTAAAGACAGCGAGCCGTCCATATTGACGTCATATCCATCCCCATCTGGATTATTCAATGAATCGGAGCCATTGAGTGGGTTAATTCCCCTGTTTGCTTTGTTCCAAGAACAGGCATATCTTGCCTCCCATCCATCGGGAAGAGAGTCCCCGTCCGAATCCATGTTATTTGGATCAGTAGGGATCCAGGACAAAGCTGACTCATTAGACTCGCCATGAGATGGTAGCCCCTCTCTGATTACATCATCAATAATTTGACTCCATTGATACTCGCACAAGTTGGAAAGGCCATCACCGTCGGCATCCTCGTCTGCATCGTTGGGATTTCGTGGATCTAGGGTCCACAGGTTTCCTCCTGTGTAGATATCCCCCACCCATCTTCTGTTCTCGATTTCCCATCCATCAGGCATGCCATCTCCATCAGTGTCGGGGTTACTGGGGTCTGTTGGGCCATCAGTACCGCCCCCTGCCCCGGATCCCAGCCATCCTTCGAGATGAACTGTTTCTGTTTGGGAAGAAGATTCGTCACACACATAATTCTCATTGAGATAGTGACACTCAAATGAAGTGGAGTCCATAAACCACCCCCAATATTCCTCTCCATCAGTTAATCCGTCTCCATCTGAGTCAATATTTCTGGGGTCTGTTCCATTCATTCCAAATTCTGATGAGTTGACATACCTGTATTCTTCTAGGTTGCTCCAGTCTCTGGTAAAGATGGTCCCATCAATGAGTGGGAAGCTGACGCCGTCTGCATCTGCGTCCCTATATCTATCAAATGGATCCGTTGGGTCCAGTCCGTGGGAGAACTCCCATCCATCGGGCATGCCGTCGAAATCAGAATCTCTGGACATCGGGTCTATCGGCATTATATTCATGAATCTACCCGGGGAGGCACCAGCGAAAATCCAATTTTCCTCACCTTCTTCCATGGAAACAAGGTTGGTAACCAGTCCTGGCATACGAGTCTGATTTGAGTATGGGCCAAGCACGCCCGTATGACCGCCCTCTAGGCACCAAGTCCCATCTTTTGACCCAAGAACTACCATTCCATCTATTGCCAATACTGAGTGAATGTCATTGGCTCCTTCTGACCATCGCTCGGAATTAAACATCCTGTCATTGCTAATTGATGACCTCGGCATTTGAATGAATATCGAGAGGTCGATTAGATGTAGGCCACCTGCTGTACCCATCCAAACCCCGGTTATCTCTTCCAAATTACCATCCTGAAGAAGTGGACCCGCTGGCTCAAGTACGTTAACGACTGCAGATTTTGATTCATTAAGAAGGTCAGCCATCCTGACAAATGTTTCGGCGTCTTCAATATCAAATACCCACCATGGATTTCCTGCAGAAGTAATACCATCGGTTGTGTTCCAAGCTATGAGACCTGAGTCAGTTGCCAGCAGAAGCAATGGCCCTCTGCCTATCATCGGAACTTGTATCGCATCGTTGACTGAAACTTCAGCGTCCGATAGGATTTCATTTAGCTCGGTATTGGGAGCTTCGGAGCTTATTCCGATTGATTGCCCACCACTCCAACAATCCCCATTTATGCCTTGATCTGCGAAACTGAGTGTCCATGCCTTGTTTTCCCCGAAGACAAGCAAATCCAGATTATTGCCCCCTGTGTTTAGCTCTAGCATATTGATGACTCTTCCAATTTCGGACTCAGAAACAGATGACATTATCGGTAAACCGTTTTCCATGGATACGCAATGAACGCCTTGATTTGTACCAATTATCATGAAGTCTGAGGATTCGGAGGGGGACCACCTAATCATCGAGGTCATCTCCAATCCAGCCCTCAGTTCATGAGTCGAAGAAACGCCCCCGAGAGGGTCCAAAGCGGTAATACCGTATTTCGATCCGACCAATATCCTCTCTTGATCTGTGTCCTTCAACATCGAATGAACTGCACCATCAACTAAGGGGGTTTGTGTGGATTGGTCGAAGAAAAGCACTGGTCCGCCATGACTAGTACCAGCTGTTCCCCTCACGCCCGGCTTTACCCAGGATCCATCGTCAAAATGTACCATATATTCCTCGTAGTTGCTAAACGCCTCTCCCCAAGCAGAGGTCGCAGTAGATGTATCTGGTATGACGAAACCATCTCTATCCATATCCCAGCCGTCGTTGTCAGAATCAGCGATTGCGTCACTGGCATTTCTAGGATCGAGACCATAGTGCGCCTCCCAACCATCGGGTATCCCATCCCCCGGAACAACCAATCCAGACGCCAGAAGATCTGACCAAGAGTAGTAATCAGAATCCGATCTAGTAGGATCGGTACCAAGCCACCCGCTATCCCCGGTCGGCCTCTCAAAGATATCTTGGCAGGATGATTCACTCAAACCCTGTATCGTTCCCGAGCACCAAAGTCCGTCTCTCTCGGTAATCCAATAGTCCGGTATTCCGAATGAGTACTCTTCTGCGTTTGAATATCTTTCAGTAATGTCGATATCTCCGTCCCTATTGACATCAAATCCGTCACCACAACCAAAGCTGAAATCATCACATCTATCGATATCTTCTACCCTATCAGAGGGATCCAGCGGATCGAACCAAAGACAGGTCCAAGCGTTTGTTGCGTTCAAGTATCCAAGTCCCCCCTCAGTGCACATGTGGATCTCATAGCCATCGGGAAGTCCATCCCCATCTGTATCGGCCTTAGTTGGATCAAGATACTCCCTGTTTCCGGACTGAGTCAACTCTGGTGGCTTGCCAGTCAAAGAAAGCCTATCTGTGAAGCACTTATCCAGTGTGTATGGCCAACAGTACTCCAGAAGTGCAACTGCACCATCCCTATCGTGATCTGACATGTTGTCAGTGCCGTTATTCATATCTAATCCTAAAACCTCAAAATTCCCAAATGGGTCTTCAAAAATGACATTCTCGCCATATATTGATTCATACTGATCTGGTATTCTGTCCTCATCGACGTCCGTTGCAGGAGGAGCGCCTCCGCCTGCATCTGTGGGGTTTGTCGAATCAACGGGAGATTGGGGTCTCGTTTGAGAGACGAAGGCCAGGCTACTGAGCAAAAGTAGCACGATGAATGCCGCAGTCTGCTTTCTCCTCATGGAATGCCCCCAGCTAAGTGACCATCAACGTCCTCGACTGACTTATGATGGTGATGGAGCGTCGTTCGGACATATATCCAAATGAAGTGTGTGTGGAGATAGCGAAAATGTCCAAAAATAGGCTTCAAAAAATATAATCATAGGATTTGTTCAAAGGTCGTCGGCTCACGCGCGCCTATGATATTCGTGAGTATGGAGATAACGCATCTGGGGAGTGGAAGCAGGGGCAACTCTGTCCTACTCTCCACTCCAGAGTCCAATGTATTAATCGACTGTGGCTTTTCTCTAAAAAAAACCGAGTCTAAATTGCAAAGGTTGAACGTTGATCCGAAGGAGATTGATACTATCTTAGTTACACATCACCACTCTGACCACTCCAAGTCGGCATTGAGGGCGTCTAAGAAGTGGGGTTGCAATCTAATCAGTAATGCTGAGACTGCAAGAAGATTAGAATGGGAGGGCACAGCAAGGCTGAAAATTTTCTCAGAGCTAGAAAGAATTGACGCGGGCGTTGATATCAGCTTACTCACGGTCCCAGTGCCACATGATGATGCGGAGAATGTAGCGGTCATAGCATGTGACAGTAATGGGAAGAGGGCCGCAGTCGTTACAGATCTGGGAGAGGTAACCGCTGAGTTAATTTCTCATCTCAAAAATTGTAATCATATTTCTATTGAGGCAAACTATGACCATGATAGGCTTATGAGAGGTGGATATCCTGACTCTCTGAAAAGGAGGGTTTCTGGCAGAGGAGGGCATCTCTCAAATTATCAAACTGCCAAAGCACTCCAAGAGATCGTCCATCCAGAACTGCATAGCATAGTTCTCTGCCATCTTTCTGAGAGTAATAATCTACCTCATATTGCGGAAAGTGAAGTACTCATGGGAATCTGCGACTCATTTGATGGAAGTCTGAGTATATCCAAACAAGAAGGTCCAGATTTCAGTAATTGGATTGGACAGAGTAATCCCGAAAGGATAGTTGCATGACTAATGTCCCATCACAACTCTGTGCACAGAATTTTGTACCTCTCGCATTCTGTCCACGGCACCCAATTCTCTGAAAACAACGAGCGACCTTTGCAAGTAATCCATCCTCTGTGAGCGGTTGCTTTCAACCTCTCCAAGACGAGATAGGATTTCTCCCTGCATCATTCGGAAATCGTTTGCCTCGGCGATTGATAATGCGTCCAGATAGTGTTGTGCTGCTTCTTCAGTACTGCCTGCGTCACTAAGAACCTGGCCAAGAAGAATCTCAACCTCCACGGCACTTCTAGGGTCGGATTGGTCTGAGAGGATCTCTAATGCTCCGGTGTAGTGGTGCATTGCTAGATCATTATCCTTTATTCTAGCATAGTATCTACCAAGGACAGCTCTCGACCTAGCGTGAAGTTTCTCTTGATTATTTTCTGCGGTTTCATCATGGGCTTTCATTGCATGGTCCCTTGCCCTATCCAACTCCCCCATTTCTAGGAAAGCTGAAGCTAGTCTAATTCTGGCCTCAGTCAGGTCAGATGAGTCCTCGGATTCTAATAATTCCTCGACGTTTCCATATACCTCTATTGCCCTCTTGTTATCTCGCTGGCGCCTGAAGATATATCCCATGTTATTGTAAGATCTGGCTGCTCCTTGTGCATCCCTGAGTTTGATTTGCATCTCCAATGCTTTCTTGTGAAGGGATAATGCATTATCCATCTCCCCTTTCTTTACTGCCAAATCTGCTCGTGATGAGTAAATTCTAGCCAAGGGAGTCATAAGTTTGTGCTTAACAGCAATAGGGAGGGCATGATCATATTGCTCCTCTGCTTCGTCCCATCTGCCCTGGATAGACAGGATATCCCCTGTCAGCTCGTGGATAACGAAACGTGTCCTCGGCCCGAATAAACTGGCTTCGAGTACTCTAAGGATTCCAAGAAGTTCTATGTGTCCAGCCTTGACCAAGGAATGGCCCTCCTCGGATAGTGCCTCTGCAAGCCCCTCTGTGTCTCCTGACATATGGAGATGGTGGATGTATTCAATACTCTCCGAAGGATTTCCTTTCCTGACTCTGTACCATTCAGCGGCGTTGGCGTGCAAGGATTGGCTCAATGAATCCTCCATCGATCTTGTTAGGAATTCCCTAACCAAATCGTGGACATCGTAATTCTCACTATCCGCCTGTCTGGCAAGTCCTTTCTCGACCAAATCATCTAGGAGATCGGTTTCCATTTCCATTCCTGAAATTGCCTCCAATGGCATAGGCTCCCGGAATACCGCAATTGCTCCCAATAATCTTTTTTCAGCACCCGATAATCTGCTGAAAATCTCCTTCTCAACGAAGGCTTCCAAAGTCTCATGGAATGTTCCTCCAACACTTCCTCTGTTAATTAGCTCAAGTACCAATGGATGGCCCCTTGAAAGGTTGTGAATGTGCAAAAACTGAGGCATATCTAAGTCTTTCATTGTGGTTAGGATTTTCCTACTTGCTTCCTGATCAAGACCATCCAGAGGCATTACAAGTGTGACTATCCTCCCAGAAGTATCAGATTCTGGAACGACCATCCTAAAAGATCTCGAGAACATTACCAAACCGACATTTTCCAGTTCTGGAATCTTCAACGCAAGTCCCCTGAGTACTGAAATTAGCGTTTCATCACCGACTTTGTGGAGATCATCAATTACGACCAAGGCCGGGGATGTACTCAGGGCTTCTGACATTAGGTTCACAGCCATCTGGGGCTGTGGTACGGGAGAAGACGCGAGATAGTCTGACAGATCATCGCTTCCCATAGCAGATAGCCATTCTGCCATCGCTTCAAGAAAGGCCCTTGAGCCCTCCCAATCCTGACAACGGTGATAGAGTAGGTTCCTCCTGTGTGTGAAGCTTTCAATCAGTTTGGCCGAAAGTGAAGTTTTTCCGATTCCAGCGATTCCGGGAACTAATATCGAGCCGGACTGATGCTCCAGCAGATTTACCATGTTCTCCAGCTCTAATTCCCTGCCATAGAACCTCCTATTTCTGGGTAGGTCGCTAAGCGAGGTTACTAATTGCTTCTCGATATGCTTCGATAGATCTCGCTCAATCAAATCTGCTGAAAGGACTGACAAGTCTATCGTCCCGGTGTCGTCTAGGTATCTAATGACATCAACATGCCTTAATGGAAGATCGGTATTTTCCAGGGCTTCCGCAAGTTCCATGTTGGACGCTCTTCCATCCTTTCCGATTACCCTCACATTTTGCTTTCCAACTTTGGACCAAATATCATCAGCTAACTTTGCCCCCTCGTCAGTGAGAAAATACGCCTTTCTCTTCCTTGAAACACCTGTAACGTGGGCTTGCTTTTCTACCAAGTAACCTTGGTCCCTTAGGCCTGAGATAGCGCGTGGGACATTCGATCTAGCGATAGATACTGCATTTGCGATTCCCATTTGGGAAAGAGCGAACGGGACTTCGACTTTTTCGGCATGATCAACGTAGTCCCTGAGGTGCAGTAGAATCCTCTCTTGGACCCCCGGCTTTGGGATAGGGGTAACAGCCATGGGTGTATTAGCGGCAACATCTATTCAAGAATGTTCGTGAAGATAGAGCGTTGATTGATTCATTGATTATTCTCGCCCTCGGGGACCCATTCCTCTTTTTCATTGTCCCACAGCCAACCTGGGTGATCATCGTCTTTGACAAATCTGCCTTCTCCATTATCTGGTCTCTCATTCTTATTGTAGTTGTGAACTTCCTCGGCTTCATCTTCGAACTCGATAAAGAAGTAGGCGAAAGCTCCGATAGCAACAATGAGAACTATCGCAATTATTACGAACATCGAGAGGCCTCCAGAAGTAGTATCACTGACTGTAATCTTAGACCCGTCATAGTCCATACCTCCGTACTTGAACTGAGGGGTCGCAGAACCTGAAATTCTCGATGCAGGGATCCCGATTGACCATGTTGAGTCTTCTGATACTACGGTGCTATTCACAGGGGTTCCCCCTATTGTGGCGGTAACAGTCCTTCCTGGTAGTCCAACTCCAGTGAAAATAGCAGTCTCATCTTCTGATATCCTGGAATCCTCCGGGGCATCAACCACGAATTCTATTCCGACTACCTGAATACTCA
This sequence comes from Euryarchaeota archaeon UBA130, assembly GCA_002505775.1. GTDB lineage: Archaea > Thermoplasmatota > Poseidoniia > Poseidoniales > Thalassarchaeaceae > MGIIb-O5. The sequence goes on along the minus strand of DAVY01000011.1, from coordinate 30,751 downwards.
TCGGGATAGAGTTGGCCTTTGAGCTAAATTGATCCGATGCTACAAAGACAACATCATTGAGTGACCATCCAGATATATCTGCATCGAAGAATGACATCGATGTTGGGTTGTATCTTGCTTTTCCGTCGGCGGATATGGTAATCACGACAGGGTGTTGGTCATCAGAGTCGGTATCTTCACTATCATACACAGACAGAAGTAGTTCCTGATTTGGATCTGGATCGGCAAAGAAATTCAGAAGGTCTATCTCAAAGCTTGTGCATCTATCTGCTGATTGGGAGTCTATTTCGCAGTATAGGACTACTTCTTCGGGCCATTCTGTTTGATCGAAAATAGGCTGATTGTTTCCTGCGTCCGGAGGGTTATCGGCGATTATATTGACTGTTTTCCATTCACTGTAGTCAAATCCGTCATATGACCTCATTCTAATCTGATATTCTGAGTTATGCCTCAAAGCCCTTGAATCCCAAGTTGAAATGAATTCACCATTGGAATCGAACTCGGTGACTGATTCTGAGTGAACCTGAATCATGCCGTTAGCAGTGTCCAATACCTCAATATCCACTCGGGTGACGTCGTTATCATTATCCCTTGCAACACCAGAGAATGTTGATTCCTCTGAAACTGGCATCCTATCTGATTCCTTTGGGGATGATATACTGATAAACGGGGCACTGTTTGAATTATCGATTGTTAGCGTGAGTTCTGCTGGAGAGCACTCGTCGATTATCCCATTACAGAAATCTGAGTCAGAGGCCCAAATCTTGAATGTGTAATCAGCAACGATCCTTGGCTGTCCACTGAAATCCCATGTCCATGTCCAGGATGTACCGCCTGAGACTGGAGTAACAACTTGGAAATTTGGGCCCTCGATTTGGAAATATATTTCGGAAATATCCTTTCCGCATTGAGAAGGGCAACCATAGTAATCATACGCCGCTCCTTCAAACGTGACAGTTCCATCTGAGTGTGTGGAAAGCGGACTTGGGGAGCTCACAGAAACTGTAGGTGCTTGCGAATTCAGTTTTACTGAAATCATTGAAATGGGGCTGTAGTCAATACCATCAAAGGCGCGGAACTGGAAAACATAGTCTCCTTCCGCCATTTGTGACATGTCTAATTCGTAGTACCAGTCCTTGAATGGGTGGTTATCTCTGGTAACCTCACCATAGGAAGACCCTGAGGAGTCAATGGCCATGTTGGCTTCTGACCAGTCACTGGTAAATGGGTCCCTCACCTCTATTGAATGGACATACCCCTTCTGATCCCATTGTGCACTTTCATCGTTTGGATAGAATGAGGATAGGATTCCATCATGGGCGTTTCCTGTTATGTTGACCACCTTTCTGAAGGAGTGTCCTTGGTCCTGCGTGATGGACAGTGATGGTGCTAAATTGACTAAATTAGCAGTTCCCTGATAAGATGTGTCGTCTAACGTGAATTCGCCACTGTCCAATCCAAATCCGAACTTGTATGCAGTGTACCGATACAGGGAAAGTTCCCTGGTCCCAGCCGAATGATCGCAATCGTCGTCATCGCTATCTAAGAGGAGATCGCCATCGTTATCAATCCCATCTGAACATGAATCCTCATATTCATCATCCGCAAAACCATCTGGGTTATTTCCCCCTCCGAGACCCCTGAAATCTAGATGGAAGTCTGAAGGTAAAGCGAACCATGGAGTGTATCCATCGGACATTGTTTCGATATCGTAAAGGTCGTTTCCGAGAGCATCCTCTACCAGAATACTTGCTCCTTCCACTCTTTCCCCATTTACGAGTGCTTGGAACTTGACTAATTCGGCCCTCCTAACTTGCACGGCGTAAGGCGTTGGCTGAGTCTGAATTGCTATGGATGAACGGTCGATATTTGACAATCCTGCAAATGTCAAAACTGTAGAGTTGTTATCCATAGAAAGTGCCAGGGGGAAATTTCTGGGTGTAAGGTTATCGCAGTTAGAACACTCTTGGACTTCGGTTGGGATAATTCCATTTTGAAATCCGTTCAATGGCCATGCCTCTTGATCTGGCCACGAGAGGACAACGGGATACTGCCCCTCTGGAGGAGAAGGTATAGATTCTGATTGTACGGTTACGGCACTCTTGGTGATGTTGTATGTGGTGCCTACTCCATTCCAGATATTTTCAGAGAAAAAGGCTAATGTTCCGTACTGCTGATCCCCTGCATATCCAGAATCATAATGTTTCAAAATGGCACCTGTTCCAGCAGCATCCCAGGTATTTCTCCTGATATCCAATAGAGCACCAACTGATCTGATCCCATCTGAACTACCCGCATCGATTTCATTGTCATACATTGTCAATCCTGACCTGTATGCAAAAACTGCAGGACAAGTGAACTCTCCGCCAAAGTGTAATGAGCTGGAGCAAGTAGCTGGCTCGGTTGAAATTGTATTATTTGCTAGGAATGCCCTAGCTGCACTTGGAGCAGGTGCGTTACTGCCATACTCTCCTGCAATAATTGCCTCCCTGTTAGTATCGAAAATTGTATTGTTCTCTGCGATTACATCGAATGATCCGTACATCCAGAGGCCGTTCCATCCACCTATGGGCCCGATTTCATTGTCCATGATCTCAGCATAGCTAGAGAAAACAGCTATTCCACTGCCCTCTCCAGCCCCGGACAATTCATTGTTGGAAATATAGGCATGCCCCCCTCCATAAACAGTTATTGGAGTTCTCTGTGCAGTGGTAATCTGGTTTCCGGTAATGGTATTGTGATAGTCTAATTGGCCCACACTTTTCAGACTGTAGATGTCAATGCCGTTACAATTTACAGAGATATCTGAATTAGTTATCGAACCTGATGAATATCTTAGTGAGATTCCGTAATCGCCGATTGGGATTTGTGCGTCATCTATTTCGATGAAGGCATCTTCGACCCATACAGTGGGCTTCCCTCCAGCATTATTTCCACATCCATTATCTGAACCGATTAACACAGGGGAGGACATAATCAATGGAGTGATTGGAGTGCCTGAGCTGTAGATTTGAACTGCAGGACCATCGACCCCACTATCTTCATCATTTCCTACGATGTACTCACCGCCAACGAACTGTGGTTGCGCTAGGCCAGTTGTCAAGACGCTGCTCGAAGCGATATCCTGGAAGTCTATTTCCGTCAGAACCGGGCTTGCCCCGTCAAGAACTAATGCGGCATACTTGAAACCATTCTGATTATCTACGAAATGTGGAATCCCCCAAGCCCCATCAATTGTTAGAAATCTCAATCCAGACTGTGAAAGATCGATTGAATCTCTGACTATCAGACCTTCATAGCAAGATGGATCGGTGATTGTGATTTCGTACTGGCCCTGTGATATTCCATTGCATTCGCCCTCCGCACTTTCGTTTTCGGGCTCCTCCCAACTAAAGGTTATCCTCTGAGCTGAATTGGCATTACTGCCGGCACCGCATGAAGAAAGACCGATGCATATGCTTCCTCTGGCGTCTAGATGCGTACCATTTGGAAAGATGACATTGGTACTGGGCTCTATTATTAGTTTGGCCCCAGATGAGATTACAACGTCGCCAGTGAGTTCATGAGTTCCCTGCCAATATTCAACGCCGGAGATGGTTCCTGATGTGGTCTCATTGGAAGCCGCCACTGTCGAAGCAGGTCCAACCAGTGCAATGAAAATACTAGTCATCATCAGCATCACCAGAATTGATGAGCTGGTTCTCTTATTGCGGGCCATGATAAGGGGGCATCGGAAGCGGATTATAACAAGTCGGTATCTTCGTTTTAACCGGGCGTTGGAAAATCCATGATTAAAGATTGGAATTTAGTTCAATTGAGAGCTGATTTGCCCATTCAACGACATTTAGTGAACCATATCCCGAAGTCGAACTATGATTTCCTTCCGATGAATCTGGCCTATCTGCTGAGTTTGCCAATGCTCTCTTCACCAAATCCATTTCTTCAGGGTCAATCTTGTCATTATCCCCTGCAATATCCTCTCCAAATTTCTCAAGTAACAAAGCTAATGCTCCAGAGACGAAAACTGTGGAGTCGCTAGTTCCCGAGGAGTAGGCATATGGTGGATTTAGACTAGTTGAGGCTGTTGAGAAAATATTTACCCCTGGGGCAGTAATTTCGGGTTTTTGGTCTGGATACGTTCTAGGCTGTCCGGTGTATGGGTCAGTTTCCGATCCAGAAGCACTGTCCCCCCATGTCAATCCAGAACTTCTATCAGCACCAACGGCAATCACACCTCTAATGTTGGCTGGGACAGATACGTCTGCAGATTCAATGCCTGTATTTCCTGCCGCGGCCACGACAAAAATTCCCGCATCTAATGCTTCTTGGACGGCAGATACAGTCTCTGTTTCCATTCCCATTCCTTGGCCCGGGTCAGAACCGAGACTCAGACTAATTATGTCTGCCTCTTGAGTGATCCTACACCACCTGATGGCTAAAGAAACTCTATCCTGCTGACCAGAGGTCCCCTCCGGACCCAATGCTAGTGCGACCGATATGGACGCTTCAGGTGCAACTCCCACAAAGGTGCCGTTCGAGGCGATGATTCCCGCCATCATTGTGCCATGGAATTCACTTCCAACATCCCTCACTTCCTGATTCCCTTCTTCGATGAAATCCCTGAATCCAACTAAATTTATCCCAGAGAAGTCGGGATGGCTGATGTCTATTCCTGTATCGACGATGCAGACAGATACTCCTGATCCATACAAACCCTCACCCTGTAATTCTCTGATACCGGTGGTTTCGTATGCCCATTCGGAATCTGGTAATATTGGAGTAAGATATGAGTTAATGAACGGCCATGAGAGAAGTAGTGCTACGGTCCCGATAGAGAAGAAGACTGCCCCCCATGGCCACAGAGCTTCCTTTAGTGGGTCGAGAGGCCAACGTAGCATGCGCGCTTCTTCGTCTGTCACACCGTAAGCAGATCCGGGATATCCCGGAGCATGGGGGTCCACTGTAGTCAGCAGCCTTGGGTCCTCTGGCTCGGGCATGAGCTCAAGGCGATCCATTGCGGGCATACTCCCTCCTGATGCATTGTGCATAAATAACGGTGTATCAGAACGGTGCATTAGGACGTCTTGAACGGGGCCTTGTGAGCATTACGATGGCGAAGATGATTAAACCACCCAACAAATACCCTATCCAGCTAGAGTCGGATTCTACTGCGGGCGATGAAACAACAAGATTCACACTACCTCCCTGATTTGGCTGGAAAGGCATCACTGTACCTTCGACCGACGACTCATTTAGCTCTAGATTAAGGTAATAGTTACCAGGATCAATGCCGTCTAAATCCATGGAAATATCAAAGTTGACCACAGAATTTGCTGGTACATCGCCGATTTCTATATCTGAAAGAACCTCATTGTTACAAGAAAGATCGGAACACAGAGTTGCATTAAGCTGAACGCCTATTGCATCAACAAGCCCCTCGTTCTTGACCGTAACGACCCAGGAGTTGACCCTCTCTGACACAGCATTTTCGCCGCCTGCAAGAAGCTGCTGAGTAACTATAGACACTATTGGGTTTGATACTCTTACCAGTATTTCCACGTCCGGGTATGTGTTTCCTTCCTTGTCCATCACTGAAACATAAATTGTGTATTCACCGGAGGCATCCTCTGGAGCAGAAATTGTCACTGAGTGAGTTGTAGCCGTAAACGGAGGGACAGTGTGTGAAGTAGAACCTGTCCTTTCCCATCCGTCGGGCAACTCGGAGTCATCGAAAACGAACTCGAATCTATCGTCCCCATTGCCATCATTTCTTATCTCCATAGGAATTTGGATTTCCTCACCCGGAGACACTCCATAAACAGGTTCCAGTGAGGTAACCGAGAAGCCGTGAATCTGAGGTATTCTGACTTTGACTGATGTTTCTTCGAAATACCCATCGGATGTGAAAAAGCTGATTTTCACATTGTGTCCACCGCTTAGAGAATGTGCTACAGTCTGGTTTGGTGGTGTCACTCTGACATTGAGGTCCTCCAAACTCATTTCCCCGTCCAATCCCATATCAAAGGACATAGACGAATTCCACTCCCCTGACCCATTGTGGAACTCGACAAGCCAATCTGAACCATCTGTTCCAGGAACAGTGGCCTGTGCGGAGAATGTATCCAAGGGCTCGTGGCCGAGGTAATCTGCTGAGATTACGAACTCTACCGGACTAAATGACATTGTGTCATTATCCATCAGAGCCAGCATATCATCCTCTCCTGCGGAATGTGTGGGATCTCCTCCTGTGCCTTGAAGGACAGTTAGTGATATCTCACGGAATGGTATTCTGGAGTGGGAGACTGTGATTATCGGTGTTTCTTGTCCGGCTTCAACACCCACTGCCTGGCCTCCTGAATAAGTCATGTTAAGGCCTCTCTGTAATGATGTAAACTCGCTTGAGACGTCAATCACACCACCTGGGAGAAGCAGTCGGGTTGAGCCTTGATCATCCAATTCAGGAACCCATGAAATTCCCATACCCAAATTCATGATCAATTTGGGGTCATCCACATCTGAGAGTGTTCGCGATATTCCTTCGTAATCGAACCACTGAGTGTCAATCAATGCCCAACCTCCAGTAACTAGGTCCGAGTCAGTGAAGCCTCCGTCAATTACCTCTGCATCGATTAGTGACATTGAGACCAAGCCATGTTCCTCAGAGGATACCCTAACTATCCAGTTACCGGGCTCGACTGATGCAGACCAGTTACCATGCCACGAACCATCTACAATGGTTTTGACGGGTTGCACTGCATCCCTAACATATTCATCAGTTGGTATTAACTCTACTAGTAAGGAGTTTGAAATAAGTGAGAATTGTGTTTCATCGATGTAGGATATCTGCCCTCCAACATCTACTAGTTGAGCGGTCATACTAGAATCGGAATCAATAGGATCGTCTAGTAGTTCTATGCTCATGTTCATGTCATCGAACCCTTCTGCAGAAACATCCACACAGTAGTCCATGTTTGCTCCCAGATATACTGACCAAGAGCCAGAGATGTCTGAGTATTGGATTTCGTAATCTGATGAATCTGGCATCGAGGAGTCCATACATGAGCCATCCGTAATAGAAATCGAGGCATTAAACAATCCCTCTCCGATGTTGTATTCGGAGTCGTCATTCAGATCCCAGAAGACGCTTCCGCCGACCTTTGCCAGTCTTTCTGACGTAAAGTTGAGTTCGCCATTGTCTCCCGAAACCAATCCTACGAAGGTATCTGAAAGAACTTGCTTTACACCTGAATCTTCAGAATCTAGTGAAAGAGTCCAGTCTCCAGGGAAAATGGAGGCAATTGTGGATCCGTCCGAGTCAGTGGGTTCGAGTTCAACGGTGCCCAGGCCTTCCTCGGAGTGGGCCATTATGGACATACCCTCCAAGACCTCACCGGATCCCTCAGTCAGGTTGATGACCGCGAATGCAGACTCCAAAGTTGAGAACGAGAGGTTCGTGGATGATTGGTCGTATGATGGAGAAAGTGTCGCCCTGAGTGTCTCGGTAACCCCTTCACTATTGGTCACAGAATCTATGCTAATTATCCAATCTCCGAGAGGAAGGTGATCGATCCATTTTCCATCTGAGTCGGTGTTTTGAATCTGTGTCCATCCTGTCTCAGTATTCGTCAGTTTGAACTCTTGATTGGCCAGGATACCACCGAGCTGATTCGTCAATGAAATGCTTGTTCTCCACTCTGGCAAGAATGCTGCAATCCTTTCGACGGAGCCTCCTTGCAATGGGATGTCGAATGGTAGAACTTCGGTCGAAAGCATTGTTCCGAACAAATCGCCCTTCGAAGCATCCGATATGGGTACGGAGACTATGTATGACCCCGGCTCTAAGGATACTTCGGCTACTCCTTCACTTGTCCATTGAGTCCCATCGAAAGTGATGTTCATGCCCTCCCCGGCTTGAGACGTCGGGATTATTTGGAAGTCATATGATACAGGAGTCCCATTGGAGAAATTCAAATCGCCTGAATTATCCATGAACATTTCCAAAGACAGAGTACCATTAGGAGGCGATAAAATCAGTTCCACTGAGAAGTTTGAGGAGTCTATGAACTTGGTAACCGGTGAAACTTCAATTTCGGAATCTAATATGTCAAATGTCCATTCACCGTCGGGCAGAATCATCTGGAACTTTCCTTCACTGTCCACAGATTTCCTCCATGTGACGTCGTAATCGTCATTTTGTGCTGAGACAGTTAGCTGTTCCCAGCCCTGCAGATCGTCCGTGTAGAAGTTGTTAGCTCTAGTGATACTTACTAATCCGAATACATTAGTGCCTGGAGTTGCCACCATGACAAGTTCTTCCATGTCAGAGGAGACTGTGAATTTGGTACCATTAACAAGGCCTGCCACTGAACCTTCCAGTGTAGCGTCCACAACTGCCCCTTCAGGCAACGTAACTGTAAACCGGCCTGATTCGTTGGTCATTGAGGAGGTTGAGAAACCTTCCCAATCGAATTTGATTATTGTATCTGCTCCGATTATTTTTCCGTCATCTGGATTGAAAATCGCTGAGGTGTTTTCCTCGTAGTAAACGATTCCAGATATCTCGACGCTAGTGACGAAATCAAATTGCTTGGACGTGTCAGAGGATATTTCGAACTCGTCCCAGACCTGCTTTGAATCTGACAAAGCGTGATCAATAATCCACGAGCCGGGAGACAGCTCAGCATGGTATAATCCGGTGTCATTTGAAAACCTCGCATCAACAGGTTCTGAGCTGTCATCACTTGAGCTTAGCGTGATTACCAAATCTGGTACAGAAGCCCCCTGATCAAACATCTCAAACTCGATATCGAAGGTCTGCGGAACAGGGGAAGGAACAATTACGTTGGCGTAGATTTCCGAGTCAAACTGGAACTCCTCAGAGATCTCATTGAACCCATCTTCGTCAATATCGACAACCACCGTGTAATTATTTTGGTGAATTGGCCCATGTCCATAGCTTCCCGAATCATCGGGATACATCCTACAAGGGGCAAACATGGAAATCGAGCAATCTTCTATGGCATCTGAGAAATCTGCTCCTTCACTAAGTAGAGCCGCGTATCCATCGATCACAAGCCCCGACTCTGAAATCAATAACCCTGATATTACATTCCCAGGGATGTCGACTTTCTGAGACTGGGCGCTTTGTGTGGCGCTAACAGTGAAGACTTCGCCCACATCGACTCTTGACCCATCTCCCAGAATGGCAGTAATGGCATAATCGCCTGGGATCATGTCCCTAAGGTGGAAAGTTCCAGCCTGTACCATGGGTCCACTGAAATCACCAGTTCCAGAGAAAATCCCTGTTCCGTTGATGGTTCCATAACTCTCCAAACCTTCGCTAGTGTCAACCTCGAAGAGTCCAGATCCAACCATGGATGAGTGGCTGAGCATTTGAGTGAACTCGGTAGATCCGTTTGAAGTAAATCTTCCACTGGCGTTAACAATCCCGTCTATGAGGATGTCTCCGGATTCCATGTGACAATACGATTCATTTTCAGGCATGGTATCGTTATCCCCACAACCTGAAATCGATACCTCATCACTAGATTCACTGATTAGTGACCCAGAGAGAGTGCCACGGCCATCGAACATTCCTTCTCCCACGAGTGTGTGGTTATGCTTAATTTCCTGGGTGTAATTCCCAGTGAAGTCGGTAACAGTGGAGATCGAGGTGGTCCTTACTGAGCCCTCGCCAGTAAACAGGACCTCCCCAATTCCATTGAAGGAGAGGGCCTCGCCAGATACAGTTCCATCTGAAGTTGCTACTCCATATGCCGGCAGGGAGATTTGGTCCCATTCAGGGATTAGCTCCACAGAGGCGCCTTCGACTGCGTTACCGTCAAAGTCTTCGGTTGAGGACCAAACGAGCTGCCCTGTTGCTTGTGCTGGTTCCACGGTCAGAGAGACCTCAACCACCTCCTCTCCGTTTGAATGACCGTCGAATGCTGAAATATTCACAATCTGCTCGGTAAGCCATGTGGATCCTGAAACGTTGCCCAGAATCCCCGAAACAGGATTGATTGCCCGAGATACTGTGTTGGATTCTGTTAGAATCTCAGTCATACTGTATGTGCCTGACATCATAGTGGAGCGTGCTGATTCCAAATTTGGCTCCCCGAAGAATGCCGTTACTCTAATTTTTCCGGCTGGCGCTCTGAATTCGAATGTTCCATCCTCATCTGCGTCAGTCGTTCCTATGGGTATCCAATATGTTCTTGTATCCCTGTCAATTACATGTCCATTTTCATCTGGGTCTTCCTCGCCACTAAAAGCATCCCTCTCGATCAACAGTCTGGCGTTCGGAACGGGCCCGATTCCATCAAGTTCTACAGTTCCCGTAAGAGTGGCTCCACTGTAGTACTTCAGTATCTTGACCTGAGTATTTGCCGAACCTATTGAAGGGTCGACGCAATCATCGTCAATCTTCTCCCCTTCCTCATCCAACTCACATGGCAGGTCGTACCAATTCGCCAGAACCATGTGGTTCATCATAGCCCCTGGAAGGGGTATCCCTGGCTCTAGGTATGAGCCGGGGGTGCCGTACATGTAGAAGTGAGGGGCGGGCTGAGCCGCATCTCCCGGGAGTCCGAGTGATGAGGACCCATACCCAACATATGTCCTTGCTACCATGGTATCAAAGAAAGCATCCTGATGGTTGTAATCAATATCGACCATCTGAATCATTTCACTCGCATCCGAGGCCGCACCAGACTGCTGTCTGACAATGTCATTGAGATACTCTTGCTCGTACTCTTCGGCGGTTCTAAGGATAATAGGACCATCAACTCCCCTCTGTGTTTGATAAAGCGTGGATATGTAATCATCCAAATCCAATCCGGAGAGTCCAGTAGGGGCATGGAAGATTCCTGTTGTCTGACCCCTGTGGTAGTTGTAGTCTGCATAAAACGACCCCCCGAGCGGATAAAGCCTGTTGTCTACTGCAAAATACCTGATGTCATTATTCCTCTCAGTGGTCACTCCTAATCCTGCTTCATAATCTTGAACATCGTAATATACTTCACTAGTTATTTTGTGATATAGTTCAACCATCTCATCCATGTCCAGAGCCTGAGTCAGGAAGGCTCTGGCCATTCCTAACTTAGAATTCTGCCTGTGGAGGCCGGTAGAAATGTCCTCGAAATCATCAATCAGATCGGTAGTGTATCTGTAATTGCCTATCATGTAGTGAGTGGTCTTTTCTTGGTATTCGCTGACTCTTCCCCTCATTTCATCAAAGGTGGCCTTGGCTTCGGACTCATTCGATGGCTCACCATATGGCTCATTGTCGAAGTATACCATCCATGACTCCTTAAGTGAAGGAATTCCGTTCTCGTCCAAAAGGTGCCCCCTGAGGAGGTCTACGGCTCCGTCATTTGCAACGACGGCCATTGACCTGGCCAGAACGAGGTCTGAGTCCCCGGAACCCAAGGTCATGATGGTCTTGAACTCATCCAATTGCGAATCTGAGAATGCAGATCTGATGACGTCTTCAAAATCTTGGGTCATTTCTCCTGAGTTTGACCTAATGTCCCCCTGAGCCAATGTGGCTATGAACAAAGCCAGTGTGTCTTCTTGTCCTTGTGAGAGAAGCATTCCTCCGCTATGGGGAATTCCTGATTGGAAGTTATCGGCAACTGTTGGATGCTGTCCTTGTGCCAATGCCTGGAATCCGTAGTCCCACCATGAGACAAAGGCTGGCCTCTGACTGAATCCTTGTTCAGAATCCTGCTCAGAGAGCCAACGGTATGCATCGTTCCAATCGGCACCATTGAAACCGGGGCCGAATGTCCCCATGTATCGAAGTCCTGATTCTGGATCATATTCTTCGTCGTCGAGTATCGAGAAGTCTCCGATAGACCATCTTAGGAAATCTGGTGCGATTTCGTAGATTGTCTTATCGACATCCGTAGCAGCTTCCTCCCCTCTTGGGATGGCTGAGTCGATTCCGTAAGTGGCATGCTGGCTAGCAACAAGCAGGAATACCATCATTAGCGCCGGTATTCCGGGGTGCCTTCTGGAAGCAGTGAATGTGGATCTCCTCCTGGCGGAGGGGTTGCCGACGCCAGCCCTCCGGTACTCTTTCAGGAAATCTGATGGATTAGCTGCGCCCCAAAGCATGGCTATTCCGATTCCTCCTACTACTGCCATCGCGGGTGTTGCGTTGAAGATGAATCTACCAGCACTCCAGGCCATGTATGCAGCAACGATTGTCCAAGAGCCGAGGAAGAGGTGGCTCTGTCTACCCCTTCTCGCGCCTCTCCACAACAGAACTACAGCGCAAGAAATAGCGATAATTGCGACTATCGGCCCATAAGAGGCGAACAATACCCCTCTGCTTGGTGCCTGTGCCTCACCGATAGTTCCGAAGATCTTGTTCTTCGAGAAGTAGAATCCACCGGTGAACAGGACATCCCATCCGTTGTACCATTCCAGTTCTTGAAGGATATAAAGGGTCATGAGAATTGCACCAAATAGTGCAGTGCCACTCCCCACCACTAACAGCCATGGTTTGTCCCTAAAGGAGCATGTTACCCATCCTAGGGCCATAGTGAATCCGATAATGTAGAACATTGGTTGGAAGCCACTTGGGTCGAAAAGCAAGTCGAGACCGGGCCATATGTAAAACGGGAGGGGGACTAAGAATGCCGTAAATAGCATCTGAAGGGCTGCGGAAGTAATTGGTAGGCTGTCCCTCCCCCTAAACAGGTTGAGGATTGCTTGGACTGAGAATGCAAGGAAAAGTATTCCCGGCCCGTAAACGAAACCCTTCCATCCCAGGGCGGCTGTAGCGAACGATATTCCTGAAAGTGTGGCGCAAGACATTACCAGTGAATTCCTGTGCCACATTTCTCTGATACCTGCAAACAGGTAAAGCGGATTGCGACTAGTTTCTGGGAAAATCCTCTCGTCCTTTATACCTTCAACTGCTCTGACCCAGAAATAAAAGGCCATTGAAATGAAGAGCAGTGCGAAAGAGTCGTGATCAGCCAGAGCGAAGGTAGAGTGGCCGATGTGGCCGGGCATGAGTGTGATTAGCCAAGCGGTGATCACACCGGCAAGGTTGCTGTGTACTCTTCTTGCAATCCCTGCCAATGGGAGTAAAATTAGAGCCCCATATATTGCGGGCATTGCTGAGACGCTCCACCAGACCATCTGATCTCCAGATGAGTCAGTCAGCCAATTGAGGCCGATTCCTCCCAATGCAATTGACCATGAGAATAGAGGAGGACGAGGATTAATTACGCCCATTGGGTAAGACCTATCTGAGTCAAAGATGAAGTGGCTTCTCTCGGCAACAACGTAGTCTATTACCCTCTTCATGTACCAAGGGTCGGAACCTCCAGTCATGTCCCATAGCTGAGTCCCGGAAGCGTTCATCGCTGGGAGGACGTTCCATCCTGTCCTAATGGCGAGGGATACGAACAATGCCATGGAAACCATGATTCCGTAGTAATTTGAGTTCCACCAAGACCTCAGAGCGCTTGGCTCTCTGAGGGGAGCAGTGTCACCAAAGTACCCTCGAATCGATAGGATATATGCGGCGACATTAGACCAGAATATGAGGAAGAACCATGCGGCTGCAGATGTACTGCTTCCTGACCCTTCAGGAAGGACTTCTATGCCAAGAGGGTTTCCAATTTCCACTAGCCTTGCAGCGGAGTATAGAATCCAGTTGACCGCAGTTAGTGCTGCAAGAACCTGCCACTTCTCAGATCTAAAGAACGCCCACATGAAAATCACTGCAGTGGTCGCCATGGCCCAAATCGAGCCAAGATACTCGTGCTCTGAGTACTTCGTTAGGGCATTTGAGACCACTTCCCCGTCGACTATGATGGTGTCTCCGGAAATTGACAGGAGCCATAGAAGTGGTAACATCTGAACAAAAAAGATGACTGCGAGTGTAGCAAGAAGTAGTCGGGATGCTTCCTTGGAAAAATCGAAAGAGGGGAGGCTGGAGAACAACCTTCCTTCGCCTGGCTTGTCTAAGCTACCTCTCATGGAAATGGCTAGGATAAGCCCCATTGATATGGAAGAAGCCCAGAAAGCGAATAGCACAGAGGCTGCTGCGGATCTCGATGCATCGATCAGTTCTGCCTCTGATCCAGACCATGAGCCTGACCCGAAGCCTGTAGATGCGGCTAAGGAAACTGCCAAGTAGAACCCTATGACAGCAGTCAGTAGGAGGTTGGACTCTTCTCTTCTGTTTGAATTCACCAGAATCATTGTCACTATACCAACTGTGGCAAAAGTAAAGGGAACTAACGTTTCAATCTCGATAATTCCTGGGAAAAGTTCCGGGATTGCGGAAACAAGTGCAATGAGCAATGTAGAAACTGAAATCTTGAAGCGAGCCGGCATTCCGAGATCAGAAACAGCAAGGACCCTACCTACACAAGCCGCAAATGCGGCCGTTAGTGGGAGGGTCAGGATTCGCAAGTACCCGTCATTCTCCATGTTTCCGTTTGCCAAAGCCTCGGCCCCTAGGAAAAGTGCCACTAAAGCAGCCAAAATGGCTGAAACTGGCACGAGTTCCTTCACAGGATTCCCGTCTGACTTCGCATAATCTCTATCGTTCATCGTTTTCACCGTCTGCTTAGCCTGAAGGCTAGCGTCGTCGCGATTTTACATTCTGTTATAACCGTTCTCAGAGACGAGATCTAGTTACACTGGCAAAAAGTTACTCTTTGGGAGGCAGTGCCCTGTGCCCGATATCGTTTCTGAAGTGTGATCCTTCTAGTGTAATCGAGTCGATAATTTGGTATGCAACATCGATGGCTTGGGATAATTTGGGCGCGATTCCAGTCGCCGCTAAAACCCTGCCCCCGGAGGAAACCATCTTGCCACCTTGCATGATTGCCCCTGCGAAATGAACATATCCCCTGGATAGCCCCTCATCGATCGTCACGTCAGCCCCTGAGATTTCCTTCCCGGTCTTGGATAAATCTGGGTATCCCTCCGATGCGAGGACCACTGTTGCGGATGAGAGAGTGGAGAAGACAGGATCCAGGCTGGAAATATTTCCTTCTGCGGCCGCAAGAAGGATCTCCCCGAGGTCACTTTCAATCAGTGGGATGGTTACTTGTGTCTCAGGGTCTCCGAACCTTACATTGAACTCTACCACACTGGGTCTACCGTCAGAGTCTATCATCAATCCGACATAGAGAACCCCCCTGTATGGAACCGATTGATTTCTAAGATAGTGGTGCATAGGCTCGACTATCTCCTTCAAAACCCTGCTGTGGACAGAGGGGGTTACAACTGGTGCTGGGGCATAGGCTCCCATTCCTCCGGTATTGGGGCCCTTGTCCCCGTCCCATGCCCTTTTGTGGTCTTGACTCGGTGGTAAACAAACATAGCCCGACTCATCCATGATTACCAGCAATGATGCCTCTTCTCCATCGAGAAACTCCTCGACAATCACAAATCCATCCTTTTCGATTGAGTCATGAATAAATCTCTCAGCTTCATCAGTTTCTGATGTCACCACAACTCCCTTGCCCGCAGCCAAGACATCTCTCTTTACCACCCATGGAGGAGGGTTTTGAACGAGAAAATGCTTGATGTCAGAATTGTGGTCGAGTCTTGTTACAGCTGCTGTGGGGATGCTTAATTGTTTCATCAGATCTTTTGCATGCATTTTTGATCCTTCCAACATCGCACCCTCTGAATGAGGCCCGAAACAAGGTATCGAGATTTCTCTGAGCCTGTCCGTTATCCCTTCAACTAGAGGCCCCTCTGGACCGATGACTACCAGATCGGCATCGATTTCCCTTGCCAAACTGACTAGCCCATCGATATTGGAGGCTTCCACTGGATGGTTAGTCCCTACCATTGCGGTACCAGCATTTCCAGGAGCAATGTGAATCGACCCTACGGAATGGCTCTGATGTAGGCCAATGGAAATAGCATGCTCCCTTCCGCCGGAACCGACTATCAATACGGTCATTCCCTCCATGAGAGACCGTAAGGCGATCCAGAAATAACTCTGCTGATTCTTTCAGTAAGGAACGGACTTAAGGCCGAGTTTGTATCCTAATATGTTCGCCGCTCTATGAATCACAGGAGTGAGCACCAGTAGGGCAAGGATTTCATCGACTAGGTCGGGACTAGTGATTATCTGGCCGTCAAATAATATGAAAGAAGCCATGAAGATAGTGACGGCGAATGTCATTGTATCAAGGAGGGGCGCCTGTGAGCTCTCCGAGCCCTCTCTCTTGTGTCCTTTCCTCCTTTTGAAAAACGATCCTATCAAATCCCCGCTCATGCATGCGATACCTAGTGTGAATCCCATTGTAAAGGCCGCCCCCCACTCATTTCCGATCCAGAACCAATCGTCCTGCGATGCCCACAGTGTAGGGTCGATGAATGGCCTAGATCCTGATTCTGACCTCCCTCTGAAGAAATTATGTGAGAGTATTGCTAGAATGCCACTAAAAAATGCGCCTCCTAGGAAACCATTCCACGTTTTTCCATCCCCCAGTACCCTGAATCCATCGCCGAGTGTCCTCCCCCTATCTATCACCAAGCTATCAAATCCGAGTCTATCTGGAATCCATTTCCCGAAAAGCATTGCACCGGTATTGGCCAAGTAAAATGGACCATACATGATCAGTACTGTCGCGATGTTCAGTGCAAATCCCCATGATGAGTCATTGAATGACTGAGAAAGGGTCTGTACAGTTTCCACGACATGCCCAGTCGTTGTCGGTGTATGAGTAATTTGGTAACCGTAGCATACGCACTAATTCCGACTTCAGCAGGGAAATCATTGATTTGCCAGTTGTAACACCCAGGGCTATGAGCAAGAGAATTGCCATGCTTCAGGCACTGATTATCATAGCTTCCACGATGATGGCAAGTGGAGTTGCATCTGGACAAGAATCTGAGACTGTTATAGATACAAGCGTTTCTTGGGATTCTGACGAAGTATACCAATGTCGCGATGACATCAGAGTCGCCGATGGAGGGGTACTCACAATCAGAGACACATTAGTCGACTTGAGCTGTAATATCATGGTTGATGAGGGAGGAATCCTAAATCTGGATAATTCCATACTCCAATGCGGAATCTGGGATGAGCCTGGGAATCCAGACGGAATGGATTGTGGCAATGGATTGATGGGATATGGTTACTGGGATGAAGAAAGCAGGGCCTCATTCAGAGTCCCTAATGATGGCATAGAGGGAGATTTCACCATGACCATGCATTCCGTTGGAGGGGTCAGCTACTACGGGGGCCAAGCGTTTGTGGGTGACTCGGAACCAATCTCACTAAACGGAAGCAGTCACACATTCGAGTTCAGCGATGTAGATGATGAGGAAATTTGGATCGGCTTGATAGGCTATGGGCAATCATCGGTTTCAGTATCAGAGGTTGTTATTGAGGTTGGCAATTCAGAGATAGTAATCGAGGGAGTTCACCTTGATAGAATGAATATGATGGCGGCAGGTCCTAGACAGTCTGAAATCGTGGTAAACGGACACATGAGTATGAGTAGCTCTTACCTAATCGGGGCCAAATTAACCATCGGCGAATACGGGTCCATTGTTTCCAATGATAGTAGTTTTGATAGGGTCGGACCAATAATATCCCTAGGGGACGGTTCTGTCGTCCGAATAACTAACTCAACATTCAGTAACAGCCTGGATGACCATGATGTAAGGGGAACAGGATTCAGTGAGATAACCTGGGAAAATTCCAATGGGAGCGGAGGATTCACAGACAGATGGGAAAGGAGGATTGTGGATCAGAAGGTAATTTTCGATTCCAAAGGGGTGGTTTTCAGGGTAAATAGCATGGGCGTTTCCGAATCCACATCGTTCGAGTCCTTCAGCAATGACCTTGGGGAGGCCATCATCAATGGAGGAGGAGAGAGGGTCGTAGAGATCGGCTGGTCAAATGGCACCATCTGGAAAGAGGCGGCTACAATCGAGATAATCTCATACAGAACAGGATGGAACCCCGATGGCTCCGGAATAGATGACTACGGGGGATACTCGATACCTCTGAGTTGGCAAGATACGCAGTATGTTGGAGGCAATACCCCCTATGTTGAGTGGTTAGCACTGGAGTTCGTCAATGAAGATGATGGCCAGAATCTTGTTGGCTATGCGGGCGGGTCTGTTCCGATTCGTGCATCGTTCTACAACAGTGGAAGTGCTCCTGCCAGTTTCTACATCTCTTGTGAGGTGGTGGAGACAGGCTTGGACGCTGACATAGGTGGTTTCCAGGGAATTGTACTTGGTGCTGGCGAGTCCGGTGAGATAATCTTTGATTGGAGAGGGGGGGAGACAGGGTATTTCACATTGAATTGTCGGGTTCTTACTCCTACACAACTGGTCTCTGATAATTCATTCGGAGGTGGCTCGATTACATCTGATACCATATCATGGACAGAGAGTGTGGACGATGAGGGGCTTCCAATGGTTTCCATACTGGTTGCGATATTCGTATCTGTTTTGTTGGTAGGAATGTGGTTAGTCAGAAGTAGTTCACAAGTCGAAGAGGAAGAGGAAGATTACGTTAGAGAAATATAGTGAATATCATTGCTATTTTTGTTGTGAGTAATAAACTGGTAATGATGCATTATTAGTCGCAATTATAAAATCCCCCTCAGCCACACTGGCTGGTGGTAAGATGATTGTACGAAGCGATGATGATAAGAGATTACCTGTAACTGTTCTCACTGGTTTTCTTGGTTCTGGAAAGACTACCCTTCTGAATCATATCCTTTCCAGTACAGAGCACAATATGAAGTTCGCGATTATCGAGAATGAGTTCGGAGACATCGGGATTGACGAGAACATAATCGTCGAGAGCTCAGAGGAGAGCATAATCGAGGTGATGAACGGATGCATATGCTGTACTGTGAGAGGTGACCTAACTGAACTACTGGATGGGATGTATGACAGAATCAAGGACTTTGACGGGGTACTTATAGAAACGACGGGGCTGGCGGACCCAGCTCCAGTCGCTCAGACATTCTTCGTAGACGAGAGGGTTGTTGACAGGTACAAACTCGATGGGATCATCACGGTTGTTGATGCTAAGCACATAACCCAGCACGTTGAGGAGGAAAAACCCGAAGACGTAGAAAACGAAGCTGTGGAGCAACTCGCATTCGCAGACAGGATTCTGCTCAACAAGATAGACCTAGTATCGCAGGAGAGGCTTGAAGAAGTTGAGAGTACTATCAAATCGATAAATGGTTTCGCTCCCATTTACCAAACAGAAAACAGTATCATAGATCCAGCTGAGCTGATAGGAATCGGTTCTTTCGACTTGGAAAGGACGTTGGAGATGGATCCTGAGTTCCTAGATACAGATTCAGAGCACGAACACGATCAGCGTGTGACATCGACTAGCGCGAAGTTTGCTGGAGAGCTCAACATAAACAAACTGGAGGCATGGATTGGGGACTTGATGCGTGATAAGGCTGAAGACCTGTTCCGTTACAAGGGAATACTTGCTGTGAAGGGTATGAATCAGAAATTCGTATTTCAAGGTGTCCATATGCTATTTGGAGGAGACTTTAGTGATGATTTCCACTGGGAAGAAGGCGAGGAGAGAGAGTGTAGATTCGTCTTCATAGGACGAAATCTAGACCATGATGCCTTACAGGCAGGACTGATGGATTGCAAGGCTGAGAAACTACGCTTCAGAGTCGGCGATAGAGTCTATGCCAATATTGGCGAGTTCACAGAAGGAAAGATTCTGAAGTGCTGGGATCAGGGAAATCCCTACCGTGTAGAAATACAAAATGAAGAGAAAACTAATGTTTGGGTTCCAGTCGACAATGATAATTATGTCATTGAAATGGTTTGATTCAATCATTATTTTATCGGAGGATCGGAATTGTCGATTTCAGTAATTATTTGCAATGGGTGTTGCTGTGGCCGTGTAGAGAAAGGACATAACGAAGTTCCAATTGATGAATTAGAGGCCGCTTGGGAGGCGAATCGCATAGGTGAAGCAGTAAAGCTCACAATATCAGATTGTCTTGGACCTTGCAGTATGCACAATGTTTCATTATTGAACACTGGGAGTGGGAAGATCTGGCTCGGAGAGCTAAGTAGTTTGGACGATTACGAGGCTATCGTCGAATGGGCGATTGAATCATCAGAGAAAAAGGAAGGTTCCAAGCTACCGGAAATTCTGGAAGCTAGGCGGTTTGTACGCGTGGGAGAGTCCATAGTTCGATTGAGGGATCTCGGTTAACCTACGAAGTTACCATTTCTGTAGTCGATGAAGGCCTGCTCTATCTCTTCTCTCGTGTTCATCACAAATGGCCCATAACGAGAAATTGGTTCGTTCAACTCTGGACCGGCAAGAATAAGAAATTCAGAGTCCGATTTGGATTTGATCGAAATTACATCACCCTCTGAGAGAATTCCTAACTCTCCATCTTTGATCTGCTGTTTCGCCCTTACGCCAAATGCAACAGGGTTGATTTTCACTTTAGTTTCGTTTTCTATTTCTATCTCTCCTCCGAATACGTATATCATTCCGTTGAGTCCAGATTCGAGTTCTTGTGACAAACGTGAACCACTGTTCATTTTTACATGAATTAGGCTGATCGGGATTTTGGTGTCTATAGCCGACTCCTCGCCCATGCATTCCCCTGCAATCACCCTTGCCCATACCCCGTTCTTTTCTACCGTGGGGGATTCGGACGAGGGTACCTCCTGATATCTAGGTCGCATCATTTTGTGGGATGCGGGGAGATTGACCCAAATCTGGAAACCATGGGTCCTTCCTCCGTCTCTGAGCATCTCCTCATGTGGCTCCTCGCAGTGGATTATTCCACGTCCTGCCGTCATCCACTGGACGTCTCCAGGATTCAGTTCCCCCTGATTGCCTGCACTATCCTCATGCCTCATCCTCCCATCCAGAAGGTAGGTAACTGTCTCAAATCCACGATGAGGGTGCCACGGTGCCCCAACAGCTTCACCGGGACCATAGTTGACTGGGCCCATCTCATCAATGAGGAGGAATGGGCTCATTACCTTCCCCATCCTGAACGGGCGACGTACCTTGAAGCCCCCCCCTTCTGTGACGATGTGTGTTGGTACAATCTCAACAACACTACGGGAGGTATTCATATCGTGGCGAATCAGGGTCTTACGCTTAACTGCTAGTATTATTCTTTGGAAGAGCGAATATACCGCGGAATTTTCTAGGCCCTTGACGGCTAGCAACTGTTAGTCACAGTCCATGCTTCTTCTGTGTCCTGTGGATTAGTATTGTTGGGGTCATTTTCCTGATCCCCTCCCTGCTCCTCGTAATCGTAAAACGAAGTGTATGTTACAGCTGTCCCGTCAGACCAAGGCGAGTTTTGGGTTACAGATACCGTGAACTCGTAACAGCCATAATCATCTGTCCCCCAATCCTCGATTGGGATATATCTGGTGTTCAGATTAAAGTCGTCTACAGACCCTTCGAGCGGTAGTTGAGAGCCCTCTGCACCGACATTAGCAGAGCCTCCGCCATATTGTCCGTTTCCAGAATCCCACTGAGCGAGACCGTTCACTACGGTAACTGTGGGATATGAAATTGCGACGGTGCCGCTCTCGTGAGTTAGCGTGGCATCAAGAGTGTAGTCGGCATAAGGAAGCCCCCCTGGGGGGTTGGAGCCAATAGCGTCCAATCCAGCCCAAGCCGTTAGAGCAACTCCAATGACGCACGAGTCCTTGGAACTATCGCAGTCCGCTCCAGTACCTATTGATGCGGCGGTTGCACTCTTAACGTCGTCAATCGTCCTCTGAAGGTGGATGGACTGTAGCAAGAATGACGCTTCGGAAGATCCAGCTGATACTGTCACAACATAGTCATTCGAGGAATGAGAGTTTCCCGAGTACCAATCGGATACCAACAGGGTTATCTCACCATAATCTCCTATTCCGTCCGATCTATCTATGGAGAATGGTAAATTTTCCTGGTAAACCGATTCTCCCCCATATGTTATCGATACATCGGCAGAGGAAGCTGGAGATGACCCCCTTATTGTTAGTGTTATTTCTGTGGAGTCATCCGATAGCTCACTTTCAGAGATAGTGATGGACTCTGAGAAAGTCATGCCTGCGATGTAAGGAACAGCAGCTAACATCAGATAACATATCACGATGACGACTGTTTTCTGCCTGCCCAATCCATTCCAGACCATGTAGAAAGAGCCTGCAAATAATGAAAGAGGAATCAGTCCGAAAGGAACTGGGTCTACAATGTCTTGCAGAGTGTAGCTGTCGAGGAACCACATCAGAATGAATGCTAGGAGACCAACGGCCGCACCGATCTTAACGGGGAGTGATATCTCAAATTTTCTAGAAGGGATGGGCTGGGGTAATGCCTCTGCAACTACCTCATTTACCATTGATTCACCATCAGACGACATCTGTTGCCCCATAGCCTTCTCCAACAATCCACCGCCACTCATTGTCATGCCTCTTGCTTTTCTAGGGAGGAGTTCAGGTTATCAACCCGTTGCTGGAGAGCGTCGAAAACTATGCATCGTTAGAATATTCTAGAGTCCAACGGGACCAAATTACCGTCCTCATCCATTTCTAATACGCCATCGTCCCTCTTACTGCCAACAATGGCTGCTGCGGCCAATGCAGTCATCATCATCGAGCCTAGCATTCCAAACCCTGGTAGGTAGACGCCACGAATGTAGATGGTCATAGATTGGACCATGTAGTTGGGAATTCCTTCTGTTCTGACTGAGTACTCAGAGGTAGCTTTGAATTGTAAATTGAAGAATTTGTCCGTCCAACCCTGATTCTTGGGAGTTCTGATCTGGACGCGAACCTTCTCAGGTGGGGCCGAAGATTCAATCTCGACAGAGACCAAAGGAAGACTGATTTGGAAGCCCTCATCGTTTAGCTCATCGTAATTTACTATTTCCACGTTGAACCTGTCCATTGCATTACCATCGTTGTAAACGTCGAAAGACATCAGCACATCCACCCTTGGCCTGAGCTGCATGAACGCAACATCGGAGGCGACTCTGAGCCTGCTAAATTGCTTAATTACTGCTAGAACCTTGTAGGTCGTAGGAGCCCCATTGGGCCACGTGATTCCATCGGCCTGAACCACTTGGGCAGTGATTGAGATCTGATGTTGACCTTCTGGCATTCTCAGGTCAGCCCTTAGAATAACTTGGAAGCTGACATCCGCACCCGATCCAACTGACATAGATGCAGGACCAGCTGAAATTAATGCACCAGATTGAATCTGGAGGTCTACTTTCTCACTGTGAACTGTTGGGTTCTGAAGAGTGCAATAGACAATTGAAGTCCTCGTTGCACCGGGGTAAACCTCGATTGGCTGGGGGTTGTCACAGGTGAGAGTTATGTCAGGAGTTGGATTGGTCTGAGCATGCACAGAAGCGGCACCAGCCCATGTACTCAGAAAGTAAACCATCAGAATCAGCATGCTGGTCCTAACTGAGCTTCGGCTTGGCATCATAATGATGGCAATCGAGACCGTATTTATGACTTCGCCCCGTCCGATTAAGAAAATAGCCAAAATCCTAAGTTCTGCAAAGAGTGGTGGACCCGACCGGATTTGAACCGATGACCACTCGGTTATGAGCCGAGCGCTCTAACCAACTGAGCTACGGGTCCTGTCCTCCCTGGCTAGCTACCAAGTCAAGAACCTTGCCGAAGAATAACTTGATATTTAGCAATGGTAACCATGAAGCGTCTGACCCCCTCCACGCAAGTCATGACTAAGCTATGGGTGATGTTCTTCACTTCGCTTCTCCTTGTCTCTGCTATGAATTTCTATGCTGTTGTCAGGGAACCCGATATGATTGAAATTGACGAAATCCGAAACTTCCCCAGGGAGACTGTGAAAATTGAAGGGGTACTAACTGGATATGTTAGGGACCCCTACGGAGAAGGAGCTGACAGAATAGACCTTCAGGTACAGGAAATAAACGGCCATTCTGTTGCCAAGGTAAGGTGGAACGTGGATTGGAATAATGATGTCCCCCCCATTGGCACGATAGTTACTGTTGAAGGTGAGGTCTCTGAGTGGAATGGTAGGATTTGGCTCCAATCAAATGGCTATGGTGCGATAATCGCCCAGAGTGGTTTCATAGACTTTACAGAAACCAAACTTGTCGAGGTGGGAAGGGACCCCCTATCCTTTGCTAATCAATCTATACAAATCGATGGGTGGCTAAGCGAACCATTAGCTCCCGATGTGACATATCACTCGCTCTACCTAATGGATAACCACGTCTACGGAGGAGCTGATCATCTCTTGTACGTTCAAATTGAAGGTCGCGTGATAGAATGGGTAGAAGCGGGGAGCCATGTTAGAGTTAATGGGTGGCTTCAATTTGATGAGCGATCCTACAGATGGAGGCTCCTAGTTCAGGCTAGCGAGGTGGAGGTACTAAGCCAGGGAATCCCCACCACTATCAACTGGGAAGCTGCCCCTTACTCTCTGACTTACGACGTAGGAAAGATGGTTT
Organism: Euryarchaeota archaeon UBA130; assembly: GCA_002505775.1. Classification (GTDB taxonomy): domain Archaea; phylum Thermoplasmatota; class Poseidoniia; order Poseidoniales; family Thalassarchaeaceae; genus MGIIb-O5. The sequence goes on along the minus strand of DAVY01000011.1, from coordinate 6,269 downwards.
TCGTTACAGGTACAGTAACCTCTATTGGTGATGAGTGGATTTTGAAAGGTCCTTCGCCTAATGATTCATTGTGCCTCTTGCCATCCGAAGAAGACCTCGCTGACATCGCGCTAAATGGCAGTCAAGGCGTCTGGGCCGGAAGGCTGGCGTGGGCGGCCGATGAGGCCGAGGTCTGCTTAGATAGGGGTTACGATCTGATGACTGAAAGAGAGACTGGTAATTTCGGGGATGACGTTACGGAACTCTCAAGTGTCGCCTCTGACCCATTTTCATACGTTGGTGGTAACTACACCTTTGAGGGATGGGTGACTGATCCAATCTCTCCGGATTATGACAAGGGATATGTGGGCGACGGAGCTGATTACTACGAAAGAGAGACTAAACTAAGAATCCAGCTAATCGGAGAGCACGCTGAGTACATCGAAGCTAACCAGCCAATCAGGTTTAATGCCACAGTTTTGTGGTCTGATTCCGATGGCAGGGTGGTTTTGGAGGCTCGCTCTTGGACCTTGGGAGAAGCACCCGATCCGATTCTTCTAAATTGGGGGGACGGTTATAATTCCTGGAGGTGGGATCTAGGAAAAATAGTCCAATTAACCGGTGAGGCGATCACCGATGATGATGGAACAAGCTGGATTTCTAGATCGGGGTCTGATGAGAGGGTGTGTTTGTTGGGCGATGGTACGGAGTCCATAGAACAGCTTTCGATAGGGGAGCCGGTAGATTGGGTCGGGAGGCTCAGTATGGAAGAGTTCGGCATGGAGAGTACTGCTCGTTTCTGTATTGATGTCAGATAGGTGATTAGTTGGATCCGATTTTGGTCGATTTTGGGTGGCTCATCGCCTCTTTTGTTTTCGGAGTGGGGCTAGGGTGCTTGACTGGCCTGATTCCGGGATTTCACGTTAATAACGTGGCTCTGATCGCACTTAGCCTATCGCCGGTCGCGGTAGGAATCGGAATCCCGCTGGATGCCGTGGCAGGAATAATTGTCGCTTGTGGAACCGTTCACACATTCCTAAACTACATCCCAAGCGCACTTGTAGGTGCCCCGGATGACAACATGGCTCTGGCTTTACTACCCGGGCATCGAATGCTAATTTCTGGGCAGGCAGCACAGGGTGTCGCCTATTCCGCCAGGGGTTCACAGATGGGAATGCTGATGTCTATCCCTCTGTTGATAGTAGCTAGGTTGATGTTCGGAGAAAATCCTGGGCTGGGACTGTACGAATCCAGTCGAGATATCCTGCCTTGGCTATTACTGATTATCTCGATATTCTTGATCATGACCGAGACAACCAGACTGGCATGGCCCGGATGGATGCAGAGGGCGACAAGGAAATTCAAAATTCCTCTCCCAACCACATTTAGAGTCGACATTCCTATTGGGAAATTTAGGTACAAAAGAAGCTGGAATGAAATTGATTTAAGTTTGGGATCTAGTTCTAGGATAGCTGGAATTCTTGTGGCGACCGCCTTCTTTTTGATATGTGGATTCTACGGATGGGCAGTATTCGAGTTACCCGGCCGTTCCCCTGTCGGAATGCCGTCTGCTACTCTCCTTTTTCCTGGATTAGCAGGTCTTTTTGGTATTGCAAACCTAATTGACATCTACGTAACGACCTCTGAGATTCCTCCTCAGAAGCAAAATTGGGAGATGCCCCCAATGAAGCCTCTCGCGGTTCCCACGTTTCTTTCTGCTGTTGTCTCGTCTGTCATGGCGATTCTACCTGGTATGACCGCTGCCCAAGCAACCGTTGTCGTGATGAGTGCTAGGAACCTTTGGGGTAGACTAACGGATCCGAATTATATCCCAGCTGACTTCGAACATGGGATCCAACCTGGATTCGTTCCCAAGCAGTCAATTAGGGATATAGCAGGCGACTTGGAAGGCCTCACAGACGAAGAGAGGGAGCTCTTCGAGAGTGCGCTTGGGGAAGCCGCCGAATCTAGCCCTGATTTAGATCTTAGTGCCCAAAGTCAACAACAGGATCTGGAAGTAATAGCAGTACTATCATCCGTCAATACGGCTGTCACAGTTATGGTACTGGGGTTCTTGTACATGGTTGGCAGACCTAGGAGCGGGGCCGCCTTAGCATTGAACATGATGTATCCAATTGATGGGTGGAATGCTGTGGAGCCTCCTGCGGACTTCGTTAGGCTTCTAGGCATTACCATCGCCGCCGGACTCTTTGCTGTCCCCGTGATGATTGAAGTGGGAAAGGGGATGCTGAAAATGCATGAGATAGTGCCACTTAGGACACTGGTAATCTCCGTAGCTGGTTTCGTAAGCATCCTTGTTTGGCTTTCAACTGGATGGGTCGGAGTTGGAGTTCTTTTGGTCGGCACAGGTTTGGGACTCATGCCTCCCCGTATCGGGATTAGGAGGAGTCACGCAATGGGGATCATATTAGTTCCCATAATGCTCTACACCTTCGCTCAGACATTTGATAGCTTCGGATTCATATAGAAAAATGCCTCTATTCAATAATTGATTACACTGGAAGGCTTATGTCTAGTACAAGACTCCCGAGGAGGGAGTGTGGCAGCAATGACTGACAGGAGAACAATGGCAATTGGCATAGGAGCACTGCTCTTATTGGTAAATTTGGGACTTATGGCGACAGGTTTCGTCGATGGTCAAATAGAAAGTACGGTAGAAAGTGCTGTATCTGACGGAATGGATGGAATAGACGATGATGGAAATGAGGATTACACCTTTGACTATGATGAAGATTGGTTGAATGTATCAGGCCAAAAGGCTTACTTCGCTAATTCCATTTCTAATCTTGAGGACGTTCAGGCGAACGGGGCTGATCCAACATACGAGATGATAGGCCCATTCATTTACTACGAGAACACGACTCGGGAGATCCTAGACTTCGATTATGATGAGAACACGATTACCTACTCTGGGTATGAGATATACGAGTGGTGCGAGGACTGCACTTGGACGGACGATGAAGGCGTGGAGCACGCGTCTGTCTCGGGAGATACACTCACAAATCAAGTGAACATTCTCTGGAACACCCAGAGAGTGGCTGGAATGAACACTGGCATTGAATATCTAGAGATTTTCGCTCAAGGGATGTTCGCGTCAAAAATGATTGAGTTCGACCTCGCTAACAGAGCACCCAGTATCTGGGCTTCCGAGGACATCGGTTCAATGATGACAGATGCTACCACCGGGGATATGGTACTAGCCGGTGCATATCTAGCGGCAGGAGGAGACAGTGAAATGGCGACATCCTTCCAGGATCTCGAGCAGTCTGTAATGTATGATGCGGTAGACCCTTCCACGGGTGTTTGCATAGCTCTCACCTGTGACATCGGTCCGGTACTTGTTACCGGAATGGGAGCTCCTGATGGAGGCCAGGTAACGCAGACCAGAGCCGCACTTTATGGGTATGCTGATAAAGCTGAGCCAGAACTCTCTGCGATTGACCTAGGAGTATATGCCTTAGCGGCCAACGCCTTCTCGACAAGAGGAGGTGGTGACGAGATTAACAATGAGACTCCTCAGCTGAGAGAGAGATTCCAAGAGGTAAGCGGTGTCAACATAATCAATCCAGAAACACTGGACTTCCTTCTTTTCGATGACTTCAACGGACTGCTTGGGACCTTCACACTATCCGGTGTCACCCTCCCTGGAATGGTAGTGGGCCTCCTGCTTCCTCTACAGAGTGGTGACTACTTCACTGCAATGGAAACCTACAATGTCGGACTACTCACCGTCGTCGATATCGCTACATATGCCGAGACATGGGTCGGTTTGGGCCTTTTAGGCTCGCCCACTGAGTTCGAAAATATCCTACTGGGGGGCCAAGGGACCCTTACCGCTCCGGAATGGTGGATGGGTGCCTTCGGAGGGCTTGACTCATTGGGTGGAACATACATCGAGGTTGGACTAAACATCGGGGATTATGTTGGAATGGCTTCGCTATCTGCGGAAAAAGCTGACTTCATTCTGAACGACGATAATATAGGTCTGAAGACCACTTTCTCAAGAGAGTTCGTGTATGGAGAGCTGGCAGGAATGTCGCTTCCAGATGAGAATGGAGTCCAGTCTGTTTGGGATGACGCTTATGTTGCAAATCTGTACGACATCGATCAAAGCTCAGCGGCCGCCCTGAGATCTTGGGTTGGAGATTTCGTTTTCGAGGTTGTGATGCCTGTCCTCATTACCTTCCTCAGCGGTAACACCGAGTATTACTCGATGCCGATAACGCACTGGCTCTTCGGCTTCAGTGATGCCGCAAGCGCATCCTTTGGATTCTTCCCATGGGTTAGCTTAGAGACCAATCTGACTTACTACGGGTCAGATGGAATAGGCACCGGCGACTTCTCGGTGTACAAGATGAGTACTGCCGGAGAGACCAAGGGCCAGAGGCTTGCCCAGGGGTACATCAACTCTGATGGAGATGGTCTTTGCGACTATGACTACGATCAGTCCGGTAATTTCCTCGGTTACGATTTGCCTTGCGAGGCTGGGCAAGTATACGGTATGACCGAGCATCTGACCTGGAGAGCCCCTCACAGAGAGGACGGTTCGCTGGGTCTGCTTTCTGACCACGCAGGAAATACAGATACATCGCTGATGGGAACCATTGGCGGTGTCTCCGCTCCACTTGCAAGTCCTAACGACCCTTTCTTAGTGAATGTCGCGGGATACGCAATTGCAACTTCTGAAGTTGGTGATGAAGTTGAATTCAAAGGAATCACTATGGTAGAGCACAGTGTTAGCTTGGATCCAGCTAATACACAAATCCAAGGTAAAATCCTAGGTGCAGGAAATTGGGTTGATGCACTTCCAGGTGCATTGCCTGTTTACCTTGGTGCGGACATTGACATGAAAGTCGAGCCAATCTCTAACGCAGTGATGTATGGTAAGGTGAAAGTGACTTTCCATCTGGACATGAGGGGAACTGGCTCATCTGACCCTGTCATAGGGGTAGATACAATGCCAGTGTTCGAGATTCACACCTCCAGCGAAATAGCTGATGACGATGCATCTGACTTCAAGAGCCAGGTAACGGACAATATGGGTCCGTTCGGTTGGACGAACTTCGGCGGTAGCGTAGGGGGAACGCTTGCTATCATATCGTACGTTCAAGCATTGTTCTACGTCCTTGGGATAGGGCTTCTTGGCTACGGTGGAATAGTCATGAAGGATGAAGACGGGAACTAGGGCATTTTTGGAAATCCCGGTATGGTCAGTTTTCCCAAGCCATTGTGAAGCTTGCTCGCGAAGGGTTTGAACCCCCTAGCACAAACGCAGGGTCATGCAGGGAGGACCGAGGTGGTTCCCATTACTTGTCGTAGCCTCCATGCTGGCCAGCGTGTCGGGAGGGGGGATGGCATCCGGCCAGGAACCGGGATCCAGTGGAAATGAATGTGTAGACGTCTGCATAAATGAAGTGATGCCGAACGCAGATGGATCGGATCAAGGAATATATCCTCAAGGTGAATGGGTTGAACTTCTCAATACCGGGTCTAGTTCTGTGAGTCTTGAGGGCTGGACAATTGTCGATATTGGAGGTTGGGCTCATCCAATTAATGAAAATAGCTGGGTTGGTTTTGCGGATTTACCGACACCTTACTACTTAGAGGCTGGAGCATATGCTGTTATCGCAGAAAATGAAATCGGCACTCTGCGGTTAAACAACGCAGGAGAAACCGTTTTCCTCAAAGATTCACAAGATGTTGTAGTACACGAAATTACAACCGGACAAGCAGCCAATGGAGTATCGAAGATACCTTCTGGAAGTAATGGAGAATGGGTAGACTCTGATCAACCGACACCTGGAGCAGAGAATTCAGACGGAGAACCTGTTAGCGACCCAGACCCGCCAACTCCCAGTGACTTAACTCGAATAATGATGGTTCCTGATGGTGCGGAAGTAACTGGATTACATGTTAATTCGATTGGCAACTTATTCGTTAGTGCAATGCATCCAGACGACCCATACAAAGCGACAATTGGTGTAGTAAATGGGTTTGATTGGAATGATTTACCAGAGACTATTCCCGAACTTCCATCGACAATCAGTCAATCAGAAATTTGGCATGGAATTAGAACATCAGTAGGTACATACCAAGTCTTGTTACAATCAGGCGACTCTCTCAGCAGTGGAGAAGTTGCTGGTGGAATTTATGCTGCTGATGATGGAGCATTATTGTTCACTAGTGAGAAGCCTGATTTCAATGTCTTTGTACCAACGAATTCCCAAGGCACTGAGGGCTACCTTTACTCTACTTGGGAAAGCCGCCCT
>DAVY01000026.1:4721-43336 GCA_002505775.1 Euryarchaeota archaeon UBA130 | reverse complement strand
GCGCCCGAATGCAGGGAGTGGGACATATTCATCGATCTCTAGGCACCATTCCTCATTCTCCGATGGGTCTTCGTTGTTGCAGTAAGAATCAACGGTGCTGTCTTTTGCGAAGGCTACGTCTCCTGCTCCCTCTGAAAGGCACTTGAGTGCCCCCGAGTATCCGTAGTATGGCGTTCCTGAGTCGGGAATAGACGAGTCCTCGCTGAAGTAGCTAAACACAGTGTTCCTAAGTGTTTCAATGTCATTCGGGTCGCCAATAACATTAGCATAACCTAAACCAATAAGGTATCCCATAGGCATTAGCATACCAGCAGACTTCAGCCACCCTGTGTGGCAGGAAGTCTTGCCAGAGAGCAGTGCAAATGGGTCAGTGTACCTGTTATCGTCTAGATGGGCCTCTGCCATCTCACTGTCCGCTCTGACCCATGCATGGGCCTCATAGTAGGTCCTTCCATCTGACTTTTGGTCAGCTCCCAAGACCTCTAGATCGTATTGTTGCCAGCCGACCCATGCTGATCCTCCGTCCATGATTGCAACATCCGCGTTTCCGAACCTCAAAGCCTCAATCATTGCACCCTCTGAGCTTACGCTGTATAGAGTGACATCATAATTCATTTTTTCAGAAAGGTAGTCGGCTAAAATTTGGGGATTTTCATCTATATTCTCATAGTCAGCTTGAACTTCGAAAGCAATTACCAAAGTTCCATCTTTTTCGTCTTGTATTTCATCCCCAACACATCCAGATAAGAGGCAGGAAATTAAGAGGAAAATTATAGTCATTGCATTAGATTTAGCTGTCATGTTTAGGTCACCCTAAAATCTCTGAGAGAGGTTTGCCTTATGTAATTTAGGGTTCTCTAAACTCTGTATTTGGTTACGATACAATCATCACCTTATGCCCCTTACAACAAACATGGAAGAACGTGGTCGGAGTGGACAACTTGCCATCTTGATGATTCTCCTGGTGGTTTCGCTTCCAATCTCGATGAGCCAGCAAAAAATGGAAATTGGACATGAGCCGATCAAAATGGAGCAATTCGGAGGAGGAGGAGGGAGTCTTGAGGAACAATGCGGCTCCATCACATTCGAAAATATGTTTGAGTATACACATGCTTCGTTTGACATCATCATCAGCGATGATTGGGAAACTGCGGAGGTAAAGGCTGAAGCATGGGTGAATGACACCCTAGCTGACGAGTTGCGAACGACCATGGATGAGTTTATGGAATTGCTAGATCCTAACAAGGGAGGTGATGGTTGGTTCTCCACGGATGAGCGTGAGTTTTTCAGAGCCCTGGCCAGTGAGTGCATAGAACATACCCTGACGCGCATTGGAATTAGGGATGGCCCAGCACACAGAGGGGGCGTGGGAATTGATTGGAAGAATACCACTTGGCAAGAGGATGGCGTTCAAATTGAAGAGTGGAACATTGTCCCTTCCCTTCACTCGGAAATAAGGGGATGTACTTCTTCAATAGGTGGGGATTGCAAAGAAGTACCGGTAGTTCCCAATCAGGACAGGGATTGTGATACGAGTATTTCTCAGTCACAAGGAGAAGATGAGTGCAGAGTTCGGCTCTGGTTGAACGCTACAATGTCTATCGAAGGGGTAGAAAATCCAAGCCAATTTACATTCTCACTGAACGCTTCAAACCTATCTGGAGCCAGATTTGATTTCAAATTCCCCTCACAGGAAGGCTTGCGCATGTCTATGTGGGATGAATGTGAAGGTAGGGACGTCGGCCTTAATGAGTCAACGGCTGGTGGCCTCGCTCCGACGGTTGGTAGTTGCATTGGGGATGGTTCCTCAACCTTTATACTAAGAAATAACTCTGATGGAAGTATCACACTAGAGCTCAGTCCCAACGGATTTAGGGAGGATTGGCCGTCAGGAGAAGACCTGTTTTTTGATTTCACAACAGAACCTATTGGGGAACCGGATCCTCCTTCATGGACGGATGAGGCTCCTCTCAATGGAACGTGGATACCTGTTCCATACTTCGGTGAAATTATCTGGGCCGAGTGGGATAAAGATATTTCAAGATGGTTCCAAGATGATTTGGGAGTGGGTAATCTAGATGTTTCATGCCAAGGTGAACAAAGTTATTTCATCGAGGAAACCCCCAATAGAGGGTTCCAAGCAATACTTCCTGACGAAGGAGTAATTGAGGTTACTTGTTCAGCTACCGATCAAGATGGCTACCCTACCGAAAACAGAACGTGGTTCATAGGAGTCCCACTCACTGTTTCTTCTAGTTCTGAGATACTAACTAACCCGCACCAAATAAAGTTGGAGAGAAATGGGAATTGGCCGGATCTTAATGCACGAGTTCTTCTAGTACAGGAGGGAATCTCACAGGAGCTAGGGATTGTCGAAATCCTTGATTCTGGACCTGTTTTTGTTGAGGGGGATTCCTCAAACATCCAGCCGGGAAATGTGGATGTTCGGATTTTGGTTTCCGGGGTAGGGATTTATGACTTTCAAAATACATATTCATTGGGCATTATCAAAGAGAGTTCTCCCCCGGCCATATCGATAGCCGAGTATGGATGGGATGGAAATTCATGGTCCATGGGCGGACAATTCAGCGATCCGGACGGAGAAGAGGTTCTCTTCTCGATGGAGATAGATGGGAATCCAAGCGGGAATATTTTCAAAACAGGAAACTTATGGAACACACCAAATATCAATTTCATTTTGTGGGAGCGTGGAGAACACCAAGTCAAGGTAATTGGATGTGATGCTTCCAATATGTGTTCTGAGGTTTATCAGATAGTGAATAATTCATTTCTATTTGATGAAGTCCCTAGCGAACCGGATCTACCAGAAGAGGGAGGCGGAACGGAAGGCTTTCTACCTTCAAACAGCTCATTTTTAACAGTAATTTCTCTATTGTTCGGATTGATTTATGTGAGAGGTAGGGAATGACTTTCTCCGGCAGAGTGACTAGCGTCTCCCATATGGGGGGGTTACTAATTTCATTCGAAGGGAGGTCTCCAAATCTTGGGGATGTCTTGAGGATTAATGGGGGCAAGTTACTCGGAAAGGTCGATACTGTTCTGGGTCCAGTTGACTCAGGCCTTGTGCACGTACATCCATTGTTCAATAACGTGGACGCAAGTAGAGCTGTTGGCTCTCCAGTAGAAATTGCGCCAAAGAAAACCAAAGTCCATAGGGGACAAAAGGGCAATGGGAAGAGGAATGACAAAAGAGGTGTACAAAATAGGGGAAGGGGTCGGAGGGATTCAACATTCTCCAGGGGAAGGACGAGGGGAGGAGTTAGATCCTCGAACAGACATTCCAGACCTGGAAAGAGGGGAAGATCTACTCCCAGAGGAAAGGATCGTAGAAGATCTAGGTGATCTGAATTATGGATTGTGAATTCTATGTCTGAGGATGAGGGAACTGGCTCTGACCTGTGGATGGATGCGATGGAATCAGAGGAAAGGGGAGACAGGGCATCCACGCTAAGGATTTGTAAGGAGCTTGTTTCTGAAGAACCGGATAATGCTGATGCTTGGATGACAATTGCAAGAATGGAACTACCTGCCCCAGCTAAGGGTAAGCAAGAGATGCCCACTCTTGTTCAAACAGCAAAGTCGGTAACGGCACTCAAAAAAGTAGTACAACTAGATCCCGAAAATCGGAGGGCTTGGGACCTTGGTGGAACCTTGCTTGTGGATCACCTGGGGATGATGGAAGATGCATTGGCCTGGTGGGAGGAACGAAGGGGGCATGCACCCACTGAGGTAACCCCCCTTATTGAGCAAGTCTCGATACTTGTAAGAATGGGATACTACGAAGAGTGCGCTGATTTGATCGAGGAGATGTTCTCACCGGAGATGGAGTCTGTTGACGGAGGATTGAGAATGAGGATGGGCAGAGTCAGTCAGACTGTCTCCAAGGCCTCGAAGATGGAGGAGGACGAGATTTTCAGGCCCAATCAACCCAAGCATCCGAGGTGGGACATAATTGAAAGGCTGAAAAAAAAGAAGCCTATTTCGCAAGGCCTGTTCTTGATGCTTTTCGTCGCTCCACTAGCATTCTTCATTGGTAGTGCTAGCATGATTTTCATAGGTAACTCTGGCTGGGCCTTGCCACTCGTTTTCATCATACTACTCGTAGCGGTTATGGCCATAAGTAGGCTCAGTATGAATTTGCTACAATCAATAAATAGGCATGCGCTTGATTTGGAAAGGGCGATAGATTACGAAACTACTACGGGTCAAGTCTGTATACCCAATAGTATCAGGGAGAGCCCATTATATTCGTCCCTGATGAAAGGTAAGATGCCAGCAATCAGGGAGAGAGTGGCTTTGATCGTCAAATCGGACGAGAAAATTCCAGTGAAGTGGGACTTGTCGATCCCGATGCTTTATGACTAGGTTCCAGCTGAGTAATCGAGCAGATACGATTTCTGATCCTCGGTCAGCTCATCAATGGTTATTCCCGAGGATGATAGCTTCAATGATGCTAATTCCCTGTCCTGTTCTGGGTGGATGTCATAAACCGTTTTTTGATAGCTGGAACCCTCCTTGGCGAGTCTGCACAGTGCAAGGAACTGATTCGCGAAAGACATATCCATAACCTCGCTGGGGTGTCCCTCGGCAGAAGCTAGGTTGACCAACCTCCCTCTGGCCAAAAGGTGCAGTCTCCTGCCATCTGACATTGTGAATGCCTCGTTATTGTCCCTGATAGTGAAGACCTCTGTTGCCCTATCCTCCAAGTCAGTGATACTAATCTCACAGTCGTAATGCCCCGTATTGCAGATTATTGCTCCATCTTTCATCGATTCGAAGTGCCTACCTACGATGACGTCCTTCATACCAGTAGCTGTACAGAAAAGATCCCCAAGAGGGGCGGCATCATCCATTTTCATTACCCTAAAGCCGTCCATTGTGGCCTTCAGAGCTGGGATTGGGTCAATCTCTGTGATTATCACATTCGCGCCCATTCCCCTTGCCCTAATTGCCAAGCCCCTTCCACAGTGCCCGTACCCCGCTACGACGAAGTTCTTTCCTGCAATGAGGACGCTGGTCGCCCTTAGGATGCCATCGATCGTGGACTGCCCCGTTCCGTGGACATTATCGAAATCCCACTTGGTCTCAGCGTCGTTAACTGCGATTACTGGATACAGAAGCTCTCCGGCATCCGCCATTGCCCTGAGTCTGTGAACTCCTGTTGTGGTCTCCTCTGTCCCACCGATTATTCCTTCAGCCAAGTCCTTGAACTTTGAATGGACGCGGTAAATTAGATCTGCACCATCGTCAAGAGTTAGTGTCGGTTTCAAATCCAAGGTTCTGTCTATACAATCGTAGAATCCTTGGTTGTCCTGACCGTGCCATGCATGGATCGAATATCCCTCGGAGGCAAGCCATGCTGCAACATCGTCCTGTGTTGAGAGGGGATTGCACCCTGACCAGGATATCTCAGCGCCCGCCGCCTGAAGTGTTTCTATCAGGACAGCTGTCTCCTTGGTTACGTGTAAACATCCAGCGATTCTCTGACCATCAAGAGGGCGCTCTAGCTCTGCCTTCTCCCTTAGGGAAGCTAGAGCAGGCATCCTGCTCCTAGCCCACTCTACCTTGAGTCTACCAGAATCAGCCAAGCCAATATCGGCTATGGTAAAGTTTCCAGACACGTCCAATATTATGCCCCACCGCGTCTCTGTTGCTCGTAATAGCTTGCGTAATACTGCTCTGCATATGCTCTTGCCTGTTGCTCGTCGTAACCCGATGCGACCATTTGCTGAACATACGCCTCGACCGGGTCCATTGTCTCCACGCCTCCAAACTGTTCGACGGTGTCAGTCTCTACATCTCCCCTGGATCGTCCGCGGAGTACCAGAGTTACCACGACTACCAATACCAAGAGTAGGGCCCCGCCAATTCCAACAAGGATTGTCGAACTGAGGCCTCCTTCCGATGAGCCCCCTCCGCTGGAGTCTCCTCCACGAGGCACTAAGCTGATGTCTATCGTTTCGGACAACACGTAGCGTGAGCCATCTCCTTCAGTGATACGGATGTATATCGTTGCAGATTTACCAGTTTCAATCTGGTAAAGATCTGAGATGTCCAGTGTCAGTGAGAACGTATCCCCGTCACTCAGCATGTCAGTTTGGTTGAACTTACCAATGGTTCTCTGGGTTATTTTCTGAGTAGTGGAGTAGTCGAGTACTGATTCATTCAGGGCTATCTCGACCTTCACATCGCCATTCTCCGCACCTGTGAGCATATTGCCGGTAACGACTACGAGATCATCCCTCTGGGAGTCTGTTGGCCTTGGGGCTGTGAACTGCACCATAGGAGGGTCGTCACCGAAGTTTTCGCCAACGACAATGAAGTACATCCTGTGCTTCTCGCTCTGCTTTCCTGCTTTATCATAGACAATAAGCTCAACTCGGATTTCATTTTCCAGAGTCCCATCTGGATTGCTGGTTAGATTTCTGAAAGTGTAAGTCCACTCATCGGTGACAGATGCTGGGACTTGGAAAACGTGACCCTCCAACGTCGGGCTCTGGCTATCCCAAGGGTAGTCGAAGAATACCTTCCACTCGAAAAGCTCGATTCCTGATTCTCCTTCTGGAGCATCGGGGTCCGTGCTATTCTCAGCGGTGAATGCTAAGCTGATGTCGCCTGTTTCAGTAAGTCTGACTCTGTAAATCGGCCAGTCTGTCCCTGCTACAGTCTTAGTTCCGTCCATGGAGATATACTCGGATGTTGATGGATTGGATATTATCGAGGCAGAGGCCATGGGCCTGAACTCATCGGCCAGTGTATCATCAGTCACTAGTCGGATGTAGGTGATTCTTGTATGTCCCTCTTCATCGTGCAGGTATAGAGTCAGAAGCCATTCTGCACCAATTCTGCATCCAGTATTAGATGAGGTGTTTGCGACACAGAAAGATCCTAATGTTGGTATTTCTGGAGCACTCTGTTGTGTATGGCTAATCTCTCCAGCATCAATTATGGCACCATCCCAGCCAGTCACTGAATCATTATTTCCAGATGAAAGTGTCCAGTCTGCAACAACTCCAGGGACATTGGTGACATAGTCGAAGGATAGATCAGAGTTGCTCTTTATGTACATAGTTGAGTATGCCCCAGTTATTGAGTCGATAGAGGGGGATTGGCCATTTACGGTCAAGTCGTATCCCTCGCCTGCAATTCCGAAGTCCGCTGGGTAAGGAGTCAATCTGAAGTCGAGCAAGTTTGAGAGAATTGGTATCTGCTCGCCTCCAAATGATTGGGTAACACTGGGGTTTTCCACGTCTATGGTGGTCACAATCATCCCTCCGGCTCCCCTGTTGCATATCGATAGCAAAGACTGGGACTCGTATGTATTGTCTCGGATTAGAGTGTGGAATGTACCCGATGGATCGCTGATCCGTCCACCGCATACCTGTGGTATCTGTGTGAACTGAACCTGCGCGGTATCGAGTCCTGACAGAGCGACGTGAGTTCCTCCGTTTATGGCACTGAATGCGGCAGAGTCGACGTCTTCCATAATCGGGTGGAACGGGTCGACTATTGTGATGTCTTCACTGAGGATCCTGTTGTCCTCTGTGAAGTTCACCTGATTCCTCATTGCTATGTCCATGCCAAATGGTAGGTTGTTTGGCTGGTAAGCATCCCTGTATGGCCCTAGGTGAATCTGGGTCGTTCCTCCCTGTACCATGAACTGCTCCAAGGTGTCTACAACAGACAGTCCGTCTGATGTCCTAGTAGAGGCTAGCTTCTCATAATAATCTCCGTAGTAGACGTTGTAATCCGTCTGCCAAGGCAGTAGAACCTTGTCGTAGTGCTCTAACCAAGAAGGCGTGGCGTACTCATCCCAGTTATCTAGTCTCATCTGGGTATAACTCATCCCCATTGCCTCGAGGTCGGACTTCACCATCTGCAGACGGTTCTGGTCTGTGGGGTTGGATAGGATTGCAACATCTATTTGATCATGGAATGTAATGATGAAGAAGCGGACGTTGCCAGATGGCTCTATCGACCCGTCTTCTTTGGTTACCTCTGCAGAGAAACTGATGTTGTAGGTATGCGTGTCAGCCCATGAGTTGAATGGCTGCGACCAGTTGGCCCACGCTCTCTGATGAGGCTCGAGCGCGAACGGCCCGTTATCAGCGGTCTGTTCGAATACCTGCTGGTTTGTTGTGAGATCCTTAATTGACATGGTAAGTGTGTAATCTCCATCAATTACCCCGTTCAGGAGAGGAACGGAGAAGCTGTGCATTGCTTGATCGTCGATTGGATAAACGCATTCGTATGTAATGTCGGTGACACATTCCATAACATCTGGTTGCATGAGGGTAATTTCTGCACTGGCGATGCTGAACATTATGCTTGAGATATTGTTAGCTAGGTTCACTTCTTCTGCGTTGTACCATGCTGTTGTTGGATCGGTTGTGTCCATAAGGGTCATAGCGTCAATTCTGTATATGCCACTCCTGAAATCGTGATTGGCGATAGTGACTGTTGAAGATTCTGCGGCATCCAATCCCGTTACTTCTTCAGTGTAGTTCGCATCGAATTCGAATGTGAATTCCTCCACTCTTATGTTATCGATGGCGAATCCTGCAAGTCCGGCATTACCGTTAATTCCGTCCTCATTTGACTGGAATCTCCATGTGAGGCTTACCTCGGATCCAGCTAGTGTAGTACACTCGTCCCTCCAATCGGTAGAATCAGAGCTAGTTCTGTTCTGTATGACTATGTGCGTTAAATCTAGTGTGATTGACTTCATGATATTCTCAGTATCGAACCAGACAACGGAATTGAGCCTGTCTGAATGGTCGCCGAAATACTCAACTTCGTCATATCCATTCAGGTCGAAATCCTCACACCTATGGAAATTTGGGTCCTGAGGATTGGTATTCTGTATTCCATTCTCGTTCAGGTCATTCCAGCTCCCGTAAACTACCCCCTGGTATAACTCCCCTTCCTTGGTCCAAGAGATCTCAAGATTTGCTGCGTCCCTGACAGCGAGAATGTTTCCATTTGAGTCCTGAAGGAAGTCTCCTTCAGCATAATAGTCAAAGGTCAGGTAAGTGAAGTCTGCACCTGTTGCCGCTATCGGTATGGGGTCGAGAGTCATGGTTTCATTCCAACCATCTCCGTATCCTGTATCGGGGTGTCCGAGCCAGTAAGCGAAGTTCTTGAAGACTCCAACATTCTGTGGAAGCATGTCGTTTGTCCCAGAGGAGTCGTCGATCCTGCTTCCATTCTCATTTCCGTCATCAGTCCAGATTGGGTCCACCCCGGAGAAGTCCTCGATTCCCACAAGGTCTGGCTCTGCGTTGTAGATCTCAGCTTTGACCGAGAAATCTGTCAAAGTGTTACCCCAATTGGTGGCTCTGACTTCGACATCCCTAGTTCCTGACGCATATCTGACGCCGTTCTCAAGATTCTTCCATGGCTCCTCTGCCAGTCCTGGGTCGAATAGGTTGGCTACTGTGGTTTGGAACCTAACTTCATCGTTGGTTGCGTCCATATTCTGGAATTCTGAAGGGCTCGATAACTCAGTTTTGACAAAATACGTTGTGTTGTCCACGAAATCTGCAGTCAGGCTCACTTCCTCGGAAGCACCTGCGGCTAAATCGGTAAATGTTAACGTATCTGAGACAACCTCTTGAGTTCCGAATGTTACGTCTCTCTTCCTTATTGTGATGTTATCAAAGGCAAAACCATCCCACTCAGTATCTTGAGATGAGCCCTCGGGTCCGACGCTTCCGAGTAGGCCACTCCTGAATCTGAACCTGATATCCACAATTTGTCCTGCATAGGGAGTGAGGTCTATTGACTCCTGCTGATTAGCTTCATCTGATTCCCCGCCACCCTCTGTATAGTCCTCCCAACCTGTGGCTGTGACAGAGAATTGGTTTCCGTTGTAGGTGTTGTACTCGGGATCGACTCCTTGTAAAAGTAGCCTGAAGTACCTCTCGTTATCCCATCCCCCGTTAAAGAAGACTGATTCCCAGCCTTTACCCTCCGACCATACTTCTATTCCACAGGAGTCTTCGTAGAGCCATCTCTCGACTACAGAATATTGCTCTGCCAGGTACAGCTCAAAGAATGCCGTGGAGCAGAACAGGGAGATATCGAGGTAGGCTGCATCTGCCCCCGTAAGATCGACGTTCTCCAGAATTATTGCCTCGTCCATGTTGTTGAAGTATCCAGACTGGTTGTCTACCCCTTGGTAGTCTAATCCGGCCCACATGTAGGTTGTTGGATTGCTGTCTGCTTCATACCAGTCATCTGTTGCGGTACCATTTGCATCGACTGAAGCGTTCGATTCTTCATGCCATGAGGAAGACCCATCGCCGTACATTCCTGTGTATGACACCTTGGAGAATGAGCATGCTGGACAGTTAGTATCGACCTCATTTCCATCGAAGTCGTTACTGTATACAACAGTGTCAACTCCACCTAGGACCTCTTTGACCTCGAGGTCTACATCGATTGAACCCGATAGGGGGTTAAGGCCGGTATTCTTCACGGTCACGTTGACGTATCTAGTACCCTCACCAAGCTGTGCCTCACCTGTGGCGGGATTGAATGATGCAGGGGCTATGGTAACATCCGTGATTCCCATATCTTCGTTATCCAAAGAGAGAACGGATAGGAAGTCTCCCGCTCCTCCCCATCCCTGAGTGTCTAGCCACATCGCATTGTTGGCGAATCGGTAAGAGTAGTCTCTCTGGCCGATGATAATTTCGAATGCACTATCTTCGCCGCCTTGTAGCTGCCCGGGAATAGCCATTGTTGGCCTTCGTCCAACATCAAAGGATAGTGAAGAGAGGTATCCTGGCCCGTCTGGATTTGCAAGAATGATCTCTACGGTGTTAATCTCCCTTAGGTTGTCCAGTAGAAGGAAAGTTTGATTCTGGGCGCTAGAATCCTGCAACCTTGTCAAGGTTAGCTCGGTCGGAACGAAGAAGTCAGCCTCGCCGTCTCTGTTGACATCCTCTATAGTGATTGATGCGCCCTTGTAGTTGCCCAGAGCGACATAGTTTTGTGTATTCCATTGGCTTCCATCCTTTTCGGCGTAGGAAATATTGCCCGTGATGCCGTCAACGACAGCAATCATATCTATCTCACCATCTCCATCTATGTCTGAAATATCCATTCCGCCCATTGGATAGTTATGCTCCGCATCTAGCTTGAACTCATGGACTCCTTGTGCGGTTGGAGTCATTGGGTTTGGGAATTGGTCTTGGAGACAGTCGTACTCCAAAACCGTCATATTATCGTAGTGTCCTACTGAATATCCAACACCTGCATTGTATGGAGGGGTTCTAAGGAGCCACATATCAAGATCTTCACAATCGCCAATTGGCGTACCGATCCCACCGCCTTGAACCGTCTCTCCCCAGTGTCCCAATAGAACATCTGTGTAAAGCCCACTTGTCAAGGGCACGGGAAGGGTTTGCTGGTTAGTTAGTAAACTTGGATCTGGTCCACGATAAACCTGAATGTATTGGTTTGAGAATGTGCCATCTATCGAAACTAGGACGATGTCATCGTTCCCATCATCGTTGATGTCTCCGACTTCCATGCTTATGTGGTAGGGATTCGAGATGGTAATCGCTGTATCCGACCAAGTATTGACCGCACCATTGCAATCCCCCCATAGTACGGTAAGATTTCCAGGCCTGACGAATGTTTCACCGACGAATCTGATATTCTCTTGGTAGTAGATTATGTCGTTTGTTCCGTCCCCGTTAATGTCTCCGACCTCAACGTCGACACCGTTGGCCGTATCAACGAAACCAGCTCTTTGTGAGTTGTTGTTGGAAATGAATACGTCCTGCCTGTCCGCGAATCCTCCAGAACCATCATTGTAAAGTGTCGTGATGAAATGCCCCATTGCACTGGCTGACACGATATCATTGTCACCATCACAATCCAAATCCCCGACTGCGATATCCGAGGGATCCCTCTGAACGGCGTACTGGGTAATGTGAGATGCACTGGCACCCGGAACGAATGATGCGAGTGGCATTGCTAGCAAGAGGAACACCAGTAACAGTGCCTTCCTCCCTTCTCTGAATCTATCTTGTGCGGTCTGCGGACTAAGCGACATGGTCCCCGGGACATTCGACCCGCTCTTATGCCTTCTCTAACGATGATTGTGGCAACCCCATAGGGGTTGTATCGAAAAAAAGGATCTCAACGGCCCTATGATGTACCTCAGAAAACCTCAATGGGATTCAAGCCAGCTTGGGTTTGGAGAGTAGTGGTCTTCAGCGCCTCCGTGTATTCTTTCCAATTTTCCAAGTTTCCACAGGCCATCGAGAAATACCTTGAGCTCGACCTCGCCCTTGTTGACTCTGTCGCCCAGCAGTCGGTTTATGTCGGAAATGGAAAGGGAGGTATGGCCGTGTTCTCTAACCACCATCGTGAGGACAAGCTGGAGCCACGCTTCTGCCATTGGATCTACGGAGAGTACGTTGGCGAGGGGCTCAGGTGGCTCGACCTCGGATAGGAATTCCTCAAGTGCTGAGATGTCTGGGTCGGTTTGCTTTGAGGCCCCCAAAGCCGAAATTTCTCCCTCCAGGTCCAGCTCGCCCACTGTCCTAACCACAGAGGGTATTCGAGAGGGGTCTGGAGGGGGGCCGGGCAGAGAGTCTTCGATATTTTGAATTCGACCATCCTCCGATTGAGAGTTGCCTTTTCCGCCCGTACCATTTGCGGTATATATCTCCCTCACAAATCCCATAGCACCGTTCATGCCTATTGATGATCTGGCCGAGTTGACTAGCTTTTCAGTTCCCTCCAGGATGATATCAATGTCATCAGACTTGGATCTGAATCGAAATCTAATTCTGTCTGGGCCTCCCATGTTTCCTCTCCATTTATTCAGTTTACTCCATTGCCTATTAACCCGTTACTGACTTGCTAGCTTCCTTAGAACGGTTTGTAGAATTCCCCCATTCCTGTAGTATTCGACGTCCACGGGGGTGTCGAGCCTGACGGTTACTGGGAAAGACAATACCGAGCCGTCTGACTTTCTCGCGGAGACAACGATCTCTGACAACGGCTCCAATTCTCCGGAAGATGGGATGCTGATTTCCTCTGTACCGTCCAACCCGATCGACTCTGCATTCTCTCCTTCTTGGAACGTCAGAGGGAGGACTCCCATGCCCACTAGGTTAGATCTGTGGATCCTCTCGAAGGATGTTGCAATGACTGCCTTAACGCCCAAGAGGAGTGTGCCCTTGGCGGCCCAATCCCTACTGCTCCCAGTGCCATATTGGGAGCCTGCTAGGACTACTAGATCCGTATCCTCGGAGATATATCTCCTGCTTGCTTCGAATATCGTAGTTACTTCCCCGGTCGGAAGATGAGTGGTGAATCCCCCTTCCGTTCCAGGAGCAAGATGGTTCCTGATCCTGACGTTGGCGAAAGTGCCTCTCATCATGACCTCGTGATTACCTCTCCTGCTTCCAAATGAGTTGAAGTCCCTTCTTATGACTCCTCTTTCGACCAGATATTTTCCTGCAGGTCCGTCTTCTGGAAATGCGCCTGCAGGACTAATGTGGTCAGTGGTTACTGAGTCTCCAAGCATTAGGAGTACTCTAGCAGAATTGATTGGCTCCACTGTGGGAGGGCTGAGGGGGATTCCCTCCAGGAAACTAGGTAGTCTGACGTAGGTTGATTCCTCGTCCCAAGGGAAAAGAGGGGATGGTGAGCTTGGTATAGAATCCCACTTCGGCTCTTCCAAGATATCGGAATACCTATCCTTAAACATCTCAGGACCTATGGAAGAAGACACTGCTTCCCGGATACTCTGATCGCTGGGCCAGATATCTGCAAGCATTACTGGCTCACCATCCTCAGATTCGCCGATAGGATCTCTCTCGAAGTCCATGTCTAAAGTTCCAGACAACGCGTAAGCGACCACCAGGGGCGGACTAGCGAGGTAGTTGGCCAGAATCTTCTGGTGGATCCTTCCTTCGAAGTTTCTATTTCCAGATAGCACGCTTCCAACTACAAGATCGCCTTTGTCGATCGCTTCCTCTATGTTCTCATCAAGTGGCCCGGAATTTCCTATACAGGTTGTGCAACCATAGCCGACAACATTGAATCCTAGCTCTTCCAGATAGGGAGTCAGCCCACTCGCGTCTAGGTACTCAGTAACCACCCTGCTTCCAGGAGCTAAGCTGGGCTTGACCCATGGTTTGATTTTCAGCCCCTTCTCATAGGCATTCTTTGCTACTAAACCAGCAGCCACCATGACGTTTGGATTGCTTGTGTTTGTGCAACTCGTGATTGCTGCGATTACGACGTCTCCGTGTCCTAGAGTGCAGTCTTTCCCGCTGACCTCTACTCTGGTGGAGTTTCTGGATGGATCGATACCATGGCCTTGATGGCCTAATGGTGCATTCAGACTGTCTCTCCAATGGCTTTTCATCCCAGAGAGTGGGACCCTGTCTTGGGGCCTCTTGGGTCCTGCCATTGAGGGAGTAACTGTTCCTAGGTTCAGCGACAGAGATGTTGTGAATTCTGGAGAGGGGGTATTCTGAGTCCTGAATAGCCCCTGAGCCGAAAGGTACCTCCTTACGTTCTCAATATGGGAATCGTCCCTTCCCGATAGTGCCAGGTAGTCCAAGGTTATCTCGTCGACTGGAAAGAAACCACAAGTAGCTCCGTACTCAGGAGCCATATTCGCAATCGTGGCCCTGTCTGGGAGACTCAGATTCGAGAGGCCCTCTCCGTGGAATTCCACAAACTTACCCACACATCCGTGCTCTCTTAGTAGCTCGACAATCCTCAGAGTTATGTCAGTGGCTGTAACTCCTGCCATTGCTTTACCGGTTATCTCGAAACCAACTACCTCGGGCAATAGCATGTATATCGGCTGACCGAGCATGACTGCCTCGGCTTCGATACCTCCGACGCCCCAACCCAGAACACCTAGCCCATTGATCATGGTAGTGTGGGAGTCCGTCCCTACGAGGGTATCTGGAATCCATTTGCCTTTCTCCTCGCGCGCTACAGACGCTATCCACTCGAGATTAATCTGATGGACAATTCCTCTTCCGGGGGGAACTGCTCTGAAACTATCTAGGCTCTGCTGGCCCCACTTCAAGAATTTGTACCTCTCCATGTTCCTCTGATATTCCATCTCCAGATTCCTCTCCCTCGCATCGGGGAATAGCCCGGAGAAGTCGACCTGCACGGAATGGTCGACAACCAGATCTACCGGGACTTGCGGGTTCACTTTCTCAGGGTCCCCTCCCAAGTTGACCATTGCATCCCTCAGGGCTGCGATGTCAACGACTGCGGGGACTCCAGTGAAATCTTGAAGAATTACTCTACTAGGGGAGAATGGGATTTCAGATGGCTTCATGTGGGGGGACCAACCTGCAATCTTCCTCACATCATCCTCTGTGACAAGGAAGCCGTCACACTTTCTGAGAGCCGCTTCTAGCAGGCACCTTATGGTGAACGGGAGAGAGTCTAATTGACACAATCCGAGGCCCTCTAGTGCTTTGAGGCCATAATACTCACCAGCTTCCCCCTCCGCTGTCTCGAAGGTCGAGAGGCTATTGAACGGATCTTCTGTTGACATGTACACCCATACCTACGGGCGAGAGGGTTGCCCATCAACTTGACTGCGTGAGGGACAAGGTAACTAGTTCACGGAAACTGACAGGAGAATAACATCATCAATGGGCTTGTCATTGTCACCAGTCTGAACTTCATTTATTGCATCCACGTGAGACATTCCACTTGTTACCTTTCCAAACACGGTGTGAACGCCATCGAGATGGCTGGGCGTACTTCCCGTTGGCACGATGTAGAACTGGCTACCGCCAGTATTAGCAGCGCTGGTCTTGGCCATTGCTAGTTTTCCGGGACCGTGTTTGAGGCCGTTATTTGCCTCATCAGGTATCGTCCACTGACTCTGTTCGCAAGCTGAAGAGCTACTTCGACTCTCGCCGTTACAGTATCCAAACCACTTCGCAGCATTACCACCTCTACCATCTTGGTTGTCAATGTCTCCTCCTTGGTTCATGAAATCATCTATGATTCTGTGGAAGATTGTGTTGTCATAATTTCCCTGAGAAGCATGCAATACCATGTTCTCAACATGAACAGGGGCATCGTCCTGGAAGAGCTCAATATCGATAGTCCCCAAAGTACGCTGACCAGTTTCAGAGTCTACGTAGGACACCTCCATTGAAACAACTGGATTTCCTTCTTCCTCAGTCAACATATCGGAAATTACCTTTACTGCAACCAGAGACATCATTATCACCGCAACTATTGCGAATAGGCCAAATGGGGTGGGATTTCCCTCATCCATGAGTTGGAAACCAACTCCCCTTGAGATAGCATTAGCATCCATCATGGACGAGAGATTATTCATGGCCTTTCTGGTTTCTTTATTCTGGTCCATCTTCATGGAGTTCCTGTAGCTCTTCAGGGCCTTCCTCCAGTGAACCCTCTGCATGTCTGGATCTTCTACTCCCAGAGCAGTGCCCGCATCACCAGCCATCTTCAGAGTCTTAGCCCTTTGAGTGTCGTTCTCACAGAGATCCCACGAAGTTCTAAGTTCATCTAAAGCTGAACTATGATCTCCTTTTTGCATCATTACTTCTGCTGAGGACCAAGAATTGGCGAGCTCTACCGGTGCGGGCATATGGAGCGCGAGGCTGGTTTCCTTCAAAACGGCAACGGAAGGTCCCGGACGTAAAATTCGAGCATATGGCGGGGGAACGGCTAATACCGGGCTCATGTCGCAGGGGGTTGCGAGGACACTTGCGTTCGGGCGACGGGGAATAAGTTCAATGGACAAAATCTACAACGATTTCACAATCAACGTTGCAACTGCGAATGGTACTGGGTCACAATCAGCCAATCTGATTATACTCCACTCTCTATTCGAGATGGGTGTCCCGGTCAGCGGAAAGAATCTCTTTCCAAGCAATATCTCTGGTCTGCCTACCTGGTTCATCATTCGGGCCAGCGACAGAGGCTATCAGGCACCGGGTGATGAAACAAATATCCAGATTGTAATGAACAAGGATACATGGGAGAAAGACTTGGCATCATTGGACCCGGGGACCATTATCATCTACAATGAGGATGCGAAGCTGCCTGTCGATCGGGACGATTGTATTTGTCTAGGAATGCCAATGACTACAATGGCCAGAGGGATAAGCCCGAAGATGGCGAGGCTGATGGCGAACATGTACTATGTGGGAGGTATAGCACACCTACTGGGAATTGAAGAGGATTCTATCGCAAGTGCAGTAGAGCAACAATTCAGAGGCAAGGAAAATGCAATCTCCATGAATCTCCAAGCAATTTCAGAGGCTCGTTCATATGCCTCCGAGAACTGGGGGGATGTGTCAAGATATTCGGTCCAATCAAGAGAGAAATCGGATGAAACTTTCCTGATTGAGGGGAATGAAGCCACAGCACTTGGTTGCATCTACGGGGGCATAAATATGCTCTCATGGTACCCAATTACCCCTTCATCCTCCCTAGCAGAGTCAATAATAAAATGGATTCCCAAGCTCAGGCAGGGAGAAGATGGAGGTTCCACCTGCGCTGTAGTACAGGCAGAGGACGAGCTTGCAGCCGCGGGCATGGTCCTGGGGGCTGGATGGGCAGGCGGTAGGGGCATGACTTGCACCAGTGGACCGGGGATCTCCCTAATGTCAGAGTTCATCGGGCTATTCTACTTCTCGGAAGTTCCCGGAGTCATTTGGGATATCAACAGGACTGGTCCCTCGACTGGATTACCGACAAGAACGCAACAAGGAGATCTGGCAATGTGCTACGAGGCCAGTCACGGAGACACACAGCATATTGTACTCATTCCCGGTACTGTGGATGAGTGCTTCGAATTCGGATGGAGGGCCTTCGATTATGCAGAGAGGTTCCAAACTCTAGTCTTCGGATTCGGTGATCTCGATCTGGGAATGAACAGATGGAGTACTTCCGGGTTCGTTTACCCCGATCAAGACATGGATCGAGGGAAGGTGATTAGGACCCAGAAGGAAATGGACGCGATTCCGAACTTCGGCAGGTACAGGGATGTTGACGGCGATGGAATCGCGCACAGAACCCTGCCAGGCAGTGGATTAGCCCCGATACTTTACAGGGGAACTGGGCATGATGAAGATGGCATTTACTCCGAAGACCCTCAAGTATACTACGAGGCCATGCAACGCCTAAAGAGGAAGATAGATGGATCAAGAGACATCTTACCTGCTCCAGTTATCCGTGAGGAGGATGAAGGTGACGTTGGGATAATCTTCTACGGATCAATGGAGAACTCGATCGTGGAGATTGACGACCTGCTAGAAGAAAGGGGGTTGTCTGTCAGCACCTGCAGAGTCAGGGCACTTCCATACCACTCAGAGGTTGAGCAGTTCATCGAGAGACATGACAGGGTAGTTGTTATGGAGATAAATCGAGATGGTCAGCTTTATGGAATTCTCAGGAAAGAGCTACCCTCACATTTGATTCCTAAGGTACACTCTGTTGCATACAGTGACGGGCTACCTCCGAAGGCTAGGGAGTATGCAAACAGGGTTTTCGAGGTACTGGAGGGGTGAAGATATGGTCAAACTAAATGTTCTCAATCTCGAGAAGTCCGAATACAAAGGTGGCAAATCATCCCTATGCCCGGGGTGTGGGCACGACCAGATATCAAATATCATCATTCAAGCGGCTTGGGAGAATGGGATCAAGCCTGAAGGAATAGCGAAAATGAGTGGAATAGGTTGCTCCTCAAAGACACCTGCCTACTTCCTGGCTAAGAGTCATGGATTCAACACTGTTCATGGGAGGATGCCCTCGGTAACCACGGGTGCGAATATGGTGAACAAGGACCTGTCCTTCATCGCAGTATCTGGAGACGGGGACACCGCCAGCATAGGAATTGGACAATTTATACACGCGATTAGAAGAAACCTAGACATGGTTTACATCATCGAGAACAATGGTGTTTACGGATTGACAAAGGGACAGTACAGTGCTACAGTTGAGAAGGGCTCCAAGAAGAAGAAGGGGACTGCTAACGAGCAGGCCCCAATAGACCTCTGTGCGATGGCTGTTAACTTGGGTTGCACGTTTGTGGCAAGGTCGTTCTCAGGTAGCAAGAAGCAATTGACCGCCCTTCTTAGGGCTGCAATGAGCCATAGGGGTATGGCAATTATCGATGTCATATCGCCCTGCGTTACCTTCGCCAACAATGATGAGTCGTACAGGTCCTACAATTATGTCAAGTCTAATGACGAGGTCTTGCACATAGTAGATTACATACCTCACTTTTCCCCTCTCTCTGAGGTCGAGGTCCCGGAGGGCGAATTCAGCGATATTTCTCTCTTTGACGGCTCTACACTGAGGCTGGAGACGGTTTCTGATGACCATGATCCAAGGGACGCGGTAGCGGCCTTGAGGGCCATCCATGAAGCCACCCAAGATGGGAGGCACGTTACGGGGTTGCTTTACTACAATCCCGATCAGCCAACGGCAACTGATACTCTGGGATTAACACAGACTCCGCTAATGGGCCTCTCCGAGGATGAATTGAGGCCAAGCCCTGAGAGTCTGGAAGAGGTTAATGCTGGTTTCAGGGCAAGATGATTATTGAATCACTCGGATTCGTTGAAATAATGGACCTGTGTCGGAATGATGCTAGTCCCTTAGTGTAGTGGTCCATCATATGGCACTCTGGATGCCATGACCCTGGTTCGAATCCGGGAGGGACTACCAATCACAAGGACCTGTAGAGTATTTGTGAGACCCAACTGAATATGATGATAATCATGAACCAGCCCAGTGACGACCTGACCCATACTGACTCTTCCTTTTTCGGGGGGAAGGGATCTATTCCTGCCTCTATGGCCTCTGCGATTATTGCTAATTCCTCTTCAATAGTCTCAGGCTGATTCATGCTTAAACCTCATATCTCGACTGTGGGATCCCAGCCAGAGACGTAGTTCTCGTCCATGGATTGGAGTTGTTCCATTACAGGTGTGATATCGATGTTCTGGGAATGGAAATTCTCCACGATTCTATCGGGATTGCTTGATTTTGGTATCGTAATCGCTCCTGAATCTATGCACCACTTTATGGCTACTTGGGCAGGGGTACAACCTAGGATTTCCGCAATTTGGACAAGTGAGGGGTCTCTTACCTTGTGCCCTCTAGCTAGGGGGGAGTACGCCATTGGCGTAGCTCCTGATTCTATTGTGGCTGAAATCAATGAGGGTCTTTGCAACCATGGGTTGATCTCTATCTGGTTGACTGCAGGCATTATTCTGGCATAATTTAGCATATCCTCTAGGTGGTGATTGCCATAATTACTAACCCCGATGGAACGAACCCATCCCCGCTCTAGACATTGCTCCATTGCTTTCCAGACTGGTTCTCTGGCAGTGATATCCTCTGGGGGGGCGTGAACCAAATAGAGGTCTATTGGGCCAATTCCAAGGTTCTCCATACTCTCCCGACATCTCCGTAAGACTTCTTCATATCCCGTCGCATGGGGCCTTCGGAGTTTTGTCACTACGAAAATTTCCTCTCTTGGGACGTCTGATTCTCTGATTGCCTGCCCAACCTCTTCCTCATTTCCATATGCCATGGCTGTATCTATCAGTCTGTATCCAGAATTAATTGCGTGGGATACAGCGGATTTGCACTCTCCGGGCTCCTTCATTAGGTAGACTCCAAGTCCGAAGTTCGGCATCTCCAATTCTGATGTCATTTCTCCGGTTTTGGTATCTTTGTGCCCTATCGTGACCATGTAACTCATGTCTTTGTGGAGTCGGGGCATCTAATCAATCATTGCCGCGCCATGTTGAAGGCACGTATCTCTTCGAAAGCCTATGGGCGAGTTGCCGGAAGGCGTGAATCTACCTCCTATTAAGGCACCAGAAGTCCTTCGGTCGGCGTCTGTGGTACTCAGTAGGGAATGCGAAGATGGGCACGAAATTCTGCTGGGCCACAGGGTACCTGAACTGGTGAGCTTCCCCGATTATTGGGCATTTCCCGGCGGAGGAATTTGTGATGAAGATAGGCATTCAGCCAAGGTTCTCGGAGGAAAATTGGGAGTTGAGGGGAAATACGAGTTGGCCTGTTTTGCTTTGTTGAGGGAAATGGTTGAGGAGGTTGGCCTATCTCCTGACGGCAAGGGCAACATTATCCAAGTTACGCCTGAGGTCAGGGAACTAGTTTGTGGGGACAAAGCGGAATGGCTGAGACTAGTCCAAGACGGATCAATAAAAATCGAAATGTTCCAGTCCCAGATGGTTACAGACAGGACAACCCCCCCGTTCTCACCTAGAAGATTCCAGAACTACTTTTTCCATGTCCCTATGGGAAAGTCGACCGTCTCTCCCTCATTCCCGCCGGGCAGGTCTGAATTCGACGACTTCAAGTGGTGGAGGCCTGATGTTCTGATAGAAAAGTGGGAGAGGAACCAAATCAGAATCCCTCCTCCAATTGTGACACTCATCAGAGATTTGGCCAATGGGATATCTGAAAGCGGTGATCTCCTCAAGGCTTGTGACAAGCTTAGTTCTGAGCCTCCTTCTGGCGATCATAGGATTGAGTTTGCTCCGGGTGTAGAAGCCTTTCCGCTGAGAACGGAAACTATTCCTCCTTCGACACATACCAACTGTTACATCATCGGGGAATTAGGAGGGGAGTGTGTGGTGGTTGACCCATCATCTAAAACACTCGATTCTTTGGAAATTCTGAAGAAGAAAATCGATCATGTGACCTCTATGGGTTCGGCCATTATTGCGACTGTTTTCACTCATAGGCACCCTGACCATGTCGGGAACCTAGACATGATATCCGATGTTTATGATGCTCCTGTTTGGGCTAGTCGTGAGACTATTCAATCGTTACCCCCGGAGTACCCATTCAAAATCCTAAGCGAAGGGGACAAAATAGTTCTCGAGGGGCCTACTGAAAGGTCTACATGGGACGTCATAGAAACCCCCGGTCATTGCCCTGGACACATCTGCTTAGTCAGCGAGTCAGGAATAGTGAGTGGGGATAACTGCGTGGTCATCGGTACGATTCTTGTACCGTCATCTGAAGGGGATATGTCATCATACATCAAAGGTCTGAAGAGACTCAATGAAATGTCCCCTACAATGCTTTTCCCGGGCCATGGGCCCCCTTGCACAAATCCGAGAAAGCTATTGGGGAGATACATCAGACACAGGACTTCCAGACACGAGAAGGTCCTGGAGGCCGTGGCCTCTGGGATAGATTCATTGGGGGGAATAGCAGAATATGCATATCTTGACACTCCTGACGCGCATCCAATTCTCTCGTTGGATCAAACTTTGTCCCACCTCAAGTCACTGGTTTCGTCTGGCAAGGTAGAGTTACGTGACGGCCTCTACTTCCTACCAAATTAGGGTCAACATTCAAACGGACGCCCATTGAGGAGCCATCATGACTGAGCGTTGGTGGGATGAGGAGGATGAGAGCCCATCCCCCAACTCAAAGGAGCTCGTGGAAGAGGCCTTGAATAATGCAGAGGCCGAGAGGATTGAGAGAGAAGAAGAGATTGCCGAGGCCAAGCATCAGCTTGAGCTAGCGAGAATGGAAGCGGAGAAGAAGCGTCTGGAAGGAAGTGTCTCGTCTTCTCAGCATTCAGCAGAGCAGAGCTCTATGGGCCAAAAGAGGGGTTCTGAGCCTCCGATAGTCTCCGCGAGAAGCGGATTCTTGGGATTGTGGTGGCTAACTCGGGGAGAAGCCATCTTCGTGATTTGTGCTACGGTTTTTGCAGCGGTTATTTCGGGGATATGGACTATTGGATTGATGAATGAGGCCACATATGTTGAGGTTTCGGCTACCATTGTATCAGAAGAAGATAGTTTCTGGGTTGAAGGAGAGGCGGAGATTACCGGAAATGGGACGGTTGGAACCGGCTGGTTCATGGATGATCTAAGTGGTTGGTACGAAGATTGCTGGACTGACGAGGAGGGATACGAGTATTGCGATAGTTACTATGTTGTCGAGTTCGAATGCTATGCCGATCTATACCTTACATGGAATGTCAGTGGTACAGAGTACAATGGTTGGGCATACACACCATCGATAAGAACATCATACGGATGCTTGGAAATTATGGAACGACACTATCAAATTGGAGACTCTGTACCAATCTATTACGCCAATTCTGAACCCAGTCAATTTCAGGCATTCACCATTAGATTGGGCAATCCAGATGCTCCCACTTATTGGACAGAAACAATGTTCCATTACTTCGATGGCCAATATCTGATGACCGAATATGATTGTCAAGCGGTACTTACTGTCACCTATCTCGACCCTTCGGATAACTCTAGTCAAATAACCACCAGGGTTCTTGATGGTTGGAATGATGGCCCTGCAACATTCTTCACCCTTTCCGAGGAATCTTGTATTGTTGAGATAATGAATGAATACAGTGATGGAAAGAAGGTTCTCGTATTGGTCGATGAGACTGATACATCGAAGGCATACCAACCAGGAAAAACCCCCGAAGGATTCTTTTCCATAACTTGGTTCTGCTGTCTTGGACTGATGGCGATTCTGGTCATATTCTCCTTTGTTTGGATTAGGTTCAGCAATACCCCACCCGGTTCTTACGTGACCAGAAACGGAGTTGTACACCATGGAGGATATGACGGAAATGATGTCACAATTATCAATAATCACTATGGAAATAGGTGGGGATACAGTGAAGGGCCCGGCGTTCACTACAGGAAACCTGCTAGGATAGGGAGTAGGCGCCGGAATAGAATATCCACCGGAGGAGGTCGCTCGAGTGGTGGACACTCGACCAGGGGACGATCCGGAGGAGGAGGAAGCTCTGGCGGAGGAAGTCGCTCAAGTGGCGGCGGAAGATCTGGTGGCGGAAGATCTGGTGGCGGAAGAAGGAGGTAGGATCGTTTGGAATCCTATTGGTCAGATGCTCCAGATTTCAAAGGCTCCAAGGTATTGGAAGAATGGGTCCAAACCAATGAAGATGTTCGATTGAGGGTAATCACTTGGACTCCCGATACCCCTACCAAGGAGGGAGTAGTAGTCGTGGTTCCCGGATGGGGTTCTGTGTTTGAGGGCTGGAAACCACTGATAGCTGAGTGGTCAAGTAGGAGGAAGATAGTCTACATTGAGACCAGGGAAAAGGGTAGCTCTAGAATAAGTGGCAGGATAAGAAAATCTGATTTCAGTGTCGAGAGGATTTCATCTGATATTGTGGGAGTTCTTACTCATTATGACATAGAAAGCTCTGAGGTTGACTGGTTCTCGTCATCTCTTGGATCCACGGTATTGATTGATGCATTCAGTAGAGGGACGCTATCCGGAAGAAGCTCCGTCCTTCTCGCCCCAAACTCAGAATTCAAATTCCCGATTTGGGCCAGGCTTGTCTTAAGGTCACCAATTCCTAAATTCACTCACTCCATCATCAAAAGATTGGTTATTTCGGCTGTGGAGAGAAAGGTGAAGGAGGAAGGCCAGAAGATAAGATACAGGAGGACAGTGCTTTCGCAAGACCTTCACAAAATGCATCTATCTGCTAGATTTCTGGCGGGATATTCCATTCCCAGCGACCTGAGTAATATTTCGTTTCCCTGCGCTGTTATGACCGCATCCTCTGACAAACTCCATGGGATGGAGAAAGCTTTGAGAATTGTCGACAGTATTCCAGAATCAGTTTTCATAGAGGTCCCCTCGAATCAGTACGCACACGAGGCTTCAGTGCTCGTAGAAATTGAGGAGTTCCAAGCATTGGCTTGAGAAACTAGGAAATACATCGATTGGCTGATGAAGTACCTCCAAGACGGAGGCATGGTACAATGCGCGAGCAGACGTCATCTTTCGAGGTTGCAAGAACCGTCACTGAGCTCAGCAAGATGATAGGGTCCAGAATCAGGAAGGCGTATCAGCCACACTATGAACAAGTCGTACTAAGAATGAGCAAGAAGGGACATGCAAATACGGATCTGGTTATTGTCAGAGGGAAGAGGGTGTACAACTCCACTAGAGACAGACCCATGCCCCCAAATCCGTCCCAATTCGCGATGGTACTTAGAAAACATCTCGGCAATTCCAGATTCATTGGGGTCTCACAACTTGGATTCGACAGGGTATTGTCCCTAGAATTTGAACATGGCAAGGGAAGAATGTCACTCGTCATAGAGCTCTTCAGAGACGGAAATGTCCTGCTTCTAGACGATTCTGGGATTATAGTTCAACCGCTAACCCATGCCAAGTATGCTAGTAGGGTACTGAAGAAAGGGGTCCGATATTCCCCCCCTCCTGAGTCTCTAGACCCTCGGAAACTTGACGATAGGGTCCTTGATGAGATTCTTGATGGGAGCGAGAGCGACCTGATTAGGACGGTCGCATCCAGATTGAATCTGGGGCGTGTGTATGGTTCGGCCATCTGTTCGAGAGCTGGGCTATCCGAGGAAATTCCAGCCTCGTCACTGAATTCTGGACAGAGGGAGTCACTTCTGGGTTCGATAAGCTCGATGATGGAAGATCTGGAGGAAGGGGAGGTTTGCTTTCTCTGGATGGAGGATAAGGAGAGTATGGAGAGGTGGCAGAGACTTAGAGAAACTTCAGATCCAGGCCCTCCGGATGGGGCGATGCTCGTCTCCCCTATCTGGCTAAACAGTATGGAAGACAGGCCTTTCATAGAAATTGAGAGCCTCTCAGATGCTCTGGATACGGTATTTGGGGAGCATGATTCCGCGGGATACATCCGTAGAGAGGAAGAGAAACTGGTGCAGGAGGGGTCCAGTCTAGAGCAGTCACAAGCCAAGCTTGAGAGGAGGGCGGCGCAACAGAGGAGGGCTATCGAGGGTTTCATGCAGAAAGCCGTAATTTCACAGGAACTAGGGAAGTCAATTCAGGATAACTGGGAGCACGTTAACTCCATAATCACTCAATTCAACAACGCTGTTTCAGAGACTAATTGGCAGAAGGTCTCGGATATATGCCAGGAGGTAGATTGGATAGGTGGCGTAAACATCGACAAGAAGACAATAGTTGCTTATCTGCCGGATGAGGAAGGGGGGCCAGGCACAAGCGTTACTCTGGAAGTTAACAAAACCGTGCACCAGAATGCACAGAGATATTTTGAGATTGGTCGTTCTCAGAAGGACAAGGCGGCAGGGGCCGAAGTCGCACTTACTAAGACGCTAGAAGCTCACAATAGAGAAGAGAAGCGAGCTGCTAAAGACGCCTCTGGTGGACGTTTGAGGTCTATCAAGAGAAGCAGAAAATTTTGGTTTGAAAAACACAGATGGGCGATACTGTCGGATGGCAGGATGTTTATCGGAGGGAGGGATGCCAAAGGAAACGATTCCGTTGTGAAGAAACACCTAGGGCCCAAGGACCTGTATTTCCATGCTGACTTACATGGGGCACCTTCTTGTGCCCTGAAAATCAAGGAGGGAGTTGAAATCAGGGACAAAGTTGCAGAGGGTTTGCCCGAGGGGGTTTCTTCTTTGCAAATAACCCAAGGTCTCGACGGTCCCGATGAGGGTCTTGAGCTTCCCCAGGAGATACTCAGAGAGGGGGCGCAAATTGCGGTTTGTTGGTCTAGAGCATGGGGAAGTGGGGGAGCCGCTGCAACTTCTTTCTACGTGAGGCCCAGCCAGGTCTCTAAGAAGACGGAAAGTGGGGAATCCCTTGGCAGGGGGTCGTTTGTTGTAAGGGGGCAAAGGCATTGGTTCAGGGATCTGAAGTTGGAGTTAGGCTTAGGAATGGGCATAGTAAATGGTGTCCCGTTGCCCGTAATAGGTACGGCGGAGTCAATCTCCAATTCGTTTGGCAGATGGGCAAGAATAACCCCTGGTACTACCAAAAAGGAGAGCGTTGCGAACTCCATCTCGAAAGCTACTGGTCTGGCCCAAGATGACGTGCTATCTGCTCTGCCTCCAGGAGGGTGCTCCATAGAGGACTTCGGCCTATTGAAGAGGGATAGCTAGTCAGAAGAAGAGAGCCACTCAGGCTTTGTAATGGCATACATTTTTCCATCTACGTATCGATTGTAAAGCCACTCCCTGTCCTTGTTTACGCCTTCCATTCGCATACCAAGTCTGACCGCGACTCTACAACTGGCGGTATTCTCCACCGAAGCCTCTAGGACGAACCTATGTAGATTCAAGTCCATGAAACAGTGATCGATTAATCTGGAGCAGGTTCGAGTGGCAAATCCTTGTCCCGTCTGGTGCTCCGAAATCCAATATCCGACTCCACAGCTCCTGTTCTCGAAATCTAACCAGTTCAGTCCGATAGTGCCCACTATTCTTCCTCCGTTTCTGATTGCGTACATGACCCCCTTTCCGAGCTCATAGTCAGAGTCACAATGAACGATGTACGAAATCTGTTCATCCAGACTCCTCACTTCATCCAGCCAAGGTAATGTCTTCCTGAGGTATTCCCTATTTTTTTCCACTAGGGCAAATAGCTCCTCTGCGTCGGATATTTTCAGTATATCTAAGCACAAATCGGTATCTACTATCAGAGATTCTACTGGTTTGTTATGAGCTCCTGTTTGCGATTGGGATGGCTCGGTCACAATTTCCTGCCACCACTGTCAAATTTAGATAATTCTGTGGATAATCACCGAATAAACGAGCGACAATACTTCAAGCTGTGACTTACAGGGGAAGGTATGGATGGCGCCGGGAAGCGTAATTGGACATATTCCGAGTATCTCAATCTAGGAGAGCTTCTTGAGCTTCAGGGAGAGGACAGAGGCATAAGCTCTGATGAGATGCATTTCATTATTGTCCATCAGACATTCGAACTTTGGTTCAAGCAAATCATCAGAGAGCTCTCTGAGGCTCGAAATATCCTCGGTCAGGAGAACGTGCCAGAAAATGATATTCCAGTTGCTGTTGATCACTTATGCAGGACGACGGAAATCTTCAGACTCATGGCCAACCAATGGACCGTTCTTGAAACACTTACTCCCCAGGGATTCCTTTCATTTAGGGACGGTCTCGGGACCGCTTCAGGATTCGAATCCTATCAAATGAGGGAGTTTGAAATCCTAATTGGACTGGAAAATTCAGACAGATTAGGAGGGATGGATCCGTTGGATTCTTTTCGTAAAATGGCAGAAAGGGGAGAGGTGGACTCTGGTATTTTAGCTCATTTGGAGAAAATGAAGGAGCTTCCTAGTCTTTATGAGTCACTTATGAATTGGATCGAAAGGACCCCAATAATGGGCTCTGTTTATGGTTCTGAAGGAGATGAGGAGTCGGTGTCTGCATATATCGATGCTCACCTTGAAGCACATAAGGAGACATGTGATTCCGCCTCCGGTTCCTCAGAAATGATAGCTGAAAGAATGAGGGCTGTGCACGAGGGGGCGAAGTCTTTCCTAAGGCCTGAAGGTAGAGTGAGCAGGGCGAGGGCAGGCCTCCTTTTCATCGAGTCCTATCGGGAGCTACCACTCCTGACTTGGCCTAGGAAGCTTATCGATGCGATTGTTGAGCTAGAGGAGTCGATGGTCAAGTGGCGACATTCTCACGCTAGAATGGTCGAGAGAATAATGGGAAGGAGGATAGGTACCGGTGGAACGAGTGGGGTGGATTATCTGGATGCAACATCAAAATATCGAGTTTTCAAGGACCTATGGTCTGTCAGAACCATACTGGTGAAGCCTCAATCTCGGCCGGAGTTGAAGGGATCCAAATTCTATGGATATAACTCGGCAAACTAGATGACTTTTTTATTCCTCGAATCGGACCTTTGAAGTCTGATAGCTCACTGGGACGTTCATGCCCGATGCGGTCATATGCGGATATGCTAGAACCCCTTTCGGTAAGTTCAGAGGAGCTCTATCATCGTACAGCGCTGTCGAATTAGGCATTAAGGCAGTAGAGGAGCTACTGAGTCGGACCGGAATAGACCCCAGTTTGGGGGCAATCGATCAGGTGTACATGGGACAGGTTTTGCAGGCTGGAGCTGGTCAAGCCCCAGCAAGACAAGTTGCTCTTGGTTGCGGGATGCCCAATTCCACCCCTTGCACTACAATCAACAAGGTCTGTGGATCTAGCTTGAAGGCCGTAATGATTGCTGCCACAGAAATTAGAGCAGGGATTTCAGAGCTGGTGGTAGCAGGAGGAATGGAGTCTATGTCCAATGCTCCCAGATTTATCAGAGAAGCAAGGAGAGGAGAGGATGTTCCATTCAAATCACTATTATCGATTCTTTCACATGACGGATTAACGGATGCTTATTCGGGAGAGCTGATGGGAAATACCGGTGAGACCTGTGCCTTGGAATATGGAATCTCAAGGGAGGAGTCTGATGCTTACTCTATTCGGTCACACAAGTTGAGCGCAGAAGGATGGGAGAATGGAGAGATTGGAAAGGAGTGCGTTTCCATGGAGGAGCTTTCTATCGATGAGGGGATAAGAATGGATGCGGATATGTCGACTCTGATTAGTTTGAAGCCAGTATTTTCTGAGGATGGACAGGTTACTGCGGGAAATGCGAGCCAAGTATCTGATGGAGCCTCAGCTGTCTTGATAGCTTCAGAAGAAACAGCCAATAGAATGGGGCTACCAATATTGGCCAGGATAGTGGACTACACTACATCGGGTGTTGAGCCAAACAGGGTCATGTCCGCACCAATACCCGCTGTTGAAGAGTTGCTTTCTAGGAACAAGCTTAATGTTGAAGATGTTGGATTATTCGAGCACAACGAGGCATTTGCTTCTGCCTCTTGCTCGATAATGAAGCACTTTCAGATTCCGGAAAGTCGTTTCAACGTCAATGGAGGGGCTATCTCAATTGGCCATCCATTAGGCGCGACTGGAACTAGGTGTCTAATGACTCTGGTAAACTCTATGCACAGAGATGGTCATGATTCTGGGATTGTTACTATTTGTCTCGGAGGAGGTAATGCCGTGGCCATGTTGATTAATTCCATCTAGGAGTTTTCCTGCTCCAGTAAGGAGAATATGAGTAAGAGGGCTTATGTGGGAGACTCGGGTCGGTCGGCCGATGGTTAAGCCCCTTAGACACCACACAAGATTTGAAAAGGCCCGAATTATAGGAGCTAGAGCACTTCAGATTAGCATGGGAGCCCCTCTGTATGTAACAGAAAACGAGCTTCGGGAGAAATTCAATGACGAGTTAGTTCAACTATACGGGGTTGACGAGGCAAAGGAGAGAGTAGTTCTTGACCCAATGAAGATAGCTACCTTAGAATACGAGCAGGAACGCATACCTATAGATGTGGACCCGCACCTAGAAGAAGAGTGAATTCTCAAGAGGTGATCCCCTGACATCTTCGGTGAGTCCCAGAAGGGCTACTGAAGTTTTGATTGTGCTTACAATCCTAGTGATTTCAATGGGCGGGATGATAAGAATCTATGATGCTGGCGAATCTTGTCCCGATTGGCCAACTTGCTTTGGGACTTGGGGATTTGATATCTCAGAGGAAGAACAGGGGGAATGGTGGGAAGAAAATCCTGATGAGGCAGATTCCAGAGGTTCCGGACACAGGTATTCATCGTTCCAAATATTTACAGAATGGTTCCACAGACTACTAGCGGGAGCCTTTGTGGGCCCACTGGTGGTCCTAAACTGGCTACTAGTCAGGAAAGAGACTTGGACGAGCCCCCGAGTTAAGGGAGTCTCGAGTCTGGCATTGGGACTGATTTTGTGGCAAGGGGCGATTGGTTGGCTCACCGTAAAAATGGATAATGAGAATTGGAGTGTAGCCATACATCTTGGATCTGCCATGGCCTTCCTAATTTCACTAATTTGGCTTTGGATGGAGATAAGGCGAGATGAGGATGAGCTTCCGGATTGGATAAGCTTTGATCCCCTGATTGGGATGAAATGGAGGAAATTGGTTGGAATCCTGTCAATATCAACTCTAATTACCCTATTTTCTGGAGTTTATGTCTCCACGACACCTGGTGCTAACTATGGGTGCGGAGTAGATGGGATGCTGGACTCATGGCCCCTGTGCAACGGTAAGTTAGTCCAGAACATCGAAAACTGGGAGTTACAATCCCAGATTGTTCACAGATGGTTAGTAAGCATAGTTGGAGCGATGCTCGCATTCTGCTCATACAAGATATGGAGAGATTGCCAGGATGGGCAAAGTGGTATCACTCTGAGAAACTGGGTTTGGGCGTCAACTGCCACATACTTCGCGAATGGATTACTGGGGGCTTCCTACGTCATATCATGGGATTCCGGTAGTTTCTCAGAGTACCTGTCGCTAGCGCACCTGATGGTCGCAACGGTATCATTCACTGTTCTTGCCACCGCTTGGCTCGGAGTTACAGTTATGTCCTCTCCCAGAGGAGCGAGTATTACTGTTGAAGATTAGGTGGATTGATGAGCGGAAAAATTGGTAGTTACCTCACTCTAACCAAGCCTAAAGTAGTCATTCTCTTACAAATTACCGGCATTCTTGCCGTTATTTCACATGATTTACTCGAAGGTGGAGGCCTTACGAAAGATACTGCCTGGACAATAATTGTAGTATTGATTGGAGGTTTTCTAACAGCAGGAGGCGCCAATTCAATCAACATGTGGTATGATCGCGATATCGACCCACTGATGACAAGAACTTCTGGTAGGCCAATCCCTATGGGGGAAATATCTCCTTCAAGCGCATTAGTTTTTGGAGTTTCAATTTCTATGATCGGGACTTTGTGGCTCTTCTTAATGTCTAATTCTGTTGCAGCTTTCTGGGCGGCATTTAGTGTGCTATTCTATGTGTTCATATACAGTATTTGGTTGAAAAGAACCACGTCTCAGAATATTGTGATAGGGGGGATAGCTGGTTCAACACCGCCCTTGGTTGGGTGGTCTGCCTCTGATGACTCTCTTGGAATATCAACGGAGTCAGTCGAGTCTGCAATCTCCTCAGTTACAGATTTAGGCAGTTCTATGCCATGGCTGATGTTTCTGATCATATTCTTGTGGACGCCCCCTCATTTCTGGGCACTCGCACTTTACAGGTCGAAGGAATACGGGGAAGTGGGAGTGCCCATGCTACCAAATGTAAAAGGAAACGCCAGAACATTATCTGAGATGAAAGTATACTCAATTCTTCTGATTTTGGCATCGTTTTACTCACCAATAGCAAACGGTAATCTCGATGATGGAGATAGGGCATACCACGCCCTGAGATTGTCTTGTTTGCTCCTGAGCATGTGGTATGCCTCGACTGTCTGGAGAATAGATATTCATGAGGGACTAGACGGAAGTGGGCGGATGCCGACTGCAGCACGGTCGTTTTATTTCTCATTGGCATTCCTAGCGATGTTTTTCTTGCTCCTAGTCTCATCTGGGTGGGATTTTATGGGCGTCGGCGCTGGGATATTGATTTGCGGAGTTTTGATTTTCAAGCTAGAGTATGAGAGCAGAAACAGAATGGAGGGTGTCGACTGACTGACCTTCCGCTCCCGATGGATTCAAGCACTTGGTAGTTAGTTGCAGAGCGAACAGGTAGGTGGTGCGATGGAGGAGAAGGAGCTAATCTTCGATTGGAACACCATTGATTACGAGATTTCCAGGGATTCTTCTAAACACCCTCATGGGCTTTGGTTCGATGATGAGACCCTCAGAGACGGGCTACAGAGCCCTAGTGCGGTTAATCCTACGATCAGTCAGAAAATAGAGCTTATTGATTATATGGAGAAACTGGGGATACAGAAGGTTGACCTCGGGCTTCCAGGTGCAGGCCCCCATCACATAAACCACATTGACTCGATGCTTGTACACATGGGCGAGATGGGGTACTCGCTCCGTCCGGGATGTGCAGTTAGGACCTTGGTAACGGATATTGAGCCATTGGTGGACTTGCAATCGAAACATGAGCGTCAGATTCAGGCTAGTGCTTTCCTCGGGACCAGCCCTATCAGGCAATATGCTGAAGGTTGGACCATGGACAGGATAATGTCCACAGCTGAGTCGGCCGTTTCCTTTGCGGTTGGCAATGACATACCAGTTATGTTCGTCACGGAGGACACTACTCGAAGTAAGCCTGACGACATCAAAAAAGTCTACACTAGAGCAATGGAGCTAGGGGCAGATAGGATATGTGTCTGTGATACCTGTGGACATGTGACTCCTAACGGCGTCAGAAAGTTGCTTGGTTTCATTCAGGAAGAAGTGATTCCTGACTCTGGATTCAAGAGGAGGGATATTGAAGTAAACTGGCATGGTCATCAAGACAGGGGTCTTGGAGTTGCAAACAATCTGGCGGCATATGAAGCCGGAGCTGATGTTATTCATGGTACTGCACTAGGCGTCGGAGAAAGATCCGGTAACGCGCCCATTGATCAGACACTGGTGAATTTGAGTCTGATGGGAGTGATAAATAATGACCTCACATCTCTAAGTGAATATATGAACAAGGCTCACGAATATGTTGGTGTATCCCTCCCCAGAAACTATCCGGTTTTTGGAGAAGATGCGTTTGAGACTGGCACTGGAGTTCATGCAAGTGCAGTTGTCAAGGCAATGGAAAAGGGAGATCACTGGCTTGCAGATAGAGTATACTCTGGAGTACCTGCCGGAGACTACGGACTGAGCCAGGTTATTCGAATAGGGCACATGAGTGGAAGGTCCAACATCACATGGTGGCTAAGGCAGAACGGGTATGAGGTCACAGGAGAATTGGTAGAGGCTCTTTTCGATATTGCAAAGTCACAAAGAAGGCTAATGACCGACTCTGAGGTACATGCTGAAATCTCCAAATTCAACCAGAGTCGATGAGTCAAGTTGCTAACGGCGATTACGAACGGCTATATGTCTTGGTTCGGCGAGTGGTATCATGCGGTACGCAGTCGCTATCGTCCTGATTGTTGTTCTGTCCCCATTTTCGGGGATTGTTTCAGGCGAATACGAGCGAGATCGGATAGAAAATTCCGAGTCTTCTTCGATAATGGAAAGTTACTCGATTCCGGTCCAGCTCGCATTTGATAGAGCTGAGGACATATCACGTTACTCACAGGACGAGATATTAAGCACCAAGGAGTGGCTCATTGTAACCGGAATTCCCCTGAATGAACACACCAAATCTCTCTCTAATCCGATCTCAAGTTTTGAGACCAAGGTATTGCCGGGGTCCTACATCTGGGAGATGGAAGACGGTGGTAAAGCAATAGAGAGTCTCACCAAAGCCATGGAGATTGGAGAAATCGAGAGTTTCTCTCCAGTAATCAAGATGGAACATACAAAGAAATTCTATCCCAATGACCCAGAATTCGGATCTCAGTGGCACCTAGAAAATAGTGGTCAGACTGGTGGGCTATCCGGAGAAGACGCTAACCTAACTGGTGCTTGGGACTCATACAATGGCTCTGGCGTCGTAATCAGCATAGTCGACGATGGACTGGATATATCTCATCCAGATATAGCGCCCAACTATGACCAATCAGCTTCATATGATTGGTGTAATGATGACTCTGACCCGACCCCGCTGAGTTTCGATGGTCATGGAACTGCGGCCGCAGGAGTAGCAGGAGCTACTGGTAACAATTCGATTTATGTCTCGGGCGCGGCCTTTGGGGCGAGT
Source organism: Euryarchaeota archaeon UBA130 (assembly GCA_002505775.1). Classification (GTDB taxonomy): domain Archaea; phylum Thermoplasmatota; class Poseidoniia; order Poseidoniales; family Thalassarchaeaceae; genus MGIIb-O5. The sequence goes on along the minus strand of DAVY01000026.1, from coordinate 8,781 downwards.
TTGGCAGGATCCACACTGATAGCATGCTCAATCAACGACTTCGACGAGTCTCAGGCTCTGAGCTATGAAAATGACTACATTGACATTTACTCCAACTCATGGGGACCCAGCGACACAGGGGGAATATTGGATGGCCCGGGGCCGCTCATGACCGCAGCATTCGAAAATGACGTCTTCCAAGGGAGAGATGGTCTTGGAAACATAATCACATGGGCCGCAGGGAATGGCCTCACAAATGATGATGACTCGAACTATGATGGTTATGCTAACAGCAGATATACGATTGCTGTAACAGCGATAACTCACCTCGGAGAACAGTCATATTATGCTGAACCAGGGGCCAATATCTTGGTTGCCGCTCATTCAAATGGAGATGGAGGGGCTATCACAACCACCGACATTGTCGGATCGGGTGGGTATAATTCATCTGGAAATGTGACAGACACGTTTGGCGGTACCTCTAGTGCAACTCCGCTCGTCTCAGGGGTAATCGCCCTGATGCTGGAGGCAAATCAAAATCTAACTTGGAGGGACGTCCAACATATTCTGGTCAACACCGCGAGGGTCAATGACCCTTCAGATTCTTCTTGGGAAATAAACGGCGCTGGCCATGATGTATCTCACAAATACGGATTTGGTGCCGTAGATGCTAGTGCAGCGGTTGCTATGTCCTCCAACTGGACTACTGTTGAGGACGAGGTTAACGTCAGTATTGGCCCGATGAATTCAAATTTTGACCTGGGGGATGGGATATCTGGATGGGATTATTTCAACATTACAGTCACAGATGACCTGGCAATCGAGAGTGTGGATGTGGTTGTTGACATTTCGCATGACTACAGAGGAGAGTTAGAGATTGTTCTTGTTTCTCCCTCCGGAAAGGAATCTTGGTTAGCAGAAGAAAGAAGCGACAGTGGAGACGATTATGACAATTGGACCTTTAATACAGTTCACCATTGGGATGAGTCTTCCCTCGGGGAGTGGCAACTCAGAATTAGAGATGGGGACGTAGGAAATAATGGTACTTTGAATCACTGGTCGCTAATATTCCATGGGACTGATGCGGATTTGGATCATGACGATGATGGATTGGAGGATGTGAATGAGACTGAGATTTGGGGGACTGATCCCTATGACCCCGATACAGATGACGATGGATTGAATGACTACGAAGAGGTCATGAACCACAGTACCAACCCATTGTCTCCTGATTCTGATTTAGATGGTATAAACGACTATGATGAGATAATGACACTCGGGACCAACCCACTACAGAGCGACACTGATAACGATGGGCTATCAGATGGAGTCGAAGTGAACTTCTGGGACAGTGATCCATTATTGTTCGATCCAGATGACGACGGAGACCTTTTCTACCATTTCAATGATTGCGATGATCAGGACCCGATGATAAACCCGGGAAGGCCTGAAACTCTGAATGGGGTGGATGATAATTGTGACTCCCAAATAGACGAGGGGTTCAATTTCACTGATTCAGACGGGGATGGTCTTCTGGATTGGCCGGAGTTTCACATACATCAAACACAATATCTAGACAGTGATTCTGATGACGATGGACTTAGTGATGGAATCGAAGTTCTAACCTTTGGGAGTGACCCGAATTCCGCTGATTCTGATGACGATGGAGATGGTTGGTATTGGTTCCAAGACTGTGATGACCAAGATAGTTCCAGATCCCCCGGTCTGATTGAGGTTCTTGATGGAATTGACAATGACTGCGACGAAGTCATGGACGATGGTTTCGAGTTTATTGATACAGACGGAGATGAGCTAAGTGATTATGAAGAATACCATAATATCTCGACGAATCCCTATGACGGAGATACTGATGGGGACGGGTTACCTGATGGGTATGAAATCAGTATCACGAAGACTGATCCGATCATGGCAGATCCTGATGAAGACGGAGATGGCGAGTACTGGTTCGAAGACTGTGATGACAATGACCCCGAAAGAGCAGGTTATCTGTCCGAGTCACTTGATGGAAAGGACAATGATTGTGACGAATCTATAGACGAAGACTTCCTTGAAATCGATACTGATGGGGATCTTCTGAAGGATTATGATGAGTTCCACCTCTACATGACATCTGCAATTCAATCCGACACTGACAGCGATGGCTATTCCGATGGTGATGAAATCCTGGACATCGGTTCTGACCCACTAGTGTTCAATTTTGATAGTGACGAAGATGGCTATCTAGATTTCGAGGATTGCGACGATAATGACGAATCGGTCTATCCGGGAGCAATAGAGACTTGGAATGGTGTCGACGACAACTGTAACGATTTAGTTGATGATGATGTTTCAAGACTGCCGTATCTTTCCGCCTCTCCCTCAGATTCGGATATCGTGACATGGTACAGCAAAAACCAGACACTGGAATTAGATATCGGACCAATACCAGAGGGGGTGCAGTATAGCGTCTCTTGGAAATTTGGCGACTTCTATTTTTCTGAAGATGGAAATTACTCAGGAGACAATATATCAATACCTGAACTCAATTGCGATTCCCCCGTAGGGAATCTGGAGATTTATTTGTGCTCAGGAGGCAGTGGAGAGCAGAGAGTATCTGCCTCAATAATCGAGAATGGGGTGGTAACGGAGGTTGCTTGGAGCTTTGACGTAATTATCTCAAAGACGCCTGACACATTGGCTGAAAGATTGGTTTCATACATCCTAACCCCGCTGGGAATAGTTTCTTTTGTTGTATCTCTGTCCCTTTTCTTAGGGGCTACCTATCTTTTGACATCTCAGATTTCCTACAGAAGAAAGGTAAGAGAGGCATACGAGTTCTACCAGATCAGTCCGCGAGAAGTTGGCTCAGAATCTAGCAGAGATTACACCTCTAATGACAGTGAATTGTATGCCATACCCAGTGCTCCCGATCTGTCCTCTTTTTCTTCCTCATCACCATCCGAACAGGGATTGGATGAGGGTAGTTTCCCCCCACCTCCACCTCCAGGTAGTTACTGAGAAGGGTCTGATTCAGCAGCCTCTTCGTCGGAATCTGTTGGAGGGTTTGTTGACCACTCGGCGTCCACATTTCCGCCGGACCACTCCCCTCCAACGGTAATGTCCTCAACTTCGTCGTCATCTCTCCAAACCGGATCACCATCAGCTCCGCTTATTACCAAACAATCGTCCTCATCGAGTCTCTTCCTGATTGTTTGAACTCCTTTGGAGACAGGTAGAATATGCCCCACAGGGGTTCCAGCAGTAACGAAAGGATTAGTCGCAGAGCAAATTATCAGCCCCCTTGTTGGGGATATAATGTCATGAGACTCAGATGGCCTCTCCGGGTTAGTCACCGTAGCGACGACCTCCCCCTCATCTACGAAGCTCCCAGCTGGCGCAAGTACATCCAGTAAACCACCCTGATCAGACCTAATCCATAGAGATCCGGATGCGAGGATCCTGAAGCTAGGTCTGCTCGGATGCCCTGGAATCATTCTCAATGATCTCAGGACATTTAGTATTCCGTACAAAGAGACCTGTACCGATTCTGGGTCTAGTTCGTCTGGACCTCCTCCCTCGAAGGTGACGCAGGCTATGTCGGCATCATTGGTAACTCTTCTGAGAGAGCCCTTGGGACCGACATTATCCAAGATTGCTTCAATTCCAAACGATCTGGCTATTTTATTACTGGATGCATGAGCAAGATTAGCCCTAATCTGAGGCATGTTTGTCCTTCCCACAGCTGCGGTGTGCAAGTCGATAACATAGTCACTTCCGGCAATTATCTCCTTCCAAAATCTGTTCGCTACCCGATAAGAAGTGTTACTATCCGGTTTTCCGGGGAATGATCTGTTCAAATCCCTGCCGTCGGGCATGTAGCGACTCTTCATCTTGTAACCCGGCATATTGACAATAGGAACAATCCTAATTGTTCCCGATAAGACGTCTGGATCGATTGCCTTTCCACTTCCGATGAAATTGGGCCCGGACAGATAGGTAAGTGCTAACGGCCCCACCAGTTCATTGCCATGAACAGCTCCAAGTAAAGTAATTGTTGGGCCCGGGCGAGCCCCATGAACGA
>DAVY01000026.1:0-4338 GCA_002505775.1 Euryarchaeota archaeon UBA130 | reverse complement strand
ATCGATCCGGGCGGGATTCTCTTCCTTAGAAAAGCGTGATTCTTCGGACCATTCTGACGGGACCACTTCTTCGGTGTACCAGAGCTTCCCTCGAGTGCCTTTTCGATTTCTTTTCTACGCCTCTTTGGGATCTGATTCGCCACCTTCAGTGGTGTGAATCTTCTTCTCTTCGACCTGGGAAGTAGGCTCTCGGGCCTTTCGGAGCTTTGCTCATTGTCTGAGCCCTCTGTGGGAACGGTCAACAACCCTCCCAGTAGGTTCAACATAAATAGGATACGTTAGTGGGAATTTGGGAATTATTCAATTCCTACGAGCCCCTCCAATGTGCATGGAAGACCGAGCCCCCCTCTCTGTACAGGAAGAATACGCGCCCAGTAGCATATGCTTTGGATGTGGCCCCTCCAATGAAAAGGGGCTGAAGATAAGGTCTTTCAGAAAGGGGAACGGGCTTACAATGGAATTCGACCCAGAGGAGCATCATCAGGCTTTTCCAGGAATGGTGAATGGGGGAATTATCGGATCACTACTGGACTGTCATGGAAATTGGACTGCGGCAATAGCATTGATGGATCAAGGAGGTTCAACTGAGCCTCCTTGTACGGTCACTGCCTCGTATAGCGTCAGTCTCAGAAGACCGACGCCCAATGATAAGATACTGAAAATAGACTCAGAGGTTGTCGAGCTTCTTCCGGACAGAGCAAAAATAAGAATGAGACTGACCTGCGGTGACAAGCTGTGCGCAACTGGTGAGGGATTATTTGTCGCAGTTACCGAAGGCCATCCCGCATATCATCGATGGAATTAGGTTAATATCCGCGGTATCCTTTAGAACGGCCCAACATAAGGATAATCGTGGCGACCGAGAATCATGGATCGGAACACTTGGGAATTGACCCAAGAATTACCGAATTCTTGAGGGAAAGGTGGGGCATTGAGGATTTTTTTCCGCCTCAGCTTGAGGCTTTGCCCGTTGTCCTTGAGGGTAAAAGCCTCATGCTCACCATTCCTACTGCTAGTGGTAAATCATTGGTTGCCTACATCGGCATGATCAATCGTCTGATTAAAGATATGAAAGGAATGAGGGGGGCCTATGTTGTCCCTCTGAAAGCACTAGCAAGTGAGAAATTTGAGGATCTGAAAGAAATGGCCGGTGCAGTTGGATTGACTGTTGGCTTGGCCATTGGTGATAGAGGAAGCGAGTCGAACGGAGTAGATGACTCAGATATTTTAGTCTGTACGAGCGAAAAACTTGACTCCATACTTAGAACCAGATCGGGTTTTTTGGAGAACCTAGGTGTTGTAGTCTCTGACGAGTTCCATCTTCTGAATGACTATTCCCGAGGACCAACTCTGGAAGTCACAATTTCTAGGATAATGCATATCAGGCCAGAGGCTCAAATCATCGCCCTCTCGGCGACCGTCGGAAATTCTGAGGAGCTTGCTAGATGGCTGGGTGCAAAACACGTGAAGTCGGATTGGCGTCCAATTCCTCTGCATTACGGGATAATGACTGATTTAGATGTAAATATCCACAAAATTGAAGGGTCTGATGAGAATAATTTACAAAAATCGCGAACCTTGTCTGGAATGAAAAATAGGAGGCTACAGGCGGCTCTTGAGGATACACTTTCGGTTGGTGGCCAATTACTTGTTTTCGTCTCATCACGGGCCTCGGCTGCAAAGGAAGCACGAGTTCTTTCAGAATTTATGTTGAAGCTAGCGAAAGACAATTGTAGTGCAATTTCTGAGGGGGATATCAAGAAGTGGAATTCACTTTCCAAGGAAATTTCCATAGGGGGAGAGGACTCTTCGACTGGGTCCTCTTTGGCTAAATCTGCAAAGGGCGGAGTAGGATTTCATCATGCTGGCCTTTCCAACAGACAGAGAAAGGCGATAGAGAGATCCTTCAAAAACGGGGATATCAAATGTATAGTTGCCACACCAACACTAGCTCAAGGTGTCAATCTCCCCGCAAGGAGGGTCGTAATCAGGGATTTCAGGAGATGGAGTGCCGCGGCTAGCGCCTCCATGCCTCTATCAGTGATGGAAGTGAGGCAAATGCTGGGGAGAGCAGGGAGGCCTAAGTATGACGATTATGGTGACGCTTGGATCCTCTCCAAGGACCTTGACGAGGAAAAGAGGCTTGTTGATCTATATTTGCGGGGCGAGCCTGAGAAGGTCACATCAAAATTAGCCAATCCAATGGCAAGGAGTGCGGTTGAAGACCCGGCCCTACTTACTCACGTACTTTCACTCATCTCAAGTGGAGTAGTCAGGGATAGGTACTCCATCGGGGGATTCTTTAGAAGTACTTTCCTTGCTACCCAGATGAGTTCTGACGCTCTAAATGGGAAACTGGACGAGACCATCAGATGGCTGGTTGAGAATGGGATGATTATCAGAGAGGGGGAATCTGATACTGTTGCAGACAAAGTACGTGAAAATCCTGTTTCTTCGACAGAGGATGAAGACTGGTCTGATGAGATTCCATCATGGGCAGATTCAGCTGCCTCGGTATTGGGGGTCGAATTGTCTGAATTAAATAAGGAAAGGGTATTTGCGAAAAAAAGGAGCGGTCCCGCAGTTTTTGGATTCAAGAAAGCGATTTCAATAAGTGAAGAGGGAGTGGGCTTGGAAGAATCCCAAATTATGACATACTCTCCAACCTCACTAGGCTCTAGAATTTCTAGACTATATTTGAACCCATTATCTGGAAGAATTATTCGCGATGGCCTAGGAAAAGCAATGTCGATTATTTCGGGCCAAGACGAATTTATGCAGTATTCTCCGATGAGTCTGTTGCATCTGGTTTCTTGCACTCCGGACTTTTTGCCCCTATGGTTAAGGAAGTCCGATTATGAAAAAATTCAATCATCACTACACATTCATGAGAGAGAAATGCTCTGTACTGCGGTAGATCACGATGAAGATAGGCGAATGAAGGGGGCCTTGGTTTTACGATCGTGGATGGATGAAGAAACTATGAAGAATATTGAGAGGGAGTGGGGGGTCCAGCCAGGGGATCTCAGAAGTAGGGTAGAGCTAGCTGAGTGGCTACTGTATGCGTCAAGGAGGATTGTAATTGAGGATGACGACCTTGCAAGTATGAACAGGGACGCTCACGAGGCACTTATCGAATCAATAGCAGAGGTCCATGGAAGAGTAAGATATGGTTGCAAATCTGATATTCTTGGACTAGTATCTCTCAAAGGAATAGGCAGAGTAAGGGCTAGAGAAATGTCCGAACTACTGGGAGTGAGTATGGTTTCAGACGTTGCGGAGCTCACAGAGAAAGACCGGGAGAGGCTTTCTGACCTAAGAGGGTGGAGTCATAAATTGGTTGAAAATATCGTAAAAGAAGCAGGTCGGAAGGTTAGAAGAGATAAGAGAAAGTACAATTGAACTCCGGGTATCCCGTGAGTTGATGAGAACCGTTCCTTGGTTTCCAGCTTGGGCGGTCAGTTTCTCATCGACGATAGAAGATGTGCCTGCGCTGATTTCAAAAATCAATAAATTTAGGCCTGATGATCGCTGGGTTATGGTCTCCTTCGATGTTATTGCCAGTGAGGTTCATCTATGGTCAGTTTGGCACAAAGCGAGAGTCAACGAAGATCGGGGTAGCATGGTCGCGAGGGATTTAGGGGCAGAATTTCTCAGGATTGTTTCTGGGACTAGACAGATTAGTACTGCTATAGATAGATCTGGAGTCTCAAATGGAGACTGCAAGGCTTGGCTACTTCGTCTTCCCGAATTAGATGTTGGGGAATCAATTGGCGATACGAATCTCCCAATCGAGGAATACAATACTTACTCAAAGGAAGCGGAGAAGATGATAGAGCTCCTGGGCGGTTCGATGATGCCGACGAGACCTTGTCCTTCTAGAGAAGGTCTCGTAAAAATAGGATATGCTGATGATGGGGAGTCGATAGAAGACGTTATGCTAGAACAATCATTCGTACTGCACGCATCAATGAGTGATTTCTGAATTTTTGATAGTCAGAGTAATATTAACATGCCCAGTGGCGATTATATGATGAATAATGGTGCTGGGAAGAATGCTGGTTCATACGTCGACGATGACTTTGACCCGAGTAGCTGGAAAGAAGTTGAAGCATATACTGAAGAGCTTCTAAATAGGGAGATTTCTTGTTCAAAATGTTTAGAGGGCATTATCAGAGATGCTTCTGAGTTGTCCGAACATATCTCGGAAAAAGGTGCCTTGCTGTACATTGGTATGACCTGTGACACGGAGAACGAAGAGAAGAAGGGTGCCTTCCTAGATTTCGTCGAGAATGTTCGGCCCAAGCTTTCCGAATTCTCTGACTCTCTTAATCGTAG
>DAVY01000010.1:30175-75681 GCA_002505775.1 Euryarchaeota archaeon UBA130 | reverse complement strand
GGGTTAGTTGGAGATTGCCATGGCCTTGGAACGAACAGCACCTCTCCACCATCGTTCAACCCGTCTGCATCGCTGTCAGCATTGTTGGCGTGCGTGATGTATTGATCCTCGCCATCAACTACCTCTTCTCCGTCCTCTAGGCCATCGTTATCGGTGTCAAAGGCGGAGGCATTTGTGAAGTAAACCGAGCCATTCCAAACAAAGCCATCAATTGCCTCAGTAAAATCCTCCAGGCCATCGGAATCGGTATCCCTATCAGTGGCATTTGTGAATGTCTCGTAATATTCCACAGCATCGGAGAGTCCGTCTCTGTCAGTATCATATGCCCCCGGGTCGCTTCTGACAATCACATCCCTTACTCCGTGGTCCACAATCCTAATTGTCCAGCCATTCACCTCAATCCCATCGAGAAGACCGTCCCCGTCTGTGTCCGGGGATAGAGGGTCTGTTGATCTGCCATCGACAGCTCCATCGCCGTCCCGGTCCCTAGCGTTGAATTCATCAAGATTCGTGAATCTTTCATCTTCCTCGACTACTGTAATTAGATCTTGTAGCCTGCTGGAGACCTCATCGCCTACATTGACATTGATGTGATATACCCATCCGGCGGTAAGGGTCTTTACTGGAATGTTGACATATTCGCTGTCTTGTACGGTCCTAACCCATAGGACTGTCTTGTTGACTTGCACGTAGTCTCCCTTCTCCACGACGATTGATTGTATTGTTGAAACTCCTACCATATCTGAATACCTGACCCCGCCATCCCCGTCAGAGTCGTATCCATCGAAGTCTGGGTCGTCATCGGCGTTACTACCATCATTGGGGTGAATCCCACTCAGATACTCCCATCCATCTGGCATCCCATCATTGTCTGTATCAAAATCCTCAGGATCTGTGAAATTTGATGGTCCCCAAGTATATGCGACTTCGTACTCTTCAACATTATTTAGCCCGTCATCATCAGGATCTCCATACGCATCTGTAGCATTTGAGGGATTCAGTAAGTCCCCATAGCAGTATTCGAAACCATCAGGCATTCCATCCCCATCTGTGTCCCAGTCACTTGGGCCATTCAGGCGTCCATCGCCATCCATATCCTGCTCGAACCACGTCAGATCACCCGCCTCCTCCATGAATTCATGGAAAGGTGCTTGCAGACTGATAGTGCCGAAAACGGGGACGCCGCAGTGAACCCCCAGTTCAATTGATCCAAATGCAATCTCGTGTCTATCGGCAATTAGATCTCCGTCACTATCCTCCTGCAGAGGATTTGTGTCATATCTCTCCTCTACGAAATTCCTTAGGCCATCGGGAGTTGGTTGCTCGAGGTCAAGCGCCGCATCACATGAAATCTCGCCATCGGCATTGGCAACGAGATTCCAATCAGCACTGCTTAGCTCGTTCATGATCTGTTGTCTTGCGTCTGGCCCTTGGCTGTTCACTGAGCCATCTGGAGTGAGAAAGTAGCAATCTCTGTTAGCATTCAGAGGGTCGAGTAGCCTTAGCACACCATTGGGGGTGACAATTTCATGGACATGGGTTGATTCCCACTTGTCGTTCAATCCGTCATCGTCAGAATCCGCATCCATGGGCTTTGTTCCCAGAGCCGCCTCTTCGGTATTCGTCAAACCGTCTCGGTCTGGATCGCCATATGGGCCATTATCGGGATTTGGGAAGGTCTCATTTTGCTCGCCTGTTTCATCTTCATTATCCGTATCTGAGAAAGGAATCTCTGAGTCAGCAGGCTCACCGTTATCTAGGGGATCAAGACCATTTCTTATTTCCCATCCATCATTCAAACCGTCATTATCTGTGTCGAATTCTCTCCAATCTGTTCCGTAGAGAGTCATCTCCATCCTGTCAGGAATTCCATCTTCATCGGTATCTACTCCCCCTTCTCCAGTAGGTTCAAAATCTGCAACGTCCGAACCTGCCGGTTCGAAACCACCAGATTCTGTGGTAGACAGCCCGGCCCCTATTATGGTGTAAATTCCTGCTAAACAGAGGGTTGCTACGATGGCTGTTACAGCATATTGGTTGTGATTCATTGCCATTGTTACACCCCGGCCCCCTAGGAAGCAGTGCCTATGACATCGGGGGCGGATATAACGTTTGACAGGACTAGATTATTAGTTTGCAAATACTCAAGGCCTGACAGGGCATACTTTTACTCTTACTTTGCCATCTACAATGCTAAGGAAAATTCTTCCTTTGGAACCCGTAGATCTCTCCCAGCAACCCAAAATAATCCCGCCCGATATCGCTGGATGGAATGTTCCGATTAGTATGGCTTCTAGGCCTCCAGTATCCCAATCTACCTGCGGTTCTGAGATTTTCCCTAATCCGCTTGAAGAGAGGTTTCGAATGGAATTCGTAATCCAATCACTGGCGTCTGATATCATCACGTGTCTTTTTGTCTCAATGAAAAGGTGCCTTGAAGTGTCTGCTAGTGCAGTCCACCACAATGCCCTCTTACCATCCACTCCTTCCCAGACGTAATCATCAGATCTAGAGTCATTCAATGATTGAATATTATGCAATGAAAACTCCTCGAACCTGAGTATTAGGTCTCTAGAGATCATTATTTTCCTCTCCCCATCCAATTCCCATCCTCCCATTTCTAATTCCCTTACATCATTCCAATTTACATAATCAGCAGGAGCAATGGCAGGGATATTTTCTGACCAATGAGGCATACTTTCCTTTGGGAGGGGCACGTTAATTTCGTCTGCCTCGAGGCTTACAAGTAATACTCTTCCCGACTCAGACCATCTGAATTTATGCCGTCTCTTTTTCGCGAACTCCCATGAGCTAGCAACTATGCCGGCTTCCATTGGCCCTGATGAAAAATGGTTTACAATTACACTAGCCGTATCCGATGACTGTTTGATTATTTCAAAATCTCCGAGCCCCCTGGAAGTCCTGTTTATCTCAAGACCTGCCCACTTCTCCATATTTGATCCGAGGTTCCTTCGATTCTCTTGGCTTAGAAAATATTCCTCTGATTCGGATGCTGCGTGTGCTAATTTCCTACCTAAGCTAAGGCTTAGCCTCATCTCGATATTGTCTAGAAATGAGTTGAACCAAGAGTTTCCAGCCATCCATACGACTTGTCCTGATCTCCATGAGTCGGAGATAGAGCCATCTGACCCAGACTTCCACCTCTCTTTGAGTGTATCTTGTAGAGTCTTTTGTTTACGAAATCTACTTAGGAAGCCCAGACAATCATCTCCCGAGGAAATCAGAAATTCTATCGAAGGCTTCGTCTAGAACTTCTATCGGGGGGAGACAAACCATCCTGAAATGTCCTCTACCATACTCTGGGGAGAATCCAGAGCCATGAACGACTAGGACATGTTTTTGGTTGAGTAAGTCTAGTACAAACCTCTTGTCGTCAGAAGACATGTCATCCCTCGTAATTCTCACGAATAGATAGAATGCCCCTCCTGGTTCTTCGCACTCTATTCCCTCGATTTCTGATATCCTCATCATACAGTGATCAAGTCTTTTTTTTATCCTGTCTCGATGCCCTTGAAGCCAGTTTGAGTCGTCTCGTAGACCTGCGAGATAGCCAAATTGGGCAGGAGTTGATGCGCAAAGCCTACTTCTGAGTAGCCTCTCGACCCCATCTCGGACCAAATCCAACTTCCCGTGCGGGTCGTGCCAGGCCATGTATCCGATTCTCCATCCCGGAGCGAAATAGACCTTCGATACCCCGTTTAGGACTATCACTGGGACATTGTCAGACTTCGATGCAACGGAAACCAGACTCCCAGTAAAATCTAGTCCGTCATAAATCTCATCTGCGATTATGGTACATTTAGGCCATTTTTGAGCAAGCTTGACCAGTTTGTCTATCTCCTCTTCAGTGGCGACATTACCTGTTGGATTATTTGGGTTAATAACCACCAATAAACGTACACTGTCGTCCATCTTGGATTCTATGTCCTCGAAATCAATGCGCCAGCTATCGTTAGGGTCCAGCCTGTATTCTACTGTCTTTGCACCATACATCTGAGGATATGCCATGTATGGGGGGTAATGTGGACCGGGGGCCAGAACCTTGTCACCTGATTCCAAGAAAGCAGCAAATAAAATTTGCAACGCCTCAGTGACTCCATGTGTAACGTAGACATCTTCACTTTTGCAAACCCATCCCTTAGAGGACTCTGAATCCGCAATGGCATCCCTAAGTTCCTGAATGCCGTATGAAGGACCGTATCCATTGTCCTGCCTATCCAATGCGAGCTTGTATGCCGAAATCATATGGCTTGGAGTAGGGAGTCCATCAAAGGCCAGCGGATCGCCGACGTTCAGTCTGATGATTTCATGCCCTTTCTTTTCCAACTCTATAGCTGGGACTACAACGTCTCTGATGGCATACTCTATTGCCGCGGCGCGAGCGGAGACATCGATTCTTTCATTCATTGTATCACAAACCAAGAAGGGTTTTTGCCCCTTCTAGAGCATTTGGAATTCCGTCCCCATTGGTCCCCCCTCCTTGGGCCATTGTCGGCTTGCCTCCACCGCCACCTTTGATATGCCCTGCAATTGCATTCAATATCTCAACGGCATTATGCCTTTCCGAGGCAATTGTTCCCTCGGTGGATGCCACGATGATTTTGCCTCCTCCTATTCTAGTACCCAAGATAGCTAACGTGGGCTTCTCGGGGTCCCTAGTGAGTTGAGATAGCATGGTCATCATCTGTTTCATGTCTCCCTCAACCTCCATCACTACATACCTTACTCCGTCTAGTTCTGTCGAATCCGTGCCTCCGCCAACAGTCCTTAATCTAACTATTTCAGACTCCAGTGATTCGATTTTCTTCTGTTGAGATTTCCACTCTTCGAAGAACCTCATCACGGCCTTGGGTAGGTCATCTGACTGCACTCCCAAAATGTCTGAGGCTTCGCTCAGAATACGTTCTTGTCTTCTCGAATTCTCCCTGGACGTCTCCCCTGCCACGATTTGCAGACGCTCCACCCCGTCTTGTACCTGACTGGACCTGATTATCCTTAACTCGCCAATTTTAGAGGTCTGGTCGTGGTGCGTCCCCCCGCAAGCTTGTACGTCAAAGTCCCCAATACTGACTACCCTGATCACTTCGTGTTTAGGTGGACCACCCTGGTAAATGTCGAATCCATATTTCATATCCGCTTCTGCCCTATTCAATACTTCTTTCGTAATTTTTTTGTCTGAATCAATAATTTGATTGGCCGTATCTTCGATAGTTTCGATTTCTTCCCTAGTCAGTCTTGAGTGGTGGGTAATATCCAGTCTTGCGTACCTCTCGCCTTTGTTTGATCCGGCCTGCCAGACATGAGGCCCCAATACCTTCCTAGCGGCCCCTCCTACAATATGGACAGCAGTATGGTGATCCATCAGTTGCTTTCTTCTAACTTGATTTAGTAGACCCTTGACAGGGCCTATATCCAGTGGAGCATCTGTCAAGTGGAGGACGACCCCCTTTTGTGACCTAGTGTCAAGAACATTGCAAAGGATATTGCCCTGCATAAAAACGCCTTGATCTCCGAGCTGTCCCCCTCCCTCGGGATAGAATAGGGTCCTGTCAGTAACAATGACATGCGAAGGGGTAGATGGTACCTCGGCAGACAACTGTATTATTGAATCGATTTCTTCACTAAATGGGTAGCAACGAAGAACCTCCGCGGAAAATTCAGTGGCCTCGGTATCTTCATAGAAGTCTAGTTTCGTCTTTTCGATACCATCAGTAACGAAAATTTCTCCCTTGCTTCTTTCCTTGGAAGCTACCTTTGTGATCATGGCATTCCTAGCGGCCATATCCGCGGTGAAACCAACTCTGACGGATAGTTTATCCCAGCCAAGCTCACTGGCGATAGAAATTACCATCTCTGGATTTAGCCCTCTTTCTTCTGAAAGACGAAATAAAATCTCATCATCAACTTGTTCGGATTCTTTTGGAATTCCTTTCAAGGCGGTATTCACAGCGGCAATTCCCTTCCTTAGCATCTGGTGATATCTAGCTTCCTCCAATTCCAGAATTTCCATGATCCCCTCCTTTGACTGCAAAAATCCGCCCATATCAAGATGAGTTTTCATATGATGTGCCCCCAATTCTGACAGACTGACTGGAATGGAGAGGGAGTCCTTCATTCTACAAACCCTTCTAATTAGCATCCTCACTAGATATCCGGCCTTACTGTTACTGGGCACTAGTCCGTCTCCTAACATGTTACAGATAGCGTGCATATGATCAGGAATGGCGTATATTGAAGATAAGGGCTCTGTTACCCTCTTAAGATCCTCCAATGTGACAATTATTCCTGTTTCCGAGAGCCTTTCGCTTAACTTGACATAAAGCCCATCAACATCTGTGCCGACATCGATATTCAGTATCCCGGCCAGGCCGGAAAGCTCCCCCAGTAGTTCTCCGACTTCAACCCCTAATTCCAGAGATTCCATGAACTCATCGAATCCTGATATCGATTTCAACCAGTCAATGGATTCGGGATATATCGCTTCATAGATAGTTGGGGTTCCTGCGGCGGCCCAACAGAATCTTTCCAGACCATACCCAGTATCGATAATTTGGAGGTCCATTTCGCTATATTTTTGCCCCTTTATGTCTATCTCTCCATCCTCATTTTCTTCCAGATTCATAAAGACCAGTGTTGCGAGTTCCAAACCACCTACAATTACCTCCAATGCTGGGCCAGCGTTTCCTCCCCCTGACCACGGATTCTCCACATAGGTTATGGATTTTGGAGCGATACCGAGTGCCTCAATAAGGAGCTCGTCGCAGTAGCGGACACATTGGTCTATCCAGTATACTACGTTCCCTTCCAGTGGCCTATTGAATGCATGGTGTGCCATCATTTCAAATGTAGAGAGGTGTCTACCCGAACGACCGACAGCTGCAACGTCAGTGAGTCTGATGCAAGGTTGACTTATGCCGAGCGGGTTTGCTGGGGGAGGGACTAGGCCACTAGTAACATGTGGTTGGAAGTCTGCAATACTGGCTATTGTGAGGTGAATGTCGTCCCTCCATCTGGCTATGACTGGGTACGGATCTATCCTTGTATGCCCCTTTGAATCGAAGAAGGAAAGGAAAGCTTCCCTCATCTCGTCCTTTAATTCCTTACCTGTAGAGTTGAATCCCTTGATAATGGGATTTCCAATGAACGTGTAGGGGTCTTCATGGGTGTCTCCGCATGTATCCCTGCCACTATCCCTTGTCCAGAATCTGAGGCCAGATACTTTACAGATTTTTAACTCATGATTTGATTCTGTCCAATAAGGAATGTCAATTTCCCCGAATGCCAATGCCGCCTCCTCCGGCCTTGCATTGGAGGGCCTGACTTGAATTCGATTGTTGCAATTGCAACGTGGGCTTGAAAGGTTGTGGATGCGACGAGGTGACATGGAGGCGTCGTGGAGGGGCCATTTGTCATCGGATGGACCGGGTAGGATGAGGATTTCCAAGCACGGTAGGATGCTGACTGATGCAGTTTTAGTTTCGGATGAGTCGCATATGTTGGGACACTCCGATGATAGGTCCCCAGCCCAACTCGTAAATACTGCCAGTATTCCTGGAATTGTGGGCGATGCTTGGGCAATGGCGGACTGGCACTTTGGCTATGGCTTTCCAATTGGTGGAGTGGTAGCAACAGATATCGAATGGGGGGAACAGGGCGGATCAATCTCTCCTGGAGGTGTCGGGTTTGACATAAATTGCGGTGTCAGACTATGTTCAAGTGACCTTCATATCGATGATATAGATGCAAAATCCTTAGCTGAGGAATTATCCAAGAATATTCCAGCTGGAGCCACTAGGAAGGGGGGCGTGAATCTTGGGAATAAGGAATTAGATTCAATTCTCTCAAGTGGCGCTTCTGCAGCGGTCGATTTGGGCCTGGCAGAGGAGAGGGATTTGGCTAATATGGAGTCTAATGGATTTCTAGAAAGTGAAAACTGGGATGTGGGGCATAAGGCCATGAAAAGGGGATCGACTTCACTTGGTACATTGGGATCAGGAAACCACTTCCTAGAATTACAGGTAGTGGATAGGGTCGTTGACGAGAAGGCGGCAGATGCATTCGGACTTCGCATGGGACAGATTACAGCGATGATCCATTCGGGATCTAGGGGACTTGGTCACCAAGTTTGTTCGGAACATGTAGCCAATATTGAAAAGGAGTATTCCAAAGTAGGGGATACATGGTATTCAGAGAAGTGGGGATTTTCAGTTCCTGATCGTCAGTTAGCTTCTGCTCCAATCCACAGCTCAGAGGGGGCCTCGTATTTTGATGCGATGTGTGCAGCTGGAAATTTTGCATTTGCGAATAGATCGGCATTGACACAAAAGCTAAGGGATGTCCTAAGAAATGAGTACTCCACCGATGGGGAAATGGAATTGGTGTATGATGTAAGCCATAACATCGCGAAAATAGAGGACCATGTAATTCATGGGAAGAATTGTACCTGTGCGGTCCACAGGAAGGGAGCAACAAGAGCATTAGGGGGGGATAATCCGGAGTTGTCTTCGAAATTTAGTTTGGGACAACCCGTTCTTGTCCCTGGTGACATGGGTACGGCTTCTTGGGTACTTGCTGGACCGATAAAGGGAGGAAATGACGCTTTCTCATCATCATGCCATGGTGCTGGGCGAAGGCTTTCTAGGACAGCTGCTAGGAAATCTATCGATTCGGATTCTTTAATTTCTGAGCTGGAGTCTAGAGGAGTTCATGTCAGAGCCAAGACGCCAAATGTACTATCAGAAGAAGCACCCGAAGCCTACAAGAATGTGGATGAAGTTATTTCTCTGACGAATCAGGCTGGATTGGCGAGACCTGTTGCTAGACTACGGCCAATTGCAGTAATTAAGGGATAATCATATGCCCCTGTACTCTATTCGAATCTGGTCGCCGTCTTGCATCATATATTCATCGTAAAGATGGTTGACCTCTCCATTTACTGTGAGTACTATTTCATGATTGGAATCATTCTTATGGCCCATAATCTCATTCTGACTGAATGACTCACCCCAAATCTCGAAAAAGGCCCCCAAAGGAGCAGGCATTACACTTGGTGTCTCGATATGTAATCTACCAGTGTTATCATGAGTGTGAATCCCCTTCATTCCATCACATCCCGGGTCGCCAATTCCTATGTTAGACTCAATCTCTACTTCGGATCCGTTGATTATAATGGCAAGTTGTACGTGTTCATGGCTCTCAAGGGAATTATGGTCAGCCAGACAAACATTCGCAATCTGCCAATTCTTTTCTTCTGAGGGAGAATTGGACGAATTAAGTGTCAGGAGTATAAAGGCCAATGTGAAAATAGCCACTGTGGAAAGTACGGCATTCTCCGCTTTCATGGAGGTGCGAGAAGGGCAGTAGTATTGAACCATGAGGATTTCCAAGCTCCATGGAACTGGAGGGGAAGACCCCTGATTATTGGGAAGAGGCAACTACTCATCTCACTAATCGTGATGAAATCATGGCGGAGATAATTAAAAACAAATATCATCCATTACTCACCTCGAAGGGGAATGTATTCCTGACGCTGATTAGATCAATAGTTGGACAACAAATATCCAATGCGGCGGCGGAATCGGTATGGGCAAGGCTCCAAGACGCCGTTGGTACAATTGAACCAAAAAATATTCTAAAGGTAGACGAGGAAACGATGAGAGGATGTGGGCTCTCATACAGGAAGGCGTCATACGTTCTGGGTGTGGCTGAGAAATGGAATTCGGGGATGGGAGAGATTGACTGGGAGTCATTATCAAATGATGAGGTTATTGAATCCCTTACATCCATCAAAGGCATAGGACTGTGGACCGCTGAGATGATTCTAATATTCTCTCTATTAAGGGCTGATATTTTTCCAATGGGAGATATAGGCGCAATAAGAACCATGGAGAGGCTTTACAATAAGGGGGAGGCCTTAGACAAGGGCGAGATCACTAGAATCGCGGAATCCTGGAAGCCATTTAGGACTGTAGCAACATGGTACCTCTGGAGAATGACAGACCCTGACCCTGTTGGATACTGACTACATGCAATATCCGCGCTTGGGTTGATGAGGAATTGAAGGGGCGGAACCTGATTGGACCCCGTCCGCCTCTTCCATGATTATTGTAAGCAGGGTCTTTACCAAGTCCCTCAAATCGTCGATTTCTTCTCTAAGTTCTTCCAGTGACAAACTATCGTCCATTTACCCACGCATCCCATCTGAGGGAAATCCCTCGAGGGGAAAGCTTGAGACATGGCCTATAAACACCAGAGGTATCTGAACGTGATTGGCAGCTTTTTCCTCACACTTGAAGAAACGTCACTTAGTACTCTTCCTCATCTTCGTAGTACTCATAATCGTCATCTTCGTAGTAAATATCGTCCTCACTACCCTTCCGACTAAGTAGGAAAGCAATAGCACCGATAGCGACTATTGCCACTCCACCTATCATTATGATTGCGTTGTCAGTTGATCCCTCGTCGTCGCTCGGAGGAGGTGTCACGCTGATTCCTCCAACTGCGATGTTCGCAGCTTTGAAATCCTCCTCGGATATTGTGCCGTCTCCGTCAACATCGATGACGAGGTAAAGATTTGGTTGACCGGGTGAGGATGCCTCCCACTTGAATGAGTACCGGACACTCGTAGATTCTGCATCAAGGGATATTTCCACATCTCCCGTCTGGGCAGTGGTCAGCGATGGTTGCCACCTCTCTGATGACTCGCCATTGGAGTCAACCTCATAGATCAGCTCATAGAGACCCACCACTAGAGTTCCATCTCTTTTACCTGGATTTTCCCAGAATGTTTCGATTGTCACAATCTCATTCATCAAGGGGGCTGTTGGGGATGAAACTGACCTAACATAATCCCCTAGGAATTCCATAATCCTAAGCGCCGGAACCTTGGGGGCTGATTCGCTTCCCAGTCCGGAAATCACATTGCCAGCCTTGTCCGTGGAGGTCACCCAGAAAGCAATCGCGTCTCCTGCCTCAATCTTCATCCCATTCTTGGGTGTCATGTCCAAGCGAGACTGGTATACGTCGGCCCAATCAGACGATGATGACCTGTCCCCTTCCGATATCATGACCAATTCTCCACCGTCCTCTGTACCGGGAACAGGCGAGTTTCCACGTAAGTAAACCCATGAGACCTGCAATGGTCCATCCTGCATGCCGACTTCGTCGTTGATGGTAACTGTTACCTTCACGTCGTCAACCCTATCGGATTCTATAATTGTCAGAGACGAGTCAGGGTAAGAAATCTGGTCGAATAGCGCGGTCGGGGATCTACTGTCTACAACCACAGAATAGTCCTCATTGGATTCAGACGACCCCAATCCTGGAACATTCATAACCTCAACTGAAATGCCCATGTATGGACTCAAGGGCACTCTATCTGGCAAGGCTACATCGATAGTGAATCTTGATTCAGGAGTTACACCTGCATCGGAGGATACAGACTGAGAGCCGTAGATTACCACAGCCTCGACAGTTAGGCCATCGGGAATTTCTGAAATTGGTACCGCTGAACCTGCGTAAACGATTGAGCCTGAAACACTGAATTCGTCGCCCTGTCTTAGGAACAGTTGTCCTTCGACTGCTTCCATCACAGGTTCCGTGTTATCTACCAACGTGTCTGGTATGGCAATAAGTTTGTTGTCCAGTATCCATGAAAGCTCCCCGATATTATTCTGGTAAGCAACTGTATTCAAGTCATCTATTATTGAGACACTTGGCTTGCAAGACGACTGAGACTCCTCCCAAGGATATTCCCATGAAAGTGCGAATTGTACACTAATTTTTGTGACTGCCGAAGTTATGCTTTCAGTCTGGACTGACATAGGGGTCACCATGCTGTCCGGGGACGACCACAAATTTCCCCTTGAAGGTTCATATGACATCTTCCCTAAGTTGGTCGGACCGTCTCCGCACAACATTATTGTGATGTTGTCGAGAGTCCCTATTCCATTGGCCTCCTCTACTTGCATCGAGAAGGTATGAGTTTGTCCTGCCATCAGGAAACCGATCTCCGAATCAAGGGAGAATCCAGAAGAAGATATGCTTGTTGGTTCATCCGTGGCCACTATGACTGAGGCCCAAGAGTTCTCGGCTCCCGATGCCCCTCCAGTACCTCCATCTTGGTATGACAGACCTGCCCAGTCTGTTCCCTCAATGTACATGTGAACCGGACTATTAAAATCCTGAGCAGACACATCAATTCCGATGAAATTGACCTGTTGTTGGCCTGTCATTCCGGATGACAATGGTTGAGTCTGGCCAATGTATTCATCTTCATCCGCTATTCCGTCAGAATTGGTATCATCAGTAGTTGCTCTCCAGTACCGTAGAGTGATCGTTTCCCCTCGAGCCTCGGCCTCGTCAATTGTTATGAATAGTGACAGTGGCACTGTTGGATCCCAGACCTTCCCGTGGGCTTCTTGGAGACCTGATGGCGTATTGACTTGGAGTGGTCCGGCCGTAGGGGCATTCGAATCCACGATAATACTCACTTGAGGAGGTGTCCCCGAGGTGTCTGTGGCACCAACTGCCAGCCCCGATGGACCAACTGTCAGGATCATCGGAGATAGGGTCAGCTCGGAGCCGCCTATAGATGAAATTAGCCAATCTACGGTCGTGTTGAAAGATCCGTTATCGCCCATGGTCATTGAATAGAGAGAACCTGACATATTTAGCCCTACCAAGAAGTCGGATGCCTGGGGCCTGGAGTCAGTCGAATCTTGGAATCTTACGGTTCCTGAAACATGAACATCATTGGATGACTTTACGGGGAACGGGTAGAAGGACGAAAACTGGTTTGAGAGTAGTCTGCCGTATTCGTCACGAACTTCGAATGATTCAATCTGAAGATCGTTTTCAACAGCATTTGAGTTCCCCTGTCCACTAAACGATACGGCCGGCCAGACGAACTCCCCATATTCATCGTAGGCAGTAGCAACCCACCTAATGGACTCAACATCGTCCCAGTTCCAGTTTACATCAAACATCCAGTTGACAACTACATCATCATATCCATCTGGGTGAGTGACTATCTCCACATATGACAGACTAGTATCAAGCGGAGCGACGCTGCTTCCGGAGGCCTGTGTAAAGGTAACAGGGTCATTACCAAGCCCCCACAGGCCATCATCACCATTTTCGACCCTGAAAGAAATTACCTGCCCATCAGAGGCAGACCCTATGAGTTCTATCGCAGACAATAATGAGTTGTCATTTAGATGGTGGTGAGAAGTTTCTATCTCGTTAATGGTACCATCCGGGTAAAGAGTATTGGGGACTTGGAAGTCCCTGTTTGTCATTATGTAGTCATATATCAGGTCTCCAGCAATCGAAACAGAACCAGTCGATGACGATATTGTAACCGGAATGGCCAACTCAACTGGCGGAGTATCCCCTTGCGTATTGTCAGAGTGATATTGCGTTATAGGACCAGAAATGTCGGTTACATTTTCGAATATTGTGTACCCGAGTGCGAGGCCGGTTAATGTCACTACCTGGTCGTGAGATGACGTAAGTGAGATTTCTACTACCCTCCAGTCTCTTTCTGTTGCTGTGTCAGACCAGCCTGATGGTAGGGAGTTTATTGATGAAATCTGATAGGAGTTAAGTTCTGAAGTAAATCTCTCAGTCTGAGAACCAGTAGATTGTGAGACTCCAGACACATTGACATGAACGGGTGACTCAAACCCATCGGAGTCAGAGTAGACAGTGTACATGCCTGTGTTGACAAAACCCGAAGTAGGCACGACAGCATACGCCGAGGATGGAGTCGATCCGACGTTCATCGTGATCGATTTGGTCCCCTGGGATGTCCCCATTGTCTGAGTGTCGAGTAGGTTAGTTTGCCATCCAAAATGACCTCTCCCCTGATGTTTAGGGAACGACCAGTCGACGTCTCCATCAGATGCAAAATCGATCTCCAAGTTAGAGGCGGGCTCTCCGTAAAGATGTCGTGTCTCCAACCTGTCAATGTATCCGTTGGTTGGAAGTGAAACTTCAAGGGAATAACCAGTTCTCGGGGTTGCGAATAACACCGAACCTCCCTTTGATGCACTTCCGATAGTGTTTCCAGACTCATCAAGAACATCAATCTGAACATTTGTAGACGAGTTTCCTAGGAAGCTGAGGGCTTTTATGGGCCTGATGGAATGCAGATAATCGGATGTTATACTACCGGATGTTACGGTCGCGTTGATCAGTCCATCTACCCTTTCCACATTTGTCATTTGCCAGCCATTGACGCCCATCATGTCTGCAGTTAGTAGTCTATTTCCCCCTATTCTGATGTATTCCACCATAGGCGTTGCCAGTGGGTTAGAGGTTTCCATTTCGACTCTTATCTTCAGACTGTCATACGTCTCGGAGTCGACACCTGCCAGGCTTATGGGGAAAGAGACATCTGAGTAACCCGGTATTGGGGTACCTGATGTGGCGTCCAGAAGAGTTCCTGTTACGGTGTGATTGGAATAGTCGTCGGAAAATCCGTCTATCTCGATAAGTCCGCGATTGAACTTATTGTCACCAGATATACTGAAGACTTGACTTGTCCAGGTACCGGGCTGACTGAAATTACCCATTTTAATTCCGATGTTATCGATGTGCCAACCAGAATTAGCGTCATTGAATCTGGCCCCCATTGCAAACTTAAATTGAACATCGTCTCCTTTATACTGGGAGAGATCCACTGAGTATGAATCCCATTCGTTGGTACTGCAATGCAATCTAGTCCAAATTCTCTGGCCATCGTTGATTGTATATTGGGATGAGGTTGTGCTGTACTGCGTATCGGTGTATGAAGGCATGTTGACATGTTGCCATTGGCCACCATTGACCCTCATCCACAATGCTCCTCCGACATAGACGTAAGCACCTGTTCCGTAGTCCAGACAAACAGACATGTCCCAAGCGAAGGATGATTCGCCGATTCCTGAGATGGTGTAGATGGGAGTTACCAGACTCGATTCATAGACTGAGTCTGTTCCGCCATTGAGCCCGATTTTGTACATGTAGGGGAACGACGATGTGGTAGATGGCCCATAGCTTGGCGATGGTTCAGACAACACCCATTTGCATCTTTCAGTGTTGCAGTTTCCTGGGTTTCCAGCTGTTTTCCTGAATTGGTTCAGGAAGCCAGGGGCCGAATCACTCTCAGGCGCAGAAACCGTGGAGTCTTCGAAGGCATGGACTGAATCAACAAAGCCGCAATTAGAGCAAAGATATTGCCAATCATGTGAAGTGCCTGATACGGAAGCAGAGCCAGGAATCGTGAAGTCGGTTATGGATGTATTTACGTTGGCCATGGTCCTGTACGAAAATACTGACAGTCCTTCCCTGCCATCATTTGCGGATATATTTGACCCCCCATCAGCACTCCCTCCGGGATAGCCGTACTGAACTGAGCTGTCTGTCTGGACCACGAACCTCAGCAGGGACCCGTTCACTTGATTTGCCGCGGGTACGGAGTTGTAGATCGTTACCATGCCTCCGCTGTCGTCGTAGTAATTGAAATTGTTATACACAACGTAGGGTGTGTTGCCATTCTTGTCCGCGTATCCCGAGGATCCTGGGATAGCCCCTGACCTAGACCTGCACTGAGTAGCGGTGTTCCCTGTGGATGAGATATCTGTCCATGACTGGCCATTGTTGCTGGAGAGCTCGATACAAGCGTTGTCCCAACTTGAACCCTCCAAATCCCAGTGTAAATCGAATTCTAGGCCGGAAACGTTGTACAAGTCTATCGGTACTGTCAGGTATCCCAATGCGTTGTTATTGTAGTAACATCCAGTTCCTGAAAGAGTGGCGTAGGATCCCTGGATATCACAACCATGGTGCCAGAAACCGTTTCCAGTCCCCTTGTTGTAGTAGTGAACGTCGTCAATGAACCATCCGGGGGTCGTCGCGGAATTGTTTGAGGTCCAGACCCTAAATCTGAACTCTATGGAAGTCGAGCTGTTGAGGTTGGTATCTGAGAAAAATGATGAAAGATTGAGGGTCTCTGATTGCCAACCGCTGTGCGAAGAACCTGTGAAAACCGGCAGGTCACCAGAGGGGGCTCCTTGTACGTCTATGGATGAGGAGTTAATGTAGGAAGGGTAACCTCCATCTGTGGCTACCCACTTCCAGTCTGATGATCCTGATTCCTTGTACTCTAGCCATGCTCCACCATTATTTCCATCCAGGTGGTACCAATGGTCGAAGGATAGAGTGAAAACTGTTCTAGCCCCGTAGTTTGGTACTGAAAAGGAAGGGAAATTGAACCATGTGTCTACCCCAGCCGTCAACCCGGCTCCTGGCTTGGTACCAACGGAAACCGTTCCCTCTGAGGCTGAGGAGGGTATGACTCCGTAGCTAACAACCTGTTCTGTCCCTGTAACATTTCCTCCTAGGTCGAAGTTTGTTACATCCCAATAACTGTCTCTGTTACAAAAGTACATGGTCGCTTCTGTTTCAGTGGAGTTTAGGGATGTGTCTTCGTCATAATACAAACCGTAGTCATTGCCCCAAGTAAATGACTTACCTCCGAATTGACAGGTGCCGTTACCCTCTGGGATTGGTTGCTGAGAGTAAAGGAAGCTGCCGTTAACGACTGACCCGTTGCTTACACGGCCGTTGCCTCCCTGTATAGTTTGATTGGTCGTGCACAGGTAGTCCACATTGAGTACCTCATCAGCATCCAACTGACCATTGAACCCCTCATCATAGCCTGAAGTTAGATTGTACCCTCTCAGTCCGTTACAATACGAGTGGGGAGTGTACCCGGCACTACTTTCAAGCAGTAATCGCACTACGGGTGCTGGGCCTTGATTATACCTGGAATTCATATTTATCGAGTAATTTCCAATGTCTAGGTTGTCAACAGAGTTCAGAGAGCCGTCGTCTACTAACGTCAAATTTCCAGCTATGTATTCAGTGGTCATTCCGGAGGCCACGCCGTCCTCAAATGCAGAGATATCCATCGCGTCTGGAGGTGAGGTTGACGCTGCCATCGGAGAATCAGTTACGTGTGCCCAACCGTCCAATATTGTCGCATTCCCGGGAACCCTGAATCCGTTGAGTGTTGTTTCCCCTCCTGAGGTGTTTACCGTCGCCGGCCCTGCCCATGATGTGGTTGCTGCGTTCGTGATCGGTGCTAGTAACATCAGTAGTACTAGGGCTCCAGCGAGCCTCCTACGGTTGTTCGACATGTAGTCTCGTATAATTACAGACATTATGAATGAATTGGTGCGTTAGTGCCGAGATAGCCAAAACTGAGTAAATTGGGTTTGAAAAATGGAGCCACTGGGGAGAATTGAACTCCCGACCTTCCCATTACCAATGGGATGCTATACCCCTAAGCCACAGTGGCGCAACTTGTGGGAATGGTTCACCACCTTTGGGTGTTACGATGAGTGAGCTCTCCGATGAACTCAAGACATCCGCACGATTCGGAGAGGCGCGGCCGAGATCGCATAGCCTGGTATTGCGCATGACTGGAAATCATGTGGGTTCATCCCTCCGGAGTTCAAATCTCCGTCTCGGCGCCACTAAATTGAACAATTTTTCGTCCTAATCGGCGAGCCCCTTATGTCATCTGTCTCTTGGTAGCCATCATGGACGGTGCTACCCTGGCTGACGGAGGGGCCAACCCAGTGGATAGCCAAGTCATGAGATTATCGGATTTTGAGAGGACAACAAACCTCTACTCGTATTCCAAGTATCTGGGATTTATTGACGTACTGATAATTCAGTTTAGATTTCATGTCCACGCATCTCGAAAGTTTTGGGGCAAATACGAGGCCGTCTCACTAGCCTTGGTTTCAGCGTCTGTTCTAATGGGGGCTTGGGACTATGGAATTGGAGAGCTGTCCTCGGGGGGAGACTGGAGCAGAGGGGGAATTCTCGGAGAGGAAAGTGGATTTCTTCACCTCAAGGAATGGTCGATAATGTTGAGCCTATTATCGATTATGTCTTGGTTTGCCGCTATAATACTCATGTGGACCAGATATCCAATAATGAGAGAGAACCTAGTATTCCTAGTTGTGGCACTCTTCTCTGTCCAGCTTGGCCACATACACTCTCACTCTAAAGCCCCTTATTTTCCATATGATTCGGGGATTTCTGACTGGAGCGGAGTTGCAATGGGTAACATGATAATGATTTTTCTTTCTGTTTTTGTTGTCCACAGGGCGGTCACGGAAACTAGGGACATACACGTCGAGGAGAAGCACGCTCATCCGGACCCCAGGCTTGTCGAAAAGGCATGGAGCGACCATCGACTGGACGCATGGAGCTGGAGCTTAGCGCTTTGGGCCCTAATGATCAACATAATGTCTTGGTCTGGCGCGCATGCCATCTCTCAGAGGCCCCCCATTGAGGATGGTATTTTCGGGCTATCGGTGTTGTATGTATTCTCTGGCGTATTCTCCTTTTTCTTACTAATGCACGTTGTATGGTACCCTCATTTCATGCTAGGAGGGGGAGACCATACAATCCAATCCTCACGAGCGAGGGAGGTTGCAGGAATTGTGACGAGCACCAGAGAAGAAACCCTGCAAGGACTCTGTCCGGTTTGTGGTGCGGAGACCCCGGTTCTAAAGAGGCCCTCCGGTTCCATAGAAGTCCACTGCTTCGATCGGGAGTGTTCGGGCTGGGGGGCACCAGGAGATTCCTGCTCTTCATGCGGAAAGACACTGCCAATGAGACTCGAATGCGGAAAATGCGGTACCAGCGCCTCCGTAACTAGTCATTTCGTGAAGTCCGATGCTTGGTGAAAAATTACTTCGGAGGGGGCTGTGTTGTCTGATGATGAAGTATTGAGTAGTAATTTCCCTGAAGTGGAAGATAAATCAAGAAATCTTCATTATAGTAATCCGGAATCAGGATTGATTGATGATGAATTTGAAAACACCAAAACCATTGACATATTAATCAAAGTGGTTTCTGGATTGGTAATCTTCCTAAGTATTTCCATAATATTGCTCTGGGCAACATACCAGTCAGCAGATTTGACCTTTGGCGGTCCACCCCAATCTCTTACATTATGGGAGGACCAATACAGAGAAATGACCGGTTTAGATGATGTAAATGGATTAGATGGGAGTGGTACAGTAGTATGCATTGTTGATACCGGGATTGATTCCAATCATCCAGACTTAGAACATGCCAATATCGTTTCTTGGATTGATCTAATTTCTGGGTCGGATTCGCCGTACGACGACGAAGGGCACGGCACTGCTATGGCAGGAATAATTGTCTCCAAGGGAGGTTTAAATGGAGTATCTCCCGGAGTTGATCTACTAATTGCGAAGGCAATTTCTGATGATGGTTCCGGAACTGATGATATCATAGCTGAGGCTGTTGATTGGTGTGTAGAAGAGGGGGCTGATGTCATATCCCTTAGCCTCGGAGGGGGCCAGGGTTTTGGATCGGGATTTTTCACGACAGATCAACTTGAAGAAGCGGTTATTCAGGCCATAGATTCAGGAGTATTTGTAGTAGCAGCCGCAGGAAATGATGGGGAGGACGATGATGGTGACGTCGAGTCTCCGGGGTCGGTTGAGGATGTGATATGCGTTGGCGCAGTTACTAGGACTGGCAATGCATGGAGCGGAAGTTCTGAAGGGGACAATAATGGTAGGTTATGGCCCAATCCGATACTGCCTCGGCAGGACCCTGACAAGAAACCAGAGATTGTTGCACCCGGCCATGAGGTTCCAATACTTATGGCAAGCAGTACAGGAAGCGGGACATGGTGGGGGTGGTCCAGCGGCACCTCGGCTGCTACCGCATGGGTTGCAGGAAGTATTGCAATATTCCTCGAGGCAAATCCGGAGATGAAGAGGGGTGGGACAGAGGGCGGAAGTTCCGCAGTATCGGAACTGAAGACAATGATATCGGAAAAATCTGAGATGAAAGAGGGGCAGGAAAATCACGATGACATATACGGATATGGGTTGCTCAGAATAGATCTCCTGCTAAATGGCACAGACAATTCTAGCAGTGAATTAGAGAAGACCCCAAAGGAACAGGAGGTAGTAGGTTTCAATGGAGAACATAGTTCGAACAGTTCTCAAGCAATACGGCGGATTACTGCAAGTGTGCCCCCACTGAGCTCGACGAAAGATACTGAGTGATTCTCGCTAACCCTTTTGATGAATGAAATCCATTTATTGAAAGCAATAACCTTGGTCTGCGCCTCGGTTGGCTCCTTGCCCTCTTCAGGAAAGCCAACATCCCCGGTTGGAACCTCTGGTTCAGGCACTATCAGTAGGCCGTCAGGAGATAGAATATCAAATGCTGAAGAGGCCGCCTCGGGTCTTTCTGAGTCTGGAAGATCCACTATGATCAGAGAAACTGGCAATGGGATATCGCTCGGCCTAGCTGATGATGGGAGTGAGGCGGCTGCCGCAGACCAGCTCGTGACCTCCGCAGTTATTTCCGACCAAGGTTTCGCTATTACTCTGGACCATGATTCAGCGTTGTATCTCTTGATCAATCTATCAATTATGACTCCGAATCTGGCACCCTCTTCAACTATGATGAATGAATCTGGTTTCAAGTCGATACTCTGTTTTTCATCGGTCGGTTCTGCACACCAGAGATCGAAAAGCCATGCCGAGAGGTGACCAATTCCTCCTCCGACCAAAATCGCGTTACCTAGAGGTACTCTTGATGTGATATCCCTGATCCTAACTCTCAATGATCTAGGCATAGTTCTGAGTCCCATTAGTAACATCTGCTCCCCAATTGATGAGGCTATCTCAGGCTCCTTATCCGATCTATCTGAGTCCCCAGACAGCATCCTTTCGAGCATCTCTGCATCGGACATTTGAGGAAGCCCAAACCCACCAGCATCGGCGACCATGTATAGCGATAGTATCACCATTATTCAAGATTAGTCTATGAGGATGCCTTCAAGAGAGTTGTTGGAGCCGGAGGTTCATGGGCGAGCAGTCGGGCGACGATGAGGTCGTTGACGTCGCGGTGTGTCCTAATTGTTCGATTATGACCGAGCACACAATTCTAAAGAAGGCGGCGAAGGGCAAAGGCGAAGACTTGCTTGTTAGATGTCAAGAGTGCTCTGAGGTGCATCTTCTAAACTTG
This sequence comes from Euryarchaeota archaeon UBA130, assembly GCA_002505775.1. GTDB lineage: Archaea > Thermoplasmatota > Poseidoniia > Poseidoniales > Thalassarchaeaceae > MGIIb-O5. The sequence continues at coordinate 54,579 of DAVY01000010.1, read as the reverse complement.
AGGCCCTCAACTTTGGCAAAGGTAAGGGTCACCCTATCCCATGGATCGGATAGCAAGTCTGTGCTATTGGAGTCGGACTCTGATGAAATCATCTCAATAGGTGATTTATTCCAGTTTGAGGAGTCTCATTGGTCTGTTACTAGGATTGAGGTTGGAGACAAAATGTCTGTCGATTCCTGCCCGGCAAAGGAGATTGTATCAATGTGGTCCGTGAATAAAGACACCTGTGTTGTCAAGATTACATTGACTGATGAAGAAAATAGTGTATCTTCGACCATCGATTGTGACCCAGAGAAAGAGTTCTCTTGTGGGACAGTGATGAGGATTGACGGCAGGAGATGGAGGATTAGGGCCATACACACTGGAGAGGGGAGGACTCTGCGTGGGAAGAGAGTCGCCGCCGACATACGCAGAATGTACCTTCATCCCGTGGTAAAGAGCTAGTTATCTCCTGTTTGTCCATGGCATTAAGAGAGCCTTTACTACATGCGTTGCAACTTCGGGGTTTTCGTTTAATCTCCTGATCCCATATTCATACCACTGCTTCCCGTAAGGGACGTAAATCCTAGTAAGATGACCATCTCCTGATAGCTTTCTTCTCAGGTCCCCTCTCACACCAAGGAGGAACTGAAATTCATATCCCGGGCCCTTTCCCGGCGAGGTTATCTTTTTGTCATTTGGGGAAAGGCCATATTTTTCCAATAGCTTGAGGGATTTTTCTATTACTGGATAATCATGGGACGCAATTGCAGTGTATGCCCCCCTGTCCAACATCGCTTCAATGGCAGTGTTTGTAGCATTTACAATATCATTGTACCCGGTGTGTGCTATTCCTTCTGGTTCAAGATATATCCCCTTGCAAATTCGGAAGTCGGCATCATCACCTAGCCTGTCACAGATTCTCTCTATATCTGAGATTGTACGAAACAGCCTACCCTGAAGTACAACACCGATATTTGCCAAACCGTGTGATCTGATCCTAGTCATAATGTCTATCGTTGAGTCTGTAACACGGCTATCTTCCATGTCCAGTCTCACGAAGATATTATTTTCTGAGGCCTTTCTAGTGATATGAAGTATTTTATCGTATGCAGATTCTTGGTCTATCAACAGACCGAATGCTGTTGGCTTTACTGAAATATGGGCATCAATTTTGGTTTTGACTATTGAGTCTATTAGTGAGGAGTATTCTTCTAAAAAGAAATCTGCCTCCTCAAGGGAAGTTATTTCCTCTCCCAATACGTCAACTGTAAAACATGCCCCCTCGGAGGAGAGCTTTTCCATCGTTGAGATAGCATCTTCGAGTTTCGATCCGGCTACATACCTACTAGCTACCATTCTGATTATGAACTTGGGAGCCAGAGGCATTGTCGCGACAATTAGCCTCCCGAGCAATGCCATCCTTACGTGGGAAGGGCAGGGAAGACTTCAGAATTACCCTCCAGTAATGTCCTTTCCTCTTCTCAATAGTATTCCCCTCTCGGAAAGAAAACTCTCTACCTCCCTTCTTTGCCAGCCCTTGAATGATTTCCTATCCATGTGGACGAAAATCTGCCCGCCGGGAAAGGACTTCTTGGTAGAACTGACAGCCGATAGTATCGTTTTTTGCCAAGGAAGATTGGTTTCATCATCTTCAAGTGATTCTGATTCAGAGAAATCTAGAGAGTAACTCGCAATAATGTGTCCAAGCCACATATCACCTTTCTCTAGCACTGCCCTGTGCCTAGGGGAATAGTGCCCGCCTCCTAGGCCGATCATAACCTCTCCACCTCCTTCCCATAATCCCATTTGAACTCCATCTTTCAGCCCCAATATCTTGGAAAGAATGTACGCCCATAGACTAAGTGCATCACCTCTAGACCAATCCGCTTCCGTGGAGCCGATTTCCAGGTAAAGGGTCGGAGTTTCGAGTACCGGGCCATGGTGAGTAGCTTCTAGAGTTAGGTCGAAATGATCGTCTAATTTCCTTTTCCTTGCCTCTACCAACATCTCTCTGAAAATAGTGGCAAACCTTGGAGAAGGAGGCACTAAAACACCGTTAATTCCCCCTGCCGTGCCTTTCTCTCCCTCTGGCATTACACCAGGTAGTCCGATCGCATGTAGCGTTATTGCGGGAGTATCTGTGGATGAGACGTGCCTTGAGAGAACTAATACCTCATCCACTGTACAATTCAATTCTTTTTCATGAGCTTTGTCGATTGAATCGGCGTTAACGTGTATTTGTTCAATACTAAGCAAATGAACGTCAGAATTGATTGATTTAGTAACATTGCCATGGCTAAAAGTTTCTGGCTTGGTCCACGGAGAGTGCTCTTGTAGGGCATTTCTGAGATTCACCGAGGCATCGTCTGCTAAGGAGCAGAGGACCAAAGTCACCATGATTGGGATAGGGCACATGTATTCAATACCACAGCCACACCTTCAAGCATTAGAGCTTCTCGGAAATGACATGGTAGATGACATTGGGTTCAGTCCGATTAGGATTGACAAAGGCAGTATCTATTCGTTGGTAATAGGTTCTGATGGAGAGACACTGAAGGTTACCTCGGATGATCTGGGGGGCCATGGAATCTCTTTTCCATTTCCAGGCCCATCGTCCTGTGGAACTATAATCTCAGATAGATGGATAGGGTCTTGGGCAAATGTAGGAATCCGAAAGGCATTCATGGGCTCGTTCCCATTGTATGAAAAGTGGGCTGATGCAGATGAGCAAACCGGAAAGGAAGAAGATGTCAAATCTCCCTACATCAGCAATACGGCAATCTGGACAAGAGAGCTTCAATCTGAACCTATTGTTATGTGTAATGTTGGGGAAAATTTGGTCTTTTCATGTCTGAGAACTGGAATTTACATGATAGACTCAGAAGCGAGAGAGATATGGCGTTCCCCCTATCCGGTATGGAGAGAACTAGAAGATGTTGCCCACATTGATTCTATCGTTTCCATGATTCACATTGGAAATGAATTATACTGTTTTACCTCCTCGGGTGGATTTTCCATAATTTCAGATTCAAGAGGAATAGAGAAGAGTAACGGAATTCTTCCAAACCTGCCTGGAAAAGTTCACAGGGTAATGTACGATGAAAGCTCTGGTTGGATAGTAATGCTCCATGGGAGAAATGTGGCCTTCTTGTCTGATTTATTCGCTAAACCGGAACTAATGCGTGTCCCTGGTCCCGTTCTCGATGCGATCCCGGTATCGGGCGGATGGGTGTGGACTGGCTGGAGGCATGATGGAATCATGAGGAGAGAATTTTCCTCTGGAGAAATTTCCAAGAAGACTTTTCCAAGGGATGAGATAGGCATATCGATATTAGGAAACAGGGTCCTAACCAACAGTGGCACGTGGAGCGAACTTCTTCCCTCGGTGAGTTTCTAGGGCGTGGGCGCAGTAAATCCGCATTTGCCACAAGTCTTCCTGTCTTTGTGAATTGCGAGGAATACACCAGGGCCACAAGTAGGGCAAGTTTCCCCGCGAACCAGATTGCCTTCATCATCAATCTTATACTTCGACCACTTAGCGTGCGCATTGGGACTGTCTGACATCACTCATCGCCTCCTTCAGAATCATCTGACTCATCTCCTCTGATTCTCTTGTGCCTCTCTACAATAAAATCTGGTTCGATCGTAGATGCCTCTTCGGACGAATATATGAGAGCTAGACCTGTTGTCCTAGGCATTCCAAATCTGGTAGACACATCCTTGATGAAAACAAGTTCTTCTTTTGCTCCGGGCTCTGATTTTGCAGCGGCGGCGACCATTTGTGAAAGGTCGGGCGTAGGGGAATTTGGATGGTCCCAGACAAATCTTATTTCTACCCTGTTGAGCAATGGGTTATCTTTTCTTTCAATTACCTGCATAAAATCACCTATCTAATGTTCACCTTGAGTGCATAATTCCCTGGTCTTGTAATGTTCAATCTCTTGGCAACTTCAGACCTACCGGGATTGAGGATAACAACGAATCCTTGCCAGTCTGTTGTTACTGGCGAATTCGGACAGTGGGGGCATTGAGGGGGCTCGCTCCTCTTCTCCGGATCAGGAAGAATCTGGTTGCAATCTCCGCATGCAAACTGTTTCTTGGCCATCCTAATCAGTCTCCTTCAACCAATTTGCTGCGCCGAGGCCGTCCATCTTGCAGTTGAGGCCTATTTTGCTGGCCCTTGGATCGTTCTGATTAATTGCCTTGGAGACAACCCTGGATCTTACGTGAGATCCCTCTTCGATATGCTTACCTGACTGAGATCCTTCAATTCTTCTTATGCCCATGTTGACCTGGATTGGCTCATCCAGAATTTGAGACTTGTGAAGTAGCGCTTCAACTGGGCCTATCCTAACGAAAGCGCCGTACTCGGAGACATCTGAGACGTATCCATCTACAACTTCATTGTTCTCCATGTTGAACAGTAGGGCTTTGAAACTGACGGCCTGGTAGATGGCTCCATCCCCATGAATAATTCTCCCTCTTCCGACTGGCTTATGATCAAATGTCAAAACCGTGTAGTTCTCATCTACATCGAACCTTCCTTCGAACGCGTCATTGGCCAGACTGTCGATATGATCAACTAGGCTCTGGCCCTCTCTGATGTATTCAGCGGGAATGCGGATAGTGTCCTCTCTCTCTACTATACTGTACATTTTTTTTCCTCCGGTTAACGGTCCTCTCCGAGGTTCGCCAGGACGGGGGTTTCCCTCCCGTCCTTCATCGGCTGTGCCTCTGGAGGAGAAGTCCGTGGGTCACGGCGAGCTGCCTCTCCTGTATAAGCGCAACGGATGATTCAGGTGGTTGGCTACCTTGGATTAACACTCAGACCTACGGTCTGAGCGAGAATATGGTGCGAACGTTCAAGTGTGTTCCAAATACCATTTGTTATTCTGATGGCGACCCTCAATGGACGAGATGGCCCGACCGGGCGAGGAAAAGCTCTCATTATTTCCGCAATAATGCTGTTTGTTGTCGTCTATCCGATTTTCTTGATTTCCAATGAGGAGTTATCAAATTCGAATTACGAAAAGGTCTCAAGGACTAGTTCTAATGACCCATGGTCGGACGGTGATCAGCCTTGGCCTCAACCGGGAAGAACCCCAGACAGGGGCTCCGGAAGTCCGGCACATGACCCAGTTGGTGTCAATAATTCCCTAATATCGATTACAGACCCTGTGATTAACTGGGAATATGGTAGCTATGATCTAGGGACGGATTCCCTAGGTACACCTATCGGGAACTTCAGCGAGTCGCTAATTGTAGATTCCGATTCATCCGAGAGGTGCGGAGGGAGCTCTCTCTTCACCGTCTTGATTCAAACTGATTCATCATCTGGCGATAGCTACCTTCGAATAGTCGAAGGCGAGGATTCGGATCTGGCATGGGAAGTTAATCTAGGCGAAAGTGAGAAGGTTAAGGCCTCTCCGTTGATTGTTGATATTAATGGAATGGGAGGCCCTGAGATAATTGTCGTTTACGATGTGATTGTTGGGAGTGACGCCAAAATGAAAGTAGAGGCATGGTCCCCTATCCTCTCCTGTAGCGTAACTGGGTGGTCTTATGGCGGAAACAAGGATAGTCAACAGATTTGGTCGTGGGAAGACACTGACTTGATGATTAGTAGCGAGGAGGGGCCTTACACGGGAAGTATTTGGGGAAATCACAAACCAACCTCTCAACCACTTCTGGCTGACTTGGATCTTGATGGCGATGCAGAGCTGGTTATCTCTGCCATTAGAGAGTCTGACAACTCTCCCCAAGTTATTGCGATCTCTTTGCCTTCTTCGGGGTCTCCTTCGATATTATGGAACAAAAGGTTGGGGTACGGAAGCCATGGATCTGACCCAGTGTTCGTACAGACCGATGAGAACACCGCCTATGTGATGCTAACAACCACTGAATCAACAAACGGTGCTATGTGGCTCTGGAAGCTAGATTCATCCAGCGGAGATCCGAGTTGGGATGGGAAATCACTGGGAAATTTGGATGGTGACTCAAATGTCCCCCATATACGACTTCCCGGACCAATAGTAGCAAATTTGGACAGTGACGATAATCCAGAGATTATAGTCACAATTCCCACTGACAGTGACTCATCTGGTACGTTAGATGGTGCTGAGTACAGGGGAATCGAGGTCTCAAATGGCTCAGAAAAGTGGTCTTATTCAGCTCCCAATGGTTATGCAGATGCCCCCCCATTGCCAATAGATACAGACGGAGATGGAGACCACGATAGAATGTGTTGGGTAACATGGTGGCAGACGACCACGGCCAGACACGGAATAGCTGGATGTGTAGATGACATAGACACTTCAAGTCCAGATGAGGCTTGGCATCGAGATCTAGAGCAGAGTAGTGGAACTCCGAATGATGAGATAGCAGTCTCACAACCGGTTTGGATGGATATCGAGGGGACAGGTGAGCCAGAGTTACTGGTTGGCTTTGGACGATCTTTGTGGGCATTCGACGGATCGGAGGGGACTGGTTCGGGGATTAGTACAGAATGGTCCAGTGATTTAGAGCTGAATCAGAGAACATGGTCATCTCCATCATTGGCGGATATTGATGGCGATGGAACCCTAGATGTTATCATCGGTGGAACTGTAATTTCTTTGGAAAGAGCAGATATCAGGCCTTTACTTGATGGCAGAGGAATAGAATTCGATCCGACTTCACCAAATCCTGGCCAAGATGTACAAATTACAGCTTTCGTGGAAAATTGTGGTACATCCAATCCGGATTCAGATGTAGATGCTGTACTCTATGTGGATGGGGCAGAGATAGGTAGGCACCGATTTAGCTCATTGCAACCAGTGGCCCCGACCGGAACTGGGTCTTTTGAGTCATTTTCCATTGAATGGTCGGGACCACTGGGTGACCATGAATTCACTCTAGAGATCGATCCGTTCGGTAACATATCTCAAACAAGGACCGATAACGACTTGTTCGCCAAAGTACTATCGATAATTCCAACCTACAATGTAACTTTCGAAACCTCGTCAGAACCTGTAAGGATCACGCCGGGAGAGAGTGAAATTATACAGCCATCAATAAGATCTACTGGCCGTCTAGCTGGCACGTGGTCCCTAAGTGTTGATGACTCAGGACTGCCTCAAGGTTGGTCATGGTCAGATATTTCAGCAGGAGGGATTGAGAATATTGAAATTCCTGTAGGGGAAGCGTGGTCCCCTTCAATTGAAGTGAGTGCTCCTGGAAACGCACTTGGTTCCGACTCTGGTTTTCTTACACTTAGTATGACTTTGGACAGTGATGAAAATGTTACTATTTCCTCAATAGTTCCTGTTGAGGCAAACAGGACTAGGGGTCTTTCGATAAGGGGCCCGGAGGGTGCTTCATTCAGCACCGGGCATGGGTTGATTGGAGATTTTGCCAGAGCATGGATGGTAGTTGAAAATATAGGCAATGCTGCAGAGAATCAGATTTCCATGGATTGGGATAACACACTGTGGGGAAGCGATCTAAGACTATACGACGAGGATGGCAATGAGAGATTTGCATTAGTTCTTGGGCCAGGGGAGAAGCTAGTCTTGGAAGCATACCTAGAGGTCCCGTTAACCAATCAAAATCAGCAATCTGTTTCAATTGGCGATTATGTTGAGACATCACTGACGATGTGTGTTGATGGTGATGAGTCTTGCCAGACTGTTGAGTTGACATTCATTGCATCTGGAGTGGTCAGCCGGAGCCACATTCGAAGTGTCCCAACAACGAACCTTGTCTGGGATATAGAGGGCGACAAACCTTCTGGGACAGATACCTTGACATGGTCTCTTTCTTCTTCTGGAATGGCGAAAACTGGCTGGATATGGTCATCATCTGGGGATTTATCGATTAATGGGGACCTTGTTACTTTGGACGTGACTGGTGGAAGTGGGGAGGGATCGTTGATTTTGGATCTCCCCAGTACTGCCGCGCCAGCTTTTCATTACTTCGAAGACTCAAGTAACGAGTCATCTGATCATTCGCTCAGATTATCACTTGAAATCCTACAAATATACAGGTCATCCATGATTACATCATCGCCTTCTGAAGTGCCAATATTGGTTGATGTCGATGAAGAAGCACTCGTTGTATTGAGGCTTGAGAACCCAGGCAACGGAGTAGACTCGTACGATCTAAGTCATTCAGTGTTATTAGACCAGAACATCTCTGAAGATCCCGGAGTAATTGTATCCTTTTCAAGAGACTTGGTCTCATTATCAGCCGGAAGTCTGACCACTGTCCCCATTACTGTTATTCTTCCTGAAGAAACCCCTGCCAGAGTGCCACTAAGGATCTTATTTGTGATGCAATCGCTGGGGGATGGCAGCGTTAGCTCTGAAGTTGAAATTGTATTTGAGGCCAGGCAGGACCACCAATGGGACATCTATCCTTACTTCGTAACTGAAGGGGAAGAAACTGAAGGTGAAGGAGCATCGGTAATGGCTAATCCCGGCGAGGAATTCGAGATGAGTGTTATAGCCACCAATGTTGGTAATCTCGATGATGATTTGGAATTGATTACTTCCATTTCTACCACTTTAGAAGAGGGGGATGTCTCAACTGATTGGAGTTCATATGGAGATACAGTGTTCGGCGTCGGAGTCAATGACAGTGTGATTATGAAAATTGGTGCGGGTATCCCTGATGATGCATGGAGTGGTTCGGAGGTTGAAGTAACCGTAACTGCAATTTCGCAGGGACAAGAGATATCCACATTCTCATTCTCAGTCCGATCGGGTCACGTACCCTCATGGAATGCAATCGTCAATCAGGCTAGCTTAGAAGTAAATCCAGGCGGGTCAGAAATCTTACTCTCAGTGGTACAAACTGGGAATTCCCCCTCACGCCCCTACATCTCCATGTTCGTATCCGGAGAGAGCGGTTGGCAGATTGGGGATGTTTCAGATCTTCCTGTTATCGACCCGGGTGAAAGTGCCCCTCTACTCCTCAATATTACCCCTCCTGACAATGCCATTCACGGCAGGGCAGTCGAACTGACCCTAAGAATCAGAGAAGGTGACTCAACAGGCCTTTCTGAGATTGTATTCCCACTTAGAGTATCTGCGACCCATGATTTTGCTCTTACTGGATTTGGAGAATGGGTTTTGAGCCGAGATGGAGGATACCCGCTGGCTTTGTTAGAGAATACTGGTAACTCTCCGAGTACGATTTCCTTCACGGTACTCAGCCTCCCGGTTGGATGGGAGGTATCTGGAGATGAGAGTGTTATTTTAGGAGCTGGAGAGATTTCGGGAGTACCACTAGAAGTAATCCCTGACGAAACTTGGGAGGGAGATGTAAAAACCATCCGAATCCTAGCTTCCGACACCGAAGGGAACCAGAGAGAGATTTCTTTGGACACGAGAAAGGAAGATTACTCCTGGGGAAATAGCCCCGTGATTGTTTCAACTTCTGGGGATCAGTATGTGATGAAAATTCACGGGACCAACTCTAGTAGCATTGTTGTTGACTCTGAGTCCGGGATACTTCCATGGATGGATCCAATTGGTTGGCTCTGGGATTCTGAAATCGGACAAAATGGGAGCTTTATTGTAGATTCATCGATATCCTTGGAATACAAATCGTGGGTCTCTGAAATACCTTCTAGAATGGCCAGTTGTTCTATCAATGGAGATGTCTCTTCAGTACAGGCCAATTGTATGATTATGAATGGTACAGAAGATTTCGAATTCACTATAATTCTTTCTGATGATAAGGGGGAAATGATTGATTCGATTACAAGTGAAGTTGGCTCTGGATTGGCTTCAGAGATGATTAATCTAAGTGCGGATGATTGGAGCCCTGAACCCGGTCTAAGAGAGTTAACGATTAAGGTGTTAGATTCGAGAGGGGTGGAGGTTTCTTCGACCAGCAAGCCGTTTGATGTAAGGAGGACCGATTGGAATGTCGGCCTTGTGGGATTGGAAATTGTTGGGACGGGAGAGGGGCAAGAAATATCCATCCTAACCAAGAGAAATAATCAACAACTTCTAGATGGGTCGATTTGTAAGATTACGGTAGAAGCCGGCTCATACTCAAGAGAGTACTCTGTGGATATGTCTGAGGCTAGTGCCCTAGCGCCTAGACCGAGTGTAGAAAGGCCAAATGTAAGCGATGGCGTGGAGCTTGTGGCGACCATTAGCTGCGAGTTCCCGTGGGATGAAGACTCCGATCAGACCGATAATGAAGCCAGAATAGTCCTATCTGGTTCAGAGGATTCAGAAGGTGGGTTTAGCGATTCAAGCACTGCAATAGCTTCTGCTGTCTTGGTTATTGGAGCCTCAATTGCCTTTGCCTGGATGGCTAAAAACTTCAGAGAAGGGAGGGAGATGATGGAAAAGACTAGGTTGGCAGTAGAAAAGAAGGCATTGGAAAGGAAATCCAAAATGGCTCAGAAGGAGGAAGCCCTCCGAGAAGAGGAAAGTGAAGCAGTAGAAGAGAGTCTTGATGAAAAAACGGTGGACGAGGATATACGATCAGACATTGGGAGCTCTGAATCCGAGGATTTAGATCCCTTTGAGCAGCGTCTAAATCGATTAAGGTCGGGAAAATAGTGGTGAAATAGTGTCCGAGCGATCAAACCTTCCAAGCTTCCATACATTCGACCCGATAACCCATGACCCAATTGAAGTGATACCTCAGATACAGTCTTCCTTAGGTGGCGATCACGAAGAGCTGAAAGGGGTAAAACCCAACTCAGTGGACATTCAAAATCTTAGAGTGGGTAAAGAGCCAGGTATTGATCCAGCTACATTGCTTTATCTGACAATTATTGAGTTGGATGAATTTGGCGGCCGTACCGAGGGGATAGATGCGGGCGTAGGCAAGGAGAGGTTGGGTCGATTCCCCTATGCTGATGGAAATATTGTGACATACCTACTAACGTACACTAAGCAGAAAGGAGATATGACAACATTGCATGAATTGTTGTATAAGTTATCTGATGGACTCTCAGAGGATAATCTCGGAGAGGCTGGTTTCAGGGACGGATTCGGTGGACTCACTCTTCTTGGGTGGCTCAATAGGAAAGAGGTTTCTGAATTGCAGAGGTCCATCCGATCCGGCAGGTGGGAGGTACTATCTGAAGAACCCTTGGATGGGGGAGTTGACTATGCGTTTAGACTACTCTTAGCGATGTTAAGGGCTGCTCAAAGGAGAAAGTGCGGCGTATTAATGAGAAGGCATTCGTAATTAGAATTGCTGACCGGTTAATCGCTCATACATGCTTGCGTATAGATCTGCAGTTTGTTTGATTATCTCATCTGGCAATGCTGGAATTGGTGGCTCTTCGTTGCCCTTCTCTCTAGCTTCATACAGCTCTTCATAGTGACCAGTTCCTAGATAATGCTCCCTCACAAATTCCTTTGACAGGGACACTATTTTTCCGTTTCTGTAGTCCTCTGCGGCCCACCACCTATCCTCATCAAGAGTTCCAAAAGAGTCGACAAGGACAGGCACCCTGCCTGGGCCTAAAGCAAATTCTTTCTTCCCATCTACATGAATTAGGCCTCTTTTTGATGCCTCCTTATCTATGATCTCGTCAATCTTGACTACAATATCCAAAATAGCATCGAATTCCTCCTCTCTGAGATTTGAAATCTCCAATGCCTCATCTCTATCCAATAATCTGTCAAACTTCTCAAATTTTGTTGAAACCTCGAGGTATGGTTTTGGTAGCTTCACGCCCTGATGGAGAACTGTTCCAGGTTCAAAACCGAATTCTTCTGGTCCCACGTCGCCCCTTTCGTACCTTCTCCATCCCCCACCAGCTAGATAGTGTCTGCAAATTACCTCAAGGGGGACAAACACATTCTCCATATCTCTTGGAATTTGGCCTGGCTCCCTTATTACGTCAAATCTTCTTGCCAGAACTCTGTCTGGAGCGTTCATTTCGATGATATGGGTTTCACAAATGTTGGCGTCCTCGACAAGCTTGAACCAATGGCAGGAAGTCCGGTTGAGGCTCTCGCCCTTCCTTGGAACGAGGCTTGGGATAATCTGATCAAAAACACTAATCTGATCGGTGTATCTGAATTCTATAATATCTGGATCCTCTGTACTCCATACTTCCTTCACTTTGCCCTTGTACAACATGTTTGCCATGTGGCAAGCGAGGGAAAGACGAAGATGAACATTACTGAAAGGCGGTCAGCCTGCCCACACCGCCGGTACTATATCCAAAGAACTGTACCAAGCTAGGGGGAGCGGATGAGTGAAACTACAATTTCTCTGAGAAATGCCCCATCCGAAGGTCGAATTTACGGATATTTTATCTTAGTTTTATTTTCGGTTTTATTGGTCTCCATACCTGCAGTTGCTCAGGAATATAGAAGTGGTTGGGATACAGTGGAAAGTGGAACCAATAATGACTTATTTTCAGTTGAGGCGACGGGGGATGAAATATGGGCCTTCGGCGAGGAAGGGATTGTATTGGGAAGTCAGGATGGTGGCCTTTCATGGAGTCCTGCCAACGTGATCACATCATCTGACCTGTCTATGTCTGACTCTGGATTTGGTTCAATCCTGGCCGCGAGCTCAGATGGTACGGTCATAATTAAATTTGAGTCTGCCTCACAATGGACCGATATCTCATTTGATGTCGGCGAAGAGAATATCAGAGGAGTTTCTCTTATTCGGAATGATTCTGCCATTGCAGTAGGAAGCAATGGATCAATATGGAAGTATGAATCAGAAACGTGGAGTGATTACTCGGTAAGTGGAGTGGATTTGCTTGATGTTTCTTTCTTGGATTCCGAAAGAGGCATTGCCGTAGGTGATGAAGGGGCCATCCTTTTTTCCGAAGATGGGGGAATTACCTGGGATTACAGGGATTCGCCGTCAGAAGCATCGTCATCCAGAATTATTGATATCGAGTTTTATAGTGATATAAGGGCATACGCCATTACTGACAATGGAGGAGTTCTGAAGTCCTCAAGGGAAATCTCCACCCAAGTTGGATTCCTTTGGAACATGCAATATTTTGAGTCAGAAGGTGGATCCAGTAACCTTGGTGTTAATTTAACTTCAATCGAGGTTGCCACCACGAATAAATTCCTACTTTCTGGTTCTGGAGGATATCTCTCTATGAGCAAGGACGGCGGAAATATTGTGACCAAGCAATTGATTCCTGTAGACAATTTGACATCTTTCAATGATATTGTGATGATAGATGGGTTCAATGGAATAACCGTGGGAAGTGGTGGAACTATTCTGATTACTGAAAGATCCGGGGAGGATGAGCAAGTTGGATTTGAGGTTAGAGACTTCAGTGAGTTTGGAAGCTTTGTTGACTACTCTAAAGGTATGTTGATTGATGGCCTGTTTGCTACTATTAATATCGTTATATTCGGGATTTTCCTAGGATTCTTCCTAGGAATCACACTATCCATGATGAAGACCTCACCAACTACATTAAAGCAAATCGCTGAAAAAAGGAGCTTGAATTTGGTTCGGCTATTCGGGGCTTTAGCATTCATTATTGGATTCGCATTCTTGAATTACCTCGTTCCCACAGTAGAAGGACTTGGACTAGATGGTTGGGAATACATCTATGCTCCCATTGGGATTATTAATCCGGGAGGAATCACTGGTGATTTGCAATTCGAAAACTTCGCATACCTAATTTTTGGAGTAAGCCTAATTTTACTTGGATCATTATTTATCTCCGCCAACGGTGAGTATAAAAAATCGGAGCGGGAACTCTTCGGTAGAACTGTATCATGGAATCCATGGGGAGTCAGGCCTCTGAACTTCATTGCCACGATATACACCGACATATTCAGGAATACTCCATTGATTGTTCAGTTCCTGTTCATTCACTTCGGGATTCAGATAGGGGCTCTTATCGGGGACCCAGCCGCTGAATTGCTCGAGGGATCGACAGGTTTCATCGTAACTTTCCTGAGGGATGACATTCTTTCCAACAGGGCGTGTGTGAGTGCGATATTCGCTCTCGGACTAAATTCCGGCGCTTACCAATGTGAGACCATTAGAGGTGCAATCTCTGCGATTCCATCTGGACAAATGGAAGCAGGCAGGAGTATCGGTCTGAACTATATGCAGACGATGAGACTGATAATAATGCCTCAAGCGATCAGGATTTGTATACCCCCAATGGGAAATGAAATGGTCAATTTGGTCCTCAACTCGTCATTGGCAATGGTTATTGGATACTCAGAATTGACAAGAAAAGCTAAGTTAATCAATGCCGTAACTTTCCAAGTCTTCTGGTCATATGGAATGGTTCTAATTTCCTACTTCATAGTCACATGGACTTTGGCTTTGATACTACGTTACCTAGAAAATAAAACTAGGATACCAGGTTTAGGAATATCCGGAGGAAGTTAGATGGAAAACGTGCTCAGTATCGTGGACATGCACAAGACGTATCCAGGAGGCGTCCATGCAGTTAGAGGGGTTTCATTCGATGTGATGGAAGGGGAATCGGTGGCAATAATTGGTTCATCTGGAAGCGGTAAATCCACCGTACTTAGGTGTATTAATCGGCTAATAGAGCCGACAAAGGGAGAAGTTAGGCTTAGAGGTGAGATGATCAATATTCCCAATGCAGACATTAATGATGTTAGGTCAAGGATTGGCATGGTTTTCCAGTCTTTCGAGCTATTTGCCCATCTCAGAGTTATTGACAACATCACTCTGGGACTCAGGCATGTGAGGAAAATGAGTAGAAAGGAAGCAGAGAGAGAGGCCCTTGAAGTTCTTGAAAAGGTGGATATGCTTGATCGTAAAGATGCCTTTCCTGGAAACCTATCCGGAGGTCAGAAACAACGAGTAGCCATTGCAAGGGCTTTGGCGATGAAACCAGAGGTCATGCTATTCGATGAGCCCACTAGTGCGCTTGATCCTGAGCTTATTGGCTCTGTTTTGAAAACAATCAGAGGATTAGCAGATGAGGGAATGACGATGGTAGTTGTAACCCATGAGATTAGTTTTGCCAGAGAAGTTGCTGATAGAGTGATTTACATGGACAAGGGGGTTGTAGCTGAATCTGGCCCCTCTTCAGTTATCGACAGTCCTCAAACTGAACGTCTGAAGAAATTTCTCTCTTCAATCAGCGAAGAAGACTAAATCATGCCTTGAGCAGTCATCGCTTCTGCAACCTTCAGGAACCCTGCTATGTTTGCTCCTGCGACATAGTTACCTGGCATTCCAAATCTTTCTGCTGTCTCATATGCATTCTTGTGTATGTCTACCATTATCGCATCAAGTCGGGAGTCTACTTCCTCACGAGACCAAGAGAGTCTGAGGCTATTCTGACTCATTTCCAAACCCGAGGTGGCAACCCCCCCTGCATTGGAAGCTTTTCCTGGGGCGAACAATATTCCATTCTTCAGGAATACCTCAACGGCTTCGGGGGTACAGGGCATGTTGGCTCCTTCAGCTACCGCGGCTACATTGTTCTTGACCAGCATTTCAGCTTCCGAGCCATTGAGCTCGTTTTGAGTTGCGCACGGAAGTGCGACGTCAACGTTGACTCCCCAGAGCCCATTAGGAGTTGGTTCTGGTGCTGAAGCGGTGAATGTGACCCCTTCGAAATTATCTGCATACTCTGAAATTCTCCCCCTTCTATTGTTTTTCAGATCCATGATCCAATCTAGCTTCTCCCTGTCGATTCCAGATGGATCATGAATCCAACCACTGGAGTCTGACATTGTGACGGGCTTTCCACCAAGATCGAGTACCTTCTCACAGGCGTACTGAGCAACATTGCCAGAGCCCGAAATGGACACAGTAGCACCTTCGAAGCTTCTACCAGTGGTTGCGAGCATTTCACGAGCGAAATATACCAATCCGTATCCAGTTGCCTCAGGCCTTATCAAGGAGCCTCCATAGGATTTCCCTTTGCCAGTTAGTACACCAGTGAATTCGTTGGCCAGCTTTTTGTACATTCCAAACATGTACCCTATCTCTCTACCGCCAACACCAATATCGCCTGCCGGGACATCCAGATCAGCGCCGATGTGCCTCCATAGTTCCATCATGAAAGATTGACAAAATCTCATTACCTCACTATCAGATTTCCCTTTCGGATCGAAGTCCGAACCTCCTTTTCCACCGCCCATCGGCAATCCAGTGAGACTGTTCTTGAACACCTGCTCAAAGGCCAGGAACTTCAATATCGACTGATTGACGCTGGGGTGAAATCTTAGCCCCCCTTTGTACGGCCCGATTGCGCTGTTCATTTGTATTCTGAATCCCCTATTGACCTGTAGATTACCTGAATCGTCATACCATGGGACTCTAAATTGAATAATTCTCTCAGCCTCGACCATGGCCCTTACTACTGGCATGTACTCAGGATACTCCTTGATGACTGGAGATAGGCTTTCTAATACCTCCTCCACAGCTTGATGGAATTCAGGTTGATTCGGGTCTCTTGCAATTACGCTCTCGTATACTGATTTAATTTTGCTATCCATAGCACTCACCGGTGGTTGAAGATTCCTGTTTTAGGTACCAGCCACTTCCGCGTAAAGCCTCGCCCTTTTGAATGATATCCCGTATGAATGTCAGTAGTTAATCAAACTAAGTGAATAGAACGTCCTCGGAGATCTGGGAAACCTTGCCCTCAAATCCGGGAATGGTCATCACGTAGAAGACCGCCTGACTGACTTGCCTTTTTCTGAGAGCCTCTGCAAGGGGCGTGTGTTCCCTAAACCACCTTGTCTTGCCATCATCACCGATAATCCTGATATCGACCTGAGACATTCTGGGTTCTGATAATAGGAGTTTGATGTTGGGGACGTCTATAGCGACGTATCCGGGTTCTAATCCGGCCCTTCTTGCGATTTCATCCTCTAGATCTATCCTCTTCTTTGAGTCAGAAGCGAGTTCGGTAAGGAGTCTTACATCCTCCTCGCTCAGATCTTGCTTCCTTCTTGAAAGGCAAACTTTGAGCAGTTGTCTATACTTTAATCTTCGAATCATGTCTCTAGAAAAATCGCCAGCTTCGTGGAGGACTTGCCATATCTCGGCGTCAACTCTTTTCTGTAAATCAAATGAATCAGGAATATATCCTTCGCTCCTTTCTACTGCTCTTGAGAGCATCACCTCAGTCACTCTTGTGACTCTATGGAAATATACAGCACTGTACATCAGCCCTCTTGCGACTAGCATACCCTCCAGTGCAGATAGGCCTCCCTCTTCCACAGAAATATCCCCTCCATGACTTTCCAAGCACATAATCAGTCTTCTATGGTCGATAACCCCATGTTTGACGCCAGTAAAATGAGAGTCTCTGAGTAAATAGTCAATCTGATCACAATCCACGGGGCCGTGGATGAGGTGAGCCATCGTTTTATCGTTCTCAACGAAGTTTGTCCTTCCCTCAGTCCAAGAAAGAAGATTTCGTTCAGAGCCCTTTGCATCGGGCCCTCTGATTAAACCAGCGACTTCATTTGGGTCTATGCCATGATTTTCTAGAATTTCAGGTACAGACTTTCTTTCTGGAACTGATGATCCCTCTCCTTCCCGCAATACATCATAATCGCCCAGAATAATGCCCTCAGTGATTGACATATGATCCAATCCTCCCCTCTCATGCAAAATATGTTCTAAGGTATGTGAATAAGGCCCATGTCCTACATCATGAAGAAGAGCCGCTACACCAACTGTGTCCTTCTCCAATCCATCTAATCCCAGAGAATCAGCCATCATTTCAGCTACATGAGAAACACCGAGAGAATGTTCAAACCGGGTGTGGTGAGCTCCAGGGAATACTAAATGAGCCAAACCTAACTGCTTAATGTGACTTAGTTTATTCATTTCTGGAGTTGAGAGAAGATTCTCTCTAACCCCATCAATCCTGAACTGCCCGTGTATTGCATCATTGATAGTCTTCACAGCACACCACGAGCTTGCGAGTGTGTCTTTCCCCTTGAAGGAAACTGCCATTGAAGAAGAACTATTCGTCAGGTCATATTATTGTATTTCATTTGCAATTCATTTGAGATACAATTAATACCCCTCCCCCCTCTCGATGGGCCAACGGGGGATCAGAATGACAGGCCACAGCCCGATGATTTCACTTCGAATCCCCGAAGATCATCTCCTTGAGTTAGACAGACTAGTAGGGTTGGATGGGATGAGAAACCGATCAGATGTGATTAGAATGGCAATAAGAGATTTCTTGACAGATAGTCATCAGGTTTCCGGAGATACAGTACAAGTCAATCTTGGTCCAGATTTGAGTGCAAGAATAGAGGATTTCTGTAAATTGCATGGAGAGAAACCTGACGCAGTTCTCAGGAGTGCGGCCAGAGGTCACATCAGGAGAATTATGCTAGAGGATGACCAGGTTGGTGACCTAATTGAGGCTAGAATGGATGAGCTTCGAAGAAGAGGCGATGACGAATCAAACGCTATGTGAGGCGAGGGAAATGTGTGAGGATGGGATGCACGAGAACAACGCGGGAGGGCCGTTAGGCCCTCTCGCACACAACTCATATGGGTTCGAAGGACTAAGGAAGAGAGCTCAGAGAATCATGACTCAGCTATCCTAACTCTTGGGAATAATACCCAATCTTCTTGGTCGGTCTATTCCCGGTAGCCACATGGAGGGCTTGGTTTGAGTGACACTGAGTTATATTTCGCGCACGAAAATGCCAGATCTTCCCAAAGCGAGATGATTTCTGATGGCGTCAGGGCACTGACTAATGGAGGATTTCTTCTAGCCGCTGCACCAACTGGAATAGGCAAGACTGCGGCTGCTCTTGCTTCGGCCCTGCATTCATCATTTGACAATCATATTTCTCCTGATAGGGCCAATATCATATTCATGACTGGAAGGCAGACACAACACAAGATTGTGGTTGACACCGTCAGAAAAATCAACAGTAGAATTCCAGATGGAGTCCCAAAGATTTCACTTGTAGACATTATTGGAAGAGATGGCATGTGTGATCATGTAGACAAAATGACAGGAAAGTGCGACTGTGAAGACGGAGTTGTCGAAGAGTCTAGGAAATCACGTCGTGCTGACTTGAGGAAGAAGTTGCTTGATGAACCACAACATGTAGATTGGACAGTCAAATATGGCAGAGCTAGGAAGATTTGTCCTTGGGCCTCAGCTAGGTTGGCCGCGGGACACGCAGATATCCTAGTATGCGATTATAATCACGTCTTCGTAGAGAATGTTCGTGAGTCTTCTCTCCCCGCAATGGGGATAGAGCTTGAAAATTCTATCTTGATAGTCGACGAGGCACATAACCTTCCAGATAGGATTAGGAGTGGATTGGAGAGAAGAATAACGGATCAGGTATTCAGAAGAGCTCTTGATAATATCGCAGAATACAAAGGGAATCTGCAAAGAAGGGACGATTCGTTGGATATTGGGGAATCCAATGAGCTCCTGCGCGCTAGGGATCTTGAAAAACAGATTATTGCTTTGCAGGAGCCTATGGCTAAATGGTTCGAGAGGTTGAAGTCCGAGAATAATAGTACCAAAGGAGACGATCTTAGAATCTCATCCAATGAGCTCCTTGATGTGATTTCTAAATCGACCCAAGGAGTCCTAGAAGAAGATGAAAGCACTGAAATTACCAGAGTCAGTGATTTGATAGATAGGCTATTTTCAGTTGTCATAGATGAAGAGGAGGATACGGAAGATGAGGAGCAGAACGATTGCACCAGAATCGCGGAGATTCTAGAAATATGCATTCGATACCGCAATAGTCCGGCATTGGCATTGGTATTCGACCATAGCTTAGAACAGCCTAGACTAACAAGTCATCTTCTAGATCCCAGCCTCGTTGGTGAAGAAATATTTGAAACTTGCAGAGGCGCGATACTGATGTCTGGTACCCTTTTTCCTCCAGAGATGTACTCAGAAGTACTAGGGGTTCCAAGTAAAAAATCATCTTGCAGAATTTATTCTTCAGATTTCCCGATTGCAAACAGACCGGTACTTATCGCCAATGATGTTACTACCAAGTTTACAGAACGAGAAACTAGCATGTCCTTGATTGGCGAACACGTACGTGCAGTGATTGAGAATACCAAAGGAAATGTGGCTATTTTCGCACCTAGTTACTCCATGTTAGAAAGGGTACACTCAGATTTTGAAAATCTTGGATGGTCCAGTAAGAGGATAATCAAGGAAGAACAACGAATGAGTAAGAGAAGAGTCGAGGGAATGATTTCGACCCTTTACGAACAGAAGGACATGGGAGGAGTTGCCATCTTCGGAGTACTTAACGGAAAGCTTTCGGAAGGCGTTGATTACTCAGACAATATTCTTGATGCTTTGGTGTGCATAGGGCTGCCCATGGCCCCTCCCAGCGCGAAACAGGATGCTCTGATGGAATACTTCACTGATAAGTTCGACAGGAGTCGCGCATGGAAGTATGTTAGCCTTCAACCTGCCGTGAATAGTGTTTTACAGGCATTGGGTAGGCCGATTAGGAAAAAGGAGGATAGGGCAATAATAGTATTGCTTGAAAAAAGAATGCTTGAAAGAAGAGTTAGTGACTGCATGCCCAAAATGATGAAAATTCAAACATCAAAACCCTCGAGGACTGCTGAAAGAGTCAGATCATTCTTTGAAATTTGAAACAATGGGTTCATGCCATAGCGTCTCTTCCGAATACCATGGAGTGGTCCAGAGTAGCGATATCGTTGGAGGATGATACTGAGAGTAATTTCAAAGACTCCTTGGCTTCTATAGTGGGTCTAGATACAGACGCTTATGCCTCGCATCATAGATTCATGAATGATATTCCGCACTTAGAGGATGTTATGCAGATGCATGGAAAGTCAATGGAAGGGGGGATATTGTTCAGTGGTGGATCTAATTTCAATTCAGCCATTAAATCCTTTGATGATGCCATATCTAACTTGGGCGCGATTCCTATGGAATCGGGGCTAGAGATACCGATTAATTCGAACGTCATAGAAGATATAGTTCTAGAGACAACTACAATTGCTGGAAGGCAAATTGTCAGACTTATTGCTCCTGAACGATTTGGAGGAATCTTGGAGATATTCAGTCTGCCATTTGGTTCTGAGTTTGACGGTGCAATTTGGAATGGAAACACATTAAGAATTGACTACAAATTTTAATCCTCAATTAGTTTTCCCTTTGGCCTAGCTGGTACATCTTCCAGTTGGTCTATCTCCTGTAGGACAGAGTTTAGAGCCATTTGTGCGCTCTCTCTGTGAGGCTCTCCTAGAATATGACTGGAGTATCTGGCCTCTTCGAAAATTCTATCCAATGAAAGAAGGGACTGCTCGCTGATCGGCAAAGCACTTCTAATTGCCATCTCGAATTCTCTGACAGTCTCGAAATCTCTCCTGAGGAAGCCCCGACTCATCAAGATGGAACAAAGTCCTTCGTAACAATTGAAGATTGCTTCCCTCACCTCATCTCCTGCGGCCAGTAGTTCTGCTGTGTAACTGAATACCCCAGCTAACTCATCTATGGCAGCTTGCCTCTTTCTCCTCATTGATACAATAAGAATCGATGCTACTCCCAGGACTATGACTAGAACAATTGAGAGAATAGCCGGCTGTAGTAGAGACTGAGACTCCTCGGCTTGGTAGCTAATACTCACTTCGCTAAACAGGGATAACTGAGTTGAATTGACCGGGTCAATTATTTCCGAATCAGAACTAAACTCAATGCTTAAAACACCCCAAAAGGACCTGTCCCAGAATGGGTGGTCTTCATGGAATGACTCGAATTGATAGTCGAAAATTCCATTCTCGTCAGTCATCCCGACTACTGTGAAGTGGGTCGCTGTCTCATTCACTAGCCTGGCGGTAATGGAAACCCCCTCAATTGGAGGTCTGCGATTATCGTCGGATGCCGTGACATTTATCTTGCCAGAAATCTTACTCTGATCCCTCTTGATGAACAGGGAGTCGGGGATAAACTCAAAGTTTACACTAACTAAAATCTGGATATCGAAATCTATGGAAGCCCCATTGAGGAATCTTTCTGCATCGGGACCTACATCTATCGTGAAGTTTGATGGGCCGGGTGGCATGTATGTTTTCGCGTTGGATGTTATCAGGAACTGTCCGGTTGCTGGGTCCCATGAAATCACAGCATTGGGCTCGAGTGATCCTTCCCAACTTAACGAGAGGTCCATCTCCTCCATTGTATTGGCATCTCCTCCAATCTCCAATATCCTGCCTCTAATCTTAATTGGCCTGGTCTCATCTCCCCTAACGACCTCGTCTGAGATGGTGAGTAATTCAATCTCGATGTCGGCCTTTGAGAAAACAGTAGTGCTTACTGTAGAGGAAAGGTAAAGCTCCTCTCCTGCGTATATCACAGTTATTTCATGTTCGCCTCTGGATATGGAGTATCCAATATCGTATGTCAGTGAAAATGTTCCATCTGTACCTGTGGTGATTGTAGTAATTTCATTACCATCCAGCAAGAATGTAATGTTTCTTCCTTGCAATCCGGGAGTACCATCACTGTCGGAATCGTAAAGCCTCCCTGAAAAATCCCATTTTCCACCTCTTGTGGCCACACTATTTTCAACATTCAGATTAATGGTTGTGTGGTAGGCTATGGAGAGATTAGCTTCAGCAGTAGATTGCCTGTAATAGCCCTGATCGGGAGAAATAACTGTTATCTGATGCACTCCAACATCCAAGAACTCTGATACCACCCATGAAAGATGCCAAGACCCATCTTCTTCAGAAATTGTAGTTCCTATCAAAATCCCATCGATGAATATCTGAAGAGAGTGATTCGAGAGCCACCCATCTGGAAGATTATCTCTAATGTCACCTCTTAGATTTAGCACGTCACCCACCGCAAGCGGATCGGGACTGGTCATAGATAGCGTGGTTGGAGAGAAAACAGTGAAGATGGTAGTTGAATTTGAACCGATAATGAATTCCTCTCCCTGGAATATCAAAGTTACTTCTCTAGGTCCCAGTGGCATATCAGATGGAACCGGGAAGAACAGACTGAATGAGCCGTTCGAATCCACATTCAGCGAAGTCAGTAATTGACCATTCATGTAGGCATCAAGTGTCCTGTTATCCAACGGCCTTCCGGCCCCATCGGTGAGAATACCTTCAATCAATAGGAGCTCATTTCTATCAATCTCACCTTGGGGAGTAGTAAGGACAACCTGGGAAGTCTGTGTCACATTGAATGGGAGGGTGATTTCCGAAGGGAGATAATATTCTGGATTCAAGGAGTCCCCCTGTCCCATTGGGTCCACCCATGTGAAGCCACCGAGGAATTCTATTGTGAAAGTATGCTGACCGTAGTCCATATCTAGAGGGATATCATATGTTATTTGCCATGTACCTGTGGTAGAGTTAGAGACGTCAATATAGATTGGTCCGACATCTATCCCATCGACAGATAGATGCAAAACACCCCCTTTCGGGGCACCATCCTCAATCAGAGGAAATCCATGTTCATCAAGGAGGGTTCCCGAGAATATTACTTGCTCTCCTGCCACAGAAGTACCGGAAATAGCAGTCACATCAATTACAGTCGGAGCAAGAATGACCACTCTAGTCCAAGTTTGATCTCCAAGTAAACCGGTAGTTCCATTGATCCCTTCGAACACAACAGTTACGGTCATAGGCCCTGGAACCCTATTTGAATCGGTAGAAATACTGGCATTCATCAGACCTTGGGAGTCTGTAAGTCCTGTCGAATGTTCTAAGCCATCAATCAGGACCTTTACCTCGACGTCGTTGACGTTTGCTCCTGAATTGTCGATTACAGAAATGTTGAGATCGAATGAGTCTCCCCTGATTGTTCTTGCATCTGGATCAAGGTCAGTTGGGTCAACAATTGAAATCATTGAAAAACCACGGCTATCGAAAGTGGTGTTGCCAGAGCTGGAGCTGTAATAGTTTACAGTTGGGGTATATGTAGCTGTAATATTGTGGGTTCCCCTTGGGAATGACATATCCAAAAATATCCTAGCATTCCAACTTCCGTTGGGGTTGACTGAGCCTCCGGTGACAGAAAATCCATTTGATGCCCCGTCTATCAAGAAAGTCAGGCTGGGCGATAATGGATTTCCTGACCTGTCTACGATTCCACTGCCGTTGCTAGAGGTAAGGTTTCCAGATACATCAAGGAAGTCTCCTGCAGAGGGATTGGAGGTAATCGGGCTAAACGTAATTGAGGTTGGAGATCTGATAATTATGGTGTTGATAAATGTGAATGAAGAGTGCAGGGTCTCAGTACCATTTGAACCATTGAAAATCAGCATGACTGATATTGTTCCAAGGGGGTGAGAGTGGGGAACATCAAATGAGAAATTAACGATTCCTCTAGAGTCAGATATAGCCTCTGTAGAAATCCAAGTATCGTGGAATCTGGCAGATACATTCATTCCTTGTATTTCCCTATCATTGTCAGATGACTCAACAATTTTGGCTCCAAATGAGATGGATGACCCTCTGTCTAC
>DAVY01000010.1:0-29795 GCA_002505775.1 Euryarchaeota archaeon UBA130 | reverse complement strand
GATTCTGAACCAGACCCAGTGAGATAAAATGGGCTACTTCCATTTTCAACGCTAATCACGACAGTCTTCGGCCCACTGGTGACCCCGTCTCCGAATGGGTCAGTGGGAACTGTGAGACTGAATGAGCCATTTTGGGAGGTGGCAAAGCCGGTGATGAGCTTCTCACTCGGATCGTTCAGGAAAAAGACCTCCAAAGACACCGGGCCATCAACTGACCTATTTTGATCGAAAGAATCCAAAACTTGCCCGTCAATCAAGAAGGATTGACCTGCAGTTACCTCTGGAAGTGGGGAATTATCGATTCTGACATTGCTCTGAACTTGGACAGTCAGATTGAGGAGAGTTTCGCCTGATAACCACCTCCCCGCATTGGGAGTATCCAGTGAGTCGGTCAAGTCATCGGGAGCTATTACAAGAACGTCATAGTACCCGGGGGGAGAATCGCTCGGAATCAAAGTTTGGAATTCAACTATCCCATCCGTGCCAGTGATGGAAGTGTTCAGCAGTTGTTGTAGTGGACCTCCCCAATCAAAGTAAATCTCCACAGTTGCATTATTCAATCGTTCATTGTTTTCGATGTCTACGACAGTGGCAGAGACTGTCAGGTTCTCTCCTGCAACAACTATAGCACCGGTGACATTAGATTCAACATCAAACATTGTCTGGATGCCAACATCGAATATATTTTCTGAAGATGGATCAAAATAGTACGGGACTCCTCCTGGAGAGTTCTTCTCAAAGTCCAATATGATTACTGCATCATATACGCCAGAGCCGATTCCGCCCGGCATAGAGAATGTAATATTGAATTCACCATTAGTTAAATCTAGCCAATCAGAACCTAATGGATACCTGTCAGGAGGCAGCGGGTTACCATCTGGCCCGGCAGGGAGAGAAGAGGGGACATCTAGGAAGAGAGATACGGTTGTATTATTTCCAATAACCGTGGTGTTTAGGTCAAAATCAACAACTGTTCCTGTGACCCATGTTGTATTGCCCATTGGGACCCATTCGGTACCTAATGAAATACTGGGGGAAGCCCTTCCTTGAATCCTGACTGTATCGTTAGTTGAGTTAGGACCAATCCATGTAGAACCGTTATAGGTCAAAACCCATGGATAATCTCCTGCATTAACCAGAAGTGAGGGCGTCCACGATGTCATTACCTTAGGGACATCAGGGGCAGATTCATTCCAGACCTCTGTTCCATCCACAGAAAGTGAGAAGAGGCCTGGGAATGAGGTAATCTCGGATCCAGTGTGATCCGATAGCCTGACAAGGACTTCCGAAACACTTCCTTTGGGAGAGGGGGACATTGTGTAATTGAATTGTATGTAACTCTTTATTCCATGCTGGTCCACGACAGTAGTTTCATCTCTGGCAAATAACTGATCGGCCAGATACTGATACCTTACTTCAACTAGCCCGGCAGGAATGGGGACATCGGAGTCCATGAATGACCAATTCAAGGAAAATTGACCTGGTGAAGAGAGCCAATTAGAATCATTAAGATACCAAGTAGCAAGGGTGAGAAATGGGGCATTGGTGCCTGATCTTCTCATCTGGAGTTCCAGAGTCCCATTAAGGGCCTCGGGCGTCTCAGATTTGCTGAGAGCTGTCCCATTGAGGTAAATGGGCCTATTAATCTCTAGCAGGGTATTATTCAGGCCTTCTCCCTCTAGGGTGATGGTCAAATTCGGTGCCTGTGTTAGGTTTAGATTCAACGACTTAGAAGTTGGTCTGATATGATATATTGGGCTTGTAGCGTTGTTCAAATCGTATTGATGCCATCCCACGTAATCAATCGTTGCGGCTATAAGGCCTTCTTGCTCACTCTCATTAATTGCGACGGAGAACTCGAAATAACCACCCGGCCCCACACTAGAAATAAGACTCACGGGGCCATCCTGGACCGTCGTGTAATTCATTATGACCTGCATAGAATCTATTAGGGAAACATCGTTATACGGAGCATTCTCAAGCGTCATTAATCCTGATATTGTGGTATTTACTCCAATTCCTAACTTGGGTTCTACGATTGGCTGTGGCTCACTGATATTGATTGAGATATCATCCGAGATGTTCAAATCCCAATTGGAGTAGATTCCTTGAACTCCCACATAGCCCAATGCTTTTGTTAGGACCACTAAGGAAGCATTGCCTGGATCTACAGCTTCTGAAGGTAGGCCTGTGATGTTGAATGAGCCATTTGCATCAGTGACGGAAGAACCAACTAGGTGCTCAGAGGATGCCGCGATTCCAGGAATTAACGAAGTCATATTTGATTTGACTAGATACATCTCTACACTGACCCCCTCAACCGCTGTTTGGTTGTCTGAGAACCTCAGGGTACCATTCATCCATATTGACTCCCCCGACAGGTCTCTATCGACTGATAATGGCCCCCATGTCTCATCTGATACCTCGACTGCGGACATGGGCGGGCAAGCCTCGAATGGTATCCAGCCAAGATCCGCATCACCTAGGTTCTGATTGGTCTGCAAGTGTACTTCGACCCAAGATGTGAAATCCTTTCCATATACTTCGAATGCTTCTCCGTTCCAATAACCACCGGAAAACCCAGTAACTTTTCTGGATGGTATGTCGACGGTCCTGAGCATAACTGCGAACAACGAAGAGAATTGATCACAGCTTCCCTCGAATGAGTTGTTGAGCATCCAGTAGGCTAAATCTCCTTCATCCTCAACCATATCGGGAGCCTCAGTGCCATTGTTATTCCTAAGGAATGTGAATGTATCATTTCCGTTAGTCAAGAAGTCCGCGATGGCGGAAACTTTGTCCCACGCTGATAGTGCGCCTGACTCGTTTATCACAGATTGTGTGATTCCAGATACGAGCTCGAAGGCACCTCCCCTATCAGTAAATTCTCGTGGCAGGTCTGTGGCATAGTCGGTCCCGGTGAAAACTGTGGAGTTCTCTCGAATTGCCTGTGTGATTGTCACTTGAGGAGTGGTTATGAAAACCGTATCGACGGAAGACCCGTCTACTAAGACGTCTCTGGTAAAGTTTGAGAAATTCAATCCTGCCGTTGGGTCAATCCACCCTGTGAAATTGACCGTATTATGAGGGAGGATCAGTTCCTCGCCCGGATCAGCTACTCCTGGGCCATTGTATTGGATTTCCCAGCCCATGAGTGTCGAGTTATCCCAGAACTGCTGGTCAGCCACCCCTTGTGTTGTTGAGAAATCTGATGTCATTTGGGTATTTCCAACTAGGGTTGTATTTACCCCCCATGATACTCTTGTGTACTGGTCATAGGTATGCCATCTCCAATAGATTGTGTTTGTCGGGTCCAAAATAGAAGATTGGTTGGTAGCTATGAGATACATTGAGTTTGGTGAAATGTCATCGGATGGATCCCATGGGTCCCCCGTTGAACCTTCACATTGTCCGTCCCAAAACTCTGAGGTGCACTCCTGTCCATCGGGAATTCCTCCTCCGTCGGTATCGGGGTCTCTCCAGTCAGTTCCCGTTGAGTTTTCGATAGTGTCGGGTATTCCATCTCCATCAGTGTCCACTGGATTTCTATCATCATTAGGATTATCCTGTGGGTTAGTTCCGTCTAGATACTCCTGGAAGTCTGTGACCCCTCCATTATCTGTATCAGACTGATTCCATAGGGTGAAGTATGCGTCATTCGTAAGATTGCCCCCCATTCCCGGGAAAATAACAACGCACCCCGTAGTGTTCTCGAAGTAGTTGTTTAAACCATCTCCATCAGTATCAAGTAAATTTTCACAAGGATCTAATGGGTCTGTTCCATCCAAAATCTCGTCTAGATCTTCGACGCCATCGGAGTCTGTATCGACTAAATTAGGATTAGTTGGGAATCCCCATGTGGACAGGTATTCCTCCCAATCTGCCAATCCATCTCCATCTGAATCAGAGTAATCATCATCGCAAATAGGGTCGTTCACAGCACCTACGGATGCGTCCCAACACCATGAGAAATTGGTAAAGAGGACTGTTGAGGTGTTAGCTGGAAGGTCAGTATCGACATTCCTCAGAACTCCGGAATCTACTGATTCGTACCTGAAGTCGACAAGAGTACCGTTTGATTGAACATAGTACGCCATAGGGGCATCATTTTGTCTCCAATCTACCGGGGATTGATCTAACTCGGTAGTGGAGTTGAGTGTCAGTGCTGATGTGACAGCGTCCCAAGCGAGTATCTGGAGTGTTAGGGTCTGTTCTGATAGACACGGGTCTGAATTGTGGAAAGGTAAGAGCTCGTCACCGTCTGAAACTCCTCCTCCGTCAGTATCGAAAACGTTCCAGAGAGTGCAAGTCATATTCTCTTCCCAATTTTGGATACCATCTCCGTCAAAGTCTCCTGAATCTTCTATCCTAGTGGGGTCAGTCTCATTCATGTCAACAATCCCGTTGCCATTGAGATCTTCCTCCCCGTCATCGAATTGATCCCCATCTGTATTGTTGTTCCTGGGGTCACTAGCCTGTGGGGGGTCTCCATACTGACCTAGAACCTCTACGCCATCTTCGATACCGTCAGAATCGGTATCAACGGATGTCGGATCAGTGAGGAGAATAAGTGCCTCGTAGGAGTCGTTGAGACCATCCCCATCTGTATCATTCGACTGGGGGTCTGTTGAGGTTATTCCATCGACTTCGGCAGTGAGGAATTGACATCCTCCTGGTCCCAAGGATAATACGGGGTTGCATGGGGTCTCAGTGGCAGTCATTGCTAGAGGGCCGGGTCGGAAATATTGTGTAGGGGGCGTAGTTGTACCGTTCCTAGTACCCCATGCCGGATTTACATACTCCTTGATGTTGATTAGCCCATCACCGTCTGGATCTCCGAAAGTCCCGTCTTGGTTACTGTTTGATGTTGGGTCCAAACCGTTTGCAGCCTCCCAGCCATCCGGCATACCGTCTCCATCAGTGTCCCATCCGTCCGGGTCCTCGTCGATTAAACCATCACCATCGTCATCATCACTAGAACAATCTGAGTCACCATCGCCATCGCCGTCGAAGTTGTCGACCATTCCGTCTCTATCATCATCAAATGTATTGAAGCATATATTTCCTCGAGGGTCCTCATCTGCACCATCTGAGTTAAGGCCCTGAATTAGTTGCATTGCGCTCTCTTCATCCCAATCTCTAACGGGTACTGTACCGTTCCACCAAACTCCGTTATCTAGAACATTTGGTGTTGATGGAAGATCCCATCCAGTGGGAATAGAGTATTGATACTCATTTAGGTTACTGAAAGCGTCACCGTCTGGATCGCCCGTCGAGCCATTGTCTCCGTTGGGAGATAGTGGATTTAGCCCATATTGCCATTCCCACCCGTCGGGAAGTCCGTCATTATCGGAATCCCAGTCTTGAGGTTGGGTATTGATGTAGAATTCTAACCCGTACGAAAGTCCATCACCATCTTGGTCAGATGAAGCTAGAGCCTCCCATGCACTGAATTCCAATGCGGAATATGATGAGAGAAGCATCAAGGCGGAGAATACAATTGCGGAGCGTTTTTTTGTGACTCGAGCGATATCTTGCGATCGTCCTCCTGCATTGCGCACGCTACTCACCTAAGTTCCTGGCAGAAAGTAGGGCACTTAAGAGGAATGGAGCGTCGTTCGGACATTGCCTCAACACGCTCAGACTAGTTCGATGTCATCATCGTCGTAGGCTATGTCTTCTTCTTCCTCGGGCTCCTCAACAGAAACAACTGGCGCAGGAATGTCGTCTTGGTCATCAATATCTTCTTCAGAGTCGTCTGAGATGGCCTCCAAGTAGGCCATGTGTGACTTCCACCTTCTCCGATTTAGAGCTGATTGCGTTCCTGCTATTAATAGCATGAAGGCGATTATTCCCACTACATATGTAGAAATCCTTGGGTGGGTAAATTCGTTCACTAAACGCTCTACCAGAGAGCCTATCCCCACAGTCATAACCACTGAGGTTTTTGCTGTTGATTCATCTGGCCAGCTTTGATCGGTATCAAACGGTGTGGCCGATACTTCAATGGTGGATCTATCGCCATTATTTGATGCAACTGGTACTGATACCTCAAGGACGAAAGTAACTTCATCAAATGCATCCAGAACAACAAGTACTGATCCAGAAGGTCCATCGATTTCTACACTCCAACCTGAGGACTCGGACTCAGCCTCCAAAAGAATGGTGAGGGGGCTGTTACCCAAATTTTTCACTTTCATCTGGATCTCAACAGTGTCCCCAGGGGAGAGGAGCCTATTTGGGGAAACCTGAACGATTTCCAATTTTGGATCGTCCGAGTCTATTTCGAATATCATTGGTAGATCGAAATATCTCGGATCTGCGTCAGGGGTATCCTCGACGATTCTTAGGTAAACTGTGTGATTGCCGAATTCCACCTGACTAGTAAGAGTCACAGTCACAAATACCTCGATTTCATCGCCTGGTGCCAATGAAACTCGGGGTATGGCGTTCCCTGAATCGTCTTCAATTCTGAATTGCCATTGCCCATAAGCAGCATTTCTTTCTGTATTCTCTTCTAGGGAAGCGGGATTCTGTATCCTCCACCATGTTGCTGATTCCCCCGATGTCATTGTATTGGTAATTTTAGCTCTGAGTGTGACTTCTGAATTACCTGGTCCTGGAGAGCAGAGAGACACTTTGATGTGTCCTAGGGGAGATCCATCGCAATCGTAAGACACTTCGGCCCTGATACCGAATGTCCTTTGTATGGTGAAATCTATTGTGGAGGAGAGGTTGCTCTGCCCTGTGCTGACGACCTCTAACTCTATGGTTCCAATATCAGGGTCTAGTCTGTCGGAAGAGGGTTTGACTAAAATTCTCAGGGTTTGTGTCTGATGCCTGTCCAGTAGTGCAGTGTGGAAAGTTCCATCACCATCGTCCTCGAGTATTCTTTCCCCAGTATCATTGTCGTAAACTTGGATTATCGCCTTGGCTCTCTGTAGTACGTCGATTTTGAACTCATCCGCATCAAAGCCTGTATTGAAGATCTCCATTAGAAACGGTGTAAATTGATTATAATCGACATAGCTGTTTGCTGAAGCATCGAAGTCATCCGGTCTGGAGGAGTTCGCTACTGCGATTTCATGGTCTTCAGACCATATTGACACTTGAGGCGGCTGGAAAACATCCATTTTCTCTAGATCTATCTGAAGTGTGTCCTGATGGACTACTTGCAACACTCCATCTACTTCTGCCTCAGCTACAGCCCTGATATCAATCGAGCTGGGGGCACCAGTCAGGTCCTCGGGTGCAGTAAGTGTCAAAATTGGATTGAGGATATCTCCTCCAGAATTAAGTGTATAGCCACCTGGAGAGTCGAATTCGATTAGCCATGAGCTGGGGAAATTAGTCAATACTTCGAGATCCACATCCATTGACTTGGTTGAGTCTCCCCTGTGTACCATCTGCAGAGGAACAGCGGTCGTTTGTTCGGGGGCTATGTACTCTGTTGACCTATCAAGTCGGTGATTAAGTGCGACCCCCCATTGTTCCATTATAACAGGCTCATGCTCCACAATAACACTATTTCCCTGTATATCAGATACCTCTAGTTCGACTGTGTACTCACCGGATGGAATCCCACTTGGGTAAGACCATAGGTATTCTCCAAAAATACCCTGACTGGTATCTTCTATATCCTCGTCATCCTCATCGATAACATGATCTATTCTATATGCGCCATTGGGGTCCCTCATTAACAGCCTAACAGAGTCGACATCATACCTTCCGAAACTGCTCTTTACATCGAACGAGAACTGCATTACCCTCTCTGAAAGAATGTCATTGGGATACCAGTCTAGTTCGGGCCCCTCAGCGAGCTCAGCACCCTCCCTCTGAAGTAGGACGAGGCTGTTTGCTATGGCGTTAGCCTCTATCTCGATGGTGCTAAACCTTTCATCGCCATCAATTTCATTCCACGCGACCTCTGCCTCACAACTCGAACCGCCGCCCCACGGGCTACCTCCTCCACCTTCGCACCCAGACATGTCTGCATCGATAATTAATTCCAATCTCTCATCCTTGTCTATTGTGAAAGTTTCGTCGCTTCCGATATCTATCTCAAAGGTTTCATGATCAAAGCTACAACTCTGAGTCAGCCCAGGATTACAGGCCTCGGAGGACCATGATGCAGAACCAACTTGTGATCCGGAGGATTTCAGGGTAATCGTCCAATCAACAGTTGCCGTATCCGGGCCAGTCGATCTCAAGAAAATACCAATCGGAAGGTAATATGAGCCAGACCCAGAACCATGATTTGGCCTTCCAGCCACCTCCAAACTAGAGAGCATTGGACTTGTCCTAAACTCCACACTGTTGCTCAAGGCACTCATTGACTCTTGGCCCCCTGACTCCGGAACCTGGGTAGTGATGAATCCATCACCTCCAGCAGAGGAGTTTTGAGAGGCTATGTACATGGTGTAGAGATTCATTTGCACATCACTTGAAGAGTTGAATTTGACCCCATTTTCCAACTCCGCATCTGAGACGGCAGTGACCCAGGAAGAGGCCATGAAAAGGAGGCTGAGTACCAATGCTGACGCGAACCGCCCTCGGACAGAGTTCGCTATACTCCTCTCTTGCACGGCTAACCGCCGACACAAGTGGCGTTAAAGCGTTCGTGCGCGATGGGCAGCATTTACGTCAATTGTGCAGTTCGTCAATACGACTCGATCGGGGGATTTCTTGCGCTCTATTCAAGGAGTATGGCCCCCTCCTAGCAACCTGCAGAGGTACCCGAGCTGGTCAAAGGGGCCGGACTTAAGCTCCGGTGCAAAGTGCTTCGCAGGTTCAAATCCTGCCCTCTGCACCATCATCTCTCTCTAGTCATTTGACAGCCTAAGACACCGTTTTCATCAAGAATATCGACCTTTGAGATTTGGACTGTCGCACTAGATACCTGAGGGGGAATCATCAGCTTTTCAAGGATCTTTGAGCAAAGTGATTCTAACAATGAGGATCTACCATCATTGATTGAAGATTCCAGAGACTCTAGAAGGTACTCATAGTCCAAAACATGACTTATTTCATCAATAATTGGGGATTCTGCACCGGGAACAGACACTTCCAAATCGAAACGTAGGCTTTGTGGGCGACCTATCTCATGATCGTGTATTCCAATATCTACATCCCTTATCAGGTCCCTAAGGAAAATCGTAGTTTTTCCAGAGCTATATTTCGTTCCTTTCTCTGGGGGGGCACTACTAGGCGCACTCATCTTAATCCTCCGTCTCAAATACTACATCCCTAGAACGAGACAAGAATCTCTCCCCAGAATCAACATAGATGATTTGTCCAGTCACTGAATTTGCTTTCATGAGATAATTCACAGCATCTGCTATATCTCCGGGAGAAGGGCCTGATTGCAGCGGAGACTGAGATTGCGCTTTCTTGAAGCCCTCGGGAGTCTGTTCGGGGCTTGGGAGCGTGTGCCCAGGGGCTACTGCGTTAACCCTGACACTGGGACAGAGGCTTCTCGCTAGTGTTTCTGTCATGCCCGCCATAGCATACCTAGAAGCTGTGTAGGAAAGATAGTCTGGATTGGGCTGAGAAATTTTCTGGTCCAATATGTTGACTACCGATCCGACACAATCAGATGGTATGTTTCGACTCAATTCTGATATCATCAACAAGGGCACTAGTGCATTGACATGCATGTGGTTATCCCAAGATTGTTTAGACAAGCTGTTTATGTCGTCAAACGAAAATAGCGATGCATTGTTAACGATGCCTGTTACTACTCCCAGAGAGTCTTTGATATCTGAAAATAAATTCTCAACCATGGATACATCTGAAAGATTCCCTGAAAATGACTGGGCCGTACCTCCGTTTGAGTTTATTTTTTCGACTAAAGAGTTCGCTTCATTCGATGAGGAATTGTAGTGGACTGCCACGCTAAATCCATCTTTTGCTAGATTCAAGCAAATCTCCCTTCCAATCCTAACAGCGCCTCCAGTAACTAAGATCACTCCACCAGGCATGGCACCCGGAAGGGTTTCTTGCCTATTACGGGTTGTATTGTACGGCCCCATAGGGGCCGATGAGAACGATTAACTTCGATACTCTACCCGGAGCTTTGATGGCGACTCGTTTACCCACCGTAGGAGAGGAGGGGATTGGGCCCGGTTCATGCTCAAGTAGCCAATCATCAGAACGACTGAAAAAAACCGGCGCAGGAAGGAAAAGGCTCCCAGAGTGGTTCAAGACCAGTCTGCCAGTAGGGAAGTCGCAAAATAGATACAACTCAACCATGAGCAGTGTGAAGGAGAACGGTCTCAGTACTGTTTGCGAAGAGGCTCGGTGCCCAAACATCCATGATTGCTGGGGAAGGGGGACTGCCACTTTCATGATAGCTGGTGATGTCTGTACCCGTGGATGCAGGTTCTGCGCGGTTGATACGGCCAAGAATCCTCCTCCATTGAATTCCGATGAGCCGGATGATTTGGCATCCGCTATTGAAAAAATGGGAATTGAGCACGCTGTAATTACCGTAGTAAACAGGGACGACCTTGCAGATGGAGGGGCTTCACACTACAGAGAATGCATTATGGCAGTGCACGATAGATGCCCTGAAGTGGGAATTGAGCTTCTTTGTTCGGATTTAGATGGAAATCTAGACTCCCTACGAACTCTTTTGGTGGGTCTTCCGATTCGTGTGTTTGCACACAATGTGGAATGTGTCCCTCGCCTTGACAGCCATGTACGAGACAGGAGGGCTTCATTTTCACAATCACTGGAAATTCTGGCTGAAGCCAAAAAAATTCGACCTGATCTCAAGACCAAGACTAGCATTATGGTTGGCTTAGGGGAGACTGATTCGGAAGTAGTTGACGCGATGAGAAAGGTAAGATCCTGTGGCGTTGACATGATTACTCTTGGTCAATATCTACAGCCGGGAGTTAGACACATACCCGTAGAGAGGTTTCCCGAGCCCTCTAAATTTGCTGATTGGGATAGGGAGGCCAGAGAAATGGGGTTCTCTGCTGTAGCCAGCGGACCGTTAGTTAGGTCAAGCTACAGGGCTGGACTACTTTGGGAAGAGTCGACTGGTTCAGAGCCAGTGGTGACTAGAGAATCAACCGGTTCAGCGGTCAGTCACCTAACCTTCCCTCACACTGATGGAGGCCAAACAATATGAGCAAGTGGAGAGTGTGGTTATCATGAGCGGCGGGGACGGAGTGGATCCATTGTACGTACCTGATGCCCCGCACAGGCCGGGAGATGAGGCCGATTTCACAGAGTGGCCTTGGTCTCCGGGCGATCTTGGAAGGCCTGAAATCGATTGTGACGCATCCGAGACTTTGGATTTGGCGGAGGGTTTGGTCAGAGTACTGGGCGATGACAACAAAACATCTGGAGACTGGGACCCAAAACTAAGCCCCGAAGTTTTGATACAGGGCTTGGAGCATATGATGAGGCTTCGGATATTTGATGATAGGATGATGAAAATGCAGAGGACTGGAAAACTGTCTTTCTACATGCGTTCATTCGGAGAGGAAGCGGTTGCTATCGCTCAAACGATGGCTCTCGAGGAGCGGGACTGGTTGTTTCCAACTTACAGACAGCCAGGCGCACAATTTGTCAGGAATAGAGACATGGTTAGCATGATTTGTCATTGCATAGGTAACGAGATGGATAATGTCAAGGGTAGGCAAATGCCAGTTCACTACACATACAAAGAGGGTCGTTTCATCTCTGTCTCCAGTCCCGTAGGAACCCAGTTCAGTCAGGCAGTTGGCGTGGCCCTTGCATCGAACTACAAGGGCCTAGATGAAGTCACTATAACGTGGATTGGCGATGGGGCCAGTGCCGAGGGAGACTACCACTACGCACTGAACTTCGCTAGCATCTTCCAAGCACCAGTTATTCTCAATGTTGTAAATAATCAGTGGGCAATCTCAACACACAAGAATTTTGCAAGTAAAAATGGAAATTTTGCCGTAAGAGGAATTCCATATGGAATACCCAGTATCAGAGTTGACGGAAATGACTTCCTAGCATTGTACTCAGTGACTTCTTGGGCCAGAGATCGGGCATCCAAGGGATTCGGCCCCACTCACATTGAAGTTCTCACATACCGCGCAGGGGCTCACAGCAGTAGTGATGACCCCTCCAGATACAGGCCATCTGATATTCACTATTACTGGCCGGGTGGCGACCCGATATCGCGTTTATCCGAACATCTGAAACAGATAGGAAAGTGGTCCGATAAACAACATCAAGAGCTCTCGGAAAAGATAGACTCAGAGGTTATGGCGGCATACAAAGAGGCTGTCAAGTTCGGAGACCTCGCTAACGGTCCTTACCCCTCCTCGGATGCCATTTTTACTGAAGTGTACGAAGAGCCTCCATGGCACCTAATTGAACAATGGGATGAAATGAAGAAATGGAGGGATTCACAATGACTAACATGAATATGGTAGAAGCCGTGAATAGTGCTATCGATACCATGCTCTCAAAAGATGAAGATGTCATAATGTTTGGTGAAGATGTCGGATACTTTGGCGGAGTTTTCAGGACATCGGACGGACTCCAAGAAAAGCACGGAAAACACAGGGTTTTCGATTCCCCACTTTCGGAAGGGGGGATTGCCGCAACAGCTTTTGGGATGGGTATCAATGGACTTAGGCCTGTAGTTGAGATTCAGTTTGCGGATTACATATTCCCAGCATATGATCAGATTGTGAATGAAATGGCAAAAGTAAGACATAGATCAGGTGGAGAGTTCTGGTGCCCGGTCACAATTAGAACCCCGGCGGGAGGAGGAATCCGAGGAGGCCATCACCACTCCCAATCCCCGGAATCTCAATTTACTCACACGCCCGGACTGAAAGTCGTATATTGCTCAACACCATACAATGCCAAAGGGCTACTTATTAGCGCGATTGAGGACAACGACCCAGTAATTTTCTTCGAGCCGAAGAGATGCTACAGAGGCCCCTTTTACGGAGACCCCCACAATGTACCAACTTGGTCAGACCACCCAGAAGCTGAGGTTCCAGAATCACACTATAAGATACCTCTTGGAGAGGCCAGATTAGCTATTGAGGGAGACAGTTGCACGGTCATATCATGGGGGGCGATGGTTCATGTTTGTGAACGAGCAATAAAAGACAGTGGCGTTTCATGTGATCTGATCGATCTTCAAACATTAGTTCCATGGGACATGGAAGCAGTGGTAAAATCTGTAGCCAAGACAGGAAGGTGCGTGATAGTTCACGAGGCTCCAAAAACAAGTGGTTTTGGGGCCGAAATGGCCGCTTCTATACAGGAAAGGTGTTTCTGGAATCTAGAATCTCCCATTGAGAGGGTTACTGGTTGGGATACCCCTTTCCCACATACAACTGAATGGGATTATATGCCCGGACCTGACAGGGTTATTGCGGCGATAGTGAGGACACAGGAGGATTGACATGGCGAATTATGAGTTCAAGTTACCCGATATTGGAGAAGGTGTAGTCGAGGGAGAGGTAGTAACATGGCATGTTTCGGTCGGAGACTCTGTCTCAGAGGACGATCCAGTAGTGGACGTGATGACGGATAAGGCCACAGTTACGATACCGTCCCCAACAGATGGAACGGTAGTGTCCCTAAACGGGGAAGTTGGGGACATGATTGCAGTTGGCTCAGTATTAATTGAGTTCGACACAGGAGCGGTCGGCACGACTCCAGTCGATGCATCTGAAAACGTGCCCTCGGAATTGAAAGTTGAGCCTGAGGAGACGGCGCCACCTGAGATAGAAGAAAAGAAGGTAGAGGTAGAGAAGCCCTCCAAAAAACCAACAACTCCTGCTCCCGAGATTGCTCCAGTAATTACCAAAGGTATTGGTGCGCCAATTTTGGCAAGTCCTGCAGTTAGGAAGAGGGCAAGGGAGGCGGGTATAGACCTCGGTTCACTTAGTGGAAGTGGTCCCGCCGGCAGAATAAGACACGCAGACATTGACGCGTTCGTGGCAGGCGGAGGAGCTGTCATGGGGGCCCCTCCGTCGGCCTATTCCACGAAAAGGAGCGGAGTTAACGAGGTCAAGATTGTGGGTTTGAGAAGGAAAATTTCTGAGCAGATGGTCAAGAGTGCGTTCTCAATACCACATTTCTCATATTTCGAAGAAGTAGATGTTACTGAGCTGGAGGCACTTAGGCAGGCACTAAACTCTAGTAGGTCCGAAGATCAACCGAAACTAACTTACCTTCCATTCATAATGATGGCACTAGCAAAGATAATGCCCGAGCACCCTGAATGTAATGGGCATTTCTATGATGGGGATGGAGTCGTTCATCGGCATGAGGCTGTACACATCGGCATTGCCACTCAGACCGATAGGGGGCTTTACGTTCCGGTTGTCAAGAATGTTGAGGCTATGGATATCTGGCAGGCCGCTAGTGATCTAATTAGAGTCTCAGGGGATGCCCGGGCAGGTACTTCAAGTCTTGATGACCTAACAGGCTCAACCTTCACTATAACCAGCTTAGGCAGGGATGGTGGACTCGGTGCAACGCCAATCATTAACCATCCTGAAATGGCAATTCTGGGAGTCCATAAAGCCAGAGATAAGCCCGTTGTCCGAAATGGTCAGATTGTTGTAAGGAGAATCATGAATCTATCCAGCTCATTCGACCACAGGGTAATTGATGGCGCCGATGGGGCAAGGTTGGTTCAGCACCTCAAAAGGATGTTGGAGCATCCTGCAATGATTTTCATGTAGGGTTAACTATGGCTGAAGTTAGGAAATGTCAGGTATTGATAGTGGGGGCTGGTCCAGGTGGATATGTTGCTGGGATTAGGTCTGGACAATTGGGATTAGACACTATTGTTGTGGAAGGAGACAAGGCCGGAGGTACCTGTCTGATCAGGGGGTGCATTCCCAGTAAGGCGATGATTCATGCCGCTGAGAGGTTTGAGTCAATCTCCATGCACAGTTCAGAGAAAGGCCACATGGGAATCTCCATTGACTCACCGCCTCAGCTGAATATGGCATCCCTAGTTTCTTGGAAGGACTCCATCGTTGACCGTCTAAACAAGGGAGTCGAGTCTTTACTGAAAGGTTCTGGAGTCGAGCTAATCAAAGGATGGGCAAAATTTACTGGCCCCAAGAGGTGTATTGTATCTTCCAAAGATGGAGATGTTGAGATAGAAGCTGAGAATGTCATTATCGCTACTGGGTCCTCTCACATTGACCTCCCTTTCATGCCCTGTGATGAAGAGTTTATTCTTTCATCAACCGGTGCCCTTGAGCTAGGCTCCCTTCCTTCCAAAGTTGCTATAGTTGGAGGGGGTTACATAGGGCTGGAGCTTGGTTGCGCACTTTCTAAACTTGGGTCGGAAGTCACTGTAATCGAAGGAATGGATAGTATCTTGGGAATTTTTGACAAGGAGCTTAGAAGGCCACTTGAGGTGTGGCTGAAAAAGCATGGAGTAACTGTACATACCGGAGCTTTGGCCAGAGGCTCAGAGATTAAGGGCAAAGGAGCTTCTAAGAAAGTAGAGCTCGCTTATGAGAAGGAAGGAGAAGTTCGAACACTAAAGGTTGATAAAATTCTTGTAACAGTTGGGAGGAGGCCGAACACCAAAGACTGGGGCCTAGAGACAATGGGAGTTAGAATGGACCAATCTGGAAGATTCATCAGGACTGACAGACAATGCAGAACAAATGTCCCAGGAGTTTACGCTATTGGAGATGTGGCTGGGGAGCCGATGCTCGCCCACAAGGCAAGTGCCCAAGGAGAGATGGTAGCAGAGATAATCTCCGGAATGGCGAGGGAGTTTGATAAGGTTGCAATACCAGCCATCGTTTTCACGGAGCCTGAGATCGTATCTGTCGGGCTAAGCCCCGATGAAGCAAGAGAGCGAGGAGAGGAGATAATAGTAGGAAAATTTCCCCTTGCCGCTAATGGAAGAGCGCTTACGTTAGAGGCCGAGAAAACTGGAGGATTCGTCAGAGTCGTTGCCAGAGAGAGCGATAATGTCATACTGGGAATTCAAGCAGTCGGTAGCCATGTTGCCGAGTTGCATGGGGAATTTATTCTGGCATTGGAAATGGGCGCCCTACTGGAGGACATATCAGGAACAGTCCATGCCCACCCGACAATGGCAGAAGCATTCCATGAAAGTGTTCTGAAAACACTTGGACACGCCATTCATTCTGTCTGAGGTGTGTCGTTGAAAGAAATTCATATTCTCAATCTCGGAATCAGAGATTACTCGGCTGTGTTTGATTTAATGAAGGAACTCCAGAGGAAAAGGATAGATGAAGAGATTCCAGACACACTGATTTTTGTGGAGCATGAAGAAGTCGTTACTTTGGGCCCCAAAGCTAGAAGAGAACAGACATCAGTAGTCGACTATCCTACATTCGAAACGGATAGGGGAGGGGGAGTTACATGGCATGGGCCCGGTCAATTGGTTGTTTACCCGATTATCAAGTGGGAGGGAGACATGCAGAACGTGAGAGCTGTAATTGGAGCGTTGGAGGATTGGGCGGTTGCCGCTCTGGCGGATTGTGGCATCAGTTCCTACAAAGATGAGGCTATGCAAGGAGTTTGGGTCGATGGATACAAGGTTTGTTCGATAGGCCTGTCTTTTCTCAAGTGGGTAAGCAGGCATGGAATGTCAATTAATGTCAACACACCGGGTGATAGGGTAGAGGGGCTTTCAGGATGTGGTCTGGAGGAGGGGGTTCACACCTGCCTGAATAAGCTTGGATACATGGAGGATATTGATGGTTTAACCATAGATACCAAACGTATCCAGAAGGCGTTTATTTCCACGTGTGATATTGCTCTCAGAAGAAGTCCTGTTTTAGAGTACCTGGGAGAGGGGGATTCATGATTCCTAAGAAAAGCGAGATGTTCAATCATTGGGGATTGAGTCAAGAAACCGTTTTCCTAAATCATGGATCATTCGGCGCCACACCCGTTTCGGTTATGGAAGAGCAGGGTAGGATTAGAAGACTGATGGAAAGGGATCCTGTTCACTTCATAGAAAAGCTCAGCAATGAGATGTGGCAGGATTCTGTTTGGGAGCTGTCTAGGTTCCTTAATGCCGATCCTGAGGGCATGTTGTTTGTTGCTAATGCTACTACTGGGGTTAATACAATTCTCAGGTCGCTTGACCTCTCAGAAGGAGATGAGATAATCGTCCCAGACCACGCTTACCAAGCATGCAGAAATGCGATTGATTTCGTCACAAATAGGTCAGGGGCTAGGACGGTTGTCGTTAGGATTCCATTCAGGATAGATGATGATTCTGATATTATCGACCCGATTATGTCAGCGATCAACGAAAAAACAGTTCTAGCAATGATTGACACAGTGTCTAGTCCTACAGGAATTAGGATGCCATTCGAGAAACTAGTTGAAATGATTCAAGAAAGGGGGGTCGATGTCCTAGTAGACGCCGCACATGGCCCGGGAATTGTTCCTTTGGATGTCGATAAACTGAATGCTTCTTACATAACTGGCAACTGTCACAAGTGGATTTGTACTCCGAAGGGCTCTGCATTCCTTCATATCAGAGAAGACAAGAGGAGTGGGGTAAAGCCACTCGTAATCGGGCACGGTCACTCAAGTGAGTTAGCACCCAATGAAAAATTTAGACTGGAATTCGACTGGACGGGAACTCGTGACCCAAGTCCATGGCTATGCATACCACATGCAATTAAGCATGTAGGTTCCATGGTCCATGGAGGATGGACAGAGATAATGGAGAGAAACCGCCAGATGGCAATTTTTG
Source organism: Euryarchaeota archaeon UBA130 (assembly GCA_002505775.1). Lineage (GTDB taxonomy): Archaea > Thermoplasmatota > Poseidoniia > Poseidoniales > Thalassarchaeaceae > MGIIb-O5. The sequence continues at coordinate 12,067 of DAVY01000010.1, read as the reverse complement.
GAAGGGACTTGATATGTGAAGCTCTAGATACCACTCCCCCAACGCCTGATTTCATGATTTCGTCGATGTCGTCCGTTGAATTTCCCTCGAACGAGGATATCAAATCGATTCCGCTTGATGGGGATCCAATACATAACCAACTTTATGATGATTACAGGATACAAGTTCCGGTAATTTCGTGGCCCAATCATAATAGTAAATATATCAGGATTTCAGCTCAGTTATACAATAGCAAGGAAGAGTACAAATACCTTTCAGATTCATTGATTTCCATACTAGGGCTCTAGGCAACCATTCAAGGGCAAGGTCATCACCGTTGCACCATGCCTAGTGCGGTAGTGGCGGTGACGGGGGCGTCAGGGGCCCGTTATGGAGTTAGACTGATTGAAGAGTTGAGTAAGGCAGGATGGGAGATAGATCTAATCGTAAGTAAGGCTGGAGATATCAACCTTCAATTAGAGTGTGAAATTTCTTCAAAGGACTTAGCTAAAATCCCTGGGGTATCCCTGCATAAAAATGCGAATCTAGCCGCTCGCCCTGCATCGGGATCGGCCTTGTATGACGCATACGTCATATGTCCCGCGAGTGGAACCACGATTGGGAAAATAGGTGCTGGAATATCGGATAATTTGTCCACACGGAGTGCTTTGGTGGCGATAAAAGAGAGGAGGAAGCTAATTTTGGTCCCCAGAGAAACTCCTGCTCCGACACCTCATCTTGAAGCAATGGCTAAATTGTCCTCTTGGGGAGTAGTTATTCTTCCTGCAAATCCGGGTTTCTACAACTCGCCTGAAAGCATTGAAGACCTCGTAGACTTCGTAGTTGCGAGAATTCTTGATCAAATGGGAGTCCAACATAGTGTTGGAAGACGTTGGACCGGCGACGAAGCTTCCCTTGATTAATCCGTCATTAGCAGAGCTAGTTCCAAATGGGTTCAATAGTTAGTGCGATCTAACAGGCCCATGGAAGGCGCGAAACCTTGGTCTGACTATTCGGTTTCTGAGCTAAAAGAGGCTTTGAGAGCCAGGGGAATGCCGGTTTCTGGTAGAAAGGATGTGCTTATTGGACGTCTAGAAAACTCAGTTTTTGATGCGGTAATCGCTGAAGAATCCCCTGAGAATTGGAGAATAGATTTCTTCGGAAGGGTTAGGTCAGTCCCACTGCCAACTTTGATTGTTATCTCTGTATTGTTAGTCGGGGGGTCCGGGGGAGCTATAATCTACAGTGATGAAATATTGGATTTGGTTAAAGGGGAGCCGGACTATGTTTTACTGGAGTTTGATTACACTATGACAAGGGATTACGCCCAAACCTTGGTGGATTTGGGGCACCCAGAGTGGGAAGGCAGGATGTCAGGTACTGTCGAAGAGGAAAATACTGCGAATTCAATCAAGACTAACTTCACATCAATGGGAATACCATCCACTATGGATGAGTTTGATGTGAATATTTTCCAAATTGGCAACGAGCCGGATCTCTCCATATGTATCCCTGGAGACATTGGCTCGATATTTGGAGGCCCCACGCCATGCTCAGCTGCAGATTTGAATCGTGAAATTATCCAATATACGCACAGAGAGGACTACGTGATCCAAGGCTACAGTGGTTCAGTAGATATCTTCCACTCAGAGAATGCGGAAATTATCGATCTCGGAAATGGGAGTGAAGATTCCGATTGGGCCTCTGCGGCAAGCAAGATTGCGATGATCTGGATAGAAGATGGGACAGATGGGAACACGGATTTACTGGAAAGAGCATTGGCGAATGACGTTAATTCAATGATTACAGTTAACACTATGGTTAATTGTGATGAGTTAATAATGAATGATTGTGTCCCTTACTTCAAGGGCATAGACATCTCAAGATTTGACTTCATTCCGGATTCTTTCGGTTTCATTATGGTCTCGAAGAGCGTTGGTAATGCTATCTCTGAGAATGTCATAGGTGGTGACGGTAGATTACAGATGAGGGTCGATGTAGACAATCAGGCGATTTCAACTATTCATGTTCCATGTGGAATTATCGAGGGCAAATCTGAGTCGGTGATTGTTATTGGGGCTCATCATGATACAGTATACAATGGGGCTGGAGCAGTGGACGATACATCTGGAGTCGCTACTCTACAAGAAATGGCTAGGCAGTTCTCAATCCTCCAATCCGAACTAGGAGACCCTGAATTCACCATTTACTTCTGCACATGGGGAGGGGAGGAAGAAGGCCTCTGGGGGTCAAAAGAATGGGTCGACAAATATCGGGGGATGTTGTCTGACGGTTTGCGATTACACATTAACATGGACATGAGCCATGTCGATTTAGAGAGAAATAGTGGGTTAACAATTTATGGAAATAGTGCTAAGGATGTGGATATTCTCAGAGGAATAAATTCTGAATTCTCCAAAGTATATCCGGAATTGGCATCGAAATACAATGTGAATGTGAACAGGATCCCCTCTAGTTCTATGCCTTACAATTCGGACCATGCCCCGTTTGTATACGAAATTGACAATAGGCCAGATGATGGCATAGATTACGGCAGAGCCGTGGTATGCTATGGTTCAGGATCTAGCGAGTATCACACATATCTCGATAGAATGGATAGATTCAACGAGGAAAGCCTAGCTGTTTCCGGAATCATCCTAGGATCGTTGGTCAGATACTTGTCCTACGGGGAAAGGACTTAGCCGCGTTGGATGAGGGTTAGTTGGAATACGAAACCGATATACGCTACCGATGACCGGGGGCGGATATGGTCAAAGTTGGAGATGCCGCTCCTGCCTTTACACTGAAAACGACTGATAAGAGTGATGTAAACCTCGCAGATTACCATGGAAAAAATGTTATTCTGGCATTCTATCCAGGGGCATTTACGGGTGTTTGCGACAAAGAAATGTGTACTTTTCAAGACAATTTCAGTAGACTTAGTGAGTCGGACACTGTAGTTCTTGGAATCAGTGTAGATTCCCCATGGGCGAATGCTGAGTTTGCTAGGAAGTATGGCATTGATTTCAAACTCCTATCAGATATCGATAGGAAGGTTGTCGAAAGTTATGGCGCTTCTTTCGAGGGGCTTGGTGGTATTGAGGGGTATATTTGTGCGAATCGGGTTGTTATCATAGTGGATGGCGAGGGAGTTATCCAATACCGTTGGGAAGCTGAAAATCCTGGCATCGAGCCTAATTATGATGAGATAATAGAATTCGCATCATCAATGTGAGGATTTTTCACTTTCCTTCTATCGATACTACATCTTCTCTGGAGACTGTATTCCTAGCATTCCTAAGCCGATTGAGATGCATCTAGCTGTCAAATCACATAATGCTAGCCTACTTTTCATTGTGACCTCATTCTCTGTCTTCAGTATTGGGCAAGCCTCGTAGAAACTTGCGAACGCAGAAGAGGTTGAGTGAATGTGATTACATAATTTGTGAGGTTGGAGTGTTGATGATGCGTTGTCTACGGCCTCTGAGAAGTTCATGACGCATCTGGCTAAGTTCAGCTCCTCCTCGGATTCAATGATTATGTTGGCATCTTTGACGTCGTCTCTGTCCATATTTGATAGTGAAAAAACTCTACATATCCTAGCATGTGAGTACTGCAGATAAGGGGCGGTATTTCCCTCGAAGGATAGCATTTTTTCCCAGTCAAAGGTATAGTCCCTAGTTCTGTCTGTGCATAAATCTGCATACTTCACAGCACCGATTCCTATCATCTTAGAGACTCTCTCCTTTTCTTCTCCCTTGAGATTGGGATTCTTTAGAGAAATCGAGTCTTTAGCCCTTGATATGGCCTCTCTTAACAAGTCAACAAGTTTCACAGAGTGGCCGGCCCTACTCTTCAACATCTGGCCATTGGAATCTAGAACTGATCCAAAATTAACATGGGTGGCATTATGTCTACTTTGCATAAATCCGGCTCTTTTTGCCACTTCGAAAACCATCTCGAAATGCTGTTTTTGAGGAGTACCGACCACATACAATAGGTCATCACAAGCTAATCTCTCCACACGATCGATAATGCATGCTAGATCTGAGGTAGAGTAATTGAAGCCACCATCACCTTTTCTGATAATTACAGGGAGTGGTTCGCCCTTTCTGTTTACCCACTTACCTCCTAAATAGACGACACTGGCTCCATCGCTATTTTCCAATAACCCTGATTCATTCAACCTAGACACAACTTGAGGGAGAAGATGCCTGTAGGCTGACTCCCCCATTAGGTCATTATCCTCCAAAAGGACATCCAGCATCTGGTATACCTCATTGAAATAGGTTGTAGAGACGCCAACTAATATTCCCCATAAACGCAGGGTATTATCATCCTCGCCCTGTAGAAGGACAACCCTGGATCTGGACCGATCTGCGAAGATTTCATCACTCTCGAACTTAGACCTGGCTTCTTTGTAGAAATGGTCGAAATCTGATATCCCCTTCTCCAAAGTGAAGTCTTCCTCTCCGATATCAATGAGATGCTCAATGAGCATTCCGAATGGGGTCCCCCAGTCGCCTATGTGATTCTCCCTGATAACGTTGTGACCCTTGAATTCAAGCATCCTGACAATAGAGTCTCCAATAACAGTAGATCTCAAGTGACCAACGTGCATTTCTTTGGCTACATTTGGCGCTGAGTAGTCAACAACAATTTTCCTTGGCTCATCTTCGGCTACTCCAAGCCTCTCATCTGGAAGAAGTGCCATTATTTTCGATGAAAGCCATTCTGGATTAGCCTTGAGGTTAACAAATCCGTTGGCTGATGATGTAAAGGCAATACCCTCTAGAGGGGAGGAAATGAGGCTACATATTTCTTCGGAAATATTCATCGGGGACTTCTTTAGAAGTGCAGACAGGGAATGGCATGGCATTGCCACATCTGCCATCCTTGTGTCTGTGGCTGGTCCCAATAAACTAAGAATCTGTTCATCTCTGATTCCCAAATCAGAAACAGCCTTGAGAATTAGTGGGACACATTCATGGATTAATTGTCTCATTTTTCACCTCATGAAATTGGATACCTGAGTAGAGCCGCAATTCCTCCGAAGGCATCGAATAGAGTTGCTCCTTCCTCTGTATCCATTGAAATAAGTGTCACAGCCGCGGAAGTGTGGCCTGCCAGAACGGTTAGTTCGTCAATGAGGTCCATCGATCTCTCAGAGTCCTCAATCACTTCCTCAGAGGAGCAAGTGGGGCAAACTGGAATTTCAGACCTCCTGCTCTGAGTACCTTCCCATTCTTCCTTGCATTGTCTGCAAACCCACAATACTCTCCTTTTTCGCAGGTTTTCTGAGATAAGTAGCCTCTCCACAGCTCCTTGATCCAAGGCATTTCTAATCATCATCTCACCGTATGTAGCTTTGGGATGAGATTTCATCACTTCACTCAAGAATCTGTCAACTAGTCTCCTCTCGGTGTCCAATTCAATTTGATCCATCAGTCCGCCTGCCCTCTGAACGAGTTCCCTGAGGCCACTTTCATTGGAGTACCCAACATCGAAGAATGGTTCTCTGATTAGTTTCTTGATTTCATGATGAAAATAATCATTTTTTACAACATAATCCTTGGTAGCTCCCGGCCCTCCGATGATTATTCCTTGCAGGTCCTCTATCATTGGAAGCCAGTATGAAGAAGCTCTTTCGGATGATTTTTTGAAAAACTTGTCTGCGGCTTCTTCAATTAGTCTCTCAAACCTCTGAGCTGATTGCCCCCCTCTTCCATGTTTTGAGGGAACTAGCGAAGTAACATGTTCTTGACAATGAAGCCTCTTACCACTGGCCAATCCGTATGCTGCTTCTGACCTGTCTATAACAAAGAGCCCGTAAGCGGTTCTATCAATGAGCATTTCTTCTAACTGACTAATCTCAAATGTTGAGCCACATCTGTATCTGTAAGAGGTAAACGAGTCCGGAGGGTCGTCGATAACAATTGACATCAGCCTTGTCTTATTGTTTCCAACGATTACATGGCCAACAAACAGAGCTAGTCCTCTCTCTCCGGGTGTTTTGTATCTATTCAAGGTCGCTATAGCTGATTCTATGGCATCTGAAACATGTTTTCTGGTTAATTTTGATTTGATGTTCGCGGCTTGTCCTGCCTCATTGGATAGCTGATGCCTGACGTCACTTATCATCCTATCAGGGGGAACTACAACAGAAACTAACTCTGTCCCCATGCCTTTCATCGAAGAGAGGTCTTCAACGGCCTTCTTGAGGCGTAACCTCCTTTGCTGGACTTCGATCTCGTCGGACATGGCATGACCTCCAGTATAAGGCCGGAGGGGCAGCATTTCAACCCTTAGACTGCGGTTGGACGAAGGCATTGAAAGGGAGCGTCCTAGCTCAGTAGTCGATGACGACGGTGATTGTCGCACTCGGAGGGAGTCTGCTTCGTCCTGAGATCGAGGAAAGACACACCTGGCTGGAAGGCTTGGTATCTATGATCAGAGAAAGAGTGTCTATGAATGACCGCATCGGTATCGTGGTCGGAGGTGGCGCTCCCGCAAGGGAAGGGATTGAGCTCGCAAGGCCCCTAATTAGTGACGAGGCTCACCTAGACAAAATCGGCATTGCTGCGACAAGGCTGAATGCAACAATAGTTAGGGAGTCTCTATCAAACTCGGGTATTCCCGTTTCTGGAACCATTCCAAAGAGTATTGATGAAGCTGTTCTATTGCTCGAAGAAAGGCAAGTAGTGGTAATGGGAGGAACAAATCCCGGTCACACCACAGATGCCGTTGCCATTCGATTCGCTGTAGCATCAGATGCAAAAAAATGTATCATTGCGACAAACGTCCCCGGGGTTTTTGATGAGGACCCAAAACATAATCCAAAGGCCCAGTCACATGATTTTCTAACTCATCACCAGCTTCTTGATATCATTGGCTCTTCAGAACATTCCAAGGCAGGCGACTCTCAAATTGTCGACCCTATTGGTGCGAGAGAGGCTCTTGAGTCAGGGATGATTTTGAATATTCTTGATGGAAGAAAAACGGAGTTAATCAAAGAAGCGATAATTGGCGGGGATTTCAAGGGTACGGAAGTAGGGGTGGTGAGTTCTTGAGCAGGGCGGATAGGATTGCGGCTGCTGGCATGAGGACGGCTAAAGAGGCCCGTGAAGCGGCGAGTAAGAGGAAGCGTTCTGAGAAAAAAAGAGCCTCGAACAAATTTCTTGATGTTGAATCTCACAGGCACTGTGTAGTTTGCTGGAAGCCGATTCCTCTGGATAGTGAACCAGCAGTTTGTGGTGATACTATGTGCATTGAAAATAATAAAAAAAGAGAGTCATCGAGGAAGAGATTGACAATAATGCTATACCTATTCCCGGGTATAGCAATACTACTAATTTTCCTTCAACTAATGACGGGCGGATCATAGTCAGGGGTGAAATTCAATGAACATGATTAGAATTTTAGCATCATTTCCATTTTTGGTTGGTGGCCTCTGCATCCTGATAACATTAGGTAGCCTTGTCGGGATAGACATAGATGACTCGAGAACTGATGTACCGATAGTTCCATGCTCTGACGAATCGGTCGGTTGTATGGTCGGGATGACCACGGAAGACCTAGAGGTCCCCAACGCCTTCATCTTACTAGAAATTGGCATGGAACTAGAATGGGACGAACCAGACAGAAGTTGGATTGGGGTAATTTCTGATTACCCAGAAGAATGCGAGCCTGATTCGAATGGACTCACTACTTGTACATCAGATGATTTTGATTTCGTTGCTGGAGGCCCGGATTCGGAAGATGGTAGCTTCAAATTTATTCTGGAGCCTGGAGATTACCGCTTTGTTACTGCTGGGAAGGATGGTTCTACGCTAGATGAACAGTTGGTAACAATAAACCCCGAGATTCACCTTGCTGGTTTCGTTGAAATTATTCTATTTGCGATAGGATTCACGTTGTTATTGGGAGCTAGTGAGATGGCATTTCCCATCGGAGAAATGTGGAAAAGATTCAGAGACGCATAAATCGCCATAGATTGCTTGAATAACCTGTTCCCATCCGTGGCACCATGACTGACCGCTGTCCGGGGTGTGGGTCTAAGCTGGACATAGGGGGACTTCCGATATCAATAGGTGGTTACGATATGTATTGCACTACATGTGGAAATATTTGGCACATCAACTAGTCCAAGTCACTTCTCGGCCAATCCTCAGGTAGGTTAAGTGGATCCGATATATCGTCGGCTCCGATCATTTCAACTAGAGTTTGCCTCAATTCCTCTATACCTTCTCCTGTTATCGAGCTGACTGCAACTTTATCTTCTAGACTATGCTTTTCGTGTAAATCCGACTTGCTATGAACTATTATTATTGGCCTCTCTGAAATTAGGCCAGTGACTTCCTCGAGAAGATTCATTTGCTCTTCCAGAGATGTTGTTGCATTGGCAGTTGAATCTATCAGAAATAGAAGTACGTCTCCAATATTCTCCAAAGCAGCGATTGCTTGCATCTCGATATTATTCCTCTCAGACATGGGGCGATCAAGCAGACCCGGGGTGTCTACCATCTGATATTTCCTCCTTCTATGAATAAAATGTCCCAAATGCAGTTGTTTTGTCGTAAATGGATAGGCGGCAATCTCTGGCTCACCACTGGAAAGGGAGGAAATTAATGCGGACTTGCCGACATTAGGAGAGCCTGCAACAACTATGCATGGTTCTGAGGAGTCTATTGATGGTAGTTTTCTGAGTGTATCCCTAGCCTCTCCAAGCCAATCAATCTCAGGCGATATCTGATCGATGATTGATGAAAATCTACCATAAGCTGCCCTCCTCGCCTGATGAAAACCATCTATGTCCCTAAGTCTGAGGATCTTCCTCTGGGTCTCGCCTGCAATAGACCTAACTCTTTCAGCTCCCCATTGAATCGCGCCAAGGCTTTTTCGATAGTTATCACTCCCCACCGCCGCATCAACCAGTGCTTGATCAAAATCTGAAAGAGCGTTGAGGCTGGGCCATCTTTCGACATAGGCAATTAGGGTTGAATCAATAATTGAAGCCGCCGATTGAACCATTTTGTTCATCTGTTTGCGCACTCTGTGATATTTGTCGGGATCCTCGACAGTATCTGACTGTTTACTGGCTTTCCTGAAGGCTTTGTCTAGAATCTCATCTGTCTTCAAGACAGTTGGGATCTTCCTCCACTCTATTGATGCCATGTGTCTCCCTGACTCCTCGGCCAGTTCATTCCTATTGAAGTCAATAGACAGAAATTGTATTGTTTTTCAAATCAAGGCCTTTTTCTACATGCCCCCCATACGAAGGCTCATGCCAGACATAAAGGGAACTCTTCCGGAGTGGGCGATTAGGATTTACGAGGCTCATGGATCCCCTGATTTGGATGATATTCAGGACGTTTTCCATGGTCCGCTGTCAGAACGCAGTGCTGGACTAAGAAAGGATGACTTAGTTGAGATATTGATTGACTCGAGGGCACTGTCCGAAGGTAGTGAGACATTAGCCAAGGGAATGCTAGTTGGGACCACAAGAAACGCAGTAGAAATTGTTGATGAAAAGGGTACGTTTAGATCAATAGCAAGAGATGTGATTGTGGAAGTTAGGCTAGTTGCCCACATGAGAGTGCCATACCTTGAGGACAGGGAGATGATGACATTCGAGAAGGAGGATATGCGTCGCAGATCAAGTATGTTGGAAAAGGCTGAGCAATTAGCCGAAGGCGGAATAGATAGCCATCTTTGGGGATGAGATAATGGCAGGCGGTCTAGAAGGAAAAAGGTGCATACCTTGTGAGGGAGGGGTTCCCCCTCTAAGTGAAGAAGAATCTAATAATTTGTTGGACAAAATAAATGATAGCTGGGATTTAATTGATAACCACCATATTGAGAGAACTTGGGAATTTGACGATTTTCAAAATGCTCTCAATTTCGTAAATAAGGCCGGAGCGATATGTGAAGAAGAAAATCATCACGCCGAATTTGAAGTCGGGTGGGGACGTGTAAAGGCATTGATTTGGACCCATAAGATCGATGGCTTGACCGAATCGGATTTTATCCTAGCGGCGAAACTAGACTCATTGGGATAGGAATTTTCATGAATGGGGCTCAAGAAATTCTAAAGAGTAGAAGAACTATCTACAAATTCAGCGATAAGCGGGTTGATTATTCTGAATTAGAGCTTGCCTTTGAAGCGGCTGATAATGCCCCTTGTCATAAGAAAACCTACCCTTGGAAATACTACGTAGTGGGAAGGAAGTCAAGGGAAATGTTGCTCCCGACTGTAATCTCTCTATGCAGAAAGAAGGAGGAAAGTAAGGGAAATGTTGCTAGCAAGCAATCCGAAGCCAGGGCGATTTCGAAAATCATGGACGTCCCGGTGATAATTGCAGTGACGACAAAACTCACTCCCGGGGATGATTTTAGGGAGGAGGAGGATTACGCGGCGACTGTGTGTTCTTTGCATAATCTTGTTTTGTCCCTCTGGAGCAGGGGGATTGGCTCACAATGGAGTACTGGTGGGATAACAAGACACCAATCTACATACAAAAATCTTGGAATTTCTGAAACTAAAGAAAGAATTATTGGATTTGTCAAGGTCGGTTATCCAGAGTCGATTCCCGGGGAGAAAAAAGTGGAAGCACGTAAGATTGTGGAATATCTCCCATGAGGCGATCATATGAAGAGGGTTATCTATCCAAAGGTCGGGGGTGTTGACTCAATAGAAATTATCGAGGAAGATGACCCAGTTGCCTCTGAAGGGGAAGTTGTGATTAGGATCCACAGGGCTGGGATAAATTTTGCAGACTTGATGATGAGGCAGGGACTTTATGGTTCGAATCCGGATTTTCCTTTTACTCCGGGGTACGAAGCATCAGGAGTAGTTTCTCAAATTGGGAAGGGAGTCAATGGATTGAAAGAAGGGGATCGTGTATTAGCTATGACCGGATTCGGGGGCTATTCTGAGAAAGTGTCCATTGACTCTTCTAGGGTCTTCAAGTTGCCTGACTCCGTCACATTAGATCAAGCTGCCGCAATACCCGTCACTTACGGTACTGCATATCACATGCTTTTTCATCTCGGCAGAATTAGTCCGGGAGACACTGTCCTTGTACATCATGCCGCAGGAGGGGTGGGAACCGCCGTGGCGCAATTATGTAAAGTGGCAGGGGCATCGTTAGTAGTTGGTACTGCTTCTTCCTCGAAAAGGGAATTTGTTGAATCTCTAGGAGTCAAATTTGTTGATAGAGAAAAGGAAGACTTCGTGAAAATTTGCAGGGATCTGACAGGAGGAAAGGGAGTACATCATTCAATTGATCCAGTCGGAGGAAGTAATCTTTTGAGGTCCTACAAAGCGACTAGAAAGGGAGGTAAATTGTATTTTTTTGGAGCATCTTCTGCGGTAAAGGGAGATAGGAGGTCTCCAATGACCGCGTTTAAGATGTGGTTAAATACCCCTAGATTCGATCCCATCAAGTTGATGTCATCAAATAAGGCATTATTCGGCGTACACATGGGATTATTGGAGGATCCTTCAATATTCAAGGGCCACTTGGATGCAATTTCCAACATGCTTGAGAGAGGAGAAATTGACCCAATAATCGATGGAGTTTGGAGATTTGAAGAAGTTGCTGAAGCCCAGATGCACATGCATAACCGAAAAAATCGTGGAAAGATCCTCCTCGACTTCTCTCCGTGAGATACTGCGTCACCATTCAGAGCCTTACTGGTCTAGTGGCACCGCAAGCCTGACACTTTAGGAGAGTAGTACGATCTTCTTTGATGAATCTCGTGTCAGGGGCCCTGCATTGATTACAAAGGATGAAAGTCTTGACGTAGCTGACTAATTTTTCCTTTATCCTCTTAGGGGGGACCCTTCCCTTGAGCATGATCCTGGTCTGCTCTCTTGTCCCTGAGGTTCCAAGCTCGTTGAGGAGGTACTGATAGACATGATTAGCATCCCTATCCATGGCATCCACTACATCTGAGAAATTTCGTAAAATGGTCTGGCTCCCCTCGATTAGGATTTCTGGCTCGGGCATTGTCCACCGAGATCTTTGACTGATTCCCAGCGGGATTCTTTCACGAGCCCTGTCGAGTAAATCCTCGTAATCAAAAC
>DAVY01000027.1 GCA_002505775.1 Euryarchaeota archaeon UBA130 | reverse complement strand
AATAATATCGTAAGAGTAGCTTACCAAGCACTTTCATCTGTCCTAGGAGGAACTCAGTCATTACACACTAACAGCTTTGACGAAGCAATTGGTCTCCCCACAGATGAGGCAGTTACCATAGCACTTAGAACCCAACAAATTCTAGCATTGGAGACGGGGATTGCGGATCATGTGGATCCATTTGCAGGTTCATACGTAATTGAGGAGATGACCTCGAAAATTTATGAGGCTTCTATGGAGCTAATCAATAAGATAGAGTCTGAAGGAGGAGCCCTCGCTGCAGTCAAGTCGGGTACACAGCAAAGAATGATTCATGAAAGTGCATGGGAGCACTTGAATTCCATAGAGAGTGGGTCGTTGAGTGTGGTCGGTGTAAATGTCAACAATATCGTAGATGAAATTCCTATTGAAGGTCAGATACTTGATGTGGATTTGGCAGTCAAGCAAGTTGATTTTCTTAATTCTATAAGAAGCTCAAGAAATGAGGATTTAGCCATGAGCGCTCTGGAAAAATTGTCCAGGGCCTGTGAAACTGAAGAAAATCTCATGGAATATATCATAGATGCTGTGAAATCTTATTGTAGTATTGGGGAAATTAACTCAGTACTCACCGAATGCTTCGGTACGTGGGTATCACCGAGTGGTGTTTAAATGACGAAAATAGATCATATAGGAATTGCGACGAAATCAATCGATTCTGCTTTGCCATTTTGGAAGGCATTGGGATTCGAAGCGTCTGGTGGAGGGATTGTAGAGGAACAAGGAGTAGAAGTCAGATATATGCAAAACATGTCAGACACTAGAATCGAACTACTGGAGCCGACAGGTTCTGATACACCAGTTGGAAGGTTCATAGAACGGAGAGGGGAAGGAATACAACAGCTTGCTATATCTGTGCCAGATATCGAGGAAACGATAGAAAAATTATCTAAAATGGGCGTAATTATGATAAATTCAAAACCGCAGATTGGACATGGCGGGAATAGAATAGCTTTCGTACATCCGTCATCTTCGGGCGGGGTGCTCATAGAATTAGTGGAGAGCCCTTGAAAATCATCAAAAGGAGAATTATGCTCCGACAATCATGATTACCGCTATTACCAGTGTCACAGGGTCTGAATCTAGAACATCAGACTTAATGGCGGCGGAGGTTGAGTACCTCTCTTCTACCCTAAGCATATTGAGGGACTCAGATGTTATCACCAATGACGAGTTTCTAGAAGCAGGGGCAATTCAAGGGGGATTGAACGTACTATCTGCAATGATATCGAACGGCGCCGATGATTCTGAAGTCAACGTTCAGATTCTGTCATTGAAGCGAAGGGCTGAGGCATTGTGCGAAAAACATCCGGGCATAGACAGTAAGATAGAGAGTCGAAGGTGACCTACTTCCACAGTTCCCTTGTAACTGGAAACAAATCATTACAATATTCATAAACTTCTAGATAATATTCCTTTATTTTACTCTCCAATTTCGGCATATTTTCTACCTTTGATTTAGTCTTGTTGACACGTACCTTGGTAAATTCAAAATTCTCATCTATACCAAAAAACTCTGACATCTTGGTTACCTGGTCTTTCTCAAACATGTTTTCGTATACTCCAACGTACACGTCATTAGGGTCAAATGTTGCATAAACATTGTTGAGCGTATGATCGTACCTAGTTCTGATTTTACAGTGGTCTGTGGTATAATAGCCCTCTAAGGCCCTACGGAAGTTCGTTTCGCCAACATTGATTCCTTCTTTGAAATATCTCCTATCGAGATTATATCTCACTGCACTTTTTATCCTGTCAATTGGATCTCTTATCAACAACAAGGCCTTACAAGATACGTCTTTATCTTGAAAATTGTTGATAATAGAGGCCATCCTTGTTTTTGACAATGCACTATATGAGGGGGTTATATCGCCTGTAATTGATACATCCCCACGGTAAAGAGAATTGAAGTATTCAAAATATGCATTTTCGTTAGACTGCATGTTGTACCTTTTCATTCTTTTACTCTCCAAAGCTCGTCCAAGAAAACCAGGCTTATCTTCGAGATTGTATTTCAGTAATGGGACATCGATAGCATCCCATATGTGGTATTCCTTGTCAAACCCCCCATCGAAATATCTCGATTGCTTCAAATAATCGTATATCCAGCTTGTTCCGCATTTCTGGAAGCCAAGGCCCAAAATAAAAACTCGATCAGATGAACCACCTCTAGTAGACATCAGCTTGGCTATCGGCATCTACTATTTGAATTGAGATATATTACTGCAATATTACCTGAGTAATATTTATTCGTACTCGCTATTGCGTAATATTATGCCCAAGGTTAGTTTGGACATGCCAAACGAAATATTGACCGATTTGAAGAAACATGTCGGGGATGAAAAGAAGTTTGTCAGCGTGGCGGATGCAATCAGGACAGCCTGCAGGAAATTGTTGGATCAGCTCGACAGTATAGATAAGATGCACGGAAGAGGTGAGTAGAGTGGTCACTAAGGATGAGGCTAAGAAGGCAATAGAGACGGTGGTCCGATATGTTGAGTCTGTAAAAGGACCACTGAGGGAAGGTCTGGTCGACACTCCTGATAGAGTCATAAAATCATACGAGGAGATATATTCAGGCTATTCGGCGGATGCTAGAAAAATACTAGATTCAACGTTCAATAGTGAGAACTACGATGGCATAGTTTTACTGAGGGATATTGAGTTCCATAGCACATGCGAACACCATCTGCAACCATTCAGTGGTACAGCCCATATAGCATACATACCAGTGGAAAGGATTGTAGGAATTAGCAAATTAGCAAGGCTGCTAGATGCCCATTCTAAGAGGCTCCAAAATCAAGAAAGGATAACTAGCTCAATCGCAGATGATCTCGTGGAACACTTGAATCCATTAGGATGTGCGGTGATAGTTGAGGCCAAACACGGTTGTATGAGGTGCAGGGGTGTCTTGAAACAGAATGCCAAAATGACGACCAGTACCATGAGAGGAGTGTTTTTCGACAACGCTGAGGCCCGTGGAGAGTTATTTCAACTGATCAATGGCGGAAATAATGGGTGATTAATTGACTGTTTATCCAATTGTGGAGATTTTTCATTCGGTACAAGGTGAAGGTTTTCATGCCGGAATTCCACATGTCTTCATTAGGTTCGGAAATTGTAATCTAAGATGCGAGTGGTGTGACACTGATTTTCTTACATTCGAGGAAATGGAAGTGAACGATATAGTCGAACACGTGCTATCTTTCGGGTGTGATAGGGTCATATTCACAGGAGGAGAGCCGGCAATGCAAGATTTGAGTACCATTGGAAAAATGCTGAAAAAACATAATATTTCTTTATCCATAGAAACCAATGGAACAATAATTGTAGACCCAATAATAGACTGGATTTGCGTAAGCCCCAAAGATCAGATATACCCAAACGTCTCTATAAAACAAGTAGTCGGCGATGAGTTGAAAGTAGTTTACTGTGGCCAGGACCTATCCATGTATGAATCGCTAAAGAGCGGATTCACTCACCACTTTATACAACCATGTTACATGGAAGAAGAAAGTGTGGAGGAGAATGGCAGATCTTTCCAACTGGTAGAGAAAATAGTGAAGGAGAATGAGGGTTGGAGACTGAGTCTCCAGACACACAAGTGGATGGGGGTTTTGTGATGGGGTCTAGAGCAGTTATGGCTTTGTCTGGCGGGATGGACTCGACCTCGTTACTCCTGAGATTGCTAAGGGATGGGCACGGCGTCACCTGTGTGAGTTATGAGTATGGTCAGAAGCACTCTATTGAAATTGAAAGGGCCAAAGAAAATATCCAGAGGCTACAATCAATGGGAATGGAAGTTAGCCATAAGATCATAGATTTGAGTTCTGCTATGGGAACATTCCACTCAGCCCTAACAAATCACAATTACGAGGTACCTGAGGGACATTATGAAGAGATTCAGATGAAGCAAACAGTAGTCCCAAACAGAAATGCAATATTCTCTTCCATACTGTACGGAATGGCATTGAGCATCTCCCAATCAGAGGATAAAGAAGTAATCGTAGCCCTGGGCGTGCATAGTGGTGATCACGCTATTTATCCAGACTGTAGGCCTGAATTCTACAAAGCGCTATCAGACGCCTTTTCTATTGGAAATTGGGAATCGGAAAGGGTCACTTTTGAATTACCATACATAACTGGAGATAAGTCTACTATCTTAAGAGACGCTTTACAATCTTGTAAGGTTCTAGGTTTAGATTTTGACACAATTATGGGAAGTACGATTACTTCTTACAATCCGGATAGATTTGGGAGATCAAGTGGCAAATCTGGATCGGATGTTGAAAGGATTCTAGCATTCTATGATATAGGTCGTGTTGATCCAATAGAGTATGTTGACTCGTGGGAGAAAGTATTGGCAAACGCATTGAAATTGAGGGAGGAGATTGGTCATGAGCATCATAGATAGAGACAAAGAGTGGAAGGAAAGGTTGAGCCCCCTAGCGTACAATGTTACCAGACTAGGAGGCACAGAAAGGCCGTTCTCTGGGAAACACTATCTTGAGGAAAGGGATGGCAACTACCACTGCATCTGTTGCGATCATCTTCTATTCACATCTGAAATGAAGTATAATTCTGGTTGCGGCTGGCCGGCATTCCACACAGAACATGAAGATGCTGGGATTATACGAATTGTAGACCTTAGTCACGGAATGTCCAGGATAGAGGTCAGATGTGGTAGTTGTGAAGCCCATCTAGGTCACGTTTTCGAGGATGGGCCAAGAGAACACGGTGGTGAGAGGTACTGTATAAATTCTGTTTGTTTAGATTTTATCGTGGAGGGAGAGGATGACTGAGTTATATTCAACAAAGAAATATGGCCATGAAAGAGGCCTCTCAGCTGCATTTAGACAGTGGAGGGCGGAAAGCCATTGCAGATTCATGCATGGATATTCGTTGGAGTTTGAGTTTGTCTTTGGAGCCCATGAGTTAGATGAAAATAACTGGGTCGTAGATTTTGGAGGTTTGAAGGAATTGGAATTGTGGCTTAGACAAAATTTCGATCACAAGACATTGGTAGCTTTGGATGACCCTATGTATTCTGATTTCGAGGATATGCATGAAAAGGGAATAATCAATATGGTTTCTGTCAAATCTACAGGGTGTGAGATGTTTGCAAAAATGGCTATGGAATTCGCCAGCGATATGATTCAAGACCTATACGGGCGTAGGTGCTGGGTTGAGAGCGTGTCTGTCCGTGAACATGGTTCTAACAGTGCTACTTGCCGACGGGAATAGTCATGACCGAAAAACTGAAATTTAGTCAGTTAGGAAATACTGTGCAAGAATTTATTTCTAAAACCTAAGCACCAGAATCCATGAGGAGTATACCTACCTCCGTGGTGACATTATTACTTGTCTCCTCAATGGTTTCAGGGTGCGTGTCTGACCCTACTAAGGTAGATACCGAGGAAGATAACCCAGTGGAAGAAGATCCAGATTACGAGCCTAATATCTCAGAACACTGCATTGAGTACGATGAGCTTGAGAGGTGCTGGCTACTCCTTGTTCCACTGATTCCCAATGAGTCTGCCCCTGCTCCCCTGCTCGTGGACATGCACGGCAATGGCGATGACATGTATCAACAACGCTGGACATCTGACTTCGCAAACATTTCCATGGAGCAGGGATTCTTCGTCGCATATCCACAAGGACACAACAATGCTTGGAATCACGGCTCCAGTCTGATACCATGTTCAGACGAGCTTCGTTGTTCAGAGGAAGATGATGTTGGCTTCACATTGCAGATGCTGGACACTATTATGCAAAATCACTCTATTGACAAATCTAGGGTATATGTGACAGGCTGGTCTAATGGATGTGGTATGACGCAGAGATTGGCAGTTCAGGCCAGTGAGGTTTTCGCAGCAGCAGGGTGCATGGCGATGTATCGATTTGCTGAAGTTCAGTCTGACTATTCTCCTATTCCATTTATGGAAGTCCACGGACTCTTAGATGAGATTGTTTTGTATGCCACAACAGCCCCAGCCGCACCTGTCTTTGGACCTGAAAAAGGAGCTATACAGAATCTAGAGAGCTGGGCTGATCTCAATGGATGTCAGGGCTCAATCCCTGAAGTTATTGTGAGTGAGGAGGACTACGACATCCGTGGATATACAGACTGTGAGAATGAGGCCCAAGTGATGCTAGTATCACTATTTTTCGCCGCCCACAATCCCTATGAGCATGATGATCCAGTCGCAGATCCGGGAAGAGGTTGGGCCAACCCAACAGGAGTACCGTCCTCAACAATTGTATGGGAATTCGTGAGTCAGTTCTCAAAGAAATCTAATGAATCGATCATAATGTAACCGATGTATTGCTACCCATCAACTACACTA
>DAVY01000004.1:30510-56678 GCA_002505775.1 Euryarchaeota archaeon UBA130 | reverse complement strand
GTCCCCCACGCCGTCCCCATCCGTATCCTCCCACTCAGTCTCATCGGCCGGGAACGCGTCAGCGTTATTCCCGACCCCATCCTCATCACTGTCAATCCACTCATCTGGATCGAAAGGAAAATCATCGTCTGCATCATTAACACCATCAGAGTCATCATCATCATCCAGAGGGTCACATACCATATCTCCATCGAAGTCATCCGGTAACTGACTGGCATCGAAAGGACTACTCTCTCCGCACTGCTCTTCGTCACTGTCGGTCCACCCGTCGTTATCGTCATCCATGTCCGCATTGTCTCCGATGCCGTCTCCATCACTATCAGAGCTCTCATTTGAATCGAGAGGAAACGAGTCTTCGGCATCCGTCCACCCGTCGTTATCGTCGTCGAAATCCTCATTGTTACCTATCCCATCTCCATCGGTGTCCCACCACTCCTGGATATCGTAAGGAAAAGCGTCTTCAGAATCAAGCCACCCGTCGTTATCGTCATCAGAATCCGAGTTGTCTCCGGTGCCATCCGAGTCGTAATCTGACCACTCAGAGGCATCGTAGGGAAAAGCATCCGAGTTGTCCCCCACTCCGTCGTCGTCTGTGTCGTACCACTCACTAGAATCTAGAGGAAACACGTCCGAGTTGTCCCCATATCCATCCCCGTCCGTGTCAATCCATTCGTATGGGTTGTAGATGAAAGCATCCGAATCATCTCTGTAACCGTCTCCATCGGAGTCCCTGACAAAGCCTGAGAGCCCCCACTCCAGTATCTGATCAGCCCAACCAAGATTGTTCAAAGGGGGAACGTGACTAGCGTCGTTAATTCTCCAGTGAGAAACCCTGTTGCCAGATTCGCAATTCAAGAACTCAAACTCATCTGTATCATCCAATCCATCATCACCCGAGATGTCACGGGACCCTAGGTAAGTCCAGCTCTGGTCACATCCAGACCTCATCGCCCAGTTCTCTACAGTCTCATTCGACGAGGGGTATTCATTCCCTAGGATTGAACCCCCCTCATACCATATGACGGAATCTGCGGTGGAGTGAACGTGAAGGATATCCGGCCTCCCAGTGTCTGGACACATGCTGAAGTCATCCCATGTCACGCCGTTCAGCGCAACAATGGACCGAATCGTCCCACCAGCCTCACATGCCATCCTATGACTCATGAATCCACCATTGGATAGTCCGGTGATTAGTATTCCATCGGGATCAGCACCATAGTTTTGGATTGCATCGTTGATCATTCCAAGTAGATAGTCCACATCATTGATTTCGCCACTGAACAAACAGCATGAGTCGGTTGCATTCCATCGCCTTTGCCCCACCCAATTCTGTGTTCCGTCAGGATAGAGAAGAAGGTGCTCGTTCTCATGTATACTATCGAACAGGTGCATGTACTCCGCATTGCTCTGGCCATTACCGCTGAAGCCATGAAGCGAAACAACGAGAGGAAGTGGCTTGGAATAGTCATGACCACCGGGCATTCTCAGTTGTGTATATCTTCCTTCATAACCCACCGTCACGTATGTATGCTCATCAGTGTAGTTTGTTGGCCCAAAACCTTCATTAGAGCTAGAAAAATGACTTTCTGCCCCAAGGCTATCGTAGGCTGGTACGTATGAGTAGGACAGCGATACTAGGGAAAACAATGCGACCATGACAACGACAAAGCCCCTTCCTCCCATGCTCTCAGAGTACCATCGGTGAATATCAAATTGCCTTCTTCAGGGATTTTCTGTGAAACGCTACTTCAAAACCCCAGCTACCATCAAAGTATCATGCGACTAGCATCCGCGCTTGTGCTAACCGCACTCATTGTCATATCCCCTTTGTGCTCAGCCGATCAGTATCAGATTACAGGCAAGGCCACTTACTCAGATGGAGCTTCAGTGATTTTTGAAGAGGTCGAAATTCAATGTGAGGAGAATGAGTACGACTGCCACGAGTTCAGAGGCGTATCCGATAGAACCGATGCATATGGATACTATGAGATCACAATCAACATAGACGACTCCTACGACGGGGCGGAGCTAATCCTCATTCTTCTGAACGAGAATACCAGTCACATCATAGACATTTCAGAGATGGAACAGTCTCCCAGTGGTACAGTAAGGGAAGACATCAACCTCAGGCAATCTAGCCCGAAGCCACCCGTATTCTCAGGTATTGGATGTGGAATCCTAGTACTCTCTCTGGCTTTCGCAGTCATCCTAGTAAGGACTGCTAGGAGACTCTCTACTCCAAAGGGGAGAATGGAGTTCGTCGGTTACAAGGCCCCGGTTACGGTTGACTGCCCTGATTGTGATTACAAGGTTGAGCAACATCTTCTGATTAGACACCTTATCGTAGACCATGACTATGACGCCTTCGATGCGGGAGAACTTGCAGGTGAGATATTCCGTGGCAATTGGTCGCCTCCCGAAGAAGATTAAGATGGTGCAGAGGACAGGATTTGAACCTGCGAAGCACTACGCACTGGGACCTCATCCCAGCCCCTTTGACCACTCGGGTACCTCTGCCTTGGGTCTGAGCGACAACCCAATCCTATTTCAGAATCCCGGCTGTAGCGATTAATCGAGCCTCACGCCTTTCGTAGGAATGCGGAATCGCCAACTGATACCGTCCCCTCTTCAATCACGAAAGCTGACCAGCGTGACCACCCTTCTCTCTTTTCATGGTCTACCCTTGAGAACTTACTGTCAATGAAGGACCCCCCAA
Organism: Euryarchaeota archaeon UBA130; assembly: GCA_002505775.1. Classification (GTDB taxonomy): domain Archaea; phylum Thermoplasmatota; class Poseidoniia; order Poseidoniales; family Thalassarchaeaceae; genus MGIIb-O5. Next base: position 53,962 of record DAVY01000004.1, on the reverse strand, counting down.
TTTTGCTGCACGGGGCGCACGGCTCGCTCAATTGAATCTTAGCACCCCCAATCTCAATAATCGTACCAACCCCCAGAACAGGCCAGTCGATTCCCTCAATGGTGAAGTTCTCTCCAGCAGTTCCAACGTCAATAGGGTGCCCCTCCTGTTGTAGCTGACGTATTCTCTCAATTGAGAAAATACACACTGCCCTGCCGGGATCCCCATCTTTCCTTTCAGCTCTGAATTTATTGTGGTCTCCCTCGACACCCTCGAACCCGACGAAGGCCGCTCTGATGGGTAGCTTTGGAACCCCACCAGAGCCGCTGACATTTATCGAGTATACACTGCCTGCCATACTACTCTTCCTCTGCCTTGGCGTTCAGACCCTCGAACTCAACCACTAGGTTTCCGATTAGAAGGGCTCCGGCCCCTAGGAAAAACCAGAACCCAATTTCATCATACCCCATTACCAGACTGGCTATTCCAGCCCAGACTGGCTCGAAGGCGTAGATTATCGCCGCCCTTATTGGAGGCAAATCCCTTTGGAAGATATTCAGAACCAGTAGCGCCACTAAGGAACCTAGCGCCGCACATAGGAATAGAGGAATGAAGAAATCCAATGTCAGCAACAGCTCTTGGAAATCAACGAGAATTGATATTCCCTCGGAACGGATTGGAAGTAGTACAAGCATTACCGCTCCGAGAATCATTATGGTCGCCATCATCGGTCCTGTAACCTCAATGGGGTCATTTTCTTTGGTAATTCTGTCAGTCGCAATAATATGCGCTCCGAACATGTAAGCACTGAAAATCGTCAGAAACTCTCCAAAACCAAGGGATACCTGAGGAGGACCACCTATCCACCCAGCACCAAAAGTCGCCAATAAAACACCTATTACGGTGGACTTGGTTATGCTCTGCCTCCCCAATATTATGGCGATTAGGGCGGTGAAGACGACATACAGGCTAGTCAGGAAAGCAGAAACACCAGGAGTTACGGTGGCGATTCCAATGTTCTGACTGAGGTATCCCGCAGATAGGATCAGCCCGAGCCAAGCCCCCCCTCGTACTGAATCAGGATTAGAAAAACCTGCTCTAGCTTTGGGAAGCAAAGCTAGAGTTAGGATTGTTGCTATCACAAATCTGGCAGAGAAGAAGAGAAAGGCAACCCAGTTCGCTTCAACATCGGGAACCGCGCTCTCAGCAGCCTCGATTCCCTGTTTCATCCATATGAATGTCATTCCCCAAACAAATGAGATTGCGAAGATTGCCACGGCGGCCCGTCTTTCCTTCGGCACGAACAATCGGGAACATGCCCGCATATGGCCTAATCGGTGACTTGAATTGAAGTGCACGAACCTTTCGGGTTAGTATATGGGACACGAATGGACGAATCTCTCCTACGCGAACGTAGCTACAACCTCTGCAGTAGCACATAAGGCATCCAGAAACTGGGAGGACTCTCTAGCCAGGGGAGGAGCGGCCGAATTTGATGCCGATGCGGAGAAACTAGGTATGATGCCACTCAGGGTGGCAGCTGCAAAACTCCTTTCCTGCCACATATCGGATGTTTTCTGCGGATCCAGTGCCACTGCTATGATGAGCTCGATCGCATGGGCTGTTATGCCTTCCAAGAGCCAGAATATCGTTTCATCTAGGGCAGCGTTTCCTTCTACTGTTTACCCATGGTCCAGAGTCGCCCTTGAAACAGGCGCGGAAGTTAGGCTGGCGCCCTACAATGAAAACCACTATACTGACCCCAGGGATATTTTAGGGCTAATCGACAATAATACATCCGTAGTTGTTATTTCCCATGTCGAGTATGCAAACGGACAGAGATATAACTTGAGAGAGTTCTCCAAAGTAGCCCACTCAGTAGGGGCCATACTTGTGGTAGATGCAACCCAATCAATGGGGATGGTTCCCATAGATGCTGTAGCATCAGGAGCTGATGTCATCATATCCTCTGGCTACAAGTGGCTAAGAGGGACTTATGGGACAGCAGTCGGATACCTCTCTCCTGAGGCTAAAAAACTGGTCCCAGGGATAGTCGGTTTCAGGAGTAATGAGGATATATGGGACATGAGGTCTGATAGGATGAATCTGCCCGAGGATGCAAGTAGATTTGAGTTCACGACCTTGCACTTTGGAGCATTAAGGGGTTTAGCAGCGTCGATCGAGGAGATGTTGGAAATTGGAATTGAAAGAATCTGGGAGCATGATCTCTCCCTCTCTGACATGGTTGTCGAACTCGCTAGTTCAAGGGGGTTGGAGGTCACCTCTCCAAAGGATGATGATCAGAGGAGCGCCATTGTCAGCATACGCCCTCCTTCTGAACACCACAGTGCAGAGATAGTCAGGAGACTCCAAGACGAATTTGGAATTTTAGTTACTGATAGATCAGGGATGATCAGGGTGTCCCCCCATATTGACAATGATCATAGCCAGATTGAGTTCTTATTCACCTCCCTTGACAAAATACTGGCCAACTAGCCAGTTAGAACTTAACATAACGACCCCCACGCAACGCCATGGCAAACCCAGTCCTAGTGGTGGGAATGCACAGAAGTGGTACGAGCCTCGTCTCCAGAATTCTAGATGATTGCGGAGTTATGATGGGTAAAGACCTCCAGGAGGACCACGAGTCACTATTCTTCATAGGTCTCAATGAGTGGATATACGAGAACGCAGGAGCGAGCTGGGAGAGGCCCGGGGCCCTCTCTGAACTAACCACCCTTCCAGTTGCCATGGAAGCCATAGAGGAATACGTCCGCAAGAGGCTTTCGAGCAGATCCAGCAGAAAGTACTCGGGCAAGCCTCTGAAGAATGGCCTCTTTTCCATGGAAGGAAGGTGGGGTTGGAAGGATCCCAGAAATGGCCCCTCACTTCCGCTCTGGAGATCTATTTGGCCAGATATGAAAGTCATACACGTAATCAGACACGGCGCTGACGTGGCCGCCAGCCTCAGGATGAGAAACTCCACCCACTGGGAAGGTGATGTCAGCAGGTTCAAGAAGTGGCTTCCCACATACTCTTGGAGATCCAGCAAGTCCCCCATAATGAGGGGGCAGAGGTCCTCAACTCTGGAAGGTGCCCTCAGCTTCTGGTCCGAGCAGTTAGAGATGGAGTCTGAGATTCTTGCCTCCGTAGAAGACAAGCATGTCGTGAGGTACGAGGAGTTATTATTGTCTCCAAGAGACTCGATTACTAAGATACTGGAATATATTTCCATCGAGCTAACGGAGGAAAGCCTCTCTTCGATTGAAGAAAGAATAAACCCATCTAGGGCCTTCGCTTTCAAAAACGACCCTGAGTTGCTCGAATTCGCCGAGAAGAATGCGGAAACCCTAGAGAAGCATGGTTACTGACCTTGATGAGAATACTGCTATAACTCAAGAGTCTCACAAACGCCTGATTAAATGCACATTCTGGTCATGTCGAGGTCTACCTTGTCCCATGGGTTCGGTGGATTTGAGAGACAGTGCGAAGACCTATGCGCGGGCTTTGTGAAGGCAGGGCACAAGGTCACCGTACTAACTACCTCAAGGAAAGACGGGGTGGAGGAAGAGGAAAGATCGGGCTACACGGTCAAATTCCTATCTCCCTCGACGCCAATGAAGCTGTCGAGAAGCTGGTTCAACAGAGCACTGTCCGAGGTACGTAAAATCCACAGAGATGATCCAATCGATGTAATCCACAGCAATGAGTTCGCAGCCAAGGGTGCGATGGGATGGGCAAAGAAGAACGGTATTCCAATGGCGGTTGTATGTCATGGCTCACTGAGAACCGAACTCCTCTCATTCTTGTCGGCTGCCGACATGAGGCCTAGGTATTGGCATTGGCTAATCCTCACGCCACTTCATTTGCTTAGGAGGTGCCTACTATGGGAGATGCCTATGAGGAGGGTCGCTAAATCCATAGTGCTTGTATCACCAACCCTCTCAAAAGACTTCAAACTGTTCTCCAAGGGCAAGGTCAGGGTCATTGAGAACGGCATCGCTCTTCCAGACAATTCCAGAGAAAGATCGACTGGAGAGGAGATACGACTACTTTGTACAGGTAGAGCGGATAAGCAGAAGGGCTTCCAGACAGCAATAAGAGCTGTGGCAGAGATAGACGACATGCCACTACATCTGGATATTATTGGAACAGGTCCTTATTTAGACGATTTGAAGAAAATATCTAGGGACCTTAGAACTGATGAAAGGGTCACTTTCCACGGAAGAGTCACTGATGACGAACTCAATTTAGCTTATTCATCCGCTGACATTTACCTAATACCGACAACCAGGTACGAGGGGCTTCCGCTAGCTCTGCTGGAGGCCATGGCGCATGGAATACCTACGATTTCATCGGAGATAGGGGGTAACTCAGACGTCATTACTCACAATCATGATGGTATTTTCATTAAACCGGGTAATCTATCTGAGCTAATCTCGGCGATTCGTAGGCTGGGCAATGATCAAGAGGAGAGGAGAAGAATCTCCCAGGCCGCTAGAGCTACGACCGAGAGAAGGTTCGACAAGGAGAGGATGATTGATGAGACCTTGCAGACTCTAGAGTCTTTGACCAATATATCGTAGTACCTCCGTTTAGTTGAATAATACACGGCCACTCGAGCCTTCCATGGTGGATGTAGCTTCCATGATACTCGGTGAATTCCAGGACTCACTAGTCGGTGTATTCGGATCTTCCTTTGGCTGGTTGATTGGGCACCTCATCGTCCTCTCTGTGCTTACTTTGGTAATTCTATCAATCCGTAATAGGGATCACATAATCAGTGAGTCGGGTTATGGTAGTCGTAACTTCGCTCAGGCACTTGCAGTCGTTGGAATGACAGCCGCTCAGTACGTGGTTTACACCGGAAACTTGGGATTTCCTTCCACCACGTCCCTTATCTTGGGTTTCTTTGGTGCGTTATCCGCTCTCTGGATGATAAATGTCCTGGAGTGATCAGTCTTCCTCCCACTCCTCATCGTAAGATCTCGACCTCCTCCTGAGTACCAGGATCAAAGACAGTAGGAGTACTAGTCCTCCCACTCCTCCGCCCACAAGCTCCTTATTGTCCATCAGGAGTTCGCTTACAGAGCTGTTTGAGTCTAAACCAATCGAGACCAAGGAAAGCCCCTGAGGCTCTATATCTATTCCCAAAGATGGGTAATTGGTGTTACACGACGAAGGGGGGCTAGAGCCAGAACCATCCCCATCCCCGTCATCATCGATGAGTACGACGCATCCACTCCAAGAGTTCGCAAGGTTCGAGGGCGTGGCAATCTGGAACTGACAGTTCCCCCCTCCCCCTGTCGCTTGGACTTGGAACTGACAAGGCGCACTCTGATCCTCGAACCCCGATGGCCAAATTGAGGACATAGCTACCTCATCAATCATCACCAAGCTGTAACCGATCGAGAATTCGGCATTTGCCTCGCAGACGAAAGAAGCGGCGAAGACCACAGGATCACCCGCTTCTATTGCCCCTCCACCTTGCCCCACCATCACTTCGCAGGAACCGTATTTCATAACCTCAAAGCTAACTGAGTCCTCCTCCGTTGACGTGATGGCCGAAACATCGATGCCATTCGCTTCGGTAACCTTAGCGGTTACATTGGCACTGTATGTGCCAGCTGCATAGAGCTCAGGTACTCTAATGATGATCTGGATATCCATTTCTTGGCCAGCTCCTATCGTCACAGTCTGAGGAGCGGCAAACTGGAAATCCGACTCCTCAGATTCAGTACCTATCTCTACAGACTCGCTATGTATCGATGGATTCTCGAGTGTGCAGTAAACAATAGTGGTTCTAGTGGCTCCTGGCCACACCTCGACAGGCCCTGGGTCATCACAGGTTATCTCTACCGATGGAAGTATGCCAATCTGGGCTGATGAGATGGGCCCCATTGACATCATCAAGATCAGAGAGACCACCATCGCGAAGAGGGGGGTCCTCCGACTCATGCGTCTAACTACTCCCTCTAGCGAATAGATATTATCACGTGTTGGACCAAAAAATGCATGAATCGCCCTCAAAGGTTTCTTGGCAGGTCCTTGTTTCGGATGGGATATGAGCGACGGGGCTGGTAAACCTCCAGTGGTCATAGTCAAGGAGCAAACCAACGTTACCAGTGGCACTGATGTTCAAGAGAAGCTGATTTCAGCATCAGATGTATTCGCGAACCTACTCAAGCCCACATTCGGACCCAAGGGATTAGACAAGATGATGTACAAGACAGATGGTAACACCGCAGTTACCAACGACGGCGCGAAGATAGTATCAGAGTTGTTAGTAAAGCACCCTGCGGCTAAGATGCTCGTATCCATGTGTCAGTCTCAGGAGGAAGCATGTGGAGACGGAGTCACCACGACGATGCTACTATGTGGGGCACTCCTTCAGGAGTCCCAAACACTCCTAAGGAAGGGACTCCATCCACTTACGATAATCGGGGGCTACAGGAAATCCATGATTTCAGCTATCTCGATGCTGGATGATATCGCCACCCCACTCAGTGACGAAAGACTGATCGGTGTAGCCGAGACGGCAATGATAGGAAAAGGGGCCGAGGCATCTCTGGAACTACTATCTCGAATAGTTGTCAAGACACTCAAAATTACCTCAGAAAATACCGACTATCCAGCCGCCGAACATGTTTCTATGTTCAAGTCGGGAAAGGGATCCCTGTCGGACTCAAAGGTAATCAGTGGAGTGGCTCTAAGAAGGAGGATACCTCTTGATGGACTACCTAATGACATCAGAGATGCAAAGATTGCGATAGTAGGGGGGGATCTGAAGATAAGGTCCATGACCAGAGACGCACAAATTAAGATAGCCTCTCCCGAAGAGCTAGACTCTTTCGTCGATGCCGAAAGAGAAAGGAAAGAGCATATCGCCAATGCAATACTGGGCACAGGGGCGAGTGTGGTACTCTGTGGCGGAGAAGTAGACAAGGACGTTCTGCATACTCTCGCTGACAGGGGCGTGGTTGCAATATCGGAGCTGGATGAGGTGGATCTTAGGAATGCAGCGGAGGCGACTTCATCCACTATAATCGACTCAATAATGGATGCTTCTGCAGATAATCTAGGGTCTTTCGGCTCCTTTGTCTGGGAGAGGAACGAGTCCACTGAAATGGTAGAGGACATAATCAGAATAGATGACTGCCCATCCCCAGCATTAGTCACGATAGAGGTTGGAGGTGATGGGAAGGAGGCTACCGAAGAAGCCATTCGAGGAATTCATGACTCTCTCAGGGCGACATCTCTGGCCATGTCGGAAAAGGCGGTCCTTCCTGGGGGCGGGGCATCTCATTCTATGATAGCTCACCACGTGAGGTCCGAGATGGAGTCTGAGCCCGGAAGGGAGAGGATCGCCATGGAGGCCTTCGCAAGAGCCATGGAAACGATACCCGCTGTTCTCGCTGAGAACTCAGGACAGAATCCTCTTGACAAGGTCTTGAAGCTTCGCTCAGAGGCTAGGATAGGTAATTGCATGGGGATCGACAGAGATGGCGAAATAACATTACCGGAGGGCGTTTGGCACCCTAAGTCAGTGATATCGGGTTCTCTGGAGACAGCTACCGAGACAGCAATAAGTATGCTCAGAATAGACCAAGTCGTCTCCGCCAGAGGGGACTAGACATAGAATGCTTCAAGTCCCTCGCCCTCATGCCTCTTCATGGAACCGCCCCGAGCACTGATCAGCGTCTGGCACAAGGAAGGAGTAGAGGAACTCTCCAGCGCACTATCCGCTATGGGATGGCAGATATTATCCACAGGTGGAACTGCTAGGAAGCTTAGATCAGCTGGCATTGAAGTCATCGATGTAAGCGAAGCAACGGGCCATCCAGAGGTGTTCGATGGAAGAGTAAAGACTCTTCACCCAGCAGTCCACGGTGGCATCCTAGCCAGGAGGGACAGGTCAGACGATATGGAAACTCTGCAAGAGCTGGGTTATGGCCCGATTGACCTAGTATGCGTAAACTTGTACCCCTTCGTCGAAACCGCATCCAGAAGTCCGCCAGCTACAGACTCTGAACTAATTGAGATGATCGACATCGGGGGCCCAACCATGGTACGCTCAGCCGCCAAGAACCACAAGGATGTCATAGTCCTAACGTCGCCTTCGCAATACGGAGACATCATCGCCAAGCTAAGAGAAGCTGGAGGCGATCCCTCTGCAATTGGGACCAGTGAAAGAGCCAAGCTAGCCCTAGAGTCGTTCCAGAGTACGGCTGCATACGATACAGCCGTGTCTAATGAGCTTGAGAGTAGGCTGATGGACGAAGAAGTCCCCTCAATCATTAATCTCTCTACCAAAAGAGGCTCCACACTGAGATACGGGGAAAACCCGCACCAACCCGCCTCTTTCTATCCCAATGGTGGTGAACCGACGGGCCTGGGAGCTGCCACTCAACACGGTGGGAAGCCCCTGTCCTACAACAACTATCTTGACTTGGACGGAGCGCTAAGATTGGCAGAGAATATCATCCACTCCTGTGCGGATCACGAACATGGATGTGTGGTTGTCAAACACACGAATCCATGTGGCGCGGCAGTAGGATCGAGCCAGTCCGAAGCATGGAAGGACGCCCTTGCCAGTGATCCCGAGAGCGCCTTTGGATGCGTCATTGCATTCACAAAGGAGGTCGAACTGGAGACCGCGACTGCCATTGGGGAGCACTTCTTCGAGTGCATGATAGCTCCCGGATACCACCCAGAAGCCTTGGAACTATTGTCAGCGAAGAAGAACAGGAGGATGCTTTCGCTTCATCAGATGGGGCCAAGGGAACGAAACCTCTCCATGAGGCAGGTCAGTGGGGGCTGGCTCGCACAGATACAGGGCGCACCTGCAGTTGACTGGCAGAATGTGGAATGCGTGACCACGAAAAGGATGGAGGATAAAGACCTCTCACTTGCAAGATTCGGATGTGCCGTCCTCTCAGAGGTCAAATCGAATGCCATAATCCTGGTTTCCGATACTCCTACGGGACTCGCCACCGTAGGAATTGGACCGGGTCAGACCAGCAGGGTTGAGGCAGTCAGAATAGCATCTAGGAGAGCGAATGACAGAGCGAGGGGGGCAATGATGCTGTCTGATGCCTTTTTCCCTTTCAGAGACGGAATAGACTCAGCATACGAAATCGGGGTATCGAGAGTTGTTCAACCGGGCGGATCAGTGAGGGACCAAGAATCAATAGACGCCGCCAACGAATATGGAATCTCAATGCTCTTTACGGGGACTAGGATGTTCCTTCACTAGCCATTCTTACTTGGGACACAGAGATCTCGTGCACTCATTCAGTGGAAGATATGAACCGAAACGGGCTAGCTAACGTGGGAACCCCACTGTATTCGATCACGTTACCTCGAGATTTAGATTGCGGGTCGTCCAAAGCCTCTGATATCGTATTCACTGGAGCGCAAGGAACCCCTTGTAGCAGTCCCTCCAACTCAGCTCTTGTGAATTCTCCAATTGTATCCTGGACCATCCTTTCGACCTCATCCCTCTTTTGTATCCTAACTCTATTTTCATTCCAAGATGCAGGTACGCTCAGTGAAAGGGCATCTACCATCTTCTCCCATTGGCCACTCGTGCCTACGCCTATGGCGAACCAGCCATCAGACGCCCGAAACACCCTATATGGTACGAGATTTGGATGGCGACTCCCCATCCTCCCCGTCTCCATCCCTGCTAGCGCATTATGGCCCTGATTTACCAAGGACGAAACCGCGGTATCCCACAATGATATGTCTATCCTTGCCCCTCCCCCTCCTCTATTTCGCCTGAGCAGACAGGCTAGTATAGAACTGACAGCATTCATCCCCGTCATTACGTCAATCCAAGCAACACCAACTTTAGCTGGAGGGCCATCCTCCTCACCTGTCACAGACATTATTCCGCTCCTTGCTTGCATGGTTAAATCAAATGCCGGCTCATCCCTTCTGGGCCCCTCCTGGCCATACCCAGATATGCTACAAATAATCAGATCAGGCTTAACGGGCCCAAGAAGCCGGTCGAAAGCTCCAGGCTTGAAATTCTCAATTACCACGTCCACCGTATCCATCAAGCTCCGAACCCTTTCTCTCTCGTTCTTTAGATTCGCGAACACTATCTTCTTCCCCCTGTTGCATGACAGGAAATAGGAAGCAACCTCTCCTCCGTCGAATCCTTGTTGGAATGGGGGCCCCCACGTTCTGGAGTCGTCCCCCCAAGGGGCCTCCACTTTGATCACATCAGCACCTAGATCGGACAGAGATTGTGCCGCATGGGGCCCTGCAAGAATTCTTGACAGGTCGAGGACCCTTATCCCCTCTAGAGGCATCATGAGGTTACTATAACGACTAGCTAATTGAATATTGATGGAGGAAGACCTCAATCAGATAGGCGTCCAAATACCCATTGCCCTGGCCACGCACCAGCCCGACCATCCTTCAAAGACCCCTAGTGTCCCACCCGCAAGTAGACCTGCTGAGGCGTACCACAAGTAAGGAAACTCAACCAGACCGAAGTATGCTACTGAGGCGACTCCAAAGCCCGCAACTATGGAGGCCATACCCCCGAAGAGCCTGATAGCCTTTCCCCTAGCGTCAATATTACACTCCATTACCATGTCATTACTACTCTCCAACCGGTAATAAACGCGTGTTTTGCGTGAAATGTGCTTAATTCCTAGTGGGTACCCTGAAACCAACGTACCATATCCCAATCAATCCCACCAGTAGAACAGTAGCCGCCCCGAATCCCGGATCGGCTCCGTCCCATGAAGAGGGGTCGGACAGAGAGCCACTTCCCTTGGTCGAAACCGCCCAGACAAAGTAAGATGAGAGCGAGGTCATCACCGCTATCAGCCCCACGACCCCGTACTTAGCGTGTCTTGGAATGGTCTTCCCCGTTGCATAGTAGTCGAAGACAGCAGAGCCAAAGTAGTCGTTGGTCAGCGTCCACCTGAATAGCCCCTCGCTTGATATTGAGAAGAAGTAGGCCGCTGGTACGGCCCAAGAAACGGTGGGCCACCCAGGAATCCATATACCAATTATTGCGAATGCGACAAACATGGATCCAAGTCCAGTGTAGAACCTACTCTTCGCTGGACTGCTTGAAACGGAGTACTTCTCCACTATCTCATCCACCGACTCTAGCCTGTCCATACTCACTCCGGCCCCTCCGAGAGGCTCGCACTTTAAGTCCAGTCCCTCTTGTAATGTCACGGATACCTGCATCACTAACCTGAAACCCAAGCTCTCCCTCAGAGGCGCATGAGTGGAGATTACCTGCTCCCCAGGATAGCGACGTCAGAGGACCCCCTCAGGCTCGCGGTTCTGATATCAGGAGGAGGATCCGGTTTGAAGGCCCTGCTGAGGCACCAATCGAATGGGCGCAGAAACCATGTAACATCCCTTGTTATCTCTGACGTGGAATCAGCAGGTGGCCTCAAGCATGCATCCGATTCATCCGTTGAACACCTCTCAATCCCTCTTCCCGGTGGAATGAAGGGGATAGAGAGGAGACTGGAACACGAGAGGAGAATCATGGAAGCCCTCGCCTCCCATGACATTGAGATGGTTGTTCTCAGCGGATACATGAGAATCCTTACTCCCTCATTCGTCTCCAACTGGAAAGGCAGACTGGTAAACATCCACCCCTCGCTTCTGCCCAAATTCCCAGGCGCACACGCTCAGAGAGACGCTATTGACTCGGGAGCGAAGGAGACAGGTTGTACGGTTCACTTCGTCGACGAGGGCGTAGATACAGGGGCTATTATCCAACAGAAGGAGGTCCCTATCCTTCCAGGGGACACCGTGGAAACCCTTACCGAGAGGATAAAGCGAGAAGAGCACGAGCTCTATCCAAAGGTATTGGATGACATATCTTCAGGTAGGGTATCAGTCTAGGTCCTCGGGTCTGTTGATGTTCTTCACGGATCTCTCATCCACTTCAACTATGACATGGTCGATTTCTGAGAGCTGTTCCTTCAAGGGCCTCCTATCAGAGCCTATGGAATCAGCTACCTTAGGCCTCAAAAGGGAAAGAAGTGGGTGTAAAACCCCTGAGCTAATCGGAATTGCAACAGCATTGTCGCCTATTCTACTCTCAAGATCCAAGAGGGTACCCATCTCCAGCCATGGAACATCAACTGGAGCTATTTGCAACGGATCATTGCAGAACGGATCGGTCAAAGCCTCGAGAATAGCCTCAATAGGCCCAGCATTTGGAACGGAATCCACAACCCATTCCACTTGGAGGCTAGGATCTATCACACTTCCATATTTCTCCATATGTTCCGGAGACGAAACAGATATTCTGATTGGCTCCAAACCTGCCTCTGCCAAGGCCATTGCAACCCTCTGTATACACGCAACGCCATCAATTTCGATCAAGCACTTGTCAGTACCCATACGGGTAGACCTGCCTCCGGCCAGTATCAGTGAACGCATACTCTCACCTCAGCTCATCGAGCCTACTCAGGGCATACTGTATTTCATCCATCAAATCCAGAGCCCTGCTCATGAAAATAGCCCTCTCCTTCCTCCCCTCGGACTCCTCCATCCACACCATCAGTTGCCTGATATCTCTGGAGTCCCTTGTGATGGTCCACTCCAGCACACTCTCTGCAATGGGGTCTTCTGATGGGAGGAGGCGTCCCGGCACAGTATCCCGTGAGGCAACTCACACATATCCGCTTCGCCTAGTCAGTGGGCCTCATGACCTTTAGGGGACTAGATACATGTACCCAACCCACAGATACATCAGGAGCGTTCATGAATGATGAACCGGTCGGCCACAACAAGCTTAGGCCTACTCGAGGGTGTAACACACCCATCATCGCCGAAATTTCGGCTACTGGAACGAAGCCCCAAAAGTGGGCCAAACAGCGAAGGAGAAATGAAAATATGTCACAAGAAGGAAAGTACGTAATACACGCAACCATCCGAACGGATGGAAACGTCCAGAGAAAGGACGTTGTAGGTGCGATTTTCGGACAGACTGAGGGTCTGTTGGGGGAGTCTCTACAACTCAGGAAACTACAGAGAACCGGTAGAATAGGACACGTCGATGTAATTCTACATCAGAACAAAGGTAAGGTACAGGGAGAGATTCTAGTATCCTCATCTCTAGATCAGGTCAGTACAGCCGTAATAGGAGCCGCTCTGGAAACGATAGACAGAATCGGACCGTGCAAGTCCGTAATCAAAGTTAAACTGATAGAGAACCAACAATCGTCGAAGAGGGACCATGTTATCGAGAGAGGAAAGCAACTCTTGCTGAATATGGTGAATTCAGGAGTCGATGACTCGAAGAACATCCTAGAGGAAGTCAGAGCGGTACTCACGCTAGACAAGGAAACTGAATATCATGGTATGACTGCAGGGCCCAACGTTACCGAGTCTGAGGCTATCATCATCGTTGAAGGAAGGAACGACGTCAGGAACCTACTAAAGTTTGGAATAAAGAATGCAATAGCGACAATGGGCTCCGGAATAAAGCCACAATTGGTTGAGTTGGCCAAAAGCAAGAAGGGAGTAACAGCCTTCATTGACGGAGACAGGGGAGGCAAGCTCCTGCTCATGGAAATTAACGGGCAACTCGGCAAGTCACTGACCCATGTTGCAATGGCGCCCCAAAGCAGAGAAGTAGAACACTTGGAAGGAAAGGTGATCACCAAGCACCTCCAACAAAAAGAGGCGGCTAGCAAGGCCGTGGCTAGGATTCAGTCAGAGCTCAACAAAGAGGACGACAAATCAGTTGGTAGGGGAAGCGAGTCATTGGTGGCACCAGACCATGTAAAGGACTGGGCTACACACCTGGACGGCCTAAAGAAGAATAACGCGGTAATCATCATGGAAGATGGGTCTGGATCAGATCCAATCGGTGCCAGGGCATTGGCCGGAGCGATGGCAGATTCGACTGGCGCCACAGGATTAGTGTTCGCTGGAAAAATCAATGATAGGATATTCGAGCTAGCGTCTGGAGCTGGGATAGAGAATGTTCTCGGGACATCGGTAGGGGGAGTTACGCGAAAGGGCAACGTCCAGGCTTACTCCGCAGAAGATCTCTGATGGCATGCTCCACGGCGGGACGTAGTCCCGTACAGAACCTACGTCTGACCATGCCTACCAGCAGAAGGCATCAAAAGTCCAACAGTTCCGCTGACTACGATGGATCAGACCACGGCTGGTATCCTTGCCCTATACGGGATACTTGGAGTAACGGTTCTTGCACTATGGCTGAGACATAGATCTGTCCTGAATCACAGAGACAGAATGATGAGTAGAATGGGGACCCTACAGTCGAATCTCACTGACACGACCCAGAGGTTGGACCTTCTTTCCAGAGGGGTGGATACAATTCTCGGAGAGACTCCTGAAGTCCGAAATCTACTAGGTGTACATCGCAAACTCGAAAGTGCGGAGAATTTGCTATTCGATCAAGGTGTAGCAGTCAGCTCAAGTGAGTCATGCGCAATAGCAACACATGCAGCCAAGGCCATAATCGAGAAGCATGATGGTATCTCCGTTGATAGCGACTCCATTCTCCCAGGGTTGCTTCCACTGGTAGAAAGACTGGATGCTATACTTACAGAGGCGGAGATGAAGGCAGAAGATCTGGAACTCAATGGTAGCGAGCAAAGAATCCTAGGGGGCCTTTTCCATGCCTCTGCAAGGACTTCAAGAGCCGCTGACTGCTACAAGATGGCGAACCTGATGGACCCGGAGGACTCAACCTCCCTGCGCTCGCTTGCAAGGATTCAGAGAGAATCTGGAGAGCTAGACTCACTGGATAGAACCCTGGAAAGACTGCTTGCGTCAAATCCGGATGATGTTGAGGCATTGGCGGAACAGGCATCTATCCTTGTCGGTTCTGAAGATGAAAGGTACCTAAGGAACAAGACCAGATTGGTTGCACTGGGCCAACCACTTGAAGAGACCGAAGACTCAGCAAGACTTTCCGAAATCGCCATGAGAGCGAAGGAATCGAGGATCACAGGTCCAACTTCCGATCTAGATCCATCGGACGCTCCCCTTCTCATAGAGAGAGCGGCGAAGCTACTCCTTCTCGGAGAGGCTGGTGCGGCTATGGAAGCAATCACATCCGCGATAGAGGTGAATGATGAGAGTGGCCCGGCTTGGTTGCTACATGCAAGGATACTTGCAGCAGGGGAGGGTAACTCAAAGGAGGCAATCAGGAGCATAAGGAGGGCCACTGCCTTGGGCGAGTATGGGGTTATTATGGAGGCTGAGGTGTTAGAAAATGAAGGAAGGCTGGACGCTGCTCGTGCAGTCTTGGAGGAGCATATCGAGACTGCCCCCGGAGATGCCCAAGCTAGGGCGAGACTTAGCTTAGTTCTTCTAAAGGCCGGCTCAATAGAGTGGGCTAAGGAAACCCTCAACGAAGCCCCTCCCGAGTGCTGGGATAGCGCCTGCATGCACGTGATGGAGGGCAGACTGCATCTGCATGATGCTGAGCAGTACAGAGATGATTATGGAACTCACGACCAAATCCTCTTGATAGACGCCCTAATTTCATTTGATGCCGCGATAGATCATGATAGAGAGAGCGGACTTGCTTGGTTGGGAAGGTCTAGGGCACTAAGGTATCAGGGATCTTTAAATGAGGCAGAAGTCGCCTTAGTTAGGGCTAGGAGACTAATTCCAGAGCACACATCAATCCCCCTCGAGGAGGCACAATTATGCATCGAGCAGGGAAAGCTAGACCAAGCCAACACACATGTCGCGGAAGCCGCAACCCACTTACATGACCATCCTGTGGTTCCGTTCATCAGGGGGCTCATCGCAGCCAAACAAGGGAGACTGACCGAGGCGCAGACTCTTTTCTCCAAAGTACTGAATATGGACTCGAGTCATATTCGGGCCAGGCTCAATAGATGTTCTGCATCTCTTCTGAAGGGCGATCTGGACTCATCACTAGACGATGCCGATCATCTAATATCAACATCCCCAACACTCCTCATTGCTCGTCAGAGAAGGGCAGAGGTACTGATGAATCTCGGAGACTGGAAAGAGGCCGAGGCCGAGCTCAGGAGAATTCTGGATCGTAGAGATGAACACGTTATGGCACTAGTCCATCTAGGGACTTGTTTGATTGCTATGGACAAGGCGGAGCAGGCAGAGAGGCCACTTAACTCAGCATTGAGAGTAGACCCAAATAATTCCGATGCATGGTATCAGAGGGGACTCCTCTATCTCGACTTCGGGAGAGGGGAGGAAGCGCTATCTGACTTTGAGAGCGCATCTAGGAACGATCCGAAGCACATAGATGCCAAGCTAATGATTGCCGCAATTTTGCATGAACGGGGAGACACAAAAGAGGCGATTAATGCTTGGAGAAAGGTCTTGGATATTGACCCACAACACAGACTGGCTAGGAGAAGGCTGGAGGAATGTAAGGGAAAAATTTCGGCCACAGTACCCGGGGTCTTGCAGCCGGAGGATTGAATCACTTCCTTCCACGCGCAGTGGCATGGCCGAATCAATCGAACCGGGAAACCACGCTCCAAAATTCAAACTCCCAAACGCCAATGAGGGCTCTGGGGAGTCACATGTTTCCCTGTCTGAAGTGTTGGGTGACAGCGGGGGAGTAGTAATGTTCACCTGCAACCACTGTCCATATGTCGTAGGTTCCGAGGGGAGGATAGAGGAAATTGCTGAGAAGGCCAGAAATAATGGACTGGGATTTGTTGGAATCAATTCCAACGATCCCGTGAAGTATGAGGCCGACTCTTGGGAAAACATGGTAAAGAGATCCCAGAGAGGAATGACATATCCATACCTCCACGACGAAGATCAGACGGTAGCTACCTCTTACGGGGCAGAGAGAACCCCGGAGTTCTACTTGGTCTCGTCTGCTGGGGTGGTAGTTTACAGAGGGAGAATGGACGACTCCCCAAGAGACCCCTCACATGCAACAACAAATGATCTTTCAGAAGCCATTGATGACTATGTCTCTGGAAGAGAAATTTCTAACCCCAGGACGGAAAGTATCGGATGCTCTGTCAAGTGGAAGGATTGATCAATACTGCTCCAAGACCAACTCCGTTTGAGTTGAGCTAATCTCCGCGGGCGCTGTCAGCCACATCTTATCCAGCATCTCTCTTAGCCCAACCGTGTCGTCTACATGTACCACAGCAATCAGATCTGCGTCTCCACTAATCTCATACACACTCTCCACGCCATCCCAACTAGCGAACTCTCCAGCGAGGGAACCGATTTCTGTTCCAGGACCGACTTTCATCCTAATCAAAGCGGTAAGTCCTATCCCAGTCTCTCTAATTGTGTAGCCCCTGATAACACCGTCCTCCTCCAATCTCTTCATTCTGGTTCTGATGGTTCTCTCAGTAACCCCGACTCTTTCCGCTATCTCAACGAAAGAAGCCCTGCCCGAGTCTCTGAGTACGGTTAATATCGATCTATCAAGGGAATCAACTTTCATACTATTTTATCCGTATTATGGATACTATTTGTACTTATTCTACTGATATCGGAGAATTTATCCCAAAATAATCCTATATTCGTATATTTGAGAAATTAGCTACATTGGGTGTATTCAAATGGGACCCCCTTGTTTCAGTGCTCGTGGCGAACGAAGAGGCGGTACACCTTCTTCGTAAACAGGAGTATCTGGACGAGGTCTCCTCTCTCGGCCTATCTCCCTCATATTCTACTTGGTACAATGTAGATGTCGCCACCTTGCTCAACAGAACGAGGATAGTGGGGCATGAGGTAGACAGTGAAACCGGCCAATCGCTTGTCTTCTTCGACAGAAGTGTTATGCTTTGCTGTCCTGCCTCTGGTAAGATGCATCACTATCCCAAACACCTGCTTCACTGCTTTGTAGACGATAACAGGTGCGATTGCTCGGAGCACGATGGAGTGCTATTCAGGGCCGAGCTATTCTCCATCTCTCCGAAAGGAGAGCAACTGTGTTGGGAGGCGTGTTGTAGGTCAGAAATGGAAGTCCCAGAAGTTCAGACCAAAGTATCCCGTTGGTTGAGCTGGTTGAACGAATAGTTATGATCAATCTCAAGGACAATGTTGAGAAGACGCCCCACAGTCGAAAGTACATGGGAACCCGCATCTCTCGAATCTCCGGGAGAATGGTCCTCGATTCCAGAGGCAACCCAACCGTTGAGGTGGACTGTCTAACAGAGGACGGGAAGATGGGTCGGGCAATGGTTCCGTCAGGCGCCAGTACAGGTCGTCATGAAGCTGTAGAGTTACGGGATGGAGGGAGTCGCTGGGGGGGCAAGGGCGTCGATACCGCGGTCTCGAATGTCAATGGGCCAATCGCAGACGCCTTGGTGGGTTTAGACGCCAGTGACCAAGGAGTCGTAGATACAGCAATGATGACCATTGACTCGACCTCGAATAAGGCCAAATTAGGCGCCAATGCCATGCTGGGAGCCTCTATGGCCTGCCTAAGGGCTACTGTAGGTGACGGAGAAATATGGCAACACATCTCGGATGGCCAGGCGTCTATACCCGTTCCACTGATGAATATCCTCAATGGTGGAGCTCATGCTAACTCGAACGTCGATGTTCAGGAATTTATGATTGTTCCACACGGGTTTGAATCATATCCCGAGGCCCTTCGTGCCGGTGTCGAAATCTATCACTCACTTCGATCTGTCCTAAGGGATGCAGGATTACTAGGGGGGGTTGGTGACGAAGGAGGATTCGCTCCAGACCTGCCCTGTAACGAGGACGGACTAAGATACGTCATGGAGGCAATTGTCAGCGCAGGATACCAACCAGGAAATCAGGTCTCTATCGCGTTAGACGTGGCCAGTCAAGAATTCTTACACGACGATGGGTACCATATCGATGGAAAGATAATGGATGGATCAGAGTTGGGACGCCTCTACTCCTCTTGGCTAGATAGCTATCCAATAGTCTCCATCGAAGATCCATTCGGTGAAGACGACTGGGATTCTTGGACCGAATTCACCCACAGGGAAGGCCACAGAGTTCAGGTCGTGGGCGACGATCTCTATGTTACTAATCCTGATCGACTCGCCAAGGGGATTGAGACAGGCGCATCAAATGCAATCCTCATCAAGCTCAACCAAATAGGAACAGTTACCGAAACACTAGTGGTCATAGGAATGGCAAAGGCCGCTGGATATGGCACTGTCATCAGTCATCGTTCCGGTGAAACGGCAGACTCAATTATCGCGGACATAGCCGTTGGAACTAACGCAGGACAAATCAAAACTGGAGCTCCAGCTAGAAGCGATAGAACGTCAAAATACAACCAATTATTGAGAATTTCTGAGAAATGCGACAACTTCTCGAAGCTATTCCAGCATAGATAGTAGGATTGGCAAAACAATAGTGGCATCCGACTCAATGACAAATTTCGGAGTGGTAACATCTAGCTTATCCCAGCTTATCTTCTCCGTTGGAGGTGCACCGGAGTATCCTCCATAAGATGGCCTAGATTCTGAGATCTGCGTATACCAAGACCATCTCGGGACATCTATTCCTACATCCTGTCTAAGCATAGGGACAACAGAGATGGCGAAATCCCCAGCAATCCCTCCTCCGACCTGAAGGATACCGGTTGGCGAATCATCTTCCCTGTACCAGTCAGCCAGAGCCTGCATCGCTTCCAACCCTCCTTTGATTATCGAAGAGTCCTTTACGGTCCTATCAAGTATCCTGGCGGCCAGTATGTTTGCCAGAGTTGAGTCCTCCCATCCCGGCGTAAAAATGGGAAGATTGGCATCCGCCGCCGCCACTAACCAAGACTTATCAGAATGCTCGTCAAAATCTAAGTCCCCATGGAGAATGATATCATACAGATACTCATGCGGAAATCTGCTATCACCTGCGACTTCTGCATCTTCCCAAAGGGAAGCCAGTTGACTCTCGACATCTCTGAATACGTCCTCTGGAATAGCCACATCCGTGACTCTATTCATCCCTCTATCTCGAAGTGACTCTTCATCTTGAGGACGAAGATTCCTCCAATCATGGACATCCTCATATTCAGATCTGGAAATAAGACTGAATAATTCCTCCTCCAGATTAGCACCAGTGCAACATATTGCATGGACCTTCTGTGTCCTTATTGCCGGCGCAAGACTCCTCCCTATCTGTGCAGTAGACATGGCCCCTGCCAAGGTAACCATGAGCCTCCCTCCAGAATCAAGAAACCCACTCAAAGAATTCCCACATCTTGCTAGCTCCCCAGCATTAAAATGGTGGAAATGCTCCGAGACAAACTCCTTGATACTCATTCAAATCCCCCTAGAACCTGTCAATTCTCTGTCTCCTATCAAGTACTATCCTGCCATTCTCTGAAACCAATCTTTCATGTATTTGTTCTGCTACGCAATCAGGTTCATGATCGCCACAAGTGAAGACATCTATGGCGAGTAGGCCGCTTTCAGAATAGCAATGGGCGGTTACATGACTTTCGTCTATCAATACCACGGCAGCAAAACCCGGGGGACTCAAGTCCCCATCGAAAATCTCGACATGTGAATGGATCTCTCTTATCCCACACTTTCTAACACTCTCCCTCATCAGATTCAACATCCACTGCCCACCATTTTCTTTGGTTGAGGAATAATTCCGGTAATCAAGTAGGACATGGGTCCCCCGCGACTGTCCGCCTACCATGCCTACTCGTATGGATATGTGATTTCAAGCTCTCGACTAGATAAGCCAAGATTTCAATCTGCGGATCCCTTCATGTATCGACTCCTCATCCGTTGCATAAGACACCCTGATGAAGCCCTCCCCCCCAGTAATCAATGAGGCAGGAATAAGCTGGACCCCTGCCTCCAAAGCACCGTCCGCAAACTCTGTATCAGACATTCCTGTTCCGGTGATGTCCGCGAATATGTAGAACGCCCCCTCAGGCTCTACTACTCTAATTCCCGGGAGATCTGAAAGCCCCTTCTTCATTATCTCCCTCCTCTTTTCGTATTCTGCATTGAATTCCTCAACGGCCTCATCACATCCCAAGGCAACTCTTGCGGCCTCCATCATGAAAGTAGGAACATGAGAGGCAGAATTGGCCTGACTCTTAATTGCCGCTTTGACCGCGTTGGGTGGCCCTGTAAGGAAACCCAATCTCATGCCTGTCATGGCCCATGATTTAGACCATCCATTGACGACTATTGTCCTCTCAATTCCGCCTGGAAGCGAAGCGGGTGAAACATGGGGCCAATCCACCCAAATCATACGGGAATAGATTTCATCCGAGACTATCCACAAGTCGTTATCTGTAGCTATATCCAAGATTCCTTGAACTTCCTCAGGGGTGAATACCGCTCCGGTTGGATTACAAGGGGAGTTAATTAGAATCATCTTGGTCCTTTCTGTAATGGCATCCTTGATGGCATCTAAATCGGGGTGAAAATTATCTTTCCTCACAGGTACGTGAACGGGTATGGCGCCGATAAACTCAAGCATAGGCTCGTAAGATGCCCAAGATGGGGCCAATAGGATCACCTCATCTCCCGGCATAGTAGTGATTAGGAACGAGTAAAGCATTGCTTGCTTCGCTCCTGGGGTCACCACTATGTCCTCAGCCGAGACATGGATATCATGATGAGTCATTAGATAATCTGAGACTGCATTACAAAGCTTGAGTGAACCAGCCCCCCTGGTATACTTTGTGTTTCCAGACTCCAACTCAGCTATCGCGGTTGCCAAAATCTCCTCAGGGGTTGCGAAACCAGGCTCTCCAACTGTCCACCTAACTATTTCTGGTCCCGGTGGTTGCAGGTAAGGGGCGAAACCAACTCCGAGCCCCTCGAACCTCTTTGAGATGTCTGGCATGTATCTGGGATGCACAGGACGACCATCAAGGTATGCCGAATCTCGGATAGCCTTCAAGAGAGGATGTCCTGTCCGAAACACACAGCACGGATGGCAGAGTAGCTATGCAAGGGATTGCAGATCCCTGGACCCGGGTGCAAATCCCGGTCCGTGCTCCATTAATTTCTAAGAAAGCATCACGTTAGCGGTGAAAACCAGTCCGACTATCAATGTGATAGTGATTACGAAGACGTTGAAGGCGTTAGGCGTCATCTCCTCGATACCAGCTCCGAAGCCGGTCATTCCGTCTTCAACTCCTTCATCCCTCATTCTGTAATATGCATACAACACCAATAGCATCGCAACTGGCCCTGCAACACTATCAATTACAGATTGATCGGAAACCGGCCTGGTTATCTCGCCAACATTGTCAACTAATGCCATGTAAGTCGATATGGTAGCAGTGATTAGGAAGAAGATTCCTGGATGCAATATTGACCACTTTCCCTTTGGTCCGTCCAATACAACCATTGCGGTCCAGAGTGTGTAGACTAGGAATAGCGAACCACTTACGGCTACTGTCACCTCAGAAGGAGCTCCCAGGCCCGCATCGAGCATTTCCTGACTTGCCTCCCCTAAACCGAAGGCGGCTATTCTCTCACCTGGCATTACGATGGACATGAAACTGTACCAAACCCCCATTAGAACCACGATTAGCATAGCCACAAGTGACGGCTTGTCCTCTATGTTCAAACCCATCCTAAATTCAGATAGCCCATCGTCTACCTCGTCCTCGGCCTTTAGAAGGTAGTAGGCCGCTATGTATACCACAGTGGTTATCGGAGCAACATATTTCGGTGTCTCGGAGGAGTCCAAGTCTCCCCAATAAGCCCACATTGTGACAGACATTACAACGAAACCCAAAATTACTGGTATCATGATCTTCCACATTCCCTTTGCCCCCTCATTAAGTATTAGCATTGTAGACATGAAAACACCAAACATCAGTACGCCATTGAAGGCGGTCTCAGGCCCCCCATTTCCATATGAGGCCATTCCAGCAGAGGTCTCGTTGGAAAATCCGAGAGTGAAGCAACCTTCTCCTCCGGTAACATAACAATCGGCGAACAGCATGAAGTTCAACGAGTAAACTATCGCTACAAGCGCACTGATAACAAGACAAATTTTTGCAGGCGTGGATTTGATTCTATCAAACATTAGTCAAAACTACAATCGAAGGCTAATAATTGTGACGTTTGTATATAGATGAAGAATATTATTGTGTTTATTTCCACTCCATATCGTAATGTAATCCAATTCCTTCAATCTCAAAAACATCAGATACCTCTACGAATCCACATCTCCTGTACATCGGTACGGCCCTGATTCTAGCATTACACCATATGCCACTACTCTTACTAGAGGCATATTCCTGAAGCTCCTTGACGATACTAGAACCGACTCCCCTGTTTCTGTGTTCTGGGCTAACCGCCATTCCTCTTATCCTGAATCTGCACCCTTCTCTTTCGTCTATCTGAAGTGTGGAACACCCAATAAGCTCGCCTTTCTCGTACGCACATAGAAATCTGGTCCTCGGGTCATCATCAATTCCCGGATAATGTTCAGTTCCACGAGGAAGTCCCACTCTCAGAACTCTGTACCTCAGCTCCAAATGGGCATCATCGAC
>DAVY01000004.1:15830-30092 GCA_002505775.1 Euryarchaeota archaeon UBA130 | reverse complement strand
TGGCCATACCATGGAGGAGGCTAGTGGGCCCGAATGGAGAATCCACGGACTAGTCGGTGCAGCCCTCCTAATCAATGTGGTATTCCTGAAGATATCCATTGATGGGCCATGGGATTCAGAGACATTTACCTTGGGCCTAATCGGCTCTGTTTCCATCGCCCTATTCTATGTCTCGTGGTATAGATTAACGTTCAGAAGGAGAGGACTAATTCCTTGGGTCGATCTCTGGAAGGAGCCCTCTTCATCGGCCAAGAAGGTGCTATTGTCCTCCCTCATAGTCCTCTCCATGGCTTGGCTTTCTGGTAATCATCTACAACAGATACTTCCGACCCCTACCGGATTGGTATTGTCCTTGATTGGTTTCCTAATGCTGACTCAGTCAGCATATGTACTGATGAGTATTGGACCCTTGTCAGATGACTAGCGCTTGGACCAAATCTCGAGCCATTTTGTGATATTCTTCTCAACGTCTTCTTCAGATACCTCACTGTTCACAACAGAGCCGTTCCTAATCGCCTTAACCCGACATCCACATGCATTTGCATGCCCACCTCCGTCTGGATCGAAATAAGTCGCAAGCTGTGTTAAGTCGAAAACCCCTCCTTCTTTGTGAAGGAACGAGTTCGTGTAGAAAGACGCTGAAACAGGATATCTTCCCTCTTCTCCGAAAGACGCTCCTATGTCACCGTGAATCACGATACAAGCATCACATGAATCCCCTGCAAATGCTGTGATATGATACCCATTGGAACGCATCCCCAAACCATCTAATCTGGCAATAGCCATTCTGTCCACGACATGGGTTCTTTCTGAGATAATACCGGATAGTAGGGACCTCTGATGCTTCCTCTCCTCCAGCTTCATAGAAATCATTGGGATTCTGAGGATGTCCTCTATTTGCATACCTTCCTGCAGGGCCTCTAAGACGGCCATGGCTGTACCCTCATTTACATCGATAACCCTACCTAGCCAGACCGCAGGTACATCTGAAAGGTATTCTTCCCTTGAAATCCCCCCACCGTCAAGCTTGTCCACCCACTGCAATAGTTCCTCAAGATCAGAGACATCCAGCCTCTCTTTCACCAGATCATATGCTATCCTCGCGGCTGAGGGAGTGGGCCTCCAAACTGATACTACCCCCTCTTCACTGCCCGAAGGAATGTTGGATTGGTGATGATCTATACTCAAACCACAATTCGGATGTCTTGGCAGGTCACAAACCGCAGTCTCCCTGTCGATCAAGTGGTCCATGAGGCCAGCCCTCAATTCACCAGGGTGACCGAACACAATCTCACAATTAGGCCACCACCTCCTCAGAATTGCAGCAGTGACAACACCGTCTAGATCACTATCAGTGACTATCCTCCGAATGCTCAGAGAAAGCGGGTCGACATCCATGAATCGACTCGGGTACTATCTACTCAAAGGTGCTTTTGGTCCAAATTAATCAGTAATGTTTTGACTGCACCCCTCCTACTGTGAGTATGACTGCAACCACTCCAGGGCCCATGGAGACCTCCTGCGGTTTTATCTTACTCAACTATGACTCTATCCTTCTTCTTCAATACCCCCAGGGCCATTGGAGCTTTCCTAAGGGCCACGTTGAACGAACTGATCTTTCCCGCCATGAGACGGCGGCAAGGGAGTTGAAGGAAGAAACCGGCATCGAGAAGGTGGAGATCGACAACTATTGGGAATCCAGAACAGAGTATACCTTTAGGAAGAAAGGACGGAATACATCAAAGCAGGTATATTGGTACATCGCAAGAACGGATGAGGTCGATGTCAAATTATCAGAGGAGCACACCAGTTATCTGTGGCTTAACCACGATGACGCAGAGTCTATGTTGACATTCGAACAAGAGAAGAAACTTCTTCGTTCGGCTATAATTCATATGAAGAAATCAGGAATGATCCCCTAATTTCCTCTTCCCAAGAGGCGTCCAAAGAGATTCCCCCTCTTCCCCCGTAAGCCAACGTGCTAGTACGAAACAATGATCAGAAAGCCTGTTTAGATAACTGATAATGTCTGACCTGATCTCCTCACGAAGGGCGCAGGCTTCCCTCTCTGCCCTCCGAACAATGGTACGAGCCATGTGTAGGCTCGCGACTACCGGATTTCCTGTTGGAAGTATGAACGATGACAGAGGCTCTAGGTCCTCAAGCATGTAGTCCATTTCCTCAACTAGCCTGTCTCCAGCTTCTGTCCCAATTACGGACATCTGCTCAGGAACTCCTCCTGGAGGACATGCACACTCGGCTCCCACGTCAAACAACTCCTGTTGAATTATTCCAAGCATATTGTCAGCCTCGATAAGACGATCACCTAAGGGTTGAAGAGACTCGTCAGCAACCCCAGGATTCTTGAGCCTCGAAATCTCTGCACGGACAATTCCTATCGCAGAATTAGCCTCATCGATTGTTCCGTAGACCCCAACTCTGGGATTCTCCTTCCCGACTCGAGTACCGTCTACAAGCGAGGTCTCCCCCCCATCGCCTCCTCCAGTGTGAACCTTAGTTATCCGAACCATATCGTACGCCCCGAGTCCGCCCAATCTTACAATCGTACCGTATCACTCCTCTTCTCCGCTCATCGAGGTATTCAATTGGTGGAGCTCTGAATCTATAGCTTCTATCCAAGCACTGTCAACGGCATCCAACCCTCCCAACTTTTCAAGCTCTATTCGGTGATATTCCTGCTCGTCTGTATTTCCAATGTGCTGGTGGATCATCATCAATGCCGCATGGCTCATTGCCGTTAGCCATTGATCTTCGGAATGCCAAGACTTCTCAAAATGAGACACTGCACCCCTAGGACCCACCAACAGCCCCCTCCTAACCTGTCTTAAGCCGGACTTAGACCAAGAGATCCCTTGTATACCGATCACCAGTCCCCTAAAGCAGAGATAGACCTCTAACATAACCAAAATTGAGGCTAGAGCGAAGGACACTATTTGCTCGGTTTGATCATATTCCCCCCATCTCCCAGAAAGAAGGCTAATGGATCCTATGCAAAGCAGTATTCCGCCGAACGGGGCAACGACCACGTCGTGGTGTGTGATGGTCATATGCCTAACTCCGAAAACGACACCCAGCCCGCCTATCAAAGAAGCTATAATCGCCGGAACCTCTTCTGAGGTTTCTCTTGGAGCGGTACTAGATAGCCATAACAGCAAAGAAATACTGAAAAGAAGAGCAGAAAAACGCCCACTAATCTCTGGAAATGGTTGATGCCTGCTGTACCACATACAGGCAATACCCACGATGGCAAATATCAGTATCCAAAACCACATAAAAATCCCTAATTATCGAATCCACCTTTCCAGCCCGGTTTCCAAAACTCCTCATTATCAAGCCATCCAAGCCACTCTTCGGCATCGGCTCTTAGTAGTCTGAAAGCTCTCCTATCCAAACCCTGCTTGAGTGAGTCATCTAGATCCCCCCTTCTGTTGGCATCGGTCCACTCAACCTGGATCTCACGAACCAAAGACTGTCCGGCTGAAGGATTCTCATAGTTTCTCTCACAAATCTCCCTAAGATCTTGGAGCCACATGCGCGCTCCCTTGATGTGTGGGGAGTCACTAACCTCCTTATGACGCCGCTTTCCGAAGGGCCACCATCTCATGGTTCTCAGTCAAACCAAAGGGTATCCTCTATTCATCGTTCCGAAGGACAAAAGTCCTACTTCTCCCCCCCTTTGGCCATGGGCCGGGTATTGGTGCACATCCACGGGAAGCCCAAGGGTAGGGGAACACGAATCATAATTGATGACTATGCAGGTAGAAACGCATCTGCCGGAATGGAATTGATAGTTCACAAAGATAAGACAAGCCCTCCCGATTACGAGGCAAAAATCGAGTCTGGAGGAGCCAACATCATTCTTCTTGATGAGTCGGGGACCATGGTAACCAGCGTTGAACTCGCCGAAATAATTTCAGAGACCTCATTGTCGGGCAGAAATACGATTTTTGCGGTAGGTCCAGCAGACGGATTCAGTGATGAAATGAAAATTAAAAACAAGAAGATTTCAATTTCAAGGATGACTCTGACCCATGAAATGGCCACAGCCATTCTGTTGGAGCAACTCTACAGAGCATCCGAGATTAACAAGGGAACACAATATCACAGATCGTGAACTTGTTGATTGTTTTCATCTACATGAACCACGGTTGGAAGATGACCCTGAATCATATTTTCCTCGATGCCGGAATATGCGAGTATAATAACTAAGTCGCCGGGATTAATTAGATGCGCAGCAGCGCCATTAATGCATATTTCACCCGACCCCCTGTCCCCCTCAATTACGTATGTCTCCAGACGATTTCCATTTGTTATGTCAAGAACGTGGACCCCCTCCCACTCTATCAGTCCGGCTGCATCCATCAAGTCCCCGTCTATCGTGATTGACCCGACATAGTCCAGGTCAGCACCAGTGACTGTAGCTCTGTGTATCTTCGAGGTAAGCATCCACCGTAACTTCGACATGACCCTCCGACCACAATGATAGATTTCAATACAAGGTTCTCTTGAGTGATACTCAGAGGCCCCATTGATACTAATTTCACTAATCAGGGGTATCCGTTCATAAGTCAGACAGCATCTAACTATGCTACCGGGTGGTAACGTGTTAGGAGAGAAAGCAATTTGGAATTCAGGTGACAGCAGTCGCAAAGCCCTCATTTCTGTCTTTATGGTTGGAATTATGTTATTTAGTACTCAGATGTATTCCTTTCAGGATTTCGAAACATATGACGAGAAGCACAATGAGAAGCATACTTCCTCATTGACAGAACCCTCCGATAGTGGAACGTATCAGCAGGGAGGACAGGCAGAGTGGCCACAGTCCGATGCGAGTCAAGGTCCACAGTCCCCCATTGATTCTTTCAATCATCCCGCATTCAATGACCCGTCATATCACGACCCCCTGTCCTATTATGGGAAGGTCGCTGACCCTTCAGCTCTCATTAGACAGCCCGGGTACTCCTTCTTTTTGGAGGAGACAGATGCTGAAGACCACGATAATGACGGAATTGGAGACCTAAGCGATCTGGACGACGACAATGATGGAATCAACGACCTAATTGAGATGTTTGATGGTTGCTACGGCACTCACCCATACGACCACGACAATGATGGTATATTAGACGAATTCGATTGGGACGACGACAACGACGGTATCCTAGAAGGCCCGATAGACTACGACCAAGGAGCGGATCCAAGAAACGTGTCCATGGACAGATATGTGGAACCTACCACTGTTCACCCATGGACAGGAACTCCTGTCGGTGTGGGTTACAGGGTAGATCAAAATCCGCTAGATCATGACAATGATGGCGTGACCGATGATGACAACGACGGTTCTGGACCAGACTCCTATGATGAGGATGACGACAATGACGGCAGGATAGATCAATTCGTTTGGCCTTGCGACTTCGATTCGGATGGCGTTCAGGACTACTTCGATGCGGACGACGACAGTGATGGTGTAGAAGACCTCTGGGATTCCCACCCTTGGGACTCAACGATTACCACCAACATCACCACCACCTCCTCACTCTGGGATACTGCCTCAGAGTGGGGGGCCACAGAGCTGATTTCAGTTTCTATCGGGGAGAGTGGCCTCAATCCAGATAGAATAACAATCGAAGAAGGCGATACAGTAACTTGGACAAATGACGACTCACAACCACACAACGTAACAGCTAGCGACGGAACTTTCGACAGTGGCGAAATCAGTCCAGGTGGCACATTTACATTCACCTTTTCCACTCAAGGATCTTGGGTTTACTCAGATCCATCGAACAGCGATCCAAACTACGAGGGACGTGTGACCGCAGGTCCAGAAACAAGCCAGACTCTACCCGACGCATTTAATCTCAACGAGGACATCTACGGAACAGACAAGTTCAATTTCGTGACAAAGGAGAGGACAATATGGCATCCCCGTGCCCAGGCATTTACTCAGGTGGTGGATGGGGATCTCGATGGCGATGGAATTCCAAATTTCGTCGATCCCGATAATGACAACGATGGGACCCCGGACTCTGCCGACAACGATGACGATAACGACGGACTGTTGGACATGTGGGATGTAGACGATGATAACGATGGAATCCCCGACTCCTGTATGCAAGTAGATACCAATTCAGACGGGAATGGAGATCTTCCCAATTCCCAGCCAATCGGAGTCCCGGGGATAGATTGCGAGCTGGACTATGACAGAGACTTGGATGATGATATCTACAGGCCAATAGACTCTGACTATGATCTAGTTTGGGATTGGAAGGACACGGATGTAGGAGGGGCGTTCCCCGCTGATAATCTTCTTGGAAACCCCGGTAACGATCCTAATGACCTACCATACGACCTTGATAACGATGGCATAGTAAACGAACTGGACCCATTCATGAATGCCACAGAGGATGACGTACTATCTTGGGACTGCCCAAGCATAGACAATCCTAACCCGGTAAACCCCGACCCAAGGTGTACTACAGAGAGAAAGTCCTACACCGGAAATAATGACTGGGATGGTGATGGATTCAACAACTGGGAGGACGTTGATGACGATAACGATGGAGTTCTTGACTGGCTAGACATAGATCCGAACTGCGACCTGGACGATGATGCAGATTTGCACAATCTAAATGGCTCAATGTTCAGAGATGATGGTGCCAATGACATAGACACAGACATTGACGGCGACGGACTCTCTAATGATTTGGACTGGGACGATGACAACGATGGAATCTCGGACCTCTATGATCCTGATGACGGGAACTGTGGTGTCGTGGACAGCGACTCCACTGACCAGTTCGACAATTCTTACTCGCATCAAGACGGCGAACTGATTGATGGTAGTGATGACGGAACAACATACACAATGCTACAACCACTGAGGTGGGATCAGTTCTGGCATTTCAGCCCGTTCTTCGCCGATGACCATCACTTCATACTCCCCTACAACGGATATCAGGAGAGTGTTGACCCTGTGACGGGCTTAAGCACTATGGACTCCAATGGGGTTGTACCAGAGATGTATTGGCACGTAATGATGAAATGGAGCCCTTGGAATGGTAACAATTTCTTCGATATAGACATGGATGGAGACTCACTGATTAACGGGATAGATGTTGACATGGACGCAGATGGTATGCCTGACTGGTGGGATCAGGACGAGGGATCCGACGGTAGATTGGATGTTAACGATCCAGCGTTCGGAGGCTCGCTCAATGATGGCGAGTGTGATCTGTCTCTGTTCTATATGTTCTTCCAGATAGCATTCCAACCCATTGCTTGTGGTGTTGAGCTGGCGTGGCTCTTTGGTTGGCCGGTTCTCAGGGCCACTCAAGTTCAGGGTACCATCTACACAAACCCATACAGCACTAGGCCTGACCCACAATGGGACCAAGGGTCTTACAACGGCAGTAACTCTAACGGCCAATGGACCTGTAACAAGAATTGCTTCTGGTTCGACTTCAATGGAAATCAGGACGTAGGCCCCAGCTCAGCAGTATCCTATGTCGACATCATGGATAATAGGGATCTCTGGATCGCGTTCGTAGGTGTTAACAGGGGGCTATTCCAATGGGGGGCCGACTCGAACGCGAACATGTTTCCCGACGAGGTAGCCGATCTACTCAACAATGACGTCGACCCAGATGATGACTGCGGTGCGCCCGTTGCAGGAAATATGGAGCCCCAATGCATGTTCAATGATACTGCAGATTTAGATGATGACTTCGACGGAATTTATGATCACTGGGATATCGATGATGATAATGATGGTATCTGGGATTACATGGAGGTCGACTCGAACGACGATCTCGATGACGACTCTAACACCGAACCACCGGGCTCCTTCTTCACTGGTACAAACTGTGAGGACAACGATGATGATGGAACAGACACTGATCCCGATGATGATGGATGGTATCAAGCGGTATGGGATAAGGGACTGTTGGGACAGGGGTTGTTGGCTCCAAAGTACTATGACGTGGACAATGACAACGATGGAGTTCCTGATGGTGAGGACCCCGATGACGATAACAACGGAGTCCCTGATTCGATACAGGAGACCCTAGAGGGATGCTTCACTGGAGAAGAGCAGAGTCCGTGGGACCATGATAACGACGGGACTCCAAATTGGGCCGACAATGATTGGGACGGAGACGGATTAGTCAATGTGATCGAGCAATCCGGAGCGACCCCCTTCATAACCCCCTGGGACCATGATAACGATGGTATCAGAGACGATATCGATGACGATGACGACGCAGATGGAATGAAGGATGAGGACGAAGTAATGCTTTGGCCAACTAGGTTCGGTTCGGAATCCACCAATCCATGGGACCACGATGACTTTGGAAACGGCTCCGGAATCGCCAACCCAACGGACCCTAGTACAGGGCCTGACGCGATTGACAATGACGATGACGCAGACAATAGGACTGACGTTGACTGGGACCATCTCGAGGAAAACTGGAATGGAAGCTCAGATTGGGATCAGGACAACGACGGAATACCCGATGAGGACGACAAGATACCAACTAGAATCACACTTTTCACCGAGCCGGTTCTCTGGCTAGACGCTTTCTTCCCTGCTAAGTTCAATGGGAGCGTGGACTGGCTAGACCCGGATCAGGGGGTATTTACCAGAGCGCCAAATATTCCTGTACAGGTCATAATTGAATGGGCCAATAATGGGACCATTGCACTGGAGACAATAGACGTACTTACTGATGAATTCGGGGAATTCGAAGTAGGCCAGTATCTCTTCCCAGAGGACCTAGAGGTTGGTCCATCCACAACTTACAATATATTCGCCGAAGTGACAGAGATGTTCGTACACGATGGCGCCTCTACTGAGCCGATTCCGGTTGAGGTAAGGGCCAATACTACCGTGGATTACGTTGCTTGGACATATTTCAGAAGTGATGAGCAACCACTGTTTGTCGACTTTAAGGTACACTATTCTGCAGACTGGGACAGAGGGATTTTCGACAATAGACTTCCTTACGCCCCCGTCTCTTTCAATGTCTCTGGAGGGCCATTTGGCAATACTAGCAATCCAACCGTCTTCGATGGTTATGGATATGGATACAGAGCTGACTCAGGTGGATGGGTCTCATTGACATTTGTCCAGTCCTCTGGTAGTCAGGGAATTTGGAAGCAGGTGCAGTGGAACTCTACAATGGATAACGGACCTGGAGCTATTCCAGGTGGCTATGAGGAAATAGTCTGGGACGACTTCTCAAAGTCTCACAATGTGATTGGAAGGTATAACTACACCTCAACCAGTCTGCCTATAGGCGATTACACATTTACTGCTTACTCAAGGCCAGACCTAGGTTCAGAGAGTCCGTGGCCATACCTAGAGGGGGATGAATCCGACTCGTTCAATATTAGATCAATGCACAGGATGTATGTTGAAGCTGACATAATTACCCCCTCGATAAGACCAGTATACTTCTGGGACGCTACTCAGTTCACAGGCTCAAGCTTCGGGGCTTGGAGAGCACTATTCCACTCCCCTTCGCTAGTGAACGCAAATATTGACTACCAGGATGCAAGCTTGGGTAAACCATACCCAATTCTCTGGGACGGAAACCCCCAATCACTTGCTGGTGAGGCCTCCAGATTGAGACCATTCCTTTCGTCTAACGGCACTCACTGGTTCATTGCCATGCAGAACGGAGGTGACTTCAACGTCCCTCCATGCGGTCCCGTTGATCCTTTAGATCCAGATAGCGATGTCAGGTGTGAGATAGTTCCAGAGATGTTTACCGGCGAGACACTCAGGGTTGTGGGCTCCGTCTGGAATCGAACGATGGTCCCATGGCCACACGATCCTATGGCCCTTCAGGTCGACGTTGATGGAAATGGTGTATTTGCAGGCTCCACAGAAACTGGATTTGCAAGGGTACCCAGTATGGTGGATGGGGTCGCACAGTTTGATTACAACTGGACATGGTATTCACAGTACTCAGCAGGAGTATTTGGCATAAGAGCGGATTTCACGAATTCAAACTTCTACTTTACAGGAAATCAAACATCTGTTTTAGCTCCGACAGGAGCCTATGTCAATGTGTCAGTCATAGGGACCACTGACTTTCAATTCAGCTCAATACCCAGACTATACAGGGGACAAAATGTAACACTAGAAGCCAGATTGATTGACAATGCTTTCCAACCTGTACGTGACGCTCCCGTGAATTACACTTGGTCAGCGGACAATTCAGCTGGAGTGGCTATCACAGATAACAATGGAGTTTTGAAGATCAACCTGACAATTGACGAATTCCATGAACTCGGTAATTTCACACTTGGTGTAACCTATCCAGGAGATCCGTTTAGACAAGGGAGCTCCGCAATGACCAGTCTATGGGTGGTCTCCAGAACATACTTGAGCATTCAAAGTACAACGCCAAATCTCCTCCAAGCAGGAGATATTTGGGAGTTCTCAGGGCAGGTAACTGATGATAACCGGACTGCTGTCGAGAAAGATCTCGGAGAGGCCCTGGACGGGTGTCTCGAGAATGGAGGGGAGGTGCTTCTAATCATGGAGGGTACAGATTTCGAAGACAGGACGCACAGGCAGATTATTGAGACTTTATGCCCCAACGCTGGATCAATCTACCATCAGCTTCTCTTGAACCCTCAACTGTTGAAAGACGACCCTAACTCTTTCCTCCCAGATGGGTTTGGACCAGTCAACGTTATTCTCAGATTCCAAGAGAATCTACCTCATGAGGGATGTGGGCCCCTGGAAGCGGACGCTCTCAGCACATCTGGGGCATGGGATCCTTGTGCCTTGATCGTTAACAGCGACCACTACAGGAAGGTTATGCAGTTCCAAGTCGATGGATTCAGCCTCATCGGAAGGACACAGCTATCTGTGGACGACCAGATAGTGTATACCTCGGAAATTGATCCAAACACGGGACAGGCAATAGAGAAGCCGATGATCGTCACCGGTCAGTTGACGGATGAGCTCGGATCTAACCTCTCTAATCGGGCAATTAGAATAACTTACGAGATGATAGACTCCTCTCTTGGAGTTATTTCCTGCCTCCCCGGAACAACGGATGCTGATGGATTCTTTGAGATAGTCTGCCCCCTTTCTGGTGTTACGGCAGGCCAAGCCAGAGTGAATATCCAGTTCAACTCCTATGAGAATAATGACAGATATAGGTACAGCAACTCATCCTCCACTAGAATATTCCCAGTATTCTCTAACTCCACAATGCAGATTATGGAAGTTGGGCCATTCCGTTCAGATGTAGATACCTACACTTTCCAGAATGGATCTGAATTCCCAGTTGTATACCTGAAGGAATCGTTCCATGTAGAGGCTCTACTCACACAAGTGAACGGAAACCCAATAGGAGGCAAATGCCTGAACCTATACATCAACCCTGAGACAAATACCAGGCCAATAGGTACTATGATCACCGAGGATGGAACAGGTACAGTCAAGTGGTTCTCCGGTGATCCGGAAGATAATCCAAGTAGAAGAGGCATAGAACCGGATGGAGAATCCTTAGAGGGATTCCGAACTCTCAGGGTGGCTTATGAGCCCGACAGAGAGCTTCCAGGAGGGTGCAGAGCCGAAACCACACCGGTGGTAAACAGCTCATTCATGGATATAGAGGTCCTTGTCAGAAGCAGAGTGGATATACTTCTCAAGGAGCAATGGGCCGATCCTATCGGATACAAGCCCGGAGATGATATTACAGGCTCGGTCGCCATCTTGAGGGATAGGCTAGATGTTGCCGTTGCAGGTGAGACTGTGATATTCAAGATTCAGTACTGGAATGGCACTGGATGGATCAACATTCCCCCTCAGTACGATGTAACTAATGAGCAGGGGGAGGCTGAATTCAACTTCACCTATCTTGGTGAGGACGTACCGTTCTCAGGGGAATGTGGCCAGTTAGACACGTTTGGTAATCCATGGCCATGTGCCGTCGACGGTCAGTGGAGAGTGACGGTGCACTTCCAGGAATCTTCGTTCTACCAAGGGGAGGACTTGGAAAATACCCCATTGATCAGAATGGACACGACTCAGCCAGAGGGACAAGCCAGCTTCTTGACTGCACAAGTCACTGTCGTTCTCTTGATAGCTCTGTCATTCGCATTGCTAATCGGAGCCATAATGTACAGGAATTACGCTGAGAGAAGGAGAATAGAGATAATTCGAGGAATCTTAACTGACTCACTGATGTCACTCAAGGCTTCCAACGACTTCATCCAGACAATTTTCAACTGCTACAAGGATCTAGTCAGATTCTTCAGGAAGAGAGGAGCGATGAAGAAGGTATACGAGACGACGAGGGAGTTCGAGGATGCATTGAACTCTATGCTGGGCGGAATAGCCCCACCGGAGGACTTGGACGAGTTCTTTGCGATTTTCGAGGAGGCTAGGTATTCTAACCACGAGATCGGTGCAGAACAGAGAGATCGCGCTATCTCCACACTGCAGGCCATCATCAACCACATGACAGTCTCACTAGGGGACAGTGTCCTTGTGAGGACCATAGACAATGAGTCTTCAATGTACGATACGGTCACCAGGGCAGGAGAATTCATCGATTCCGACGGCCAAGTAAGACTTGCTGGTGTCGACGAGAATGATGCAGATTCTGGATTCAGAATTTGATTACGGAACGGCCCATTGAGTGGCAATCAGGCCTTTCAACGAGCCCGTAGCATTCATAACACGGCCTCAGGTGGCCCGCCTACCCAAGAAACGTCGAGGGAGTCATATGAGTAAGAAGAGCAGAAAGACCAACCAGTCCCTTATCGCCTTAATCGGCGATTTGAAGGAGCAAAGCAGGTCCACTGGCTCGGCACTGTGGCGAGACGTAGCACTAAGGCTTGAGTCAAGCCGAAGTAACTGGGCTGAACCCAACCTAAGCCGATTGTCAAGGTATGCTTCGAACGATGACATGGTACTCGTTCCAGGAAAGCTACTAGGCAGTGGAGATATCGAAGGTCAGCACAGCGTCGCCGCATACAGTGTCAGTGCCGGAGCTAGGACCAAGATCGAAGGCGCGGGTGGACGCGTACTTACCATCAGGGAGCTGATGAAGGAAAATCCCGATGGGAAGGGGGTGAGGATACTTGGATGATCAGCAAACTCTAGTATACGATGCCAGTGACAAAATCCTCGGAAGACTAGCAAGTCATGTTGCATCCCAGATGCTCACAGCTAGAAAGGCGGGAACCCAGCAGAGAGTGATTATAGTCAATGCAGAAAGGGCCATAGTCTCAGGCCCTAAGAAGAGAGTATTCGGGAAATACAGGTCGAAATACGAACTTAACCATGCTCGAAAGGGGCCATTCTTCCCAAGAATGCCAGATCAAATCTTCAAGAGAACCGTCAGGGGAATGCTACCTTACCAGAAGAATAGCAGTGGAAGAAACTCGTTAAGAGATCTAAGGGTCATGATTGGGACCCCTTCGAATCTCAGTGGAGATGAATTACCCGATGGCCATCAGTGGGGAGATGTTACGGCTATTGAGAAGCCACTACCACTCAAGTTTGTCAGGCTGGGGGATATCAGCGAGGCATTAGGAGTAGATTCTACAAGATGGAGTGCTGAATAATATGGCTAGGAAAAAGAGCAAGAAAATTTCAGTCAATACCAGTGGCAAGAGAAAGACTGCAGTCGCTAGGGCCACTGTCCGCAAGGGAAAGGGAAGAGTAAGGGTTAATGGTGAGCCAATACACATAATGGGACCTAGCCTAGCTCAGAGAAAGGCGCTAGAACCAGTTCAGATAGCAGAAGCGATGAATAGACTGGGAGACGTGGATGTCCATGTGGATGTCGTTGGTGGCGGCCAGATGGGACAGGTTGATGCCATTCGTACCGCGATCGCAAGAGGGCTGGTAAAATGGAACGGTGGAGCTGAGGGAGATGACGAGGAGCTCAGGGATGAGTACCTTAGATTTGATAGAAGCCTTCTAGTTAACGATCCTAGGCGAAAGGAACCCAAACACCAAATGGGACGCGGTGCTAGGAAGAAATGGCAGAAGTCTTACAGGTAGGTGAATGAATGATAATTCCAGTTAGATGTTGGAGCTGTGGCAAGGTTATTGCACACGCATATGCAGATTATAGAAAGGCCGTAGAATCAGGGGAAGATTCCCACAAGGCCATGGACGATGCAGGCCTCGAAAGGTACTGCTGCAGGAGAATGTTCCTCTCACATGTGGAGCTTATCGATGAGGTTGCCCCCTTCAGTGTACCTAGAGAG
>DAVY01000004.1:0-15457 GCA_002505775.1 Euryarchaeota archaeon UBA130 | reverse complement strand
AGGGGCCTGTAGGTTAGCTTGGCCTATACTTCGCGGCTGGGGGTCGCGCGACCCAGGTTCAAATCCTGGCAGGCCCACCACAACGGTAATTGCCCAATCATTCCATGTTTCTCAAAGACAGAGAGTAGGTTGAAGGCACTCCCCCCACCTCGTTGACCATGGCAGATGGCGCCGGTGATGAGAGGGATAGAATCCTCAAAATAAACCAACTCGCGGAGCTTCTTGCATACCATTCAAACTTGTACTATAACGAGGCATCCTCCGAGATAACAGATTCAGAGTTTGATAAATTGAGGGATCAGTTAGTTGATCTTGAGCCGGACCACCCCCAACTTTCCAGAGTCGGTTCAGACCCTCCACCTGGCTCGGTAAAGGTAGAACACCAGTTCCCGATGAGGAGCTTGGATAAGGCCAACAAAGAGGAGGAAGTCTTTCACTTCGTATCCCAGACCACAGTAAGCGGGAGGAGATTCGTCTGTCAGCCTAAGCTAGACGGATCCGCACTATCTCTTGAGTACAGGAGAGGAAGACTAGTCAGAGCAGCGACTAGGGGTAACGGAACTAGAGGCGAAGACGTCACTGCAAATGTCAGAAGAATTCCAAATATTCCAGAGTCAATATCCTGGGAAGGCGACTGTCATATCAGGGGCGAGGTTGTTATGCCCCTGTCTATATTCGAAGAAAAATACTCAAAAATCGCCCCCAATCCGAGAAATTTGGCCGCCGGCTCTCTGAGGCAGAAAACCTTTGATGCAGGAAAGGGACGTGCGGAGGACCTGTCCTTCCTTGCTTATGGGCTAGAATTTCCATCGGAAACTATGAGGCATCCAGATAGTCCCGCGCCCCCTTCATTTGTGTATGATTCTGAGGTAATCTCATGGCTTTCTTCTATCGGAATCGAAGTTGCTGGAAATGAAGTTATCTCAGGAATGGATGATCAGGACACATCGGATAAGTTGATGCGAGTAGCGAGAAGGTGGACAGATAGCCGGGACTCTTCACCGTGGGAGTTAGATGGTGTGGTGATCAAGCTAGACCGACTAGACAAGCGGGAACTATTGGGGATGACAGCTCACCATCCAAGATGGGCACTGGCATGGAAATTCCCTCCACAGGAGGCGATCACAGTCCTTTTGGATGTGGAATGGCAGACAGGAAGGACTGGAAACGTCACACCAGTTTCTCGCGTGGCCCCTGTTGTCGTTTCAGGGGTAACGGTCGAGAATACTACGCTACACAACAAGGGCGAGGTTGAGAGATTGGGAATGATGATAGGAGACAGAGTGAGAATTGTTCGAAGGGGCGATGTGATTCCCAAGATAATTGAGGTTCTAGGGAGAGCCACGGAACAAGATCTCCAAGGAAGGGCTCACTCCGATGGCTCAAGATTTATTCATAATCTTCCCGACCCAGCCAAAATAGTCGCTCCAACAGAATGCCCTAGATGCGATTTTTCACTTGTCCAGGAAGGCGCATTCATCAAGTGTAACAATATTCATTGCCCGGCCAGATTGGAAAGAAGAATACTTTACTGGTGTAGAAAACTGGAAATGGATGGAATCGGAGAGAAATTAGCAGAACAGCTCTGCTCCTCAGGACTAGTCTCTGATATTGCCGACCTGTACAGGCTGAAAGACAGGAAGACAGAACTTCTTTCATTAGAAAGAATGGCAGAAAAATCAGCAAACAACATACTCGATGAGTTAGAGAACAGCAAGTCAATGACATTGGTCACATTCATTTCTGCACTCGGACTTCCGAGGATTGGGCCCGAGATCGCCACACTTGTATGCTCGGAAGTAAATTCGTTAGATGAATTAATTCAAATGTCGTTGAATAGAGAAGAAGCAATCGAGCGACTAGTCAAGATAGACAGGATAGGTGACGTTGTGGCTGGTCTACTCTTGGACGGTATCTCAAGCAGAAGGGAATCAATACTGGATTTGCATGCACAAATTGAAATTACTGAGAGTGAGAGGGTAAACAAGCAAGGAATTTTGTCTGGTAAAACCCTCTGTATTACCGGAACACTGAGTAGGCCAAGAAAGGAAATCGCCCTTTCGATAAAATCAGAGGGAGGAAAGGTTGTATCCTCTGTCTCAGCTAATCTAGATTACTTAGTAGCTGGGGAGTCTGCTGGCTCCAAACTAGAAAAAGCCAGGGCCTTGAAAGTAAAGGTACTGGATGAGTCGGAGCTGAATGAATTGATTGGAGGAAGAATTCTTGGCGAAGTCCCAGTTGAGAGACAGTCAACTCTAGGAGAGTTTTGACTAACCGTACATTGTACTAGGGGCACTTACTACATCCTGCTCTGAATTTAGATGCATGGCCATCATTTCCCTTATTTGTCCTTCAATTCTCTTTGCCTCCTCCAACAGGGGCTCGGGGTCCAGCTTAACAGCTGGCAGTAAACCGTCAAGACACTCAATGATTCGAGCTGCTGCCCTAGCATCTGGGATGCCCCCGCCACTAAACTCTCCGCCAGACTCAGCAATAATTGCCAGGGAGTCTACCTTCCTTCTCCTACTCTCCCCTAGCATTACTCCTGTCATACCGCCGACAACGCCCTGCTTCAACAGATTCGCGCCAATTCCCTCCAAGATCTCCCTGGATTTCTCAGTGGAACCTATTCCTACTACTGTATCAGGACTCTTGTCCTCGTCGAAGATAGAGTGTTTTTGCCCCTCACCATGAGCATATGAGTCTATCATTATCGCCATCCCAGCTTCCTTTCGATCCATCCAATCAAGGACTTCACTGGCTATTGGAAGCTTCAAATCTGGGGGAATTTGAATCTCAGAGGCAATTAGAACTACCTTGTCGCACTTCTCCACATTACATATCGGAACCCCGCTGTACAGCCTTATTGGTGGAAGGGGACTACCATCTTGAACAAGACAGACGGGAGGTAATCGGGAGTGTCTAATTCCTCCCACAAGCTCCAATCCCAGCCTGTCTACTAAGAAGTGGGCTACTATGCTACTCACGAAACCCTCGGATGGAAAACAGCTGATAACTAATGAATCTCCGAACTCCGAACTATCCTCCACATCTATCACGGGCCTCTCACTCATGGTTCCCGATGAACGCAAGTGCTTCTAACAGTTAGCCTGTACGGCGTACCAACGGGGAACGAGGCGAGCCTATGGAAGATGGATTTGTTGCACATCAATTGTCTCCATCATCATGGAGCAGATACGAGGACTGCCCCAGAAAATATTGGCTTTCCAGACAGAAACTTCCCCGAAAGGCGAGCATGCCTGCATCATTAGGTACGGCTGTACACAATTCTGTAGAGGACCTCTGCAATCTGGATATTAACGACAGAGAACCGGAAGAAATGGGTTGGCTTCCCCCGACAGCAAAAGCCATTCTTGACAGACACTGGCAGATTGAGAAGGAGATTTTTCTCGAAACCCCCAGACATCCCAGATGGAAGGACGAGATGATAACAAAGGCACACGATGGATTGGTGGGCGCACTGAACATACTATTCGTTAAATCCGGCTTGGAGAAGATTAGCCTCTCTGAAGTAACAATAGGGATGTGGGCACAAGTTCAGTCGATAGTACTGGCAAATGAGGGAACCCTAGTTTCCGAATGCGGCAGATTAATGGGGAGACTGGATTTACTGGTAGCAGACATAGATGAGAACGGCAAATCAAAGGGCTGGATAGTGGCCGATTTGAAGACCGGCAGGCCTCCGACAGTAAATCTGAACGAGAAGGTAAGCAGACAGTTGAGATTCTACAGAGACCTCCTAATAGAGAATAATCCAGACCACCCACCACTCCACGCAGAGGGTTGGTATTCTGCAAATCAGAGTATTCATAGGGCCGAAGGACCATCTGTTATGGAAGATGCATTCAAGGCGTGGGAGGGCATGAGACATAGCGACACACCATTCGAAGGAACTCCCAACTCAACAGCTTGCGGCTTCTGCGAATGGAAGGCGTGGTGTCCAACTTGGTGGGCCGCGAGAAGAGATGGGATACTGCCTCCAGGCAATGTGTTCAGGGATGAGGTGGTCAATATCATTCGTTTCGACAGTGATTCCGGAGCCACTCTATTCGAGAGAGCCCCCCCAGTCGGGGATGAAGGTGAGGTAGGACGCTCAGAGAATAAATTCGGAGCAATTCTTAGGGATCAGGCCTTATCCCAGATGAGGCAACTATTAGACTCTGGATACCAGGGACCTGTCTTCTTGGGAAGTGCCAAAGCCGATGGCAAGGTAATGCACCTCGGAGACTGGTCAGAAGTACTCCCTTGGTCTCCAATCAATAAATCCCTAATCTAGTGTCTCTAAGATATCCTCGAGTGGCACACGAAAACTCTCAGGATATTCCTTCATAAACTTCCACAGTAGTATCAGAGAGGCACTAGCGTCTGCATCCGCCCTGTGAGCCCGCTCTAAATCGATAGAGTATCTATCGCACAAGTCTCCCAACCTATGCCTCCCAGGAATACGTAGTTTTCTCGCAAGCTTCAAGGTGTCAATAAAACCGCGCACCTTTGGCGTTTCTGAACCCGCTCTAAGGTATTCCATATGCACGAACCCCCAATCAAAACCCATAACGTTGTGACCGACGACTATGGAACCCTCCATAATTTCTGAGAACTTATCCATATGTTCAGAGAACGTGCCAGCCCCTCTAACATCCTCATTGGTTATTCCATGAATGGCTGTAGAGTCAGATGGAATCCTCCGTTCTGGATCAACCAGAGAACATAACCTGATATGACTCCCATCTGAATCGCTACCCACCAGGGCGTACTCAACGATTCTCTCAGATCTGGAGTCAAATCCCGTAGTCTCTAAGTCGAGACCTACCACCTTCATACCTTCCAATACCGCGGACACACCTCTTCCAATACGGCGTCGCCAATGAACTATACCAATCAACAAAACTAACTTGTTGATTCCAACATCCATATATTGTGAAACGATACATGGGCACCATGGCAAGTGATCAGAGGCTTACTGTATCACTAGTTGTTATGTCTCTACTTTTGGTTACTGTGTCCGGGTGCACCGG
This sequence comes from Euryarchaeota archaeon UBA130, assembly GCA_002505775.1. Classification (GTDB taxonomy): domain Archaea; phylum Thermoplasmatota; class Poseidoniia; order Poseidoniales; family Thalassarchaeaceae; genus MGIIb-O5. The sequence continues at coordinate 10,421 of DAVY01000004.1, read as the reverse complement.
ACTAGGGAGCAATGTTCCCAATGCAGATTTATCTGCAGATAGGACTGAGATAAATTTGGGAGAGACAGTAAACTTTGATGCCAGAGATTCATCAACACCCAGTCCGACAATCATAGACGAGTTCGTTTGGAATTTCGGAGATGGTAACTCGAAGACAACGAGACAAGGAATCACTAGCCATACATTCCTCAATCCTGGATTCCATGAAGTCGAAGTGACCGTTCTTAATGATGAAGGTGAAGCAGACAGGGCGTCTATTTCGATTTTTGTTAATGCACCGCCGACCATTGTCCTTGATATGCCAACCTACATCAAATCTGGGGAAACAGCTACTATGGATGCTAGTGAATCATTCGATCCGGAAGGTGCTGGGATAGCAGTAATTTGGGATTTCAATATATTCTCAGACTCAAACAACGATGGAGATCCGGCTAACGATGCGGATTCAACGGAACTCATAGCAGATCTAAGGATAGATCAAGCAGGAAACAGATCAGGTTCAGTAACAGTGGTCGATGACAAAGGAGCAGTATCTACTGCTAATTGGAATCTCGTAGTAGTATCTAGAATCTTCAATATCGTCTGGGAGGAGAAGATAGTTGAGGCTAATTGGAATGGTTATCTGGAGCAGGGGGAGTCAATGACAATTGAACACACACCTAGCGAGGGAGGGAGAGCCATCCAACTGAACTCTACACTTACCCTTTCCCGAGAGCTAATCCCACTGTTGCTTCCTGAGGATAACTTTACTCTCTCCTTGGATATGGAGACCGGCTGGAGTACCTTCTCTTCAACATCCCAAGATAATATCACGGAGAATACGAGTGCTTCTATCGATAGAGGTGATTTGAATTCATATCCAGAAAGCGGTTACACACTTTCTGCCGACTCCAAAGAAGCCCTAGAAACCCTCCTCCTTAACCAGGCAGGAGAGAGATTCGGCCAAGGAGAATGGACTTGGACCATTACTGCTGACCAATGTGATCCAGATACCCCGGTAGACGGCATAGATCCTGATCAGGGTAATGATTGGGAACTGTCCGTCACAGTGATTGTCATGGTGTTAAGGATAAGTGAAGTAGGACCCTGACACTACTTGTCCCGTGCGAAGTGCTTTGAACTAATCTCGCTTGGGTAAGTCATGGTCAAGTCGATGGAGATAACCAAGCTATCCGTTAGGGAGAGGCTTGTGGTCGACTTGAGCGTATGGATGAACGACCCAGAAGACTATGACTTTTCACCTAGGGCTTCTCTAGAAGGGTCTACAATGAATCTGTTCAATGGAAATGCTGACACCCCCTCGACTTCATTTGAGCTAGATGAAGAGCAGATTATCACAGCTGAAAGAGATCGGATGGTAGAGCTGAGGGTGAAATTTTCAGTTGAGGGAATGCACGGCGTTCTGACTAACAAGACAAAGAATGTCAGGGACGGTCCAAACGCCAAGAAGCTTGCAGAGCCAAGGTGGAAGACTTTAGTGCCTCTAAATGTGTAGTAGGAAACCGTCGGGGTTAAACCAAAGCCACCGGTCCAAAATACGCTGGACCCATAGTGTAGCCTGGATATCACATGAGCTTGCGGAGCTTGTAACCCGTGTTCGAATCGCGGTGGGTCCGCCACTCACTCGCTCAATTTGTCCAACTCTTGTGCATACAATATCAGTGTTGGCGCCCAAAGCCCGACGAAAATACCCAGCATTTCATCGCCACCGTTGTATGAGAAATAGATGTAAATTGATGCAGCAATAGAAACAGCGCTCGCCGCCAAACCAACTTTTGTCATTTTTCCAGTCATATTCAACCTCCAACATTCCCTCTCCATCCACGGTAAAATACATTTGTCAAATCCCACACCGTCATTTCGTGCCCTACTCATCATCCAGGAGAGTCGACTTTCCAATGGTCGATTTAGCTAAAATCATGTACTATCCTAGATTTTGGGATTTAGCACATAGATTCTATGAGGAGTCTTGGGAATACTCCTGCAAGAGGCACTATAATGAAATCCTAAGTGATGAGGGAATCGGATTCCCTCTGGTCCATAGTGTAGCGGAGTTCCATCACCCACTTTGTTACGGAGATATGGTCAATTGCGAGATTTCAGTGACCAATATCGGCGAGTCCTCGATAACATGGAAGTACGAATTTCGCAATCAGTCGGAAGTACTGTGTTGGTCAGCCGATCAAGTCACAGTGTGTGTCAAGATGGACCAGATCAAGTCAAAGATCCCAGTGCCCGATTGGATGAGAAAGGCACTCATCGAGAAAATGCTAGTCAATTAGTCACTCGTCTTCTCGTGGCCACTTCTTAGTCAGTACCTTCCTTAGATCGTCATTCATTCGAGCATCCCACCAGTTCGCATTCCTCCAAATTGCATACCGCCCCCTTATGCCTCGAAGATCAGCTCCATCTAACTTGGTACCTTGGAAATTAGATAGGTTCATTTTTGCCTTCAGAAAAATCGCATCACGCATATCTGCGTTATCGAATGAGGCCTTCATTAGATTTGCACCCTTGAACGACGCCCTCCTCAAGTCTGCTCCAGAGAGATCAGCCCCTTCCAGATCAGCTCTATCAAAAACAGCCCTCCTGAGATCAGCACCCGAAAGGTCCACGCCCCTGAGGTCTTCGCCTATGTGAGAGGTATATGACCAGTCTTTGGGTTCTTCAGACATGTTACTCACCGATAGACAGGTCTTCGAGATAATCGAGCCCCGCATCGGTCAAAATGACGAATCTATTCTTCTCTTCAGAGTTCGCGGGATACGTCAGAAGGGGCCCCTTACCACGCCCAGTTGCCCCTCCCTCAATCATTCTATTGATGTACAAAGAGAGGTTCCACTTCTCTACCTCTTCCTCCGTCCACCTTCCTGTCTGAGATATCAGCCTCCTTATCTCCCGAGGAGGGGTGTTGGACTCCCTTTCGACCGACCTAAGATAGTGAATGCATGCAAGTATGACATCCCCCGTCTTGTGAATTCCGCATGAGCTGAGAAGATGCCCGAATGAGGACCCCCTCTCCGGTATTTTCGCATCTAGAGCCGATCTTGTAGCAGCCTCTATTGCTGTATCCCTTGCCTTCCTAATCTTTGAGAGGGAGGATTGCCAAGTGTCCGTCTTGAGTATTTTGCCCAGATTTGTTATCATCTCGCCGTCGCTACCAGTAAGATCGATTTCCTCTGATCCCACCCTGATGAAAATGCGTCCCATCGGGCCTGAGTCTTGGACTTCCACAGAAGTGCCTGATGAGGGGGTTATTTGAAGTTATTTTTTCTTCGTATTCTGTAACACAAGTTAGTAACAATAGAACCTTCATGGTTGAAACGAGATATTGAAATGCATCCGCCCACAGGAGCATATGTGTCCGGAGAGTCCAACAGTGCCTATCCTCTGGTTTTGCATACCGATGCTGACCCTTCAACACTCGGGGGCATTGCCGTATGCGGATTCTCGACCGTTGGTTCCGTAGGAGTGATAGCAGCATCGCACCTCATAAGATCACTCGATCTGTCTCCAATGGGGACCGTAATGCACCCCAAATTTCCCGCAATAGCGTTGATACATGATTCAGTACCAAAACATCCTGTCAGAGTATATCAGGGCGATGGACTGGGAGTATTCACCTCCGAGATACAGTTTCCTCCAGAAAATGACGCCTATTTCGGTGAGACTGTTTTGGAATGGTTCACCAAAGGAGGTTTCGAGAGGCTCTACGTAGTCGACGGTGTAATAAGTAACGATCTCGGAATTAAGGAGGATAGTGACCTTTGGGGAGTCTCTTCCAAACCAATAGGTCGTGAGGCCCTTGACAGTGCTGGCATAAATAGGATTCAGAATGGCATTGTTTCTGGCATAACCGGCTATCTGATTGCTGAAGGCGAAAGAAGGGGACTTGAGATAACTGCTCTCCTTGCAGAATGCAACCCGATGTACCCAGATGCCAGAGCGGCGCTGATAGCCATTGACGGATTGAGTGATCTGATGGATATGGAGATACCAGTGCAGGAGCTCTTGGAAGATGCCAAGGAAATAGAGCAGAAAGTAAGAGAGGCTTTCGAGAGAGCGCAATCGACCGCTCTTCCAGCTCCCGGTCCGGACGATGAAGACGACGTCCCAATGATGGTTTGATTAGTAAAAAGGATTCTCTCCAGCGGCGTGATCAGTCGCGTCAATTACTTCAGAGATTGATGGTACATTGTCCTTAATCATGGTCTCAACGCCTTGCTTGAGAGTCACATCCGCCATCCCGCACCCCTGACATCCGCCACCGAATACAATAACCGCTTTTCCATCTTCAACTCCCATTAGCTCCACATGCCCACCATGCGAGGCTACAGCGGGATTAACCTCACTTTCAATTATCTCCGCCACAGCCTTGGATATATCATCCATCCACAGGGGATTAGGATTGTCGAAACTGAAACCACCACCCATGAGAGTCTCTTGGTAGTCGAGTGTCGTACCATCGATGTACTTGGCACTTCGTGGATCAATGAACACACGCATGCCGTCCACATTGATTTCATGGTCACCTTCCTTGGAATCCTTCCTCTCGATAAATTGCAAATCATATTGGAAACCATTGTGGCTCCGTCCGGTAATCTCAACCCGAAGGCACACCTCATCAATCTCGTCAGCGGCTTCAGCGAATTGATCAAGCATTTCCCTAGCCTTGGGACTGAAACTCAGCATATCTTTCATGTGCCGTAGCACTGGGTCATTCTTCAAGGCTTGCTCAGGTACCACTATCACTAAACGTCCCTTCGAGGTATCGTGGCAGTCGCAGATTTGAGGGATTCCTTTGGAAGACCATTGCGTGATCTGAGGATTTCTGTAACTGACAGATGTAATTTCAGATGCACATACTGTATGCCAAAGGAGATTTTCGGGAAGGACTTCCCATTCATGCCCAAAGACAACATAATGACATTTGAGGAGATAGATAGGTTAGCAGGAATCTTCATCTCTCTAGGAGTCAAGAAGATTCGATTAACAGGTGGAGAGCCTTTACTACGAAAGAATATCCACCAACTCATTTCAATGCTATCTTTGAGAGATGTAGAGGTGGCAATGACAACGAATGGTGTTCTTTTACCCCGCTATGCCCCCTCCCTCTCAGCAGCAGGATTGGATCGTATCACTGTGAGCTTAGATGCACTGGATGAATCCACATTTGCCACAATAACCGATTCTGGACATACAGTTGCCGCCGTTTTGGCTGGAATAGAAGCCGCAGAATCCGTTGGTCTTGGACCGATCAAAATTAACACGGTTGTCAAAAGGGACGCTAATGAGCATGAGATCCTACAATTAGTAGAAAGATTCTCTGACAGGGACATAGCAGTCCGATTCATCGAATACATGGATGTCGGCAATACCAATGGCTGGAGTATGGATGACGTAGTAAGCGCCGATGAAATAAGGGATGTAATAGGCGAACTTAGTGCAATCCCTGCAAATAACCCAAGTGACGTATCCAAGAATTATCGCTTACCCAATGGAGGAGAGATAGGGATAATATCAAGTGTAACTGAGCCCTTCTGCGGCGAGTGTACACGGGCTCGGATAAGTTCGGACGGCAAGCTATTCACGTGTCTATTTTCCAATAGAGGCTTGGACATCCTGTCACTTATGAGGGATGGTAAAGACGATACTGAAATTTCTAACTTGATAAAACAAATCTGGAAATCAAGAGAGGATAGATACTCCGAAATCCGTAGCCAGAAATCATCCATTGCAAACAGAGTCGAGATGTCCTACATCGGTGGTTGATGCCCCAACGATACCTCTACGATATCGTCCCAGCTAGCATCTGTCTTGAATGAGGGCTTACCATAGTGGGCCAAGGAGGCTCTGTAACCAAGCTTCCTTAGCTCCTCGACCATAAGCGTGGGACTGGGAGGAGACCCAACCCCCAACCAGCTGGATAGATCATCTACCAAGATATGGTGAGCGGCATCAATTACAGACCCCTCAGATTCAATATTTCTTACAGACCTTAGAACCCTACGCTTCTCCATCTCAAAGTCCCTCTTAGACCACCCCGCTATGTCCCCCTCTTCATACTCAGCAACACACATCCTCATTGCTTTCTGCTCAGTCATTGAATGCATCGCTCCCTGGTCCCCCAGGCTTCCAACCCAGAGCGGTCCAGAAACTCGTGAGTCCCTACGATTAACAGGGAACGACAGTGGCAACAAACAAGTCATGGGGAGGCTGTCCATTGAAAGCTCCGGATGTAATCCGGATTCAACGGAACACTCTACCTCTGCCTCAGTAGGGGAATGCACCCTCCATCCGAGTCCTTCCTCCATCAAATTCGCTCCCTCCTTGCTTCTTACTACCCTGGAAGAAACTCTTAGATGATGAGAGTCCCAGATGGAAAGTAACGGCTCTATGGCGCGATCGTGCCTAGCCGCGGTTCTAGCAAGATTTCCCATCATCACTCTCAGAGCCGAGTCGTGCGCCAATCCATCTGTCCTCACCCTAGAACCATATCTGCGAAGCATCGCCCCCCTAGAAGATCCCGTCAGAGCAGCGGTATCCGTAGCGCTAACTTCGATGACTCCACTTCTGGCAAGAGACTGTAGCGAAACGTCCAGAAACGGAAGAGGAGAGCCGAATGGGTCGATGTCCACCCAGTGACGGCCGTGTGCCAGAACTACCTTCCTGAGGTCCCCTACTGAACTTTTCAGAGATCCCTTCCCATGTACCGGAGGAAACTCATCATGGCTCCTCATTGCCCAGCTGAGAGAATTCTTATCCAAATCAGAAATTGCCACATCTAACCTCTCCGCCTTGTTCGCAGGGAGCTCATTTAACCATCTTCTAGCACGTATCCCAGAGGCCGCTAAACCATCCAATGCATACACAGTTCCTTCCCCTAGCATCCCACTCTCCATGGCGTAGTCCAATAGAAGCACACTTCTCGTTCTACTTCCGGACATCGCGGGATTCAGAAAAACGCCCCCTCCCCTTCTTGATACGGGCCCAGACCTACTGGAATCCGGTGCCATAGATACCCTAGTCAGAGTCCTCCCCTCTCTGTGGACGACACCCGGCCAATCGTCGGATACATCCTCACTCATGCTAGTCGGAGGCACCCATAACACAAGGTATTGACTGCTAATCAGTACGTATCGAATCTTACAGCCGGGTCCAAATGAGTGACAACTCTGCCATTATCAGTGACTCTGCCGACGATAGCCGATCCAGGGACCTTTCCAGAAACCCACTCCAAAACCGACTCAGATACTTCCTCGGAAACCGCGATCACCATTCCCATGCCCATGTTGAAAGTACGGTACATTTCACGGATTTCTATCGAACCCATCTCCTGAATCCATGAGAACTCTTCCAATACGGGGAGGGGGGAATCAATGTGCCAACCAAGAGAGTCATGGAGTCGTAATAGATTGGATAACCCACCACCTGTGACATGGCATATCGCGTGAATGCACGAAGCATCACATGGGCCTTTCTGGATCAGATCAACTATCGGGTCACAATAGATACGTGTCGGATTCAAGAAAACCTCCCCAAGTGTCAACTCCCCTTGCCTAAATCTCTCGACCCTCCCATCCTCGACACTGAAAGGAGCTATATCATCCCAAGAGGCGTCACAATGATCTACAACACTGCGAACCAAAGAAAGGCCGTTGGAATGAACTCCAGAAGACGGCAATCCGATCAATACATCTCCCTCCTGGAGGTTTGCACCCGTGATTTCTGACCCCCTATCAAGCCACCCGAGAGCAGTACCGGACAGGTCAAGCTCGTTCACGATACCGGGAAGACTCGCAGTTTCCCCCCCCGCCAGAGTGACCTTGGCTCTGCGACATGCCTCAGTCAGGCTTCTTCCGATAGCGGCATGAACCTCAGGATCGGGCCTTGGAACGGCTATGTAATCCACGAACGCGATTGGCTCTGCCCCCACGCATAGCAAGTCATTGACGTTCATCGCCATGCAGTCTATACCAACACCAGCCCAATGGCCAACCTGGTTTGCAACAGTCAACTTACTACCAACACCATCGGTTGCCAAGGCAAGATACTTGTCCCCAAACTCAACTAAGCCACCAAAACCCCCGGGAAGATCCACAGGAGCGCCTATACTCCCCTTTGGCCTAGTTGAGAGACTCAATGCTCCCACGAGTGCCCCCACTGCTTCGCCTTCCAGATCAATATCTACCCCACTACTTGCATAGTCCATGGGCCTTACACTCACAACATAGCCACAAGCCCCTAGTTCATGATTTTCTTGGTTGGACTGCCACCACTACATCCCTGCAAATAAAAAATAAGATTAAGAGCCTTTTTCTCAAAAAACACGATTTTTTGACTTTTTTTTGAGAATCTCTATAAAATATATACTGCGTCGTGCGAGCACTGGAACGTGAGTTTCTATGAAGAACAACAAGATGATTGCAATGATGCTTACCATGAGCATGCTGGCGGCAGCTTTCGCCGGATGCCTTGGTGGGGACGATGAAGATGACACACCAGACTGGTCCATTTCGATGGCCAGCGACGTTAGTGCAGACTTCGTGGAGTCCGCTTGGGACCCCATAATCCCCAACCTGAATGCCGGCGATATGTGCGACGCCATCATATCGGCGATGACGAAGACTGACGAGCGAGAGCAAGCTGTCGACTTCACCAGGGCCTACTACACAAGTAGCCAGGGTGTAATCGGTGGATCTGGCGCCGCTTCCATCAGTGAAGTCGCAGACCTGAATGCAGCAGGCACCACAATAGGCGTGCAGTCCGGGACCACCTCGGATTTGTACGCTCAGGACAACCTAGGTGCGGCCACTATCAGTGCGTATGACGACTTCCCTTCAGTAATCGCCGCTTTGAACAACGGTGACGTACACTACGCAATGGGTGACGCACCCGTTCTATCACTAGAGGGAACACTGATGGTTACCTTCTCCGATGAGAACTTCGGTATGGCTGTCCAAGGAGATTCCTCCGGGGAGCTATTGGGCGCGCTAAACATGGCCATTGGTGCAATGGTCGACTCTGGTGAGTACGACCTGATTTACGGAGCCCACTTCGATGGAGCTGTAACTCTGGCTGATGACACCACAATGGACACAGCCACTTCCTATCCAGTACCAACTGAGGGAAGCGACCTAACAGCAGTTCTCGAGTCCGGAAGCCTAAGGCTTTGCACGGACCCGTTCTACCCTCCATTCGAGAGTTACGATGACTCCGGTGCTGTCGTAGGCTTCGACGCTGACATAGCTCACGCTGTGGCAGACGAGATAGCAGCACACTACATGGGAGCAGAGAACCCAATGTTCGTCGCTCCAGCAGACCCAGCTGTAACAATCAAGCTGGGTTTCCTGAATGACGCAACAGGTCCAATCGCTCAGTTCGCGGCACCGTTCACCTTTGCATGGGGAGCCGCAATGGATGACCTAAACGCAATGGGTGACGACTATGTCTTCGAGATTATCGAAGCGGACTCAGGATGTGACGGTACAATGGCTGGTACAGCAGCCCAGTCCCTTGTGGACGCCGGTGTTGTAGCAGTAGCCGGTGCAGCATGCTCCGGTGCTTCAATAGGTGCTAACGCTATCCTTTCAGCAGCAGGAATCCCAATGATCTCCTACGCAAGTACATCGCCAGCTCTAAGCGACGCAACTGCATACCCTCACTTCTACAGGATTGTACCAAGCGACGCTCTACAGGGCCAGGCAGCAGCTGACATGATTGCAGCAAGCGGTGTTTCAAATACCGCTGTCGTTCACATGACAAACAGCTACGGGGCAGGTCTAGCAGATTCAGTCGCAGAGAACCTAGGCTCGGACAATGTCTGTCTACAGGCAGGATACGAGGAGACTGCAACAGACTTCCAGAGCGCTGTTCAGGCGGTTATGGATGCAGGATGTGACTCAGTCTTCCTCGGTTCATACGCCGCTGACGGTGCAATGATCGTCGAGACCATGGCAGTCATGGGCGCTACTATACCAATTTTCAGCGCAGACGGAATGGCTGGATCGGCAGCACTAGAGGAGTACACCAACCCAGCAGCAGCAAACGGAATCGAGGTCACAAGGCCAAGAGCCGCTGCAGCAGGCGCAGGAGTTTTCGCAGCAGCTTGTGCAGCTGACTCAGTATGCCAGACTGGAATCTTCACCTCTGAAGCGTACGACGCAGTAATGATGCTCGGTCACGCAGCAATGATGGAGGACGGAGAGAACATGGGCATGCATGTGCCCATGGTAGGCGTTGATTACGCTGGAGACAGTGGTACTCACACATTCCTAGACAACGGTGACGTTGGAGGATCCGGATATGATGTCTGTACCTTCCATCACGTCCCAACATTTGGAGAGTACTTCAACTGTGACAGGATGTGGGAAGCTGGAGGCGACGGAGTCACTGACACACCTTGGACCGGAGCTACAATC
>DAVY01000008.1 GCA_002505775.1 Euryarchaeota archaeon UBA130 | reverse complement strand
CAAATCCCCCAGCGTCCACCATTATCGTCATGACCAGACCTCGAAAAAAATATTATTTGCTAAAGTCATTAAGTTATGTTGCGCCACCAATTAAGAATCATGAATCTTTTTGTGTGATAGCTGACATAATCGAATCAGCGATTCTTCTAATCACAGGGACTACGACAGAATTTCCCGCTTGTTTGTACAAATGAGAGTTTGCAACATTCTCTGGGAGCTTGAATGTCCTATCGAACCCTTGAATCCTAAAGCATTCTAATGGAGTTAACTTTCTAATCCCATGTGGTGTTAAAATTAGAGGTACATTATGGCCTCCAGTGCCCATGTTAGCAGTCAAAGTGGGGCACAGCCTACTCTTGTTTTCGCGTACGTATTTCCTCCTCCACTGGTATACAGTTTCAACAGAAGTAATGTCCCTCTTCAGATCATTGTACATGTTAGAATCTTCCCGATAATAATACCGATCATCTACCCTTTCATTGAAATTGAAGATTTCTCCAATGGTCGTGGTCAACTCAATCTCATCAGGAAATTGGAAACATGTCGAAACATCGCGATTTAGGAAACCGACTATGTAGATTCTCTCTCTATTCTGAGGGATGTTTCCATAATCACACGCATTCATTACCATGTGGTGTATATCGTACCCCAGATCCTCCAATGAATGCCGAATTACACTAAATGTCCTTCCTTTATCATGCCCAACCAAATTTTTTACATTTTCTAAGAATACAATGGACGGCCTCTTCTCAGTCATTATTCTCTCCAACTCGAAGAATAGATTTCCCCTATCCTTCTCGTCATCGAATCCCTGCCTGTATCCTGCCACTGAGAAAGCTTGACATGGAAAGCCAGCCAACAATATATCAAAATCAGGGATTTCTTCGGATTTAACATCCCTAATGTCTCTGGTATCCAACTCAATTCCATGATTTTTCTCGAAGGTCAGGGACGCCTTTTTCGAGTTTTCGTTTGCATATACTACGTGAAATCCTGCTTGTTTGAAGCCGAGATCTATCCCTCCGACCCCTGCAAAAAACGAAGCACAGCTGAACATTTTCCCTCCAAGAAATTACGATGTTTGGTTGATCCAATCCAAACAAGCCTCATGCGAGCAACTGGGGGGGCTGAACAGCAACTTCTCATCCGGATCGATTACGTCTAAGATTAGATTCGACCCCGTTCCCTCAGAAACCTCAACTACCGAACTAGTTGATGCAGGGAGGTAGTCCTCACCAGTACTGGCTAGGGAGAGGCGGATAGTGTGCCCCGCTGAAATCTGGACATCCATAGCGAAGAACTCCATCTTGGCGTTAATCGTCTCGAGGACCGGTATCCAAGCTTGCTCCTGGTCTCCGCCTTCGTGATAACGCAAGTCCATTATCGCATGACCGATATGGATGCACGTCCCCCCATCTTCGGAGCAGTCTTCCAAAAGCGCGTAGATCTGCCCTCCGACAGTAGTGGTCGAGACATCGATATGCAGCCTCGGCAAACCAGATATCCAAACGTCCTCGATAAATGGCTCACTTTCGTAAATAGGTCCGAAGTTTCCATTCGGGAGTATAGTGGTCGTGCCACCTGCGACATTGGTGAGCGCGCCACCTAGGTCCAACGAAAGAGTTTCCATGCCTTCAGGTGGGTATCTATCTTCAATCCTCCACTGCCCCTGATTAGACTGTATTTCAATGAACAGTCCTGGCTGGTCCCCGAAATCCTTCAAGTACCAGTCGAACCATTCCAGTAAGTCCTGCATCCAGTCAAATCTGACCATCTCGGGATACGCCTCTCTGCCTCTTCCCTCTCCAGATCGATCAAAGTGGTAATCGGGTCTATCGGGGTAGTCGTGGTCCCACTGGCCAAAAAGCCCCTTCGCTTCAATACCTGCGTCCTTCAATTGATTGATAACAGGGATTGCCATATGGGGGTCGACATTCCAATCATGCATTCCTTGGATCAAGTAGACGGACCCCTCGTAATTTTCTAGGACCCTGTCCAAGAAGTACCTCTCTTCCCAGTATGTTCCAGCGAATTCGCTTCCCCACATGTACGCTGATACCCCTGTACCGGGGCCGATAATGTAATCTGGGCACATGTTCCCTATGTCCTCTTGATCCCCATCTATTCCATAGGATCCGTAAACACCATTGTGCATTATCGCAGCCCTAGCCTCACTGCTTCCGTTCTTCCACATTAGCTCCATAACACCAATTAGTCCGGAAATAGGCACAATCGTGGCCAAGTGCTCGTTACCGAATGTCGCTGCTTGCCAAGGGGTAGAGCCGTCATAGGACTTTCCGATCATTGCCACCTTCCCATTGCTCCAGTCTTGGGTCCCCAGCCAAGTAACAGCCGCATCCACGCCGAGTTGCTCTGCATTCCCCATGAGGTCCATACAGTGGTTTGACCTCCCAGTCCCCATCACAGAAACCTGGGCGAATGCGTATCCATGAGGTAGTATCTGGTCGATAATCATCTGACCGAGCCAAGTCCCAGGAACTTCAATAGAAGGAGTCTCTACGCTAATTTCATCAAAATATGGTCCAAATTCGGCGATGACTGGAACTGTGGTTCCTTCGGGAACATTAGGGAGCCACACAGCGAGACTCACTAATCCGTTCGGAGCGGAACCTCCCTCACTTAGGGGCAGATCGAACTCGACGAAATAGTGGGTTGAACCCCACTCATTTTCAGTTTCCAGCAAGTCGTACTCTCCATATTCCATCACAAAACCGTTTGAGTAATTAGTCAGGTATGGCCATTCTGACCTCTCCCATACCGGGACTCTTTCATATATCCCCAACTCCTTCTTAATCTCCTTGATGACGTCATCGACTATCCATCCCTGCAATGAGACCAGAATTAGTATTGATGCCAGGAATGTAGCTGAAACGTATATCTTGGCCTTAACAGTGAGAAAACTCGCTCTCTCAGGACCTTCGTTCGGGGTATATTTTCTATATCCCTCGTCGTCAATTATCACCCCTTCTATCATCTGAACAAACCTCCCAATTTGACGGTACTATTCAGGGTTCCCCGTCTACGTCACTGATTTATTCAGATTAGTACTTGAACAAAACCATCCTTCACTCTGGTTTCGAAAATCCCAAGGTTCTTCTCCTTTACGAGGGAGCCAACTAGCCTGCCATATGGCGGAAACAATGGGAATGGAGCCCATTCTTGCAATTCCCCATCGCAAATCTGGTGCCTAGTCTGGTGCAGAGGGCAAGTCACACACCCCTCTTCCAATTTTCCACCCCAAGACAATGGCCATTTCATGTGTTTACACAGTCCCTCAGTAGCATGTATTTCCCCATCTAGTTTCAAAATCATAAGGACGTTTCTCCCAATATTGACCATCTTACTTTTTCCT
>DAVY01000021.1:47122-87818 GCA_002505775.1 Euryarchaeota archaeon UBA130 | reverse complement strand
CAATCACCACTTCCTCTTCATCGAGTTTCTCACTTGCTGTCTTTTCGTCCATATCCTCACCTTGTATGAACCCTACCGGTACACGGAGGTATATGAACAAACGATGGGGTGCATCTGTATTTTGAAAGTGAATATTTTGTAAAAATTCTATTCAGTAACACGTTTTTTCACTTTCAGTTTAGATTTACTATTGGTAACGGGTGGTGGATTTGAACCACCGATCTCCGGGTTATGAGCCCGACGAGATAACCTGACTACTCCAACCCGTTGTGTTCCCGGCGCATTTGCCATATATGAACACAACCTCAATTCTTTTCCCGCATATTATGGCAATGGTGATGTGCTAGAATACACGCCAAGCACCAGTGGCACCATGGGCGGGGACGTTCTAATCCGGAATGCGGCAATGGTTCTTCCAAGTGGCATTGTAGAGGGGGATCTCCGGGTCAAATCTGGAATTATCCAAACTATAGCTCCAAACGGTGGGCTAGATCATCATCCCGGAGAGCTGATTATTGATGCTACTGGACTTTATCTACTCCCTGGAGCTATCGATCCACACGTTCACTTCCGAGATCCGGGAAATCCTGAGAAGGAGGACCTTGAAAGTGGGAGCAGAGGCGCTGCCGCTGGGGGAATCACATCGTTTCTTGATATGCCCAATACTGTTCCTAATGCGACTAGTAGAGCAGAGCTAGAATTCAAGATCCAATTAGCGGCAAGAAAAACTGTTACGAATCATGGTTTTTTCATCGGGGCCACTTCGAGCAATGTTCAGGAGATGCGCAGTGTTGAAGGGATGGACGGTGTTTGTGGTATCAAAGTCTTCATGGGCAGTAGTACTGGTGATTTGCTTGTTCATGAACAGAAGCACCTAGAGAATATTTTTGCCAACACGGGAGGAGTCATAGCCACTCATGCAGAGGATGAAGATAGGTTGCAGTCCAGAATACCGCAGTTCAAACACAGAGAAGATATTGCCGCTCATGCCGAATGTAGGGATGTGGAGTGTGCACTAATTGCCACGAAAAGAGCTTCTGCGCTGGCTAAAGATCATGATCACAGGCTACACATAGTTCACCTTACCAGTGGTGCTGAAGCAGATTGGCTGTCCTTGAACAAAGGCGACCTAATAACCACAGAGGTCTGTACCCAACATCTTACTTTCGATCAAGATGATGTGGAAGAGCTTGGAGTTCGTGCCTTGATGAATCCTCCGATTAGGTATACTGATGACAAGGATTCTCTTTGGAGGAGGCTAAAGGATGGCACAATCGACTGTGTAGTTACCGATCACGCACCACACACATTAAAATCCAAATCAGTAGGATACCCGAACGCTCCTGCGGGAATGCCCGGGGTAGAGACCTCCCTTCCCGTGATGCTTACCCATGCCATGGACAAGCAATGTAGTGTCTCTGATGTGGTCAAATGGATGTGCGAAGGCCCAGCTAGAGTTTACGGAATAAAAAACAAGGGCTCACTTATCGAAGGTTTTGATGGTGATTTAACCCTCGTAGATCTTGATACAAGGAGGATAATCTCTGACTCAGACACATGGACGAGGGTAGGATGGACGCCTTATGCAGGAAGGGAGATTACCGGTTGGCCGATTTACACCATCGTCGATGGTAAGGTTGTACACAAGAGGGAATTGGGAGGGGATCTACGCGGACTGCCAGTCGCCCGACCCGGATCAGTTGGGAGAGCTCTAAGGTTCGGATAAAACCCCTAATCATCACAGTTCTCTGCTTCGGGTTCGTTGCATGGATGAGTCTGCTCCTCAGATGAAGATTCATTCTCCTCTTCTTCTACCTCCTCCTCGAGATGCCAAGGGGATTCATGGCCAGGGATATGCAATTCCTGAATTGGATCGAGATCTGATGTGCTGTGAATCGTAACTCCAAGAGCTGAAAACGCGTACAAGAAATCACCCATAAATATCGAACGCCTAATGTCGGTGGAGTACGAATACCACCAGTATGTGCCCGAATCATCATTGTTGTAGAATGACGAGTGATCAACCTCGCCATGTAAGGATAAGCTGAGATTGCCTATATCCACATTGACCAGTTTGAGCATTGAAACATACTCATAGCCTCCATATCCATCATTCTGATCATAGAAGTACCTGTATGTGGAAAGAGGAACTGCGAGAAGATCGTCAGGAGCCCAGTAAGTGAATGCCTTGTGCTCATACGTAGCCTCAGACCATGACCACGACCATCCGCAACCTCTGACATCCTCACAGTTCTCATCGACTTTGACAGGGGAAATAGGGAGTGAGTCGGCAAGTGTTGGATTCGTTGGATCGCTGATATCGAAGAGTGATATTTGCGTTGTTGACCAATCTAAACCTAGTCCATCCTCACCTGGTCCGATTCCAATCGTGAGCAACGTATTTTCATTTACCGGATGGATATAGGTTGAGACCCCTGGAACTTCAAGCTCCCCTAGAATAACGGGGTTAGTGGGATCTGAAAGGTCGATAACCCATAGGGGATCTATATTCTCGAAGGTTACCAGATATCCTCTATCTCCGACAAATCTAGCGCTCCATATCGTTTCCCCCTCAGCAATGGAGCCAATGAATCCTATTTGCTCAAGTTCACCTTCCTCGTTGGGTTGTAGTATTGATACCTGATTTGTGGGGCCATTCCATATTGGCTCTCCGTTTTCATCGACCTCGTCTAATAACCACCATCTGGCCCATGCATCAGAAGTTGAAGCGATCCTGACGGATCCCTCGAACTCTGAGATGGAAAATTGATCTTGGACTGTTCCATCGACTCTGCCTGAACCAATATATTGGGTGTATCCAGGCTCACTTATATCGAAGGAGTGGATGTTGGTGGCATCGTCCCAACCCGAATTCCTCCAAAACCACCACCAGTCGTTTGCAGGTTCAGCGAGTATTAGCATATCCTGCGAGGAATATACATGTGCCCAAGATGATGTTATGTGATCTACCTCCATTTCCAAATCATCTCCGAAAAGATCGAGTGTCATTATGGTCGTAAAGCCCCTTCCGGCGCTGTATTCGCTCGCTGAGTACTCTGAGCAGTCCTGGGAGCTCGCAGGATAAACAAACAACCCAGATTCGACAGTCTCATACATCTGGGGTGCGAAATCTGACAACGTTAGGGACGAGATTATTTCGTTATTGTGCTCAATAGTCTCGGTAACGCTCTGATTCCAAATCTCGATCTTCGCCTCTCCTTCCTCGGACCAGTAGTTCTCGGGGAGCTCCACCCAATTCCTAATCCCGTTGACATTTGACCATAGATGAGTGACTGATCTAACAGTTCCATCTACCAATCGTGAAGTATGATAGTTGCCTTCCAAGTACAACTCTCTATCCACGCTTGGCGACGTTTTGTCGGACACATCCACCACCGTGTACTTCACTAGGCTGTTTACACGGGCTTCATATCCCCATGGCACCTCATCAATAAGCAAGTCACGTAGAGGGTGATTGGTAGGAAGATTCCAAGTGTAAATCATCGAGGCTATAACGAGTCTGTCTCCCTCGAGCATCATCTGCAGAGGATTACCCTCGAGTGTGATATTGGAGTCCAGTGTTACCTCTCCAAACTCCGGGACTCCCATGATTACTAGCTTATTCCCATTCAGCATGTATATGTTGTAACCGTCGGTCTTCAGGAAATCCGCCTCATCGACGCCCGCCTCTTGGTTGTTCGTTCCAGAAAATTCTCCCTCTCGGCTTTGGCCTCCAGTGTATGTAGATGTACCCGTGGAGGAGTCTGTCGCTTCGGGAACTGCGCCATCAGAAAAAACGACATCATCCGTAAACGCCCACACTGGACCGGCGGACCAGTGCCAGTATGAATGTTGATCAAGATTCACTAGCATCTCATCATATGTCGCCTTTCTGAGATCGTCCAGAAGCTCCTCGCACTGTTCATATCCCTGTAGACCGGGCTCTCCTCTGTCCCTCTCTGGGAGCATTAGCATTGGATACTCACCATCTATGTATTCGACAGTGTCGTCAAACACGTCGTCCACCACGTCATCAAATGCGGCTAGACATCCTGCACACATCATCATCATAAGTGTGAGGACTGCGACGTATCTCTTGGTGTTCATGATACTCGTAATGTGGTTCCACATATCAACGGAATGGTAAGATGATTGGACAAAATATCCTGGGGAATGAGATTTATTGTATTGCCCGGTTCAGCCTCTACCTCCCCTTCGTCACTCATCGTTTCAACGCCTCCGTGATCACTGCCGGAGACGAGGTTCTGCGTGCCGCCTAGAAAGATCAGGGCGGCGATCTGTAGATCCAAGTTCTGGTCCATGGACGAGATACATCAGAATCTCTGACTTAATATTCATGCATTCATGCATCATCAATGCTTCATTGAGGAATGAGGCACTGAAATACGGCAGTTGATGACTATTCTACCTTCTTGACATTGATTGCGTTAGGCCCCTTCGGACCCTCTCCAACCTCGAACTCCACAGAGTCACCCTCTCTTATTTGTCCCTCGACTTGGGACTTGTGTACGAATAGATCGTCACCCTCTTCCTGCTCGATAAATCCATACCCCTTCGTGAAGTTAAACCACTTTACTGTTCCTAGTGCCATTATCTTCCGCCAGCAGGGCATAGTACTTGAACAGGACTGAAGGAAGTTCTCTATCGGGGCCATTAGGTTACAGCAGTCAGGCTGAAGACTCGATGATAGAGAGCTTCTTCGAGGTCTCCAATGACTGCAGTCCCTTAGAGGAGAGCTTCCAATTCGGCCTCTTCCCCTCTGACGCGGGCTCAATGATATCGGATTTCCTCAATTCAGCCAGATGATGGCTGAGGAGCTGTCTTGAAATCATAGTTTTCTTTCTGATCTCGCTACCGGAAACTCCGAGCGTACCTGAGTCTGCGAGTACCTCAAGGATGGCTAGCCTAGTTCCAATTATCGGACTCTTTATTCGTCCTAATTCAGACTTAGAGATTCCAGAAGGAGCATAACGTCTCAATTTTCCATCCCTCCAAGAGTAAACATCTTGTCTTGCTTCTAAAACTTGCAAATGGTAGGCTGTAACGCCGTTGGCCAACCCCAGGGCATCCCTCAATGCTGAGAAATGAATTCCTGCATTGGCTTCAAGATAACCCATTATTCTACCTCTTGTGAGTAGGTCTTCTCTGGTTCCCCTAAGTCTAGACAATAATGGAGTCAGTAGAGCCATCAATACAATTACCCTGACGAACTCCAGTAGAACTGACCCTAGGAGAATTGAGCCAAAAGTTCCCAAGCCACTGATTATCAAGCCGTTTGATAGCTCCCTGTTACTGCCATCATGGTTCTCTTTGTTTTCATCTTCTAGATCCATTCCCTGGTCGGAGGGAGCCGCGTCATTCTCGATTGTGGCAAAACTTGATTCCATTTCGTCCTGATTAACCGCATCTGAGTCCTGAACAAACCCATATGACATCCACAACCCCAATGCGATTGCAACAACTGCTAGTAAACTGACTGCTCTAACCGTCGCGACTCCCTTCATCACGATTCGCAATGCATATCTCCCTTTTACTGGCTTGGTTAACTGATTTGACATTCGGAGTGTCCTTGAACAACGACCCACTCCGCGATACGGTTCAGATGGCAGAGGAGGGCGAAATAGGTGTCGCTGATTCTGAAGAATTGGCAGAGGCGATGCTGACTTCTTCTAGGTCCGTTGTCAGGACTTGTATGCAGATAAGGCCCTCAGAAAATGTGCTAATTGTCACTGACCCTCACTGCTCAGAAGTAGGGCAATCTCTCTATGAAGCGGCAGCCGAGGTAACTGACAGAGTTTTGCTAATGATGATGCCCCCCTCCCACAAGAAAGGGGCAGAGCCTCCAGACCCCGTTGCTGAGCTGATGAGGCAACAGGACGTTGTCTTAATCGCTACAAAGAGCTCTCTGACTCACACCAGAGCTAGAAGGAACGCTTCAAGAGAGAATGCGAGAATTGCATCTATGCCGGGTATAACATCAGAAATTCTATCAAAGGGAGGGATGACTGCAGATTATGGGGCGATGAAAAAGGAGATTTCGGGACTAAACAGCCTACTCAGGAAGAGAACCCTAGTGAGAGTGAAGTCATCCTCGGGGACTGATTTTACTTTCACAACCGGAGCAAGATGGATACTTGAGGACAACGGAATCTGCAATCGGCCAGGGCAGATAACGAATCTCCCAACAGGTAAGGTATTCGTCCTTCCAAAGGAAGGGAGCGCGAATGGGAAAATTGTGATTGACGGATCACTTGACGGTGAAATGCTGGATGAGCCAGTGACGTTATTGGTCGAAGAAGGCAATGTGATCGAAATTTCTGGGGGGTCTGTTTCTGAGGACCTGATTTCCAAGATGGATTCGATTAGATCCTCGGTGAAGATATCTCAAATTGACAAGGTCGGCACCCTGGCGGAATTCGGATTCGGGATGAACCCAAGATCGCGCCTATCCGGAAACCAACTGGAGGATCAGGTCGTCAGAGGCTCCTCGTATGTCGCGATAGGGGATAACTCATCCCTTGGGGGAAGTTCTAGGGTAGGATACCAAATTAGGGGAGTGATGATTAAGCCCACCGTGGAATTGGAAGATGTCGACCTAGTCTTGGAAGGAAAGGTAACTGCAAGAAAGCGGTGATTGAATGAAAGTAATACTCTGGTGCAACGGAGACTTACCTAGTGATACCATAGCTCGAGAAATCACAAGTTCTAAATCTCTCATTTTCGGAGTTGATGGCGGTGCTGATAAGGCCTCATCGATGGGATATGACGTCTCCAAGGTCCTTGGAGACTTGGATTCAGTGAAACATTCCGTGTGGGAGGATAAATCTATTTTTCTCGAGGATCAAAGTAAGAGTGACCTCTCAAAATCAATTCACTACGTTAGTTCACTGGGAGTTACAGAGATTGATGTCATAGGTGTTGAGGGCGGGGACTATGGACATGTCTTTGGCGTCTTCGCTACATTGAATGAGGTCCCAGATGGAATGAATGTCAGGATGCATTACGAATCTGGAGTATTGCATCTGGTGAGCCCCTCAAATAATGGTTTCAGTGAGCCCATGGAAAAGGGTCGAAAATTCTCAGTCTTTGCATTAGAAAGTTGCATGAAAGTGAATGTTACTGGCGGGAAATGGGAGTTGGCAGGAAAGCAACTCCAGATGTCGACAAAGGGACTCAGCAATGAGGGACTCGGAGATCCGGTCAGAGTTACCTCGGATGGAGTGGTGGCGGTGTACGTGGAGCGGTTAAGGTGACTTGGAATCCGGGTCCCTCGATAGCATGATTGCTATCGGTCTAGTCCTTGGGTCACTCTCCAACCCAATCTTCATGATGACTGCAAGCGGGACTCCGAGGACCATTCCCATTATTCCCCATGCCCAACCCCAGAAGGCGACCAGCAGGAGTAGGACGATTGGTGACATGTCCAGTCTCTGTCCCGCTAGCTGCGGCTCGATTATACCGCCCCAGACCTGCTGATTGGCAATTAAAAGAGCGATCAGAATCAAGGCTGATGTCTGAGGCAGCACGATTAGGCCTAGGAGAATGGGAGGGATGATCGAGAGTAGTGCTCCGACATAGGGGATGAAATCCATCAGGAATGTAATTGAAACCCATAGGAAGACGAATGGGATTTCCATGTAAGTCAATACGACTGCGGCGACAACGGCTTGACCGAAAGCTACTGAGGCTCTGGTGATGACATAGGTATTGATTCCATCTCCAGAGTCGGAGGCCACAGACATCACCCTCTCTACATCATCCGGGTAGGCTGCCTTGATTCTCTTCGGGAGAGTCTCTGCCTCCAGAATGATGAACAGGAGGAAAATGAGTACTGTCACAAGTCCGGTGGTAAATCCTGCCAGTGTACCCACGAAACCTGCGGCATATGAGTTAACTGTCTCGATAGTGATTAAGTCAGTAAGGGTCGAGGTATTGGGTTGGTATCCGAATATCGATAATTCCTCTACCCATGCTACCTTCTCATCCAGGGATTTCTGCAACTCAGGGGCATCGTTTGTGAAACTCTGCATTGCTTCATACATTGAATTGGACGCGAACAGAAGGAACCCCATTACTGCCCCCACTAGAACCCCATAGGCGATTAATGGGTGGCCACCAATCCTCTCCTCCAGCCATTGTGCTGGAGGCCTAATCAAAAAGAAGATTAGAGTCGCAACAACCAGTGGTTGGATCACTGCTTTTAGGTGTATAATTGCTAGAACGCTGACAAACAACACAATTGCGATGTTGGCCAGAGTTCCCGAGTCAACCTTTGCTAGGCTGGTGCTGTTCGCCATGACTATCAGCATACCGAAGTAGTCATGGTGCATCAATGGTTCGCCTAATCTATCTATTTATGGCCTCAAGATAGATATTCTCAAAGGATTCAGCATTACCTGAATAGGTGAATTTCTGAAGGACCCTGGCTCTACCCTTCTCGCCCTTTTTCCGACCTGCTTTCAGGACTTCTTTCATCACAGAGACCATGGATTCGATGTTGCCCATCGTGAAAAGGGCGCCCACAGATTCGTCGACCATCTCTGGAAGTGGCCCATGGTCAACTGTAACGACAGGGACTCCCGATGCCATTGCTTCCAAGGGAATTAGCCCCTGTCCCTCATAGAACGAGGGATAGACAACTAAGTCCGAAGAACGGTAGAGTTGTGCTAGTTCTGCGAAGGATAAGCTGGACTCTATCATTACGTCCTCTCCAACTCCTAGGCTCTTTGCCAACCTCATCAATCTCCTCTTCAAGTGCCCCCTACCGACTATTACAAGCTTAGTGTTTGGCATCTCCTTGTTCAATGCCGAAAACCCGCGAATCAGAGTACCATAACCCTTCCTTGCCGCAAGCCTTCCAACTGCCAATAACAGCTTAGATCCGGGGCTTACTACTCCAAACCTGGTTCTGATTTCAGTAAAATTCCGGTTTTCTTGCTCGTTTTCGATATCTAACGGTCTGAACATCTCTGTGTCAACACCCCAGTGAACTACCTCACAGTCCCAATTTGGCGGTGGATTGTATCTGGATTCGAAGTCCGCTCTGGTCGCACGGGAGTTGGCTACACATATCGATGACTCTCTTATGGCGATGTTCTCAAATTTGGCATATCTTTCCGCTGTGAACCTGATTGCTATGTCATTTACATTAGCCCATACCGCTGCCTCTTTTGCCATACTTGCTTCGAGCAAACCATCACGCTCACCAAGCCATGAACCATGAAGGGAAGAAACGACTGGGGCGATATTCTGGATACATCGATGAAACTGGGGGGTTGCCCACGATATCATGGGGCAATGCAGGTGAACAATGTCCACATTCAGTCTCTCATTCAGTCTCTCCAACTCCGAAATTGCCCTCCTACCATAGGAACGGGTGAACTCCATGGGGATTCTCGCCCATCCCACTTCTATCACGTCCACACCCTCTTGGTCAGGTGGTTTACCTGCTCCTGATCTGGTAATGACAGTGACCCTATGGCCCCTATTGGCCAAAGCTGCGGAGAGATGGAAAACCGTCGATCCCATGCCACCCCACCTTGGTGGAAACTCTGCGGAAAGCATTGCGATGTGCATGGTCCCTCAAATCTCCGATTCGGCATCAGCATTTCAAGAGAACTACCACAAGTCAGGTGTTCGCATTATTCAAAACAGAGGGGCCGGTGGCTAATTCATGACCAAAGCCCTGCCAGTACACGTAACCGTCGTTATCCCAACAAGGAACGAGGAGGAAGCGATAGTTGACACGATTAGGTCTATACCGAATGACGGATGGTGTGATAGACTCGACTTCTTGATTATAGATGGCAATTCCACGGACAGGACGAGGGAGCTGGCAGAGGGAGAGGGGGCGACTGTATACTTGGAGCCCCGGAAGGGCTATGGTAGAGCCTACAAGACTGGTTTCTCTATGGCTCCTGGTGACATCATCGTGACGATGGATGCGGACTGTACCTACCCCGGGGAGGAAGTCCCCGGTCTGGTTAGAAAACTGGTAGAGGAAGACCTGGCATGGATTAGTTGCGACAGGCTTAGGAGGGCCGAGGAGGGGTCAATGCCAGGACTTCATGGATTTGGCAATTGGGTTCTGTCTACGACAGCATCCCTCTTGTACTGGTATGGGATACATGACTCTCAGAGCGGTATGTGGGTTTTCCGAAAATCAATCTTCGAAGATGAGAGGGTCCGCCCTAAGCACGATGGAATGCCTCTCTCCCAGGAGTTCAAAATTCGGGCCAGGAGATACCTTGGGAAGAAGAAAACTGCTGAGGTTAGTGTTCCATACAGGCCGAGGGTCGGGGAGGCAGAGATCAATACTTGGGGGGATGGCCTCCTGAATCTCAGGTTCCTCTTTACTCACAGATTGGGGTTGACTAGGCAAGTTACGCCATGGGGCCCAGAGGAGTAGCTGCCTGAAATCTATCTGGGACACAGAGTACCCTCTCATCCGATGGTATAATATTCAAAATAGGTACTGGCCTACGTTCCGTCGCTATCATCAATTGGCTCGAAAGAGGACCATGACTGAATCATCTCCAAATCCCTCTCTATCTCCCTTCTACGATTGGAAACAATTACCATTCCGACCGAGATTAGCATACATATCACCAATATGACGACAGGCAGGCCCGAGCCCACTATCCATCCGAAAATGTCCAAGCCCTGTTCCTCAGTTATTGGAATAATGGACATCAGGGTAGGACTCACAGAATCCCCATCCAGAGCCCAAACACCTATGGAGGCGGAGGAACCCGAGATAATCTCCCAATTTGTCTCATAAGTCCAAATTCCATCGCCTGCAATCAAATCGCCCAGTTGCCCGTCATCCCTCATCTGGAATGCCTTGGATAGTCCTCCGGCGACCATCTCTCCTCCCACTGAGTCTGTGGTACCATCTGCGTCTTCCATAACCACAGTTACTCTGATCTCATTGACCTCTCCCCTGCGGAATTCCTGGGGGGAGACTGTCATGTCCCTCAAGGCTGGTGATGACGAGCCTATGGTCAGATTTACCGAGGCGAGAGACTGGGCGCCCCTCGAGTCCTGAACCACCAGATCGACCCTCACCAATCCGGGTGATAACTGAACGGTTACTGTCTCTCTGTCGCTGACCTCTGTTCCATCGGAGAGGGTCCATCTATACAGCGCTATGTCATTGTCATAGTCGAAGGACTCTGATCCGTTTAACTCTAGAATTGTACCGGGAGGGATATACTGGCCCTCGGAAAGCCCGGATATAGAAGCCACTGGGTCAGTCTCCAAGACAGTTATCTCCTGGGTGTGGGATACGGACATTCCATTCTCGTCTGTCAGCTCAAATGTCAGGGTGTGGGTTCCGTGGGGCAGATAGTCGTTGTACCAGAAATCGGTCGTTTTGGATTCAAGAATTGGCTCCACCATCAGATTGGAGGTTAGAGTTACTGTGAAGTCGTCACCATCGGGGTCGAATGACCTCCTGAAGTCGAAAAGAACTGGTAGGTTCGAATATACTATGGCATCTGGAACTGGCGAGTCTAAGACGAAAACAGGCGCGGCCTCATCAACCCTGAGCATTATCTCCGATACATCTGGATTTCCTGAGCCATCGTCTATGGTCAGTGTGATTTGGTGAACACCCTCAGGCAATCTGGTCTCTAAGTACCAATCGCTCCCCAAGGGCTCTTCGACGATATCGCTCTCCCAAAGAACGCTGACCAAGTCGGAGCTAGTTGAGCTAGAGGGGTTGCATATCAGTCCTGAACCATTCTCAGGAAGGTCGGAGCAGGATATATCCCAGTCACCTGATCCGGTCGAGGCGAGCGAAACCAGAGTACCTGAATCCGTTAGATCGCCATCCATAGGGCTCGATATCACTGAAACAGGTAGTGAATTGTTGACTTGGACCTCCATGCTGTAAGTCGTCCATTGACCGGCATGAGCCGGCCTGTCGTCGCTGGCCTGCATAGTTATGGTGTGAGTTCCTTTGGACAATGTCCCAGTCCACTCAATAGTACTGTCAGAGGAGACTCCTGAGTAGATTATGCCGTCTATGTCGCTTAGGAACTGGAACTTTACAGGGTCTCCCTCTGGGTCTAAAGTACCGGATCCGTCGATTATTACCGTATCCGAGGATAGCTGACCAGTCCTTAAGATTGTCATTGATGCCTCCGGAATCTCATTGAATAGCTCGACGTTGAATGTCCAAGTGGAGGCTGGATTGTTCCCGTCTGATGCGTAGACGGTGACCGAGAACTGGCTCGGCGCCCCCGGGAATGACCTGTTCAGCTCCAGCGGGCACCCGTTTGGAGGATTGGGCGGGAGGCTGGTATTTTCCTCGTAAGATGCGCCGATCCAGCATTCCATATCATCTCCCTCTGGATCATAGGTCCCAGACATGAAGGCCGTCACATTGGCGGTTTGTCCCAGGTACAAAGTCCCCCACGAAGAGACGGATGGAGAAGTTCCGACGGAAAGTACTGGGGGGAGATTGACCAGTTCGATTTCTCTCTCCTCTGTAACGCAATGAGTTGGATCACATACCTCTAGGGTAATCAGATGTAATCCATCTGAGAGGCATTGACTAGCTCCCACCCAGTCATTGGCCATGAAACTCGAGCCGTTTCCAACAGCAGTCCCTGAACAGGAGCCTCCGCCCCCAGTCATTGCAAGTACCCCATCAATGCTACTTGTCCAAGTATAGCTCAGGTCATCGTCGTCTAAGTCCCAGGATTCATTCCCTCTGAAATAAACAGGGGAACCACTGGGATAAACGGATTCGTCTTCCGGAGTGCTCCAAATAATGAAGGGTGGCTGATTGGCAATCTCAACCATACAAATAACCACTGAGTCCGAGGTTAGCTGAATCGGTGCCGAGTCATTGTGCACGTCATCATAATCACACCCTGGGCTCATTGTGGTATTCTGAGACCAGCTCTGGATAGGAGTCCACCTCTGACCGATGAAAGGCCCCACTACTTCCCTGCCCGAATAAGGCAGGGTGTGGGTGAATTCTACCTCTAGCTGATCGAATGAAAAATTGACGTCTGAGAATGGGATGTTCCTGAGATTCTGATTGACGACGTTCGCCTCGACGAACCACATTATATCGACAATATTGTCAGAGCCCGTGAAATTGGGTGTCGCAATCTGCGAGGATGATATCCACCTGATATGGGAATTCCCAAGAGTGGAGAATGTGTCAGACATTCCCAATGCTGTCGAGAAGGAGGAGTCCGTGAAATTGACAAAAGAGGAAGAAACAGATGGATTTGCACTCTCGCATTCGAAGAGGACCGATGATGAAACCAAATCAGTGTGATCTATCAATTCCATGCAACCTTGTGAACCCCTGATCAGGCTTGAGTTGAGGTATGAAGTCATGCCTCCTGTAGCAGTCCATTTCACTCCATAATTAGAGCCAACAATTTCCAGATTATCGATTATCGCATCTGCGAAATTGAGTTCCACAGAATGAGTGCTTGAGTTCTGAAATACGGTTATGTTTGATAGTGAGACCCTTCCCTCCCTCTCTGTTATCCCGCTATTGTCGATGTCCAATGCGGGTCCAGAAAGAGGTTCTTTTGACGTAATTCCATCAAGGAATATGTCAATGCTATCCCTAATCACCACCCCATGCTGATCGTGGGTTGATGAGCAATTCGTGCAACTGACATTCTTCCCAGCACTCACCACATCATTTGATTCGTGAAAGTAAATGCCCGATCCAGAAGACGGAAGAACGGTTCCCAGGCCATTAGAGGAGGTGTGGATCTGCTCTAGTTCGACATTGCTGGAGTCAATCACGGATACGCCGTGACCTGAGTTATTGTGACTGGATACTAAGAACAGATCCGGATGAAACTCTCTGATATCCAAACCAGTGGCTCCATTGTTGCTGATGTCCCAGTAACTACCCTGAATCCCTCCTTTCCAGAGTAATACGCCCGGACCCGTTGAATTGCGAACAACTAGGTCGTTCACAGTAGGAGCCCAGTTGGCGCTTCTGAAGAACATGCCAGCTCTGTCATTGTATGGAGATATTGCTGAAGGGTTTCCGTTACCGATTATGTTGAGTCTGTTGATTATTGTCGAGGAGTCTATCATATAACCTCTCAATCCGACTGCTGAGTTGTTTTCTATCAACCCGACATCTATGTGGACCCCACTTGTGTTGATATCGAATGCGGCAACAGAAAGTCCGGGTGTTTTTGCCCCCGGACCTCCTGTTCCCCTAACTGTAATGTCGTTGAAAATAGCATTCAGTGGCAGGTTGGAATATTGGCTGTGATTGTACTGCTCAACCATAACCCCTCTGTACATCGAGCTTTCTACAACTACGCTCTCAAAGGTGGGCCTAGTCGTCCATCCATCCGTGATATGCCTAACGAAGATACCGTTGTCCGATCTGCTTACTATCGAGTCCTCGATCAGGGGAATTGAGTCCTCGACCCAGATTCCTGCACCGATTGCCATTGTAGACCCGCTTATGTTTGAAATGACTAGATCTGAGAGTAGTCCGCCTGAATTCCCCCAATGATTGACTCCTCTCGTAATCAATCCGTCAATCTGGGCTCCTCTGACAATCGGTGTGGAGTATGCGCCAATCGATAGGCCTATGCCATATCTCCATGTTGTCGAAAATCCGTGTACGTCCTGACCTCCGCCCGATATAACAAGATCAACGATTAAGGGTGAGGCGCCACCATACAGGTCAACTGCGACGTTGTCAGCGTTGTTCACCGTCAGATTTGAGATAACTGGATCGCTACCATAGATTGTTACACCGTATTTGGAATCTACCACTGATAAGTTGTCAACCCTAGATCCAAGGCCGTCACTCGAGTAATTGAATACCAAGCCCTCGTGATTCCCAGAAATTGAGTTCATGATCACCGGAGATGAAACACTGCCTGAGACGATGATTCTTCCATCAACATCCAGTGAATGTCCTGATCCGATACTTACAGTGGTCCCCGGTGAGATTGAGAGGACCTCACCGGAATCAACGAGATAGCCATCGGGTAGAATGACGTTTCCAGACCAGACAGTGGTCGTTCTTGATTCAGAGGACGAGACGAGATTAGAGCATGATACCAAGATGAGTAAAGCCACAATAGCGAATGCTATTCTCGGCCTGTAGTCTGGGACACGCACATGCCTTGCGTTGACTCATTCCATGTTATCCCTTCGTACCATTGAGTTGGAGTTTATGGGATAGGAGAGGTCATAAGCAGGAAGTATTCGGGAGAGTTGGGGTTGTTGTGAGTACTGCATTCGTCCTGATTAAAACCGCCCCTCAGAAAGAATTGGACGTATATCTAACACTTTTGGATCTTGAAGCCGTGTCAGAGACCCATGTTTCTTATGGGGAATATGATCTAGTAGCTCGCATTGATTTCGAAGACGAACAACAGATGGCTAGGACACTGATAGGTCAGATGAGATCGATAGAGGGAGTGGTCAGAACTGAGACTCTAATTGCGGTAGAGGTGTGATTATGGCTGTCGGGTTTGTTCTAATTACTACTGAGCCCGGGGCCGAGGTCTCTGTTAGGGAAGCGGTTTCCAAAATAGGGCACGTTTCAGGACAGTGGATTGTCTTCGGCATGCATGACCTTTTCCTTAAAGTCGAAGCAGAGGATGATGAGGAATTGACCAAGTGCGTTGTCCAGGAAATCAGGTCAATAGAGGGTATCGCAGAGACTAGGACATTGATTGGTGCTGAGATATGAATGGTGTATTTTTTGAATCTGAGACAAGGAGGAAAATGGCCTCATTGGCCTTCTTCTTGATGATGCTCCTTCCAACTATAGTCACCGCTGGTTCCCCTCCCTTCAATGAGGATTCGCCTACGGATGAGGAATGGTGGATGGATACAAGTATGGACTTAGACGGTGATTTCGTCCATGATGCTATCTGGATTGCAGCCCAGAACAATCAACACGACTACCTGGATGAAAATGGCAGAATATCCGTCATAGTCGACTTTGATCATGCCCCGACGGAAGATGACGAGAAGATGTTGTCTAGTGAGGTCGACTTCGAGTTGGAGTTTAGGTACTGGTTAATTGATTCAATCGCAGGGACTGTGGAGTTGAACAGAATTCACGAGCTGGTCGATCTTCCTGGCGTTGTTTTCGTCGAGCTAGACGGAATACTCGGGATTCAGATGGAGGATGTCGTTCCAGCTCACGGTGTTGATTTGGTATGGCAGGACACTGGTTACACCGGTGAAGGAGTGACCATGGCAATAATTGATACTGGAATCGACGGTAACCACACCGCTCTGGACGATTTGGATGATGACAACACGACAAATGACCCCAAAATTGTAGCATTCTATGACGCCATCAACAATCCCGGGGCAACGAATGGAACTGAGATATTCCCATATGATGACAACGGGCATGGCACTCACTGTGCAGGCATCACCGCTGGCACGGGAGCCCCCGATTACCGGCACATTGGCGTTGCCCCTCGGGCAAATTTAGTTGGTGTCAAGGTTTTAGACGGTGGTGGAAGCGGATCTTTCGCCGCGGTCATGGCCGGAATGGAATGGACTGTTGAGAAGAGGCATGAATTCAATATCAGAGCAGCTAGCATGAGTCTGGGAGCTCTCACAGGAGCAATAGAATGGACTTCTTCGGAAGAGGAGTCGGTTAACAGGATGGCGAACGAAATGATGAGGGCCGGGGTCACTCTATTCATTGCGGCAGGAAACAGTGGAGGGACCGCAACAATTGGGACGCCGGGAAGCGCAGAGGACGTTATTACCGTAGGTTCACTTGACAAAAATACTGCAATCGCTGTATATTCAAGCCAGGGCCCGACAGAGGAGGGTAGGGTCAAGCCAAACGTGGCATTTGTGGGAAGTAGCGTTAATGCCCCAGACGCAAACACGGGAGACGGCTATGTCGCGCTCTCCGGAACTAGCATGGCAACCCCAGGTGCGGCTGGTGTCGCGGTTCTAATGTACCAAGCTAATCCTGATCTGAGTCCCTTTGATATCCGAAACATAATGCAGGAGACTGCCACTTATCGAGAATGCCATTACATGCTGGCAAACGAGCCCTGTGCTGAGGATGCAATTCCGAAAAATCGTCAGAATAACGTGTATGGTCACGGACATGTCAACGCCCAGCCAGCAGTCGAAGAAGCCGCGAATTACAACTACGAGCTGAGTCTTACTCTGAATGTTACTTTGGCAAGTGATTACGGTATCGACAATAGGGTCTGGATTAGTCCTGGAGATTCCATTTCCTACAATTTGGAAGGCGGAATACAGCGTGTTCAATGGAGGACATGGGACATGCGTGACAACTGGATGGACTTACCTGAGTTTAATCCTGGAGAAGCGGATTTTGAAGTCTCGCACAGTCTTCTGGTTGACAGACTCCAGTACCTCCCCAACAATACTATCGAGGGGTCCCAGGTGATTCTGGTTAGGGCAATATCTGGGGCCGAGTCCTCTACTAACTTGGCCACAGCAATTTACATCGTTGGAGAAGAGAAGGTACAGGAGTCTGGCGGTGGAGATTCTATGGGAGTAGTTATCTTTGGAGTTCTGTCATTCATGGTAATCCTCCTTATGGTCGCCCTTATCGTAGCAGGATTCCAGTGGGCCAGGCTTGAAAGGTTGATTGATCGCGAAGACTACCCGGACGATGAGATTGAAGAGGTAGTCGGGGACATCGTCACTGAGGATGGCTTTGAGGAAGGAGGCTAGATTCCCTTAGACAACATAGCGAGGAGATCGTTAGCCGCATTTCTACATTCAGCTGCTTTGAACCTGCTTATTGCCTCGGTCCAGTGTGAGATCCTGTTTGATGGTTCCAGAATCCCCCTCCAGTACCACCTGTGTGCAGACAGTCTTCTGTGAGACGGGATATCCTCCCTGAGATTATGCGTACATGATTCTCTATGGGCGCTAACGAGCCAATCTGGAATCTCTGTACCTGCCGCTTCGAGAGTTGCATGAATGACGCTTATTTTACTGGGATAATCACCTATTCTGGAAATTAGGTCTTCGGCGGACGAGATGGCCCCCTCAGACAACTTACCTTCTACTATTTTCGAGATTGCGGCCTTGGTATCTAGGATGTCCAAAATAATATCTTCCTCAGAAACCCTTGATTCAATCTCCGCTCTGGATTTTGATGCATCTGCTAAATCGGAGTTATTGAGGGCTATTCCATATTTTACCAACTCCAGAGACAGGATAGCTGATTCCTTCTCTTCCAGTGGAATCTCATCTAATTTAATTCTAGAAATCTGATTTAGTATCCCATCGGATTCTGATTTACTCATCCTCCCGGGGAGCCTGTCATCGAATCTCCTGATTACTGACGCAACCTCGATCCTAGCACGTTGGCTTGCGTCGGACAGAGATATGGCCTCCTCCTCTAGCCTCTGGGCATCAGATATCCTACCATCCATCCTAGCTAGTCTTGATTCGAACAGTTTCTTCGATGGGGAATGATTCATCTTCGCAATATGTATCTGTGCGATTCTTGCCTCTCCTCTATCCAATGCGAGTAATGCCGCGTCGCTTCTTAGTTTCTGGTTATCATTTAGGTTCAATGCGTTCTCTATCACTACGGCCGCTATTGAACTATCGTGGATGGAAATCAATCTGATGTTTTCCTCTATCCATTCTACATCATCATCTTGACCTGACATAGATCTGTGATAGGCCTCAATCTTCCTAGCCCTCTCGCCTTCTTTGGCTGACCACTTCTTAGCTTCGTTATGATGCATCCTGGACAGCGTCTCTTGTTCCAATGTAGCCTTTCTCACGTTCCTGACGAGATGGTGTGTTTCCATTAGCCCATCCGACCACTTCAAAACTGCGGAATTGTCCAACTCTGCGATCCCTGCTTCGGAGTTCAGCTCTTCAGATCCCAATGGAGAAGGTGCTATGGATAATTCGTCCAGAGTTTTCATGCCCTGTTCTGAGAGCCTGCTAATTACAGTGTCCTTGACGTAATCTAAAACTGCTTTAGTTTTCTCAGGAACTCCCTCTTCAGGGGTCCAAAGTCTGATTGCTAGTGGGTGCCCTCCAAGGGAATCTGATACTGCTTCAGCCGTATCTGGATCTGTCCCTTCGAATAGTAGCTTTACTGCATGTTCAGCCTCTAGTCCTTCCAAACGTAAATCAGAGAATTCCCCCTCAATCTCAAGTGGGTTTGGGGCTCTTACCACCAGGAGAACCGGGCAACGAGATGATGCTTCTGAGACAAGGTCACTAATAGACTTCGAATGCCTTGGGTGCAATTCTTGTGCCTCATCCAGAACTAGAAGAGTTTTGCTCGAGGGGAGGGATTCAACTATAGCTTCAATAGTCGAGGGTGATGGTTTGTCTAACCACATTTCTCCGACTGACCTTGCATCGGTTCCCAATGAGCAATTCGCCCATCTTATAGTCCATCCCAGGTTACCCAGGTCAGAAGATACCGCCCTCGCAAGTGTTGACTTGCCGATTCCTGGCAGTCCACTGATTATTGTTGACCTTCCTTCCTTGACATATTCTAAAATTTCCTGAATCTCAGAATATCGGCCGTGGATATCAATGGGATCTGGTGCCGGTCCGATTATTCCTTCTTTCCTCCGAGCCGGAGATAGTTCTTGTTCGGAGATGACTCTTCTTCCCTCGGCTGTAATATTCACCACCGTCCTCTTCCTTGATCCCCCTCCAATGACCTGCGCCTTTCTGGTCGAGATTAGCCCCTCTGATTCCAAGTGAGAGAGTGGGGCGTGCAATGCGGATCTGACTACTCCAAGGGATTCGGCCAGTCCCGGTAATGACAATTCCCGGGGGACGTCCCAAGCTTTGTCAAAGTGGTCACCAAACTCTGCCAGCCGAGACAGGATCCTCGTCTGGGAGCTGGTGAGCATGGCCCTGAGGCGAGGCACGGGTTCATGGGCGTTGACCTATGGCGCATCAACGAAGATGGCAGTTGAGAAGGGATCTTTGGACCTCCCGCGCAAGCCTGGGGTGTACCTATTCAGGAACAACGACGGTCGGGTGATGTATGTCGGTAAGGCTACTGAAATCAGGAGTAGGGTGGCATCTTACTTCTCCGGGAGTGACGGTCGGGCGATGGTACCGAGGCTGATTGAACAGGCCGATGAGGTAGACTTCATTGTGACAAAGAGCCCCTCAGAAGCTCTGACTCTGGAGAGGCATCTAATCAAGGAGCACAAGCCCAAATTCAACTCCAGACTCAAGGATGACAAGTCTTACCCCTACATTTCTCTGACCAAGGAGGAGTTCCCGAGGATAATGTACACCCGTCACCCACCTGAAGGTTCAAGGTCTTGGGGGCCATTCACCAACGCCGGAGCCGCCAAGAGGATCATACAGTTACTGAGGGAGCAATTCGGAATTAGAGACAAGAGTTGCAAGGGCGAGGAGGGTTGTCTTGCGATGCACATCAACCTCTGCAAGGGCCCCTGCTACGACCCGGAGGGTTATCCAAACATAGTTAGAGCAGTAACAGGCGTATTGGACGGTAACGCAACTGTACTGACCCGCTCCCTACAAAAGGAGATGGACGAGGCATCGGAGAGTCTCAACTATGAGAGGGCGGCCTATTTCAGAGACATGATTGCTTCCATTCAGAGTAGCCTTTCACATCAGATAATCCACAGCAGATTCTACCAAGATTGTGATGCAATAGGATTCTCGTCTCTCGGAGACACCGGGGTTGTAGTAATTCTGCATGCCAAGGATGGGGTAGTACAAGGCAAGACCGAATATCCATTGATTCATCGTGGAGATGTTTCCGAGTCTGTTTCACTCGTTCTATCAGAACATTATGCCCATAGGAGACCACCAAAGATCCTTCTTCTTCCCACGGAAATAGGAGAGGCTACACAGATTTGGTTGAAGGGAAGGAGAGGTGGCGCGTTTGAGGCCAGAGTTCCTCTGAGGGGGGACCTGTCCAAGCTCAGGATGATGGCCGATAGGAATGCGGAGATTCTGGTTGTGAGTGCTCAGAAGAATAGCTCTGGTAGCCTGGAGCAAAGAGCTGCTAACGATTGCGCTGAGTTTCTTGGTATCAGTTCGATGAATCATATTGTGTGCTTCGACATGGCACAGCTCATGGGTTCGGAGAGAGTGGGGGCGTCGGTGGTTTTCAGAAATGGGAGGCCATCTAAGAAGGAGTACAGAACTTACAAGATCAGGGGAGATTGGGCAGATGATCTAAGGATGATGGAGGAGTCTGTGATAAGATGGGCCAAGAAGCAGAAAGAATGGCCCGACTTACTCCTTCTGGATGGAGGGGAGACCCATCTTTCTACGATCAGTAGGTCACTGGTTGAAAACGATCTATCTGGGAAATTTGTGTTGGCGGCTCTAGCAAAGAGAGAAGAGACTCTTTTTATCGAGGGAGAAGACCCCATAATTCTGGATAGGCGAGGCAGAGTTCTGATACATTCTAGGGACGAGGCGCATCGATTCGTCAACCAGTACCACAGTAAGAGGAGGCGAAAGAGCTCAATAAGCGATCCTTTGGAAGAGATTGATGGTTTGGGGGCTAAGAAAATACAGTCTCTGCTAAGGCATTTCGGAGGGAGCAGGGGTATCGAGCATGCCAGTGTTGATGAATTGAAGGCGGTTGATGGAATAGGCACTTTAATGGCTCAGAAAATTAGGGAGCACTACGACAGATGAGTCAGTCCCCATCACTTTCGATTTCTATCAGTTCCTCCAATTCAGTCTCATCCAATAGGGCAACATTGCCAGAAATTCTACCGAACTCATTCTCCATTAATCTCTCTAATTTGGCATCGTCGATATCCTTTGATTTTCTGATTCGATTCGCCTTCCTCTCCCTCCTCTTTCTCCTAATTCTTATTGTCATCAGTGATAAGAAGACAAAGAGTAAGAAAATGTATGAGGCTAGCTCAGCAATCAAGAATTCCCATGAGAATTCGACCGAGTAAGTTATTATGTCTGAATTTCGACTGCTACTGCATTCATCCCACGTTTCTGCCGTGAGACAAGTCGGCATAGTGTAAGACAAGACCTGCCTACCATCAGAGGTTGAAATCTCAGCGAGTCCCCTCTTGCTTTCAAACGAAGTTAATCTTATGGAATCGGGCAGAATAATCTCAATATGTGCTGATGACTTTATTGTACCGAAGTTTGTATGCTCCATCAACGGGGTTACCTTCTGACTTATCCCTGAACCATCCACCAACAATCCTGAGTCGGTGATTATCGGAGTTGGAAGAATAGATGAAATGACCATAGATGGAAAGGAAGAAAGGGATCTTGGGCTGATTCCGACGATAATCTCATCCTGTCTTAGGGAGAAGCTGAGTTCCGCGTTAGTCACCTTGGTGGATAATCTGATAGGATCTTCATCACTGATTATTGGCCCCTGGCCGATTGATACCGAACCAAAGTCAGCTTGAAACGGCATCGAAGATAAGTCTGCTGTAAGTGAGAAGCCATCCAGTCCGAGGTCATGCTGATCGAGATATATCACACCAAAATCACTCATCATTTCTGAGTACGAGTTCGTCAAATGGTCGGAGAGCTTTCTGAGGCCCGCATTTGATACTTCGAATTCTATCGGCTCTCCCACACCGAAATCGATCGTTGCTTCAATCTCAGATCCAGCTAGCAATCCTCCCTCTGTACGATCCCCCATAACCAGGATCCTCCTTATGGCATCTGACGGGATTGGCGACATTTCGACGCCATCGATTTCCAAATCTATCCCTAGTCTGTAAATCTCCAGGACGATATCAGAGGTGAATTCTACAGAGACTGAGCCAGTCAACTCATGGATAGATACTCTGGAAATATCGACCTGTACCAGGAAAGAGACGCAGGTCTTCTGTGTCGGGGCGCAAACAAGGTCGATACTGTCCTCCTCGCATGGGTCAGAGGTTCTGCAGATTGAATGCATCCAGTCAAATGGTCTAGATCCGGTAATTTCGATGTCTCGGGCCGTGCTGTGGCCGTTTATCGAGGAAAATGCCAAAGAATCGGTATCTGTCCCAGAGGATTGCAACCATTCTGGCAAGTGAATTGTCACAGTTATCTCTGAAGCAGGAAAGTCGGCAGGAAGTAAGTCACCAATGAAGTTCATATCAACTTCAAATTCGGCTCTCAGGAAGCTCATCAACGTGGCTAAATCTTCGTCGTCCATCTGTGAGAGGTCAATTGTGGAAGCATCCCCCCCTGAATACTGAATTAATTTGGCTAGGAGGCTAGAAATCTGCATTTCTGACGGCACGGTACTAGATTGTAGCGTTATTGGATATGTACTGGACATTGAACCGGTTGTCCCGAGACAGTATCTGTAGGAAACTTCCTCCTCACAAGTTTCACCCGGCCTATGAAGGAACATAATCCCTCCAGAGTGGTTTGTTGAGGAGAAGGATGGAGTCTGGAACGCCACATCCACTCCCAAGGAACGGGAGAATGAGTCAGAGAGCGAGTCGATGGGAAGTGATGATAGGATCTGATCAACATCAACGTCCATCTCAGAATGAAACATCCTGATTCCGTCTGAGGTTACCGAGCCTAGTTTTATTGTCGGGGTTTCTAGATTCAGGCCCCATTGATCAAGAGTTTCAGCACTAAGGTGGTGTATTCCGATCCCCAAGTCCACACGGCTGTTCATGCTGTCCCTCAGATCTATTTGAAGATCGAGACTTAACGAAGGGCCGGAGAAAATACCCGAATCCTGATTATCGCGATCATCTCCAAGTACTGCGACCAAGTCTGATGAAATTGGTTCCCCCCCAGGTCCCCCATTCAGATTATCAAGTGAAATCCTTGCACATGGAAGTCGTAGTTGCTCACTCCCTGGCTGGAATATTTCAGCCGGCTCGTTCACCTCAATAATGGTGGCATATGAAGGCGGATACATCGCATATTCAATGTAATGGCCTGATCTAGCGAGTGTTGAGAAGTTCGTGGTTACATCTCCTCCCATTGCCATCAGCCCCCGCATCACCCTATCGATGTCCCCGGTTTCTGGATTCATTCCGATATTTGCGGGATTTACCTCTAAGGTCAAAACTGATTGGAGGCAGATCGGAGGTTGGAATGGATCGTTTTCTATTCCATTCTCCTCGTCAGTTGAGTCGATATCTGGATTGAAAGTACATGTGGATTCCTGACGGTCAAAAAAGCTGATTTCTGACGTTGGCTGTATTGGGCTTGTGCTGGCATTTGGAAAATTCTCATCCACTATACCTTGGACTACATCTTCTATCCTATCGATTAGCCTATCCTGAACCGAGAGACCATCTCTGGAGAAATCACGATAGTTTCTGATGTAGTCGGCGGGGATTCCATCCGAAGGAACGCTGTCTCCCTGCAGGTCCAGATCTGATAGCCCCAGCTCATGTCTTGGAATTTCATGAATGGCGAGTTCTAGGCTCATCTGTATCGAAGAAGCCCCATCCATTGAAATCAGAACGTGCCCTTCTATCCATTCATCATTGGAAGTAGAGTCCAGTTCGGAATCATAATCATCACAGATTCCGTTTCCGTTTCCCCATGTAGAGCAGATTTGATTGATTACTTCCGCATCTCCCGGGGGAGGGGCAGCGTGTGCTGATGGTGACAGGAGTAGAATCATGACCAGCGCAATGCATCTACGCACGGGCCTTGGAGAGTGTGATATACCATAAGTCTGAATCCGTGATGTTCACTCCGGGACACATGAATCGGGGCGGACCGCATGAACGGCTGTACGATTCAATCTCCTCATTCCTTGGGAGAAAGCCCCCAGCTGGAATTCCTAGAAAGTGGGAGAGATTTTCCGATTTCGCGATTCTTCCAGCTGGATCCTTCGAGGGGAGCGATTGGGAGGGAATAATCGGCCCGGGACTCTGGAAATCTGTTACTGACGGACTGGATGTCGAGAGACTGGGCATAATGGGCGAGGTTTCTGGAAGAACTCGCAAGAGTGGAGTCAAGATGCTTCTTGGAGAGGATGACTGGGTGGTCAGGAGAGAGAACGGTGTCGACTACGGATATCACGTGACCAAGTGCATGTTCTCAGCTGGCAACGTCAACGAGAGGAGGAGGATGGGTGAGTTAGTAGGCAGTGACGAAGTCGTGGTTGACCTGTTTTCAGGCATAGGTTACTACTCACTCCCTATCCTAGTCCACTCCGAAGCTCGTCATGTCCACTGTTGCGAGTGGAATGACGATGCAATAGAGTCTCTAGAGTGGAGCCTGAAGGAGAATGGTGTCGAGTCTAGGTGTACAATACATCGAGGAGACAATAGGAATTCCTCGAAGAAATTAGGTGGAGTAGCGGATAGGGTGATAATGGGCCTCCTGCCATCCTCAGAAGCTAGTATCAGCGCTGCGGTAAACGTCCTATCTGAGGATGGAGGCATGGTGCACATACATGGATTGGCCAAGCCTGGAGAGTATTCTTCTTGGGGGGAAAGACTAGCGTCAGAAATCGGTGATTATGGCAAGGATTACGATGTGAGGGTGGAGCAAATAAATCGTATCAAGAGCTATGCCCCGCACTGGGATCACATAGTTGTGGATATACGCTGCATGAATCCGTTGAACTCAAGTCGAGTGCCCCGCTCCCAGAGCCATGGTAAATGACTGGTTGTTGGAGGCTGCCGTCTCCTACAATCAAAGGTCCAAAGAATTCCGTGATGACTATGCGGCCATCTTGCTGATGCCGGTGGGGACCCTTTCCAAGATAATTGACTGGACGTTCAGATCCCTTCCCGATGAGATACTGGTGGGAATAGACCCAGATCTAGAGTTGCCACATCCGGTTGACGTGGATGAGGAGTTTACTGGTACGGATTTTCAACCCGGATTGTTTGCAGGTCAGGGCTATGTAATGGGTAAACCACATCTGGTAAATAGAGGGGATTCTTTCTCAGTCCATCACGTACCGGAGGAATGGATTGATGATTCATTCGCCGAGGACAGGGGCTCCAGGGGAGGGAGGTTCACTCATTGGATCCATTCGCATCCTAATGCAGTGGCAGTCCCAAGCGGGGCCGACGCCGAAGCCGCACAATGGACGGAAGGTTGTGATATGATCTTGGGAGTGAGATTCTCTCCCGAGGGAGCCCTGCCATGGTTCGAGGATGTCGGAGGAAAGAGAAGGGAGCTTTCTACGGAGAGTCCGATATTGGATAAAACCCAATATCTGGACAGTCTTCCACATATCGGAAGAGCAACCACCGGACATATTATTCATGGTCTGGAGATTATTGCATTCCATAGAACAGGATTAGGTGTGAATCTAGTAATCACCGACAACAGGGGAGTTCCTATCAGCCCTAGTTCGAGTCCTTGAAGACGTGTTCTCTGAAGTGGGATAGCTCCTCTATGCTGCCTCTGATATCATCCAATGCCCTGTGTCCCGATGGTTTTGAGAACCTAGGTGAGTCTGGATACCATCTGTTCACAATTTCCTTCACGGAAGTCACATCCACGCTTCTGTAGTGGAAGAATTCGTGCAGTTCCGGCATATACCTCCTCAGAAACCTCCTATCTTGGCCGATAGTATTCCCGCATAGAGGGGGGACTCCGGCGAGGCAGTGTTCCATCAGGAATTCCAGGGTAAGCCTCTCAGCTTCCGCTATTGGAACCCCGTTAGACCTCACTCTCTTTAACAGGCCATTCCTAGTGTGATGAGTCAGATTCCATTCATCCATCTTCTCTAATTCAGACTCTGGCTGTGAGATTGCTAGGGAGGGGCCCTCCGACACAATGGTTAGATCTCCCTCAGTGACGATCGTAGCAATTTCGATTATCTTATTCTCAATCGGATCTAGGCCGGTCATCTCCAGATCTAGCCACACCAGCCTCTCCTCCATGAGTATCGGCGACGGCATGGGAGTCTTGAGTGTTGGGGGGCCAGAATCATAGGGCTGGTTGCCCGGCCATGGTCATGGCTGAGGTTAGCTACATTGGACTTCTGAGATCTAATGGCCCTTACCGTAGGCTGTTTACTGCTAACGAAATTTCATACATCGGAGACTGGTTCTCCATGATTGCGTTGTTCCTATTGGCAGGCGAGGCCTCAGACAACTCCCCTTTGGCCATTGCCGGGGTCCTGGCAACAAGGAGTTTCACTTTCGCCCCTCTGGAGCCACTGACGGGAATGCTCGCAGATCGCTATCCCAGGAAGTGGCTGATGGTTCTGGGTAATGTTTGGTCGTTCATAATACTAGTTTCGGCACTAGCTCTAGGGATGCTGGACTCTCTCGAGTCTGTCTACCTCCTCGGAATGGCAATGGTCGTGGGGAGGGCGATTTCATCTAATGCGGAGTCTGCTTACGTACCAAATATCTGTACCAAAGAAGAGCTGTTGTCAGCAAATGCACTCTCTTCTGGAGGGTGGTCGGCCGCTATGGGGATAGGTGCTGGTATCGGTGGATTGACAATCTCCAAGTATGGTATTGAAACAGCTCTTTGGATAGACTCGTTGACTTTCCTAATCGCTATTCTGCTCATTCTCTCCCTGCCTCATGGTGGGCCAGAAAAGTCCATTCAAAGAACATTCTCTCCGAGAGCCATGCTTAGTGAAATCGTCTCTGGATGGAGCTACATTCTCTCCGTGCCATCAATCAGGAGGGTGGTTTTGGCTAAGGCGATGTGGGCATCCGGAGGAGGAGCCCAGGTATTTCTGTTGATCTTGATAGGGAAGGAAGCCGGTTTTGGGGATGTCGCTGCTGGGATTGGGATACTGTATATGGCCAGAGGTTTCGGTTCTGGATTTGGACCTATAGTAAGTAGAAGGTTCATGGCCAATCGGATTCTGATTCCATACCTTCTGGGAGGGGTGTTGGTGATCAGTGGAGCATTCTACATTGCAGTCGCAGCTTCAGAGTGGACAGTGATCATCCTAGTTTACGTATTCATCTCACACGCTGCGAGCGGGGTCAACTGGGTGTTGTCCACCACCATGCTTCAGCAGAGATCCGAGGATGAGTGGCTAGGTAGGGTCTTTGGAACTGATTCTCTGGGAATAACGCTCACAATGGGAATATCCACAGTGGCTGCCGGACTAATCCTAGAAAATGGCATCCTTTCATTGCGAGAGACTATTATTGCAACTGGAGCATTGCAAATACTAGCTGGAATATTTTGGATTTTATTTGCTACACCTAGCGAGAAAAGAATGCTAAATGAGTCGGTCTAGACCTATCAGAACCGCTATTGGCGCTATTGAGAAAATAATATTCTGGAATAATGACTTTGCAGACGCTTGGACCCGTTCTGTTATTCTATCCTGAATCTCTCTATCGAGTTTTTCAATAGCGGCATTGGCTGGTTCCTTGACTCTTCCAAGAATTTCCTCTAACGCATCTGCCCCCCTGTCAAGCAGAGAATATATCACCTCAGTCATTGGATTACTTTCTCGAACGATTGTAGTCTCACCATCAACTTCGAATTCTACATCCACTATTTCCCTCCAAGGCCTAGGAATACCTGAATCACTGACGTTCTGGAGAATGCTCCTACCTACTACCGCTCCTTGAACCACCATCTTTGCTGTCGAAAGATTGTATTTGGCAATTGACTGAATATCCCTTCTGGACCTCATAACTTTTGAGAAGTCCGATAGTAGCCAAATTGCTCCCGCAACCAGCAGAAGGATGACTCCTAGACGAGGAGTATCCTCCCAAGTGGGCCAGCCAATTGGGCCGAGGAAATAACGTGTAGATAACGCAACTAGCGCAGGCAACAAGAATGACAGGGTTTCGTTAAGGACGATTAACCAGAAGCCCTTAACTGGCAACAATCTGATCTGTCTAAGAAACCATCTGACATGCTTTGTCCTCTCACCAGGAGGGGCATAGGTGTTGACAAGATCTATCAGGGGAGGTGCAACAAATACAAGTCTCATTATGAAGGGGACGAATAACATCAGAATGTAGGCATCCCATGGAGATGCTGGAGGTAGACTAGGTATTGCGAAGGCATCGGCCATATGCCTCACAAAGGAGGGGGAGAAATCAACCTCTCTACGAATTAACCCTAATATTGGTTGCTAGAGCCTCTGCTTGATTCATGGCCGCCCTCAGAAGGAAAAATGCTACAACACAACCTGCAAAGAAGCTACCTCCAACATAGACGTGGGTCTCAAACATCAGAATTCCAATTGCGGTAAGTGAGAGATAAGATATAGTCTGACAGATCAAGGATAGCCTCTGTAGCATTATATATTCTATCTCATGCACATTTGGTGCCTCCTGAATATACGAATTGATCAGGAAGAATATGGCTTGGAACGGTAACGCAGCGGCTAAGACCGCCAAGCAGGCTACGGTGACCATGCCCGGATTAACAGGATCTAACTCCAAACCCCTGAATAGAAGATTACCAGTGTTGAGACCTATTATCGCTGCGTGGATGGCCCAGGCCTTGTCGACCGGAACCTCATCTTCTTGTTCGGTCCTAGGAACAACCACGGAAGTCTGCTCGCCAATCATGAATTGAAGGTTACTCATGAAGATGGTTGAGTGAGTCGGATTTCGTGCGAGAAGAGCTTTACTCAGATGTTCGGCGCTCTTCCACCCATCATTCTTCTCCAGAGTGGAGGTATCAAGCACGGCCACCAGCAGGCGTAGTATCCAGAGGGCAACCTAGGAGCATCTGGATAGGGGCGCAACTTCCAGAAGGGAACTGACGCGTGGAGGTGGTGATCAGAGTGACGTGTCAGTTCTAGGAGGCTCCATCTGGACCATCTTGCCTCGGTATTCCATGCGTGTCCTTCCTCAAACCTTCCACCGTCGATCCTCCTGAGGCCCCAGTGCCGGATGTAGTTGACATACTCCAAGGTCAGTATTGCGATGGATGAGGCGATAAGCCATCCGACTACAACCGGTAAGGCCCATGAAAATCCGAAACTGTGCAAGGCTAGTAGTGACATGATTGCAGAAAGTTGGAGGAAAAGTCCCCTCCATGAGGGGTTTTTGAAGCCCTTTCGACCCTTTCTGTTGTGAACAGCAACCGATGACTTGAACTGGCCGGGAATGGTCGAAATCCAGAATGACCAGAGGCCCTGTTCGTAGGTAGCGCTCGCCGGATCCTTGTCCGTGGAGACGTTCTTGTGATGATTGTGGTTATGCTCAGTCGTAAAATGGGCATAATTTATGCTGAACAGAAGGGCTCTTGCCAACCTCCAACCCGGACTCTTTGGTTTCTTGTGGCCGAGTTCATGTGCGGTGACGATGGCTGATGCCGCTGCAACTAATCCAGTAGACAGCGAGGCGGCTACCAGCCATCTCGTCATCCCCTCACTCGCTGCGAAAACGAAGAATGTCCCAAGCATGACGAAATGCAGTAATCCATGGACCCACAGGAGGGCTTCAAATGGAGTTCCTGATTCTCGTGGAGGCCTAGGATTTTTTGACTCACCGAGGGCTACATCCAATATCGGCCCTACCCCCCAAATGAAGATGACACCTAACATCGTGTAAACACCTCCAAGGAGATTTCCGGCTATTGCCAGGATCGGGCTGATTAATCCCAAGAGGTGTAGGCCCCATGGCTCTGGCTTCAGTACGACAGTGTCACTCATACAAATCAACGTGCTTAGCTCTAGTCTTTGCTATTTTCGGAGCGACGATCACCCTGCAATAAGGGTTTGAGGGGTTGTTCTTGAAGTAGTCGTGGTGGTAATTTTCTGCTACGTAGAAGTTCTTGAAAGCTGTTACCTCAGTGACGATTTCATTTTCATAGAGGGTCTCCATCTTCTCGATGACAGACTCAGAATCCTCCCTCTGGCCTTCCGAAGTATAGAATATCGCACTTCTGTAATGTGGACCTATGTCATTTCCCTGTCTATTCAGCTGGGTTGGGTCGTGACATGTGAAGAATACCTCAAGGAGAGTCGCTGTGTTGATTATCGATGGGTCAAATGTAACCTTAACTACCTCTGCATGACCAGTATTCTTTGCACATACCTGCTCGTATGTGGGATTTTCCAGATGTCCTCCTGAGTAACCAGGAATAACTTCTGAAACTCCCCTCAGGCCTTTTATAGCTCCCTCTACACACCAGAAACACCCTCCGCCAAGGACTATTGTCTCCAAGAAATC
Source organism: Euryarchaeota archaeon UBA130 (assembly GCA_002505775.1). Taxonomy (GTDB): domain Archaea; phylum Thermoplasmatota; class Poseidoniia; order Poseidoniales; family Thalassarchaeaceae; genus MGIIb-O5. Next base: position 56,751 of record DAVY01000021.1, on the reverse strand, counting down.
ATCTCCTGTAGTTGGGGGCCTCACGTGTTATCTCGACGTCGTGGACGTGACTCTCTGAAAGTCCGGCATTAGTTATTCTGACAAACTCACACCCGCCTTTCATCTCCGATATAGAGCCGTTTCCAGTGTACCCCATTGACGATCTAAGTCCCCCGACTAGCTGGTGGATTACATTCTCGACTGGTCCCCTTGCGGGAACCCTGCCCTCGATTCCTTCAGGGACATACTTTCGAGTATCCCCCTGCTCGGACTGGAAGTATCTGTCATGAGCCCCTTTACTCATTGCCCCGACAGACCCCATTCCCCTGTATACCTTGTATGACCTTCCCTGATACAGAATAGTCTCACCCGGTGATTCGTCGGTTCCAGCCAGTAGTGACCCTATCATCACGCAATCTGCGCCTGCTGCGATAGCCTTGGAAATATCTCCGCTGTACTTTATCCCTCCATCAGCGATTACCGGTATACCTCTAGGCCTGCAGACCTCGACCACGCTCTGAACAGCTGTAAGTTGGGGAACTCCGACCCCTGAGACAATTCTAGTAGTACAAATCGAGCCTGGGCCTATTCCAACTTTTACTGCATCCGCACCGGCTTCGATCAGCATCTTTGCAGCGTCTCCAGTGGCTATGTTTCCAGCGATGATAGTAGAGTCTGGAGCTCTTCTCCTGAGCTCTGAAACAGTATCGATAACGCCATGTGAGTGCCCATGGGCAGTGTCAATAACAATCGCATCGGCACCTGCTTCAATAAGTGAAATAGCCCTATTCACACCTCTCTCGCCGGTACCCGTTGCGGCAGCAACTCTGAGCCTACCATGTTCATCCTTGCACGAGACTGGATGGTCTTTCGTCCTCTGTATGTCTCTGACGGTTATCATGCCCGCGCAATTCCCATCATCGTCGACCACGACTAATTTCTCAATTCTGTGCTGTTGGAGTAGGCTCTGTGCAACTTTGGGGTCGTAGTCTTGCCCTACTGTCACTATATCATTAGTCATTAATTCGGAAACTTTTGATGTCTCATCCTCGACGAAACGGATATCTCTGTTGGTGATAATTCCAGCCAGCCTTCCCCCGCCATTGACGACTGGGAAGCCAGAGAACCCGTACTTCGACTTCATGTCTCTGAGCTCACCTATGGTCATGTCTGGCGACACGGTTACGGGATTGAGGATTAAGCCGGACTCGAACCTCTTGACCCTTGCGACTTCCTCAGATTGCTCTTCCACACTCATATTCCTGTGTATAACTCCGATTCCGCCCGCCTGGGCCATGGCAATCGCCATTGCGCTCTCTGTTACAGTGTCCATTGCGGCAGAGATAATTGGGATCTTGAGATCTATCTTGCTAGTTAGCCTTGTTGATATATTCACTTCAGCTGGAAGGACAGCTGATTCTGCGGGCATCAAAAGGACGTCATCGAAGGTTAGGGCCTGTGGTAATTCGTCTTGCGCCATTATGCACGGCGTATGACATTGATACTTGAACGATTCTATCCCGTCCTCCTGCGAAGAAAGTCGTAGCCAGTATAAATAGTAAGTTTGGTTTCCGTGAATTATGAGATTTGAGACAGCTTACGCACCGGTAGCCGAGCCTTCGCCTTGGTGGCTCAAGGGCTTAGCGATTTTGATGGCAATTCTTACTGCTTTCATGGTTCTTGGCTCAATATCTGCAATTGCCTCTCCAATTATCTTGGACAGGCTATTGCCAGATAATTACGAAGATATCGAGCCATATCCTAGTGAAGGTTCCGATGAGGAAAAGGACGAGTGGGAAGAAAATAGTGTATTCTGGGATGAGCTGGTGGAGTACTACGATGATATGATCGGCCTGGTGGGGATTCAAGGAATACACAGTGCTATTCTAGCCTTTGTCGGTCTACTATCTACCATTGTCCTATGGAAGGAACAGAGAGAGCTTGGAATCAAATTAGTAGGGTCCTGGATAGCGATTAATTTCCTCGGTGGTGCCGTGCTTTTCTGGATGTTTACAAGAATCGGGGTAATACCTGATTTTACCACTAACAGTGAAGAAATTGAAGTGATTGACCCATCAATAATTGAAGACCTAACCCTCGCAATTGGATGGGGTCAACTGGTATTCTGCAATGCATTGTTTTTGGCTATCTTGGCCCTAGTGTCAGCCAAATCCAAGCCGGAGATTATTTCTCGAGAATAGCTTTCTGAGCCAGATTCGCCATTACATTGAAGTGCCCTCCCTTTGGAATGAACTTCATGCAACAGGTAGTGAATGGTATTCTTGTGGTCAATACAGAGACAATCCCTGGAAAGGTAATCACAGAGACAATGGGAGTGGTAAGTGGATCGACTGTGAGGGCTAAGAACGTGGGGAAGGACATCTTCGCGGGATTGAAGAATATAGTGGGCGGAGAGTTGACCCAATACACCGAATTACTACAGGAGTCCAGAAACGAGGCGGTGGGGAGAATGGTTGCTGATGCGATGTCGATAGGTGCAACAGCAGTCGTAAATGTCAGATTTGCTACATCAGCTATCACTGCCGGTGCTGCAGAGCTCTTTGCATATGGTACAGCTGTGAAATACGAATAGAGGTGCTTCAATGAAAACCTCCATTGCCAATTTCAGATTATTCTCAATATTGGCGATAATGGCCTTTGCGACATTTTCATTCAACGTAGTAGCACAAGGAGGAGGTGGCGAGGACGAGGGGCTTCCGTTGGCACTAATCTTCTTGCTCCCGTTTATCCTTCTGTCACTGTTTGGAATAGTTTGGATGATTTTATGGCCTGCGATGTTCGTGTGGGGAGCAGTCTTCAGTGGCACAAAAGTGGAGAGGATGCATGAGGAGGCGAATCAGAGGAGGGATTCGCAAAGGGACAGGATGGGGCGAGAGATTCTGAATTCTATTGATGGCGGCTACAGGGCGAATGTCTCTAGCGCAGGACTGGTCCATGCCAACGGGGTTTTTGGACCAAGTCACTGGCACCTAATGATCGGGTTCGTCAACAATCTAATCGGAGGGAGCGTTACTGTTTTCCAACAAGTAATATCTGCAGGAAGGGCCGAAGTCATGCAGAGGTTGCGCGAGCAAGCGGAGGAGGATGGTTGGGATGAGGTCATTAATGTAAGAATTGATACGGCAAGTATGACCCCACAGTCATCCAATAGCAGGAATACGGTAAGGGGAGTAGAGATTTACGCTTATGGGACTGGGATAAAGTATGAGTGAGGATTGATATTCTCCTACTCGTACGGAGGTTCCTCGACACGTCCCCTCTGTGGGATACGGAGTGGGGATTTTCATGCAAGACACGATTGTGACCAAGATAGAGCCGGCGATTGCTGCAAAGCTCTCGAAGCAGAAGTATCAGTTGGTTGGAGAGCATGGAGGGGTGAAGGTCTGCCACTGGACCAAGCAGAGTCTGATTGCCGACAGGTCCTGCTACAAAGGAACATTCTACGGAATAGAGAGTCATGGATGCATGCAGATGGCGCCTAACGTGGACACATGTAATCTGGGCTGCACCTACTGTTGGAGGGAGCCTCACTCAGAAACTCTGAACAAAATTGATGATGACCCTTACGAGCTTTATTTGGAGTCTGTGAAGGCACATCGTCGACTACTAACTGGTTTCGGGGGGAATCCAAAGGCTGACAAGAAAAAGTTTCTAGAGGCTCAGAATCCCAAACATGTAGCGATATCGCTGAATGGAGAGCCCACTCTATACTCCAGGCTTGGGGAGTTCTTGGAGGTATGTCACAATCATGGAACATCGACGTTTTTGGTCACAAATGGAAGTCTTCCAAAGGTCATAGAGAACCTGGATCCGTTGCCTACACAACTCTATGTCTCTGTGGATGCACCAAACAAAGAGATATTCGACAGACTATGCAAGCCTAAGTTTGACCAAGGTGCCTTTCACAAGTTGGAGGAGACGCTGGGGTTGCTTCCTAGCTTGGACACAAGGACGGTTTGTAGGCACACTCTGATTAAGCATGAGTCTCTTGGATTCCACGATGATTACGCTAGATTGGATAATCTAGCAGACCCGGATTTTATCGAGGCGAAAGGGTACGTCAACGTAGGAAATAGTAGGAACAACCTTTCGGTTGAGAATATGCCCACCCACCGCGAAATCATCGATTTCTCAGAGAAGCTTGCCCCTCTAGTAGGACGAAAGCTACTCTCGGACAGAAGGGAGAGCAGGGTGGCACTAATCGGAAAGGAGATGGTTCCAGTTGAGCTCCCCGTAGCAAACATGGAGCTTCCGAAGGACCTGGGGATTGCGAAGCCGCAGAGGTTCATGCTTCCTCAGGTGTGAAGAATGGGTCTCGTAGACCCACATTCTGGGCAGATCTGATCTATTGAGTCCGCGTAATCATAATTGCAAGCTGGACAGGCCCGCACTAGTTCTCTCTTCGTCTTGGCCTCGACCTCTATTTTATCATCCTCCACTCTCTCTAGATTTAGAGAGTCCCTTTCCACACTGGGAACATCGAATCTTCCAGGTCCTCCAAGCTTTAGCAGGAGATCGGGAGGTAGAGTTATGGTTCCGGTATCGTCTATTATCAACTCTCTGGTTCCAGAGAGGTCGGACAAATCGAAATCTGTACCATGTTGTGCCACGAACCTTCCCTCTCTTAGCTCCAGGGACCTCTCACAGAAGTATGCCACGTCCCTGTTGTGGGTAACTAGTAAGAAGGCGACATCCTCCTCTTCGTGAAGTCTCTCGAATAACTCCAGTACCTCCCTGCTGGTTATTGGATCCAGTGCTCCTGTGGGCTCGTCTGCCAAGATCAACTTCGGATTTGTGATCAATGCCCTTGCTATTGCTACTCGCTGTTGCTCCCCTCCAGAAAGTTGTTCAGGCATGCCCATCCATCTATCTCCCATCGCTAGCCTCTCCAGTAGCTGCATAGCCTTGGCTCTCGCAGGTCCCGGCATTACACCTTGATGCCTAAGTGGCTGTGCGACATTGTCAAGGGCATTCAGATCAGGAAGTAGGTTTGAGTCTTGGAATATGAAAGAGACCGTCTCCTGCCTAAGTTTGACTAGTTCAGTTCCTGTCATTCTGATCATTTCCTTCCCACCCAGGGAAACTGAGCCTGATGATGGCTTCATCAAGCCACCCAGGCACTTCAGAAGAGTTGATTTTCCAGATCCTGATGGACCTATGACTGCAACTGCCTCTCCCTCGTTGATCCTGACATTGAGACCTCTGAGTGCGACTACATTTCCTTCCAAGCTCATGCTTTCGTAGATATGGTACATGTTCTTGGCTTCAAGAATTGTCGATTCCTCTTCCATATCTCACTCCCCCTTCAGTACTATTGCTAGATCAGACTTCAACGCTCTTCTGGTTGTTACTAGAAGGGCTATCACTACTGCGACAAGAACAGAGGCGTTCACGAATATCAGTTCAGTCCAAGGCCATACCAAGTCCCTGTCTATAGGGGCGCTTTGACCCAGGAATATCTGGAATATGAAACCAAATACGCCGAAGAATCCATTGAATGCCTCCGATATTGCTAACCCTAGAATAACACCTAGGGCCATGCTAACAAGAAGGATGGCCATTATCTCGAAAAGTACCAGACGCAGGACCTGTGCAGGGCTTGCTCCTATCGCCTGGAGAATAGCTAGCTCCTTCTTCCTCTGTGATAGCACAAGCGATAGGAATACGAATGCCGAGGCTATTGAGGCCAATGATGCCACGACGAATTGTAGACTCAGTAGTCCTGGAGTGCCAAAAATCAACCCGCCTGTTCGTTCATTAGCCTCATGGTTTGTTCCCCAGTCGCTGGCGGATGCAACTCCCTCTCCATTTGATACCTCAACTCCGAGAGTCTTCAACGCATTTTTGCAACTTTTCTGAGTTTGGTCACAAAGCTCGAAGAACCAGCGATTGGATGTGTAATCATCCACAGCAGTCGGACCCAGGAGAAGCTTGTAGGATTCCTCGCCGATGACCACTGCTTGTGATGACTCCGAGGATAGCAAGCCAGGTACCCACCTGTGCCCTCCCATGTATGTCACCTCTGCCTCTGTGACTGTAGATGTGATTATTGGATTCATTTCGCTGTCGAAACCTCCAAACCCATACGAGGTGTACTGCAGTGTTACATTGCCTCCGACATCTGTTCTAGAAACATCCAATTGATCTCTTGCCGCCCCTCCGGCTGTAAATCCTGCCATTGCCCAATCAGCTGATACGGCCCCAATGTCACTACCGGGTATTGCCTGTTCGTCCCATTGGAGGGTATCTTCATGGCCATCAAAGAGTACCCATGTTCTCAGGAGTGAGCCCTCTCCCTTCTGATTTGTGAAGATGTCTCCAACAGAAGTCATGTAATCAATCATATCGATCTCGGGAACGTCAGCTCTTTCAATGGCCAAATCTACATGTTCCATAGCTTGTTGCTTTGAAATTGGCTCATCGAACTGCACTTGTAAGTCCGCACCGGTTTGGGCGGATGTGGTCCTCTCATCAACGAGAGTTCCAGTGTACCCTTGGACGGCGGCCACTGTCACTATGGAGAGTGTGAGAAGGAGGATGATCGCAAGACGGTTCACTGACTCGCTAGATCCAGATCCCCTCAATCCTCTCTTGATATCAGTCAGTGCCGGGGTCCAGCCGAACAATGTGGTAAAGATTCTGGGTCCAGCAGCTCCTATTCTGCCGAGGACTAACGCACCTCCTATCCACAGGAAGAATGGCCCGAATAGGAATAAAAGACCGTCGATTATGAAATTAGAGTTGATTCCCCCTGAACCCCATGGTCCAAATCCCCCGTTACTCTCTATCCAACTCTCTGCAAAAGATAGGATCCCGATAAAGAAGACTAGGAGATGAAGCCAAAGCCTTGATTTCTTCCTCGGGGCAACTCTACGGACTCCCTCATCGATTTCTATGCTGAGAAATTCTGTCGTTCTAGAGTTGCCGAATAGTAGTGTGATGCCCACAGTAACGGAGAAAATCAGAAGGGTTACTGAGCCACTCAGAGTGGGGACCACACGGAAGTCACTTTTCTCAAAAGCCATGAACCCGACTGCGTCGAGGACCACGGGCACAGATGCCATTGCGAGGATGTATCCGATGAACCATCCAATTACCCCCACAACTGCCAGCTCTCTGAGAATCATTGAGCCAAGAGTTGATTCTGTTCCTCCGATGACCCTGTGGATAGAAATCTCCCTTCTTCTCTGTTCCAGAGAAAGTACCAGACCATAAATCAGAACTGAGAAAGATAGTATCACAATTGGAATCATCAGGATGTAGTCGAAGACGCTTATTATCCCAAGGAAGATGTTTAGGAACGTAATGGTGCCTGAAATCAAATCGTTATACTCGACCAATATGTCATCACCCGCAGTGTAATTGGCCCCCTCGATATCCTCCTTCAATCCATCCAGCCATTCCGTGGCTGCTCTTGTCGATGAGGATGGGAGTTGGTTTCTGTCCACAGCAATGCCAAGGTATCCATGATCCTTATCCATCAGAGTCAGTTTCTGAGAGTCGTTGAGAACCGAAGCCGAGACCATTATTGGATTGAACAGGAGGGTTGGGTTTCCTGCCCCGCCTTCTTGGTAAACTGCGGCTACCTTTAGATCGTACACTGTCATGTTGACTTGGCAATAAAGGAACCCAGATTCCTCGTTGAAGTATTCGTACCCAGGGCAATCATCAAAACCCGAAGCCAAATCTTGGTAGCCGAGGTAGTCATGTGTGTAGGAAAATGTCAATGACTCGAGGGTGTCATTGACTCCGACTCCTGCCTTTCCTGCGATCTGAGAGGGCAGGATAACTGAGCGGTTCACAGCCGCTTCTTCGGCACTATTGGGCCATGAACCATATATCACCCGATTGGAATGCCTCTCCCCGAGATCACCGTCCCATATTCCATCTCCGTAGAATCTTATTGTCCTCTTATCATTGATCGGGGGCCCTGATTCGTAGGCCTCAGGGTATTCCCAACTAACATTATTCCAATCCCCAACACTACTAGTGGCTCCCACGGCATTTAGAGGCTGAGGGATTATAGCGCCATCATCAAAAAACCCGTTGACCCTCACGCCCTGTCTACCAAATACCAGCCCGCAGTCGGATATCTCATCCATCTGAATGAGTTCAGAACATGCGGTTTCCCAGAGTGATGAGTCGTTTGTTCTACCTTCTGAATCCTGTCCAGGGTCATCTGCGAAATCCACCTTGCCATCGAAGATTTCCTCCTGAAGAGAGAATTGTAGGAAAGCTCCACTCAATCCAGCAGAGTATGCTAGGACTGTTGTAATAACAAGGGATGCCAAGAAAACACCAGCAAAAACTGCGAGAACCCTTTCCCTTCCCTTCCAAGCACTTCTGATGGCCATTGAAATATTGTCAGGGATAGCATATAATATCTCCAGCAATGATGCGTCTATCGGAAGATTGTCTGGGACTGATCCAAACCTATTTTTGTTAGATTCTCCTTCTTGTATGAGGAAGAAGGGCAATACAAAGTTGAGGAGAGGGATAGGGGTAGTGATCAACCACCAACCCGTTCTTCCTGAATCATGCAATCTTCGGACAGTTACACTTGTGAAAGAGTAGAACAATACCAATTCAAGCAGGATTACGAAGTAGGACAGAGGCTCAAAGAGAAGAGTATCGAGTAACCCCACCCCCACGAATGAGGAAATTGATGAAATTGCAATCCTGTAAAAAATATCTGTTGCGAACAGTAATGGCGAAAGTAGCAAGTAGAACCAAAAGGAATTCCAAAATTCCGATCTCGAAGCCCTCCCCCCAAGGTCTCCTGTCTTCACTAGAAGTTTCTTTACCGCCTCAATTGGGTGAATTGGGGATGTCGGCCTGTGATCATCCTCATAAAAAAAGTCCATCATTTATCACCCGCCGTTCCCCATGCGGATCTGATATCTGAAGCGGCAGTGACACCATCCTTCAGCAGTAGCATTCTGTCTGCCTTGGAAGCTAAGTTTGGATCATGTGTGACCATAAGGACGGATATTCCGTAGTCCTCGCAGAGTTCCTTGAACAGATCCAGAATTCCTTCTGCACTCTTGACATCAAGATTACCCGTCGGCTCATCGGCAAGTATGAGAGGCCTTGAGCCGGAGATCGCCCTGGCGATTGCGACCCTCTGCCTTTGCCCTCCTGAAAGCTGGTCGGGGATGAAGTTCATCCTGTCTGACAGACCGACTTTGCGCAGAGCCTCCTCGGCCTGCGACTCTGCGAGGGATGTCGGAACTCCTGACAGCTCCAAAGCAAATATGACATTGTCGAGCGCGGAGAGCCTTTCAACCAGATGAAAATCTTGGAAAATCCATCCTACTCCACTCCTTCTGACATCGACAACCCTGCTCGGGGGATTCGTACCGTAACGAAATTCATTCAATGAGATATGCCCAGAATCGGCTTCGAGAAGGCCCCCTATTATGTTCAGAAGAGTTGACTTGCCACATCCGGAAGGTCCCATCAGGGCTACAAGCTCACCGGACTCAATGTTCATGTCTATTCCCTTGAGGACTTCAAGTCTACTCCTTCCAGAGCCGAAGGCCTTCTTCAGATTGTTTACTTCTAGTATCTGGGCCCCCTCCTGAGCGTGCAACTTCGTCTTAACTAGGGCTTATAATCAGTCGTAATGC
>DAVY01000021.1:44269-46825 GCA_002505775.1 Euryarchaeota archaeon UBA130 | reverse complement strand
CTTATAATCAGTCGTAATGCGATCTTCAATTTTATTTTCAAGCGAGGAAAACTTTCTCATAAGCTTCTGCTAGCGATTTTCCCTGAGATTCGGGACTCAGAATATTCTTCACATGTTCCATAAGCTCGTCTGATGGGTGCCTTGGAACCCCTCCTGCCGCTCTCCAATCAGCATGGATTTTTGTAAGCTCACTCACCCAGTCTTGGATTGAGATCGGAGGCAGAAGGTTGCTATCTGGAATTATCTCATTATGTGCGGGCAGGTCGGAGGCGAGTACCATACATCCAGCAGCCATCGCCTCGGCAGGTGGGTACCCAAATCCTTCGCTTGCGCTGGGGAATAGGAGTACCTCTGCATTTTGCAATACCGCGAGGAGTTGGTCATCTGATACTTTGACATCACTCCCCACATGAATCAAATTTATGTCCTTGGAGACCTCTTCGGGTAAGGAGGAAATCACCCTCCTAACAAAATCCAGTCTCTTTCTTTTCTCATTGCTCCCTAATGTTATCACAAGCATCTTTGATTCATCATCCAGGTCACCGAGGATATCCCTAGACATGGGATTTAGCGTTGGACTCCAGTATTCAGTATCGATTTGGTGTCTTACTAGGGCAACAGGCTTTCCTGGGAAGGTTCTCTTCACATCCTCCAATGTGGCCTCGGAAATACAAATCAGTAAATCTGCTCTTTGAAGTCCTTTCTCCAGATTTTTGAGATCTATCCTCCTGAAGAAACCCGGTTTTTGGTCTCCTACTGGCACTAGTACGTCACCACCATCTATAATTCTCGGTCTGATATGAAACAAGTCATGCACTGTGACAATTACCGGAACCTTACTTCTCTTCGGAACTAAATGCGCTTGTTCTTGATCTGTGATGTGAATCAAATCAGCCTCTGTTGACTCTGACACTTGACTTACTATTCTTGGATGGGAAAACCATCTTTTCATAGCTCTTGAAAATAGAGTATCCATTTGTTTGTGTTCGATAGTTTTGATTTTTGTCCAATTTGGTACGAGTGCTCTTTTCAGCAAGGTCTCGATTGAGTGATGTGCCCTCCCTAGTCCTGAATCTTTGGAAAGGCGAGGGCCCCTAACCAGCAGAACTCTCCTAACCATGGTCTCACCAAACCGTATCGGACTTAAACGAGGACGTGCGATGGGACCTCATGGAGAGTAACGGTGGGAGGGCTGAGGATTCCCGTATGAGGTTGCTAGTCGCTAAGGGAAGCTTCGCACCCATGGGAGGAGCTGAGCGGGACATAATTAGAAATCTTCCATCGTTGTCTAAGAGATTTTCTGTATCTGTAGCGACATTGGAAAGTTCTGCGGAGCTGGAGAGTGTCTGCAGGGAAATTGGCGTTCAGTTGATGTTACCAAGTCTGGAGTGGTCGAAATCCAGCAGTGTGGTTTCTAGAGTTCTCGATTCCGACTTTTCCAGGGCAATAGAATGCTGGAAGTCAATCGCTGATCTGATAGATGGGATGAGTGGATTGGACTGCATTCACCTAACAAGTGGAGATGGTAGCTTGGCCATTTTGGAAATCCTACCCGATGATATTGCGATTCACTTACACCTCCTAGAGCCACATAGGGGACTTCATGAGAATGTACTTCACAGGAGGATTGATGGCAGTCCTAAGAGAAATCTAGGTGTGACGAAGGCCGCCTTGACACTGGCAAGGAGGAGGGATCTTACAACTATCAGAGAGCTCTCTGCTAGAGATAGGTCCTTCATTAGCGGAAACTCTGAATTTACTTCATCGAGAATCGGCGATGTGTATGGGGTACCCTCTGGGGTTCTCCTGCCTAGCTTGGGGATAGATGAGTTTACTCAAAATCCTTCGAATGATGAGCCAAACAAGGTAGAGGGGCCCAGTGAACCATATGTAGTGACGATAGGAAAGGCGAGTTGGGTTAAGGGTACTTGGGAGACGATTTCCATGCTACAAGGTAGTGGTCATTCCTTAGCACTCATAGGAGGGGGCAATTCAGATGACCTTGATTCACTGATTGGTCATGCAGAGGAATGCGAGGTGGGAATATGGATAGCGCCCAGACTGAGCTCCGCTGATCTGTGCAGTGTTGTTAGGGGAGCGAGGGCCGTAGTTAGCATGGCTCATTCTGAGCCATTCGGACTAAGTCCGATTGAGGCACAAACGATTGGGACACCCGCACTATTTGTAGATGAGGGGGGATTCAGGGAGACGATCTCAGATAGAAAGTCGGGAAGACTGCTTCCCAGAGGTGACTACTCAGCATGGCACGATGCTCTGAGGGAAGCCGGAGAAGAAGACACCCGCCTAAAGTGGGCGGAAAATGGTAGGAATAGTATATTGACTAAAGGTTTGAACCCCGATAGCTTTTCGGAGAGACTGGAGAATATTTTTATCGAGATCTCTAGAAATTAGTCGGTAATGTGGACTCTCAGAAGTGTAAGTCTGAAAACTACGGTTGTAGATATTATCCCCAACAAAAGGAGGGACGATGATGCCCACAGTGGAAGTATTGATGCGGAGTCTAAAGGAAGCGAAAATGGAAGAAGATCGAGAAGA
>DAVY01000021.1:0-43955 GCA_002505775.1 Euryarchaeota archaeon UBA130 | reverse complement strand
CGAGAAGAGATTCGCCTCTGGAAAGCTTTCCGCCTATGGAGGCTGAAATAGTTGTCATCAGAAATGCCATGCAAGCTGTCGCGGATTGGAGTATCGCTAATTGTCTCGCCTCCCATAATGCCTCTCCCAATCTTATTCTTCCGATTACAAAGGCGGCCCAGAAACCTAGTGCCAATCCACTGTAAACAAATTTATTGTACAACAGAGCACTGCTTGAGTGACTTTCTGCAGCAAGATTTCCCGTCATTATAGCAATTGGGAGGAAGACCAAGGCAAGAAATGAGCCAGCCAGAGATGCTCTGTCCATGGTGATAAAAAGAGACTCGTTGTTAATCTTGGAGGGAGCGAGCGCCCGAGATGCCAAGCATCCGACAGCACAGATTGTGGCGAGTACCATGGATCCGACAACAACCTCAGCCATGGAAGTGTGCAGTGTTGCTGAGCTGACCATTACTCTGCCCCCTCTTTGTATCCCTGGTCTTCCACCCATTCTTCTGTTTCTGGATTCCAAAGCCAGCCCGGATTGTCCTCGGACCTGATGAGGGATGAATTATTTACAAGTCCTGTTTGGTCTATGTCCTTTCTCTCGATAGCTGGCGAAAGTCGCCCTTGCAAAGATACTAACATTGAGATAACTAAGAGTGCGAATGCGAAAGAGTGGGCCCTTGCTGACCAAATATCTCCCTCAAACGGTGGTGGTGCTGTACCCATCTTGAGCCAAGGTTGTTCTATTGAGAAGGACTCGTTGAATGTTGTTATCCTATAGATAATTTCTATTTCCCCCATAGTGGCTGGAATTCTCGCTTCCCAATCATTGCATACCCCATCCTCCGAATCAGAGGTGCACTGGACTGGGGCTGAGGTAGGATTCCATTCCCCCTCTATCATCCATTCGACAGAGATGTCCGTCGAGTTCCTGGTGCTGATATGTAGGGGAGAGTCGTCACCTGACACCCTAAATGATGGTGCGACCCATTCATTAGACATTCCTGGCAGTCCTTCTGGGACATCGTTGACAGTTACCTCGAAGGCTTCGCTTACTCCCGAGTATGCCTTTTCTCCTCCGTAAGATCCATGGTGAATTTCTGCGAATAGATTATGGCTTCCAATGGTTTCTGGCGAAAGCAGTACCCAAGTTTCGGTAATCGTCCCAGAAGAGGGCATTTTGGTTTCGATATAGTTCGAGGAGCCCCCGTTTGGATCTTGAATCATATGCCATCCATTATCCTCGGGTGTATCTGAGTTACCATTTAGTGAGCTTAGGAGGAATATGCCAATAATATTCGAGGGAGAGCTGACATCAGAAACGGTCACTTCTACAGAGACTGCTTGTCCTGAGAATGCCTGATTTCCAAGGGAGATCTCTATTGTAGCATCAGAGGGCATGCTCAGGGATGGATCCCCATGGCACGATCCCCCGCAGGAGTAGTCCCTATCAGCATCTCCATTCCCTCCTGGGTTGGCCAAGGAGGACCCAGGAGCAAGCACGAGAGAGATACATAGAAGAGTGACGATGACAAATCTATTCACTTCGACCTCCTCCTATTGTCGTAAATAGCCAAGGCCAGAGAAATGATTCCCAGAGACGCCATAGCGCCCGAGATTAGTGTGGTTGTTAGTTGGCTTGCCTCATCAACAGGTTCGGGCCCGGAAGAAGCAATGGACGATGCGTCAACGCTAACGTGGTTCTCTCCATCGACTATCCACACAACCTCTCTGCCATCGACTACTGAAGTTACTGCGTAGTATAGATTTGTGGCTATTGGGGCGGGTTCACTCCACTCTAGATATTCTGTAGTTCCTACTGGCCGCAAAGGTTGTGGTGTTTCCTCCCCCCAAGTAGGCAGTTCATCAAACATTGTTAATCCCACTACAGAAGAAATAGGGCTCGTCGATCTGTATATCCTGTATTCGTCTGATGTTCCTTTCCAACTCAATGAGACCAGGTCCTCATCCAAGTTGGCTACCAAAGAGGTAGTAGTCTGAACATCTTCGTAAACTATCGTAGAAACAGAAGTACCAGATGATTGTAAATTATCCAAGACAGTTAGCTGGATTGAGTGAGGGCCTGGGCCCAAGATAACATCGACTGTGCTTCCAGATACCTCTACTCCATCTATAATCCAATTGTATACGGAGATTACACCATCAGGGTCGGACGAAGATGCAGCATCAAATGTTGCTAGCGAGCCAGGCAATGGAGGAGATGGGGTAACTGTCCATGATGGCACAGGTGCAATGTTGGAGATGATTGTAGATGCTGATAGATTTGCTGAGAGGCCCCAAGGATCTGTGGCGGTGATAAAAACCTCCCACTCTTGACCAGGCTCAAGCCTAATCTGATCCACCCTATCCAATCCATCTAGATCAGGAATCACGAAACCATCCCTCAACCAAGTATAGTCGAGTTCGACCGGCTCATCGTCCGGATCCTCGGTGACAGTGACTGCTAGAAGATCGCTCAGCGAATCAGGAGGAGTCGTCATTGCTCCGGATGCAGATCCTTGAAGGAGTATTTCGAGAATTTCAGGATTTGCGTTCTCGATTACTCTCGAGTTGGTTTTCATTGAGGTCCCAAGTCCTTCACCGTCACCAGGAATTACCTGTACTGACCAATGCTCGTCTCTATCTACTTCCGACGCTGGGATTGAAATCATTCCATCATACTCAGTGACCCACTCACCATCGACCCACCAACGAATCTGGCTTCCGAATTCAAGATCTCCGTCCTCGTCATATTGCTCCCATACTACATTTAGGTCGGAATCAGTTGTTAGCTTCCCCTCGGGCATCAGTGATATATTCGTGACCACAGGGGGCGTGTTCACAATAGAGACGGGTAAAGTCACGGACCAATCTGACCACACCAATCCATCGAATACCCTTACATGGGATTCCCAAGACTCTCCTTTGGCAGTGAATGAGGGGTGAACTACTGTCTCATCATTGAAGGTTGCGACCATCACTGAGTCTCTATACCACCTAATCTCGGTTGATTGGATTTCATCTCCATCTGGGTCATAAGGCGTGTAAATAAGTTGTAGGGAATCCGTGGTTAGTGTATTTCCTGACGTCGATATGAATGCGGAGACCGAAGGGCCAGTATTGGACGACCCGATTACCACTTTTCCGGTGTATGCAGTATCCCCATATTCCGATGAGTCGCTGGGGGTTACAGATGCCTCCCACTCATCTCCTGATCTAATCATGAAGCTGGAAACTGTGAGTTCCCCATCTAATTCGATAACTCTGGATCCGTCCAGGAACCAGTAGATGAGTGTCTGTTGGGAGTCCTCAGGATCTCCGTCTAGATCATAATAGTCCCATGATAGAGTTAGATCATCATCATCCATTGGTGAGTTAGGGCTAATGGACAAGCTTCTCGCTATTGGCAGTGTGTTACCTATTGTCACTGGATCCAGAGAAACAGTATCTCCAAATTCGTTACCATCATTGGGGGTAAGCTCAACTCTCCAGCTTTGTCCCTTGGAGATTAAGCTATTTGGAACATCGGTTAAATCATCTATTTGGGTCACTCTCAGGCCATCCCTGAACCAATGAATCGAGGTCCCTTGTTCGAAATCTCCATCTGCATCGTAATAATTGTAGGAAACCGATAATCCTGTTTCTTTGGTTGGCTCAGGCGGTAGGTAGCTTACTGAAGATGCCTCGGGAGGGGTATTTGTGGAGCCTGAGTCCTCACTAGACTGGACAGAGACTGTAGCCCAACCATCTCCACCATTGTTACCATTTCCATTTGCGGCCATAACAGCCAGAGAGAATGTTACGGTTCCTGATCCCGATGAGGGAGCAGTCCATTCAATACCCCAGCTTCTGTAGTCTGGGAATTGGTGGGTTGCCTGATTTCCAGCAGAATTTACCTGAGTGTTCATTATTCCCATTCCCGTCGAAAGTGTTCCATCCGAAACTTGCAGGTTAAATCCTCCCTTTGACCCAGAGACCCCTCCATTCATCCCTATGCTAAGTGAGTAAGTCTGTCCAGGCGAGTATGTAGTTGGAAAGTTATGGGTGGGGGTTGGCGATGCCGCTGAACCACCATGACAATTGCACCCATTAGAGGAATTGAACTTGCCATTACTGTTCGCAATGGCCAATTGGGAAACAGATGATAGTAGGATGATTATGAGTGCCACAGAGACTACGCGTCGTGACGCCATAGTCTCCTTGTGTTGTGTTTGATGAATAAATTCTTGCTTTCAGTGAGGGTTTTCTTAGCACTCCTTTCCGTTGCATTCATTGATTGGACCCTCGTCCGGGGCTCATGGGACCGATTGAGAAAGTGGCAGTCATTGGTGCAGGAAACATGGGCTCTGGAATAGCACAGAAAAGCGCGCAAGAAGGATTCATGGTACAGATGGTCGATAGGGAGCCTGAGTGGGTAGAGAGAGGGCAGGGGATCGTATCGAGCTTTCTTGATGAGGCAGAAAAGAGGCGCATTTTCAATCCTAAGCAGGTCGAGGAAATAAAATCCAGGATCTCTGGAATTGTCGGAACAGAGAATGTAGACCCAAATACTGATTTAGTGATTGAAGCAGTTTTCGAAGATTTTGACGTGAAGAAATCAGTTTTCGAAACTCTAAACAGAGTCTGTGGGGACAGCACTATCCTGGCTAGTAACACATCCTCTCTTTCCGTCAATAAGCTAGCGAAGGTTACGGGAAGGCCAGATAGATTTGTCGGCCTTCACTTCTTCTATCATCCTGCGAAGAACAGGCTCGTGGAGATTATTCCAGCATCCATGACTTCTGAGGAGAGCGTTAAGTTGGTCGAACAATACTGCAAGTCTATGGGAAAGGTGGTTATTGTCTGCAAGGACAGGCCGGGATTCGTTGTCAACCGGTTCTTTGTTCCCTGGCTTAACGAGGCGTGTTTACTATTGGAGGAGGGAGTTGGTACAGCAGCACAGATAGATGCAGTTTCAAGAAAATCGTTTGACATAGGAATGGGGCCTTTCGCCCTGATGAATCTCACTGGCCCACCCATAGCCCTTCACTCAACTGACTATCTGGCTGAACAATTAGAAACCCCCAGATACAGGGGAGCGTCGAATCTCAGAAAACTGGTGGAAGAAGGGAGAATGTGGGATATTGATGGACCAGAGGACTGCGGGCAGGAAACCAGTAAGGTAATTTCCGAGAGGCTACTAGGACAAGTTTTCTCAGTTTCATCACAAATTGTGGAAGAGGGGGTATGTTCAATGGAAGATGTGGATAGAGGAGCCAAGGTTGGCCTGAGATGGGCGAGGGGTCCATTCGAGATAGCGAATGAAATTGGAATGAGTAATGCATCAAGAATGGCATCAAACTACTCTGATATGGCGAACATCGAAGTACCAGCATGGTTCATCGGCAGGAAAGAGAAATTCGAATTCTCATACGTTGATTTGGAAATTGAAGACGACGTAGCCAAGGTAAAGCTAAACAGGCCCGAAGCGATGAATGCACTAAATGTAGACCTAGTCACACAACTTGGTTTGGCTGTAGATGAAGTCAATTCTATGTCTGATATCTCCACAATTATCTTCGAAGGAGCGGGTAAGGCATTTGTTGCTGGGGCGGATGTAAAATTCTTCGTTGACAAGCTAAGGGAGGACTCGTTTGAGGAGATCTACGAATTCACTGCGAAGGGTCATGAAGTTTTGAACAGCATTGAGAACAGTCAAAAAACCACGATCGCGCTAACAACTGGTTTAACACTGGGAGGAGGTCTCGAACTTGCGCTATCGTGTGATTACAGGATAGGGACCAGAAGGAGCCAATTCAGATTTCCCGAAACATCGATAGGGATATATCCCGGACTTGGTGGGACTCAAAGAACAGCAAGGATTTGCGGCTTGGAATGCTCCAGATACGCAATACTAGCCGGAAACTTTCTAGATTCAGTTACTGCATACGACCTGGGACTTCTTACCCACAACGTAGATTCTTCTGAAGTTGACTCAGTGGTAAGTTCTCTAATCGGAACCAAGCCCGAGAATAAGTACGCATTTCATCCTGTTAATGATGTTAGTAAGGTGGTAGATTTCTCAAAGAAATTTTACTCTGATGCGAACATCGGGGCTTTGTTGGCAGGGGAAATCCCATCAGGTTTCGATTCCGATGATCCAATGGTATCAAGACAAATCAAGTCTCTATCCAGGGGCGCACCCATCGCACTGAGAATAGCTAGCGAACTTCTGTCCTACGCAACCAACGGTTCCAGTCTGGAGGATGGTCTCAAGCTAGAGCTGGAAAGGCTCGAGGAGATCTTCGGTACTTCCGATGCCGAAGAGGGGTTAAGCGCTTTGATAGAAGGAAGAAGGCCGAATTACAACTCCTCCTAAAGTCCCCTCAGTGGGGACTGTACCCATGCTGGAGCCCTGTAGTTCGCGATTGCCGCGTATAGGATTGCCCTCAAACTGATTCTCTCATATTCTCCTGCAACTTCCTCTTTTCCGATTGTCTCATTGATCCATGTTTCCAAAAATTTATCCATTTTCATTTCCTCCTACTGGTGTAGATTTCACACTAAGCCATCCGAATCTTATATTTGAGTGGATAAGTTTTCGTGATTACACGTAGATGCATTTTATACACTAGATACCATGTGGGCTACCTGATAATCATGGCTAGCGGACCACTCAGAATATCCAAGAAAGATCTTCGAAGAGTAGAGAAGTCTGTGGACGAAGTAATGGGTTTGGGCAAGGAAATACGTAGTCTGTTCTCAAAGTACAATGACGAGGAATTCGACGTTGGTTGGGAAGTAGATTCCGCTGTGGACGCATTTTCTGTGCTCAGTTCGAGATGGACAACTGAGATTCTTGCAACTCTATACATTGCCGGCGATCGTAGATTCAATGAAATGAGGGGCCTACTTAGAGGAATAAGTAGTCGTACCCTTTCTGACAAACTTACCACATGTGTCGAGAACGGTCTTGTTGAGAGGATAGTAGAGGATGGGCCTCCCGTCAGGGTGAAATACAGTCTGACAGTCCATGGAAGAAGGGCTGGTGCACTTCTGTCCCCCTTTGTTGGTTACATGAAAATTCATAATGGAAAAATCGATGGTCCTGCTTAGGTCTTACACCGTGATATTGTATGAGCATTGGAACGCATGATTAAAACCCCCCACGCTAACCACCACAATTATGGCGCTCGTCGACCAATGGAGGCTCTCCCGTCCCTGGTATATGGATTCCATTAGCGCGGTTGCTGGAGCTGCACTAGGAATAGGAGGAGTCACTCAGCTACTCTTCCCAGTCGCGCAAGGAACCATGATCGCGCACAGAGAAAACGATTGGGAGCATCCATTGAGGGTTAGGATAGTTGATGCCTTGGAGAAATCTCCAGGAATTCATTTCAGGGAGCTACAACGAAGACTGGATGCGGCTAATGGCACACTTAGACACCATCTAGACATTCTGACAAAAGAGGGGGTTGTGACCATAGTTCCCGTGAACGGAAGAACCTGCTACTATTTTGGAGCCCCTGCCCAAGTTGAGATCCTGGAGGGGACTGGAGTAACAGACGATGCCAGAGCTGCGGCAATGATGCCCGTGGGACTTTCGGAGGTACAGAAGGTGGTTATTGCTAGGCTGACCGAGGAAAATATCCCTGAGTCCCAAGCTCAACTGGCCAGGGACCTAGGTAGATCGAGGGCCTCCGTCCATTCCGCGATTTCAGTTTTGAGGGAAAGGGGAATCCTGAGCCAGAGTGGCCTCGAATTGGCCCCCCATCTAAACAGCCTGACTAGGTCGAATGTGGACTACCCATGGCTGGATATTAGAATAGAGTGCTCGTGAAGGAAATTGTATCCTATAATGGGAGTCTGTGACCTCTGATACTCGGAATTGTATAGAACCCCCCAATATCGGGGTGGTTCTGTGTTCAGACTGCGACTGGTTGAGCTTCCTATGCCGACAGGTAGTAGAGACCCCGATGTTCTGCTGGCTTGGCTCCTGGATTCGATGGGGCTAGTTAGGAGGAAAGTCGAGGGAGGTACGATTGACGAGGGCCAGGGAGCCTTGCATAGGATCATCAGTCAGGCGTTTTTGGAAGAGCCATTAAGAGGGTGGGATGCAAAATCTCTGTGCGAAATCACAGGAATCTCGCAAACTGGTGTGCATCATCAATTGGTTAAACTAAGAGAAAGTGGTCTGATATCTGCGCATACCGATGGGAGGTGGCATGTGCATGTTTTGAGGGGAGGGAGCATATCTTCAGCCGTAGAATTACTTTCAAATGAGGCACAAACAGTCCTGAAAATTAGAATGAGGGAATTGTCTAAAAAAATCTCTGAGTCTGAAGATAGGATGAACATAGGCAGTCAAAATGATGAGGTTAAGTTCAAGATACAAATTTCCGAACCTGGGCCAGTTGATCCAGAGGAGTCTGATATGTCCACTCTAGTCAGAGATCTCGGACTTTCTGGAGAGAGGGCGAGGGAAGGAGATGGGTTAGCCAGCGGAGTAATGGGTGCCCTATGTGAGAGTAGCGTCCCAATTACTATACTTGCTCTTTCGGAGAAGATGGGAGAGAGTAGATCCAGAGTAAGTCGTTCTATAGAGAAGATGAGAGCATCTGGAATTGTCGAGAGAGTACCAATGATGGACAGAATCGCACAAGACATTTTTGTCGGCCTTATGAGGCAATACGATGCTAGAGGGGAGGAGTGGCTGATGATTAGAGGGGGATTGGGTAGAATCGATGAAGAGATTTCAAAGAAGCTTGTCTCCGGGGCGAAGGAGGGTTCGTTGAGTATAGATCGAGTACAATCCTTGCTCGAAGGAATTGAGCTGGATTCTCAGAAGGTACTACTGAATACACTTGGAGGGAGGATGCCTTATGGATTCAGAATCTCGGGTCGAGATGGGGGCGAGGTTTCCGAGAATGTCCAACGAAACGCGGAAAGAACTCTGAGAAGGCTGAATACTGTTGCTCAGAGGCTTGATGAGGCAATCTCAACCTGATTTTCAACCTCACATAGACCATGGAGGTAATCGCTGACTTCTCTTCCAAGCTGGGCCTTATCCTGTATGGAGTGAAGTCTGACCCTCATTGAGGAAGCCCCATCTAACCCTTTGGTAAACGAGACAGCGTGCCTCTTGAGGTTCTTGCTTCCTGTGTCGCCATACACTTCTTGAGACAGTTCTAGGTACCTGTCCCAACACCAACTCCTCGCTCTCGAAGGACCGCCATCTCCCCATGGAGCTGATTTGTCATGCCAACCCATTCCCTGTTTTATATCATGGAAAATTGTAGGCCTACCTATAGCGCCTCTTCCAATCATCAGCCCTCCTGCATTAGTTGCCTCCAAGCAAAGCTTCGCTGATTCCGTATCCACAACATCACCATTTGCTATTACTGGGATATCCACTGAGTCTGAAATCACCCTAATTTGATCCCAATCTGCTATCCCTGAGTATCTCTGTCTCAAGGTCCTGCCATGAACACATATTCTCAACACACCTTCATCGGCTAATCTCTTGGATATTTCAAGAGCGGTGTTCGGGCCAGAGCCAGTTCCTAATCTCATCTTTACTGAGATGGGAACATCTGTGGAATCGATACACCTTCTGACCATGTTGACTACTTTATCTGGGTCTCGCAATAATGCCGCGCCTGCATCATTTCTACATACCTTAGGTGCTGGACAGCCGAAATTAATGTCGATGACGTCTGATCTGTCTTCTAGCATCTTTACAGTTTTAGCCATTTCAGAAATATCTCCTCCGAAAATTTGTGGTATGAACGGCTTCTCTCGTGGGTCAGTCTCGACTTTTAGCCATGAGTTTGTGTTTCTGCGTGTAAGGCCCGAGGCCGCAGTGAACTCTGTCACTGTATAGTCGGCTCCGCATTCCTTGGCTAGTAGCCTGTATGCCAAGTCTGTAACGCCAGCCATGGGAGCCAGAAAGATTGGCACAGGTTCGAAGCTCATGACATTGCGAAAAGCCACTTAGTTATCACATGCACTAAGAAATAAGTGTCTGTGCCTAGAAAGAGGACTCCCAATCGTCAACGTCTTGAGACCTCTCCCAGTCAAAGTCTGAAATTCCACTTCTAATCTTAAGTGTCTCACGGGCCAATAGCCAATAGATTAGTGCCAGCGACCTTCTTCCCTTGTTGTTAGCTGGTAGTACCAGGTCCACATTCCTGAGCCTGTTGTTCGCATCGCAAATCCCTACCACGGGTAAACCAGAGCTTACTGCTTCTGAGAGAGCTTGTGAGTCTGCTGCTGGGTCTGTTACTACTATGACTTCTGGTTCAATGTATGTCCTCAATCTAGGATTTGTTAGTGTTCCGGGAATGAACCTACCGACTATCTTCTTTGCACCTATTGCCTCAGCAAACATTCTAGCTGGCCTCTGTCCATACTGACGAGCGCTAACAACCAAAATTCTGCTAGGATCATAGTTTCCTAGGAACTTAGCTACTGTTCGAATTCTAGAATCAGTCTGCCTGATGTCTATGTGATGTAATCCACTCCCGTCTTGCCTGAATGTATCTAGGAATCCCTTCATGTCAGAAGACTTCTGATTCGTGCCTATATGAACAGCGTGTAGCTCATACATGTCAAGCGGTACAAGTGGGGTTAGGCTCTCATCCAAAGCGATTCCTCGGGGTCGGGCGAACTGCCGGCCACTCATAAGCGCTACGCCATGTGGATGCCTCCAAACTCAGGCGATTATTCAAGCTCAGAGCTGAACGTGCACTCTCCCTCATCATGAATTTCGGGGAAAACCACGCATTTTTTTGTCACCCAAAGTGAAACTCTGAACTCGTCCTCGAATGAGAGAGTATCTATGGGGGCCGATATGGCATATCCTCTAGCCCTGACATTTAGGAGCCATTCCCCATTGCTAAATCCAGATGAGTTGCCAATGGATATTGTACAGTCACTCTCGCTCCTCAGTTCCAGTGACATCTGGCCTACTGAGCTTGTGGCGAGGTAGTCCCAACACAAATCTCCATTCGGCTTCAATAGCTTTATTTCAACAAATCTCAGCTCATCTGTGTTATTCCCAAGCAGTTCTCCCAGAGTCGCAGACCATTCAAAAGAGACCGAGAAGTCCAGTAGCATCTTCGATACGGTCTCGTCTACCAATATTCTGCTCTCGTTTGAGTAGCAGTCTGTTTCTTGGTTAGAGTCTTCAGACCCGGGAAGTACACATTCGTTCTGTGAGAAAGTGTGTGCTTGTACGAGTGGCTCCACTGGGACAATATCCTCCCGTGGATCCTCTCGCATCCCTTCCATGACCTCCCTCTGTACAGCGAGACCCATGCATCCGCTGGACGCCATGCTCACAAGCATGAGGGATACTAGAATTATGGACATTCCAGTCCTATGCATAGCCTACCGAGTGAGGCACATGACTTGAATGCGCGTGTGATTTGGGTGCCTCTCGGTACTCATAGGGAACGTCAGTGCCGTGGCTCAGTCCACCTTCGTCGTCATTGAGGCAGGTGCTGGAAAGAGCTGGTGGAGATGAATGTTACAGTTTGAGTATCAATGATCTAGATAACAGGTAATTTTTTGCGGTGAGTGTGGTACAATTACTACATGCCTCCCAAAAAATCTGACAACGCCCTTGAATTGGAACGTAATAAAGCTCGGGAACACGTGGTTGTCACTGGAGCTGGTTCAGGAATCGGAAAGGAGTTCGTAAAACTGTTTTTGCAGGATGGGGCCAATGTTTTAGCGGTAAGCCTGATTGATGAAGAGTTAAATGCTCTGAAGGAGGAGTTTTCAGGATATTCAGGTATGTTGTGCACACTGAAAATTGACCTTTCCAAGGAAAATGCCTGTGAGTTGGTTGAGAATTGGTGCCAGGAAAATCGTTGGAGCGTTGATACTCTCGTAAATAATGCTGGGTTTGCAATTTATTCTGAATGTGTTGAGTGTGACCAGCTAAGAGTCAGGTCAATGATTAATTTGAATGTCAGGCTCCTAACTGAGTTATGCATGGTATTTTCTAGAGCCATGATTAAGAATGGGAGTGGGAATATCCTGAATGTTGGATCGACGACGGGTATGTTTCCGACGAGGAGGTTCGCATCTTATGGAGCGACCAAAGCCTATGTTAACTCGTTCTCTGCTTCTCTTAGGGCAGAATTGAGGCCATATAATGTCAATGTGACGTGTTTATGTCCCAGTGCGACCAGAACAAATTTCTCAGCCACCTCTGGGATAGATGATTTCAACGGAAAATCACTGATGAGGAGCTACTTTCAGAGAGGAGGAGGTGCAAGAGCCAGTAAGGTAGCGAGGATCGGGTACAAAGGCATGAGAAGAAGGAAGGCACAAGTCATCCATGGACCTGGGTCCACACTGGCAAGGTTGCTTAGGCATTTACCACAACCCTTAGTTCCAGTGATAATGAGAAACTTCTGAGCTCACTCTTCTTCCGTCACTCTTGGCTCGTGAACCTCTCGGAATACTATTGTTCCTACACCAATGTGGTCTCTGAGTGTTCTAACAAGGCTAAATTTTGCATAGGACCAGTTCTGGTCATATGCGATGGTATCAGGTAGAGTTACTGTCAAATCATCCTTCTTGAACTCTATCTCGAAGTCATCTCTTCCAGTGTTCATTTTGAGGAGTGTCTCGACCTTCTCTTTTCTGTCGTCGACTACCTTGACAATATTGTAGTTATACCTCAACGTTGAGCCAGCCAGAGGGTGGTTATAGTCGATTCGTGCCCTTCCCGCACTTAGGAATTGAAGCACGCCTGTCCTACCCCCAATCTCCACGGGAGCACCAATGGCCAGCATATTTGGATCTCTGACACTCCTCATCAAGACATTCTGTCCGATTGTTTCTACGAGGCTTGCGTCTCTCTCCCCATATGCGTCTGAAGGCTCGATGTCAATTTCGTAGTCCTTACCTGATTCTGCCTCAGATAGTGATGCTTCGAAACCGGTGATCAACCTGCCATCTCCAACTACGGTAATCATGGGAGTGTATTCCCTGTTCTCGTCGAAGATATCATGCTCTTTGGCGACATCTTCCCTTGTGGTCTCTATGAGTCTGTCAGAATCGACCTCAAATAGGTCGTAGTCAATGTGTACAATCGCACCGTTGTCCATGTTTGTCGCCTCCTTGGCGTCCGGCCGACTCGCTTCCCCTTTTTCATTCAAACGGTGCGGGTAATCTGAGAGGAATCACTCTTCCTCCTCATTCCCGTCGCTTCTAGATGCCCCCACTGCGAGGATCCCTCCGGCTATTGTCAATACCCAACCCAGCCATACCAGATGGCTTCCTTGGAGTTCGTGAATCGTTACCCTTACCCTGTCTAGGTCATCCGTCTGGTTGAAGAATAATGCTGGCATCAAGTCCTGAACCTGGAAGCCGTCCATTATCATTATAGTGTCTCCAAACAATCCCACATGTCTATCGACTTCTGATCTGGGGACAGGGCCGAATCTGAGAATCCCAGGAGTAAGAGTATCAACTAACTCCCCGTCTTTCCTCATCTCGACAATCACCCCCAAGAAACCATCGCCTACTTGAAAGTCAAAGTCTTCATCTCCCTGGGAGACAACTACTGTATCAATTAGAACGTACTCGTAATTTCCGTATTCTACTGGTTGATTCTTCTCCAAGGTTACAAGATGAGATGGATCTGACCTGTCTACAAGAGTGGTTGTGAAGACATGGCCAATTAAGAGAAGAATAATTCCGACATGAGAAATATGACTGGCCAAAGTTCTAGTTCTTGCAGAGTTTTTTCCGCCAAATCCCCCTGAAATCAGTTTTTTCGTATTCAACTTGGCTGTGGATGACAAATTTCTGACATTGAAAGGTAGTGAGAAAAAAAGCATAGTCAACAGGAAGGCCGACAGTGCCCCCCTTGATACCGACGAAGAAATAGGCAGTCTTGAGTCTCCAGGTAGGCCGATGTAGTCACTCGAAAATGCAGCGAACAGGGAAACTACCAATGCTGTGATAATCATCATACTTCCAGCTCTGGGACTAATCTTCCGACCCCAAGAATACGCAGCGAGGCCAATTGCCAAAAGGGCAATGAAGGGTGAGCCATAGAATTCATGCGCTTGTAGGCTAGTACCATCAATCTCCACAGTCAGTATCATCCAGGTGAGTAAGACGAACCCTGCCCCCCCATACCATGGGACAGATTTGGATGACCTCAGTCTCACAGATGCATCGGTGAAGACTCCTGTGATGTAGGACCAGTCATCTTCTTTCTCGCAAATCAACCAAGGGATCAAAAATGGGATCATGCCAATAAGTGACTGGTACCATTCTGCACTCCAAGTCCAACTGGAGAATAACATCAATGCGATTCCCGAAAACACCCAGTGAAGAGGTGGGTCATCGTGACTCCCGTTGACTAGCAGATACATTATTGAAAGTCCTACGAAAATCACTGCTGTAGAACCAATCCATACCGAAACTGAGACGAATAATGCGATTAGAAACAGTCCAAGATTCCTCCTTTTGTCGAGAAAAGAATCAGACAGAGTAGATTGGAGAGCCTTTTTCTGCGTCCTGAATAAGTGTAAGACAGTGAAGACGCATAGAATAACTATAGCCAAAAGATATCCGGATAGCTCGGCACCGACAGCATCGAATGATATCACTTCTAGTACCCTCAAATATGGGTCTTGAGGCATTGCACCTTCTCCATCAGCTACGAATGCATGGACAGAGGCCCAAACACCATTCGCTCTAGTCACCAGAGTTGCATGAAAAGCAAGGGCTCCAGCCATCAGAGCCACCGCCGGAGATGCTCGAATCGCATTTCCTCCGGGAGTCGATCTAGCATGGACTACCATCAGCAGGCATAACCAAGGTAGGAGTGAGCCAGTTTCTACGGGGTCCCAAGCCCAATATCCTCCCCAATCAAGCACGGTGTACGCCCAAAGGCCGCCCAGTCCAATACCGATGGTTCCGACCACGAAACCTGCTCGAGCCCAGAAGATCTGAGATTCATGGATTGATTTTGATGAGTCTTTCCTGATTATCCCGGCCATTGCAATGCTAGCCGTGGCTATGCAAAGTGAGTAGAACGCGAAGACGACAGGCGGATGTATCACCATAAGGTCTGTCTGTAGAAGAGGATTGAGCCCAGATGATGTGGAAGAAACCGTTGAGTCGAATGGTCCGAGCATAGCAGAAAGTACCAGAAGAAATGCTGTCCATGCATGCATTACCGCCACTTCAATGGAAACTACGTCTTTATTTTTCGACATGAACCACGTAACTATTGCCATCATGGCGGCCCACAAAAGAAGGGGCCCGGATCTACTACTCCAGACTGCAGAGATCCTGTAGAACAGAGGTAAATCCTCTCCGCCAAATCTGAAAACCAACTCTAAACTCCTTGCATCAGTTACAAAACAATATGACAAAAATATGAACGGAAGGACTTGAGAAAGCAATACCAGATTCCTGGAGGATGCTCCGATCGTCCTCCCGACGCTGCGTAAAATGAGAAGAGATGAGGCTATGCCAGCGAAAAGGAGTAGCGAACCTGCTTGAGAAAGCAAAATCTCACCAACCGTAGTACTTCGCTCTGCTGTAACCGAAAGCTAGCATCGCTCTGATAATGTTCTTTGCGTACAGACTGGGCCTCTTGAATAGTAGTCTAACGCCTACCATGGCCTTGCCGGATATGCCCATTTCAGACATCTCATCAGGTAAACATCTGGCCATGGTTGACATCTCTTCGTCCGTTAAATCAAAGAGCGCGTTCTTCCCCTTCAGAATCTTGTCATAAGGTGGGAACTCATCCTTCCAAAGACTCGCATATTTGGATAATTTCCCTGCACTAAGGTCATTGTCACTAATCGCTTCTGCTGCAGTCTGAGCGGCGAACACCGCCGACTTGAGAGCAAGGTGAGATCCGCCCTCAAATAATGGGGATGTGAATCCTGCGGCATCTCCAACTAAGAGGAGTCCGTCTGAGTGTGTATTCTCGTGGGGGCCTGAGATAGGTATTGTCCCCCCGAAAGCTGGGTTTCCCTTCTTTTTCCAAGTAGGGAGATTCTGATTTAACCCCTTGAAATGTGTATTCTCGATAAACTCGTCAAGTGCCTTCTTGGTTCTTGGCTTATCCTCTGTTACTAGTCCGATGTTTGCCCTGCCATCGCATTTAGGAATCATCCAGAGATAACCCTTCTCAGCATATGACGGCCAGATGTAGAAATCTAGGTACCCGTCTGTGGGGACTCCTTCTAGTTCGTATTGCATACCCGCGACCACCTTTCCCCTTGGGTTTAGATTCAATAATTTGGAACATACCGATGCGACTCCTGAGGCATCTATTACCACCTTGGCAAGGATCGGGAAATCCTCTCCTTTTCCCTCACATCTCCAACCTGAGAATTTGCCTTCCAGATACACCTTTTCCATCCCGGTAATCTTGTGGCCAAGACTGAGCTTGGCTCCCTCGGAGACCGCGGATTCAGCTATCCATTGTTCGAATAGATGCTTTTCTAGAACATAGCCATGCTCGGACAAACACTTCTCGGTCCCATCTGGGAAGATGACCCTGATTCCCTTCACCTCCTTGCTGATGACGTGTTCTGGTAGTGTGAGTCCTAAGTTCTGGCATGCCACGTCTGATATGCACTCTCCACAATGAACTGGAGTTCCTATCTCATCGTGATCTTCGATAAGTATCGTGTTAAGCCCAAGTCTGGCACACTGAAGTGCTGCGTTACCTCCGCCCGGCCCAGCACCAACGACCAACACGTCACATGACGTCGCGGTATCGTCCATGTGACTCCGAGGACATCAACTCAAAAGAAACCCTCGGTCGTGGCTCCTACGGAGACGAGCGAACCTTCTACTATTGTGAGTGGCACGGAGTTACATGACTTGGCGCACTCTGGCACGGTATGTTCAGTCTCTGGAGGACTCTGGGGAGCTTATTAGAGTGGCTGATCCAGTAGATGTCGAGCTCGAAGCTGGTTGCTTCGCTGACAGGCTCGTGAAGAGGGGTGGAGGTGCGATTTTGTTCGAGCAACCGAGACTACCAGACGGTTCAATCAGTGACCTTCCCTTGGCGATGAACCTTTTCGGAACGCGTGATAGGACTAATCACGCATTGGGAGTTAAGCGGCCCGATGAGATCGGAAATAGAATGGTTTCTCTGATGAAACCTGATATTGGAGGTATAATGAAAGCTCCGTGGACTGGCATTGGTTTGGCACTTGAAGGAATGTCCATGGCCCCCATGAAGGTTAGAAAGGGAGCATGCCAGCAGATAGTAATCAAAGATCCTGATGTGACAAAACTCCCGATCCCTAAGACATGGCCAGAGGATGGAGGCAGGTACATCACTCTGCCCTTGGTCGTGACAGCTGACCCTGAAACAGGAGTTCACAACATGGGGATGTACAGGAGTCAGGTCTTCGGACCTAAGGAGTTAGGTTTACACTGGCAAGCGCACAAACATGGGGCTGACCACGCAGACGCATCGAAAGACCGTATGCCGGTGGCGATTTGTCTCGGTGGACCTCCTGAAGTGATGTTCAGCTCAATATCCCCCCTTCCAGATAATCTATCGGAATATGAGTTTGCGGGGCTACTAGGTAAGAGGCGTTTGAGAATAACGAAATGCATCACAAACGAACTAATGGTACCTGCTGAGTGCGATGTGGTGATAGAGGGTTACATGATTCCCGGAGAGACTAGGGAGGAGGGGCCATTCGGAGACCATTTTGGTCACTACTCGCTGGCAGACCAGTACCCTGTAATGCATGTGGAGGCAATTACCCACAGAAAGAATGCAATAGTCCCAATGACCATAGTAGGCGTTCCCCCGATGGAGGATGGATATCTGGGAGAAGCTATCGGGGACGCATTTCTCCCAGTGTTGAAGTTTCAACACAGAGATGTGATTGATCTGTTTCTACCACTGGAGACGGGTTTCCATAACTTAGCTATCGTTTCATCGAAAAATAGGTATCCAAGACAAGGAAGGAAAACAGCCTTGGGGCTCCTTGGTGCAGGCCAGATGATGTTCCTGAAAACCATAGTTGCGGTCAATCCCGAACACGATACTAAAGATCTAGACCTACTACTTGATGCTCTCGACTCTAAGGTAGAAATTTCGGAAGACTTAGTGATTCTGCCCGGGATGGTTGCTGATTCACTAGCTCATGCATCTCCTTGGGAAAATATCCATGACAAGTTGCTGATTGATGCTACGAGTCCCATAGAAGGTGATCCTCGATATCTGAGAACGCCCCTTGGAGGGTGTCCTGATTCGCTGGAGGTTTCTGCTTCTGGAATAGACGGGATAGTACAGGCGAGAATGCTACGATCTTCTATGCTAGTTGTAACCACAGATATCGAAGGTGGGCCTTCGCCTTCCGAGAATGTCGAGACTGATGATGAAGAGGGAGCCAGGAGGCAGAGGGAGAAGATTTGTTCAATTAGGGATTCGATCTGGAATTTGGAAGGTGCAAGCAACCTAAGATGGCTGTTCATCACCGACTCTGATGTAGACCTCTCGGATGACTCTTGGAAGAGGGTTCTTCTGTGGCAATTTTTCTGTCGGTTTGATGTTGGCAGGGATTTGCACTTTGACTCTGATAGAAGGAGGGTGTGCTGGGACGCTACTGCTCCCATTCCCTCTCAAGGAGGGCCTCTCCCAGTCCGTAGATGGCCTGGTGTGACCCTGCATGATCCTGAAGTTCTAGCCAGAGTAGATACTTGGCTACAGGAAGGTGGATTGTAGTGGGATTCAGAGAGATTATTGACTTCGTTAAGATTGAGCATACTCTCTTCTCGTTACCATTTATCCTAATTGGTTACATTCATGCTCACAATCAGTTCTGGACTGAGCTTTCCTCTGATAGATTCGGAATTGATATTGTCTGGATTTTGGTAGCAGCAGTGGGTGCTAGGGGCTTAGCGATGTCACTTAATAGGATAATTGACAGAGATATTGATGCGGCCAATCCTCGTACGAAAGGTCGTCATTTGGCTTCTGGTACCATGACAATGAGTACTGCTTGGACACTCTCTGCGACCTTCCTTGGAATGTTACTTTTCGGGGCGTGGCAGCTCAATGATGTAGCATTGAAAATGGCTTGGCTACCTGTACTTGCGTTCGTTGTCTACCCCTACACCAAGCGCTACACTTGGCTATGCCATTTCTGGTTGGGACTCTGCTTGGGACTTGCCCCTGCGGCCGCTTGGGTTGCCGTTACAGCAGACGTTCATGGCTGGGAAGCGATAACGGGAGGGTCAAACACTTACACACAAGGATTTGGTGAATTTTTCTGGTACCCAGAAATCTTCTGGATTTCGTTGGGTGTAGCCTTGTGGATAGCGTCCTTTGACATAAACTACGCCAGGATGGATATCGAAAGTGACATGGAGAACGGAATTCACTCATTCCCTTCCAGATTTGGCGAAAGGGCTACTACCAGGACATCGATACAACTGTCACTTCTCTGGTTCGCATGCTTTGCAATCTCGAATCCTATCGAGGAGGTATGGTTTCTCATAGCGGCCGGGATAATGTGCGCTCTGAACATTGGAGTCGTATTATTTAGGGAAAGATTGCCAGACTTCCAGACAGCTCTCTTCCGGGTTTCAATGCTGACAGGTTGGGTTCTCCTAGCTTCCATTATTGTGTCTGATTCATCGGAAATAGAAAGATTTGCCAGTGGTATGTAGTATGTTCATTCTAGATTCTGAGTATGATACGGCTGGTGACCAAGAACAAGCAATAGAGATACTCGTCGAGCAGATTGAGTCTAGTCAGGAGAGATGTATTCTCATGGGGGTTACTGGGTCAGGTAAGACATTCGCAATGGCCAATATAATTCAGAGGCTGGGAATTCCGACGCTTATCCTATCTCACAACAAAACCCTTGCAAGACAGCTTTGGCAGGAGATCAGTGAACTATTCCCAAGTAATGCGGTAGAGTATTTCGTCAGCTACTATGACTATTACCAGCCTGAAGCTTACATCCCCGGAAGGGACCTTTACATCGACAAAGAGCTGCAAATGAACGAGAGGATCGAGCAAGAAAGGTTCTCCACAGTGGCATCATTGGTTTCAAGGCCTGACGTGATTACCATCGGTACTGTGTCAGCAATATATGGATTGAATCCTCCAGAAGTTTTCCAACAGAACCACCTCAGGCTCGAGGTCGGACAGAAATCTGACCCACAAGAAATTGTCCGAGAACTGGTTGGGCTTCACTACCGTCGGGTGTCAGGTGAGATTACTAGAGGTGATATCCGTCTCAGAGGCGAGGTTCTGGATATCTGGATGCCAAGTAGGGATGATCCCATAAGGGTGAGGTTTGGATGGGAGGGGATAGAGAAAATACAGGTATGTGAAGCAGTATCTTGGGAGGTTCTGGATGAGTTTGAGGAGGCTTGGATACATCCACGAGAGTTCTACATGACCAGTGAGGAGAGCTTCAATCTAGCGATAGAGGATATCGAGCACGAATTGGAGGACCGGGTGGGCTGGTTCCAGGAAAAAGGGATGGAGATTGAGGCATACAGGCTCGAAGGAAGGACCAAGTTCGATCTCGAGATGCTCACAGAGATAGGGTCTTGCAAAGGGGTGGAGAACTATTCACGACATTTCGACAGGCGGTCCAAGGGAGAAAGGTCGTTCTGTTTGTTAGATTTCTTCTCAAGTAATGCTGAGCGTTTCCATGGTGGCCCCGATAGATATCTGGTGATTATGGATGAAAGCCATGTCACTCTTCCTCAAGTCGGGGGGATGTATGGTGGAGATTTCTCCAGAAAGAAGAACCTTGTAGACCATGGATTTAGGCTACCATCGGCATATGATAACAGACCACTAAGAATAGACGAGTTTCAGGACCTCGTTCCCAGAATGTTGTATGTCAGTGCAACACCAGGAGAAAGGGAGCTCCGTCACCTTGCTGAGGTGACCAGTCAGGAAGTTCCCAGAGAGCTCCTTCACGTTGGAGGAAGAGGGGGTTCTGATAAGCCAGACTTCGACAAGAAAGTTACTACTTCTACTATGGAACAAACAATCTCAAAAATTGACGGTGTTGTCAGAATGGAAATCCGACCAACAGGATTACTAGATCCTGAAATTGTCGTAAAACCTACCAAGGGA
The DNA here is from genome assembly GCA_002505775.1 of Euryarchaeota archaeon UBA130. Classification (GTDB taxonomy): domain Archaea; phylum Thermoplasmatota; class Poseidoniia; order Poseidoniales; family Thalassarchaeaceae; genus MGIIb-O5. Next base: position 22,864 of record DAVY01000021.1, on the reverse strand, counting down.
CAAGTCCAAGATTTGATGTCAGAGATAAACAAGAGAGTGAGTAGAGATGAACGTGTTTTGGTTACTGTTATGACGATTAAGTTCGCTGAAGAAGTAGCCGAATATCTTGAAAAAAATGGAATCAAGGCCCATTATCTTCATTCAGAAATTGACACACTTCAGAGAACTGAGATAATCAAGGCCCTAAGACTGGGCCACATAGACGTTATTGTTGGAATAAATTTACTCAGAGAGGGGCTGGACATTCCTGAGGTATCTCTAGTAGCAATCTTCGATGCTGATAAGCAAGGGTTTCTCAGGAATGAGAGGTCTCTATTGCAAACAATAGGAAGAGCTTCCAGAAATGAGAACGGAGTCGTCATCCTGTATGCCGACACGATTTCCCCCTCAATGGAAGCGGCGATGAGTCAGACGATTTCAAGAAGAAAACGACAGGATTCATACAATCAAATTCACGGGATAATTCCCAAAACAATACAGAAGGCCCTCCCAACTATGGGAGAGGAAGAAAGTGGTATTCTAGCTGGGACTGCAGGAAAGGGGGCCAAGGGAGGGAAGAGATTCGTAGGCAAAACAAGAAGCAAGAAGGGCGTTTCTGGACTTGCACAGAAGTTCTCTCTTGGAGCTGGAATGTGGAATACTTCCGACTCAGTTCTCGATAACGTTAGTCAACCAAATTTCGAGGTAGAAGTGGAAACAGAACAACCCGGAGATATGAATGAGGATCAGCTGATCAGTAAGTTGGAGCGTGAAATGAGAGCAGCCGCTGAGAGGCTGGATTTTGAGAAAGCCGCTCAAATTCGAGACAGGATAATGCAACTCCACAACCCGACCAATTGAAGTCAGGTTCGTTTTGCGAGAAACATGAGCGGATATTCGCGTGAAGACTTTGACATTCCAGTTAAGGACTATGATTTTTCATCTATGAAAGATATTTCATCACTGATTGACCAGATGTCAGAGGCTGGAGGGTTCACCGCGACTAAGCTGGCTTTTGCGAGAGATATTCTGAGGAGCTCTATCTCGAAGACTTCATCTGAGGGAGTCCTAAATTGGATATCGTTTCCAGCTTGTCTCTGCGCTACCGGAACTAGGGGATTCTTTCTAGAGGCGTTGAAGAGGGGATCCTTTAACGTCGTTATCACTACCTGTGGGACTCTGGATCATGATATCGCCAGGTCATTCGAGAATTACTTCCATGGAGACTTCAGTCTAGATGATATTGCACTGGGAGAAGAAGGCCTAAACAGACTTGGCAACGTGATAGTACCAAATGAGTGCTACGGGGAGATTCTGGAAAATATTGTCCTTCCATGGCTTTCGGAGATTGAGGACGAGAGGCGCTTAGAGTCTCCAGACAATCCTTGGAAGGGGTTTGGAACTACGGAGCTTTGTTGGGCCTTGGGAGACAGAATTGATGACGAATCGTCCTTGCTCTATTGGATCGCAAAGAATAGGATTCCGGTCATAATTCCCGGAATTACAGATGGTTCGATAGGCGCACAATTATTCATGCATAGACAGAAATCTCCAGACTTCATGATTGATATTCTAGCAGATGAGCAGATTCTTTCAGACCTGACTTGGACTGCCGAGGAGAGCCATGCGCTGATGGTGGGAGGAGGAATTTCAAAACATCACGTAATCTGGTGGAATCAGTACAGAGGAGGCTTGGACTCTGCCGTTTCCATAACAACAGCGCCAGAGTACGATGGGTCTCTGTCGGGAGCTAGGCTCAGAGAGGCAATTTCATGGGGGAAGCTACGCCCAGAAGCCTCTCAGGTCGTTGTAGAGGGAGATGCTAGCGTCCTCCTTCCACTTCTCGGTGGTGACTTATTCGCCCAAATGTAGCACATTTTGTGATGATTTTCGTGAAAACGGCTAAGAACGGTCTAGTACGCGACTTGCCTTATGTCCGTCGAGAAGATGATGCATGATATGATAGAAATGCTAACAGATGCAATGGGTGATGCTGTAAAGCACGACAAGGGTAACAAGGCTGCTGGAACCAGAGTCCGCAAGGCTATGCAGTCAGCCAAGACCATGGCTCAGGCCATCCGTGTCCAGGTTCAGGCCGATAAGAACTGATTACCCTGCTACTTGTTCGCGTGAGCGAAGATCTCCATTAGGGATACACGCATAGGAACTAGCGGATGCCATCCCTCGGACCCACATTGCCTGAGGCAATCGTGGATAGCGGATAGATCGGGCCTTTCGGGCTGTTTGCCGTATGTATCAGTAACTGGTCCGGGTATGGAAGAGAGCGATTGAACCGTATGGGAGTAATTCAGGGAATCCGAATACCTGCCCCACAGTATCTCCATTTCCTGAATGATAGAATCCGCAGACCATGCCCTCCTGCCCGAGATGTTCAGTTCATTCTGAGACTTCTCTCCTATATCGCTCATGATCAGCATACAGAGTGCGTCGCAGACATCCCTAATATGAACCCAGAATCTTGGACTATCCGTCGTTATTTGGGTTATCTTTGATCCTTCCATAATCGACCTAGCCCAATCATGCAATACTGCATCGCCCCACGATCTTAGTTTTCCTTCAGGGGAAAGTAAGTCGTGTATTCTGACAACGAAGTCGGAATTCCCAGATTCTTGACTCCCACTAACAATTGAGATGTTTCCAGAGAATCCCTCTCCAACAGCAATAACAAAGTCAGAATCCTCGGAACCATTCACAAGTGTGGCGCCCGCTCGTAACAACCTATCTTGGAGATGTTGAATGAAAAACTCCTCATTTCCCTCAATATAAATCGATTTGGACATCTTACCACTCAGACTGTGCTCGGAGTAAGCTCAAGTGACTTCATTTGTGAGAAGTGTATCACTGCGTGTCTGACAATCTCAACAATCATCTTAATTTCCTCAGAGGTAATCGAAAAGTGCGGAGTGAATCTGAGAGCGTTAACTCCTCCATGAATGACTCCAAGCCCATTCTTTCTGCACCACATCTCGACCTTGTCATCTCCCACAACGGGAAAGAAATCAGGGTCCATCTCTGCACAGACCAGAAGACCCGTTCCTTGAACGGAAAGGATAGCTTCCGGGAATTCTTCCATGACTCCCTGAAGTCCTAAAACTAGTTCGTCCCCGCGATCACGGATATTCTGCCGAAGCTCAGGAGTAATTCTTTCCAACACTGCAATTGCTGTTTCCAATGCTCGAGGGTTGGTAGTCATGGTGTTACCGTAGATACCTGTGACATACAAATCAGCTACCTCTGCAGTCATTCCTACAACGGAAAGAGGGAACTGCCCGGCATTAATGGCTTTGGACCATGCTTCCATATCAGGGGCTTCAGCACTCTGAAAACCATCGTAGTCCACTATACTTAGACAACCCTGTCCCCTGAGGCCAGCTTGTACCGAGTCAATAATCAGCATTGATCCGTGTTCTTTGGTCAGACGCCTTGCCTCATCGTAGAACTCCCTGTCTATGCACAGACCTGGGGCTCCCTCTCCCTGAACTGGTTCAATTGCTAGGAGCTCGATAAAAACACCATCAACATCTGCTTGGTTGAATGTTTCCCTTAGAGCTGATATGTCATTGGCTGGTATAAGCACTAGATTATCCCTATCTTGGAATGTATTCAGGTTCTTATCATAGCCATCTTTGCATGAGTGGGATATCTGTGCCGGCCTATCTGTGCGTCCATGAAATGCCCTCTCGATCGCCACCATCCGAGTTGGTTTCCCTTCATGCTTCCCACCCGGGCCTGTCATTCTCAGTGCGTTGACATCAGATATTCTCATTCCTACTGTCATAGATTCCGACCCTGAGTTCATGCAAATGAATCGATCAAATGGACAGCTTCCCCTGGTATGGCCAATTTCCATTTTCAGCCTATCTGATAGCCTCTTTTGGCTGAAAGAAGGGGTCATTACATTTGCCATCACCCAGTTTTTCTGCATCGATGAAATTACGTCATCGGGCCCATGGCCCATACCGAGCATACCATAGCCTCCATTGTCATGCACTACGGCTCCATGGGATGTTACAATCCATGGCCCTCTCGCTGAAATCGCGACATAGGGATTTACTGTAGCGGCAGAGTAGAAATTAACATAGTCCGATTGAAGCCTCTCGATTAGAGCGATCTCATCGGTATCAGCCATTTCTATTCCGGTGTCAGAAGAAAGAGATTCAAAGACTGTTCCAGCTTCTTCAATGGCCCTTCTAAGTGAGGGGTCGGTATCGATGAAAGAGAGGATTACTTCATCTGGGAGTCCATTGGTCATCCTGTTCCCTGAACGGTTTCTAATAGAGTGCAGAATATCAAGACTGCCAGGCATCGACTCTTCGAGTTGAGGGTTGCTCATCAAGGTTCTTGGTAACTGTCCTCCAAAGGCTACGATTTTCTTGGCAGGGGGAAGAAACTAAATTTCTGATAATCCATACAATAATTAAACACACTTTAAATTTCTAATAGGAAAATTTGCATAATAATAAAATTTTCAATTAGATTATCAGTCTTAGTAACAGTATAGTATAAGTGCTAATCTGCTCTCTGAGGAAATGGAGAGGAAGCGTGGGGGATGCAACTCAAGTCCGGTTGGTGAGAAGATGAATGATGATTACAGGATCCAAGAATTGCTACAGAGAGACGTGTACGTAGGTGACAAGTTCGTAGGCGTAATTACAGGAGAGAGGTTTCATCCAAGGGACGAGTGTGTTCAGTCTCTCAGGCTACAAGTAGTCCCTGGGATTGCTGAGGAGTTTATGAGAAAGCCAGCCGAGAGTGCGCCTCTCTCGAAGGAGCTTGTTCACAGTATCAGACCTGATGGAGCAATAAAGCTCTCCAAATCAATGAGAGAGCTACAAAGAAGATGGAGGAATACTGTCAGAATATCAGAGGAGCTGTTTGCACCGGATGAGCTATTGGACAGAGCGGTTCTTGACAACGATGGAGTCGATATTGGTAATGTGGTCGGGATGGTCAAGATCAAGAGGACTTACAGAGGAGTCGTGGTTAACCCACATTTCATGGTCAAGAAGAAGCATGGTCTTCCTGATACCCTAATTATTCCAGTGGGGCAGTTAGCCAGAACTACATCCAGGCTGGACGAGGTCATACTCAGGTGCACAGTGAAGCGTCTAACCACTCTACCAAGCTATCTCAAGCTCAATGGGGAAGATGCTGAAGAGTTCGATCCTGGTGAGTAGGTTTCAAATCAGATTCCCGTGTCGGACGACTGCTCAAGGGCGTGTAGCTTAGTTTGGCTGGAGCACCCGGCTGATAACCGGGAGGCCACAGGTTCAAATCCTGTCATGCCCACCATCTTATGACAAAACAAGCGGTAGCGTCATGAAGGATGCTCAGTTCGCCTTCTTGTCACATGCCAGTACTAAGCGGCTCATCGGGTCGTGAATTGGCCATCGCTCTAGCCGAAATTCTCGAGATGGAATATGTCCTCATTGAGAGTAGGAAATTTCCTGATGGAGAGGGGTACGTGAGAGTTCCAAGTGAGAGTTTTGGAGTAATTAGATCAGAGCCTGTAATCCTAGTATCCAACACATTTCCAGATTCGGGGATAATGAGGACAGTTCTGATGCTTGAAGCTATTAACGATATTCGCAAAGGGGATCTTGAGAACCTCAAAAATGAGGGTGAACAAATAATGGATAATGTCGGGCCGGGTATTTTTCTAGCCGTCCCATATTATGGATATGCGAGACAGGATAAGAGATTCTCCCCGGGGGAGACGGTTTCGGCCAGAGTAATCTCAGAAATTCTAGGAAGAAGCTGTGATGGCATGGTAATCTTGGACCTCCATGAGCCGAGAGTACTGGATGGCTCGGAGCTAAAGATAGGTTTCGTGAGTTCCATGCCAGAGATCGCAGATGTTCTGGATAAAGAGGTCAATCCAGATTTCATCCTTAGTCCGGATAAGGGGGCCATTGACAGGGCAAGTGAGGTGGCGAAGATAGGGGGATGGGAATTCAGTTATCTCGAGAAAACTAGGATTGACGCCCACACCATAGAACATCAGGCCAAGGACCTTGATGTAAACGGTAAAGTTGTGGCGATTGTCGATGATATGATTAGTACTGGTGGAACTATATGCAGGGCAAGTGACGCTCTCAGAAGACAGGGTGCAAAAGCAGTATATGCAGCGTGTACTCATGGTTTATTCACAGGAGGAGCCCTATCTAAGCTAGCAAATCACGTTGACGGTGTGTACACAACGGACTCTCTAAGGAATCCAAGATCCGTTGTTAGTTCCGCACCGGCCCTAGCTAGAGGAATCAAGGAAATGATTGGCTGATTGGCTACTCTAGCTCTGTCCGGACAATACGTTGCGTTTATATCAGCCATGTCCTGCGACGGCTTACCCAGCACGAGGAGAGGTATCCAATGAGTGTTCATATAGCGTTTGAGACCCCGAAAGACATACAAGACCAAGTTTACGAACTTGTGAAAGCGATTGGAAAGGACGGCAAGATAAAGAAAGGAGCCAATGAGGTAACCAAGGCAGCCGAGAGAGGAAGCGCGACAATGATTGTCATGGCCGAAAATGTCAATCCAGGAGAGCTACTTGCCCATGTTCCTATGATTTGTAACGAGAAGTCAATTCCGTTTATGTACGTCGAGGACCAAGGATACTTGGCTGACTCTGCTGGAATGACTGCAGGAACAAGGACTGCCGCTGTAGCTATAATGGAAGTAGGAAAAGAGGCGCAAGATCTGTTTAACGAAGTGAAGGGACACTACGAAACCCTGTCGAAGTAAATTGGAGGCTGGAAGTTTGGCTCAAGAATCATGGCCCGCAGAGGTCGTCGAGATTGTCGGAAGGACAGGCATGAGCGGAGAAGCTATCCAAGTGAAAGTCAGAGTTGATGACTCGAACAACCCTAGGGACATAGGGAGAATCATTTCTAGGAATGTGTTGGGGCCTGTAAGGATTGGAGATATCCTAATGCTGAAAGATACTGGTAGAGAGGCGCGTCGCCTAGGTAATCGATGAGGTGGTATAATGCCAGAGACTAGAGTGTGTAGCTTCACCAATGAGGAAATTGAGCCTGGTACGGGCATGATGTATGTGAAGAGAGATGGATCAGTTATGTGGTTCAGAGACAGCAAGGCTAGGAAGAACGCCTTGAAGCTCAAGAGAAACCCACGAAAGATGAAGTGGACTCAAAGGTACGTCAAGGGCGGCATTAAGTAACACCACCTATCCATATTATACGGATGCCTATTGAGGATAAATCGGTTTAGAATAAGTCAGAACTAGGAAAGGCCCATTCAATGGGGCCTGTTCACATTTTCGCAATTACCGTGCATCTAGCAGTGATAATTTGGATATTTTGGTGTATGAGACCGCCAAAGAAGCTGTTTTCATAGCTTCTGCCAGTCGTGCCTCTGAGCATCCACGGCACAGATAGCTGCCATATGGACGACATCTCTAACACTGTCTCCCCGTTGTAGGACATGAGCTGGTTTAGAGAGTCCCTCGAGGATAGGTCCTGTCATCTCAGCACCTGCGATCCTCTGCAATAGTTTGTAGGCAATGTTTGCTGATGCGAGGTTTGGACAGATTAGAACATTAGCAGGGCCTTCGAATGACATGAATGGGTATTCTTTCTGAATCTCGCTCACAAGTGCGGTATCTGCTTGCATCGGCCCATCTATAATCAGTTCTGGATCTAATTCTCGAGCTATTGAGATGGCTTCCTCTACCCTATCTGTCCTCATCTCAGAGGAGGTACCAAAATTGGAAAATGACAGCATCGCTACTTTCGGCTTCACCCCGAACCTTCTCGCTACCTTGGCTGTCTGTACTGCTATCTCTGCCAAAGTTCTGGAATCTGGATAGATGTTAATGGTTGCATCTCCAATAAACATCAGCTCTCCATTGACAGTCATCATGTACATCCCTACAATCCTGTGTGAATCCTTCTCAGGGCCTATAATCTGCAAACAGGGCTTCACTATGTCTGGGTAATGGTGGGAGACTCCACCAAGGTACCCGTCTGCATCTCCCATGTGAACCATCATGGGAGCGAAGTAAGTGGAGTTCTTCATCAGCCTAATGGCATCTTCCAGTGTTATTCCTTTTCGGCCACGAATATTATGCAACTCTTCTGCATAAGAGCCCCTTCTCCTAGGATCGTACCTGACATCGATTTCTTCACAAGTGAAACTTAGTCCAAGCTCTTCTTTCACTGCCTCTATTCTGTCGATATTACCTAGAAGGATGGGGTCACAGATTCCCTCGGAAATACATTGGGATGCAGCTTTGATAACTGTCGGATCTTCTCCTTCACAGAAGACTATTCTTTTCTTGTCCCTCTTCGCTCGGTTAATGACTCTCCTCATGATTGAACGGGTGAGTCCTAATCTTGCCTCGAGCTCTTCTCTGTACCCCTCAAAGTCAAAATCTCCCTTCTCGACACCTGCAACCCCCTCTTCGACCGCCGCCGCAGCAACGGCGCTGGCCTCCCAAATCAATACTCTAGCATCAAACGGCTTAGGGATTATGTATTCAGGACCGAATTGCAACTGTTCTCCGTTGTATGCCGAGTGAACATCATCGGGGACTGGTTCTCTGGCTAACTCTGCGATTGCCTTTGTAGCGGCCATTTTCATTCCCTCGGTTATGCGGGTTGATCTGACATCTAGGGCTCCCCTGAAGATGTAGGGGAAGCCTAGAACATTGTTTATCTGGTTTGGATAATCAGATCTTCCAGTGGCAATTATGGCATCGTCCCTTACGGACATCACATCTTCAGGTAGGATTTCGGGATCAGGATTAGCTAGGGCGAATATTAGAGGTCTATGTGCCATCGTCTTAACCATTTCCGGCGAAACCAGACCTCCCTTTGACAGCCCGAGGAAGACATCACTTTCTAGCATTGCATCCGATAATCCACCATCGGGAAGACTTCTGGCAAATTCCTCCTTGTACTTGTTTAAATCACCATTTTTCATTCTGGATTCTGTGAGGATTCCCGTGGAGTCTACCATGATTATGTTATCTTTCTTGACTCCCAAACGGACGTAGTGACGAGCACAAGATATCGCTGATGCCCCTGCTCCTGAAATCACTACCTTGACGTTCGAGATTTCCTTATCTACCAATTCCAGTCCGTTAATCAGTGCCGCGCCTGAAATGATTGCTGTTCCATGTTGATCGTCGTGCATAACAGGAATATCCAGTTCCTCGACGAGTCTTTTTTCGATTTCGAAGCACTCTGGTGCCTTGATATCCTCTAGGTTAATTCCCCCGAATGTAGGCGATATCGCCTTTACTGTTTCAACAAACCCATCCACATCGGTCTTGTTTACCTCTATGTCGAAGACGTCAATATCTGCAAATGCCTTGAACAAAAGTCCCTTTCCCTCCATGACTGGCTTTCCTGCCAGGGGCCCGATGTCTCCTAGGCCAAGAACTGCGGTTCCATTGGTTACTACCGCAACTAAGTTTCCCTTGGAGGTGTACTTGTATGCGTTGTCGGGATCGTTTTCAATTTCCTTACATGGAAAGGCCACTCCGGGCGAATAGGCTAGAGACAATTCATGCGACGTACCATGTGGTTTTGTTGGGATTACGGTTAGTTTTCCGGCTGGTTTTGAGGCGTGATAGTCCAGTGCTTCCTCGCGGAGCCTCTCATCTGTCATGCTGACAACCCGTAAACTCGTCCTACCCTCCCCTCTTTGATGCTATCCTATGGCGTGTAAATTTATTATCAGCCGATTAGTGAGCGTTTATGAGAGTAGTTTGTAGGATGTGAATATCTGATTTCCACCTACGGTGGATGTAAGCATGTATGGCTCAACGACCCACACCATTCAATATAGTGATAGAAAGCCGAACCATCGTGCATACACTGGGTTTGGCCTCTGGGATGTCCCCAAAGAGGAGTGCTTTCCTTCTCGTTTCATTGATGGTGTTATTGCCATGGACATCGTTCTCCGACTACGAGCTACGAGATGAGGACAAGACAAACACAGTTTCAGCTAGAGTCTGGGGCTCTTCAGGTTACAACGATACAGGATGGATAGACTTGGAGGCCACAGGTGCTGATCCATCAAGTCAGACTTACGCTTACTCTGACCTGTTCTTGGAATTCGCTCCGGGGGCAGAGATTTCTAACTTGACATTTGAAATTGCTGTCGATGGCTCAGATGGGTTCTGCATAGATGAGCCTCAACTGACCCTGATGAACAGCCAGACACCGATTCTAGACTGGAGGGGTAATGACTGGCTTGGTTGTCAATACGAATTCAACGACAAGCCTCCCGAACTTGTAGATGGCGAGCTCTCCACTTCCCTACAGCCCAATTCAGTTAGTGATGCCTCATGGATTCTACCAGCCGGAATTTCAATCTCCGATCTAGTTATTGAAGCGCTTACCCCATCAGACCCAAGGATTTCCTTTGCGCCTCTGGAGATTGTTGTTCACGGCACTGCGGTCAATCCATATGACGGAAGGATGTATGTTCTTCTCGGGGATGATCTGATTCATCTGGATAGCAAGGCCTCAGAGGCGTGTGAGTGGAGATGCCCAGGGATTGTTCATATTGACGAGCTGGTATATGGCAGGAGCATAGATATCGATCAATCGAGGGGTATGCTGGTTGTTGGCACCTCCAATGGCACTATATTTACACAGTCTCTGAATGATTCTAGAAACGGTCCTTCCGTTCCTATTGCACAAGATAGCATTACAGCTATTGCATCTGACTCAGATGGATCAATGTGGGCCATTGATGGTTGTAATGTCAGATTCATCTCACCAAATTCGGAAGATTTGTCGATTTCATCTCAATGGGATGAGTATCAATACTGTTCGACGCCGTCTGGTGTCGCCACGGATATACTTGTCATCTCAGGCACTGTCATCATCTCAACTGAGAATGACGGCGTCCATCTAATCAGCTACAGTGTGAGCAACAACCAATCGGCGATTACTATTGTGGACAGTACCCACTGGGATACCAGTAACTTCCTAGCAAGTAACAGGATTACGGATTTACAGATGATGGGGAACCAATTGCTCATCTCCACCGAAAATGCCGGGATAAATCGAAGGGATTTGGCAACTTCAACGTGGCTCTCCAGGTGGTCAACAGCAAACACTCTTGCATCAAACAACATAGTTGGTACGTCAGTCTCAGATGGCTGGCTACACGTCCTAGCAGGCAATGTTCTGCAGTCGTACGAGATAGCAGCGGGAATATTCAGGTCACAGGAAGCCGTTAATTCCCTAGGGCTTCTGGACAGTGCGGTATCAATTTCGTCATGGCCATCCGGGATAGGGGCGAGAAGCCCTGTGGACAGCGTTTCGGTACTTATTGACTCCACAGGAGTTTCTGCTATGCAACATCAAGACACGGTGGTTGGTGTTGAGTACCTTGTGAGTAGTCCTGTCACGGATCCAATGAGGCTTGCAGTTAGCATTGACGATAGCGAGGAGGGTCAGATCTGGGTGGCTGGAGACTCTCTAATTGACAGATTCAATAATTCGGGCAGGAGGTGGATGGACCCTATAGATGTCTCTGACTTTGCGGGACAGCAGCTGCAAACAATCACATCAGTGGTGCAGGATGAGCTTGGGCAAGTCTGGGTCGGAACTTCCAATTCTGGCCTTCTACTATTCGACGGAGAGACTGGTTCGTACATGGGCGGTATTAGTGGCCTAGGGTCTGAGAGCATCATCTCGATGTCATATGATGAATATACTCAGACTCTTGTGATAGGCCACCCAGAGAATGGAGTTTCACTGGTTAACTCTTCTACAAACAGTCTAATCCTGACTTACGACACTGGTGATGGACTGGACTCAGATTTGGTTGTAGATGTCGCGACCAGGTACAGTATAGCTTACTTGGCGACTCCAGATAGTGGACTTATGAGATTGGATCTCGCAGAGCTACAAATTCTTGGTTCTTGGCAATCACTTGGTGCAGACAACCTAGAGGCTGCCCCCATTGCAGTAAACGGGGATGTAGTTTATCTTGGACTTCCTGATTTTGGGATAATGATCTTAGATAGAATAAACGGAGATATTACTGACTTGCTTACGGTTGGTAACAGCGGCCTCCCTGACAACGATGTCCTCTCCCTGTATATTTACGGGGGGGATCTGGTTGTCGGATCTAGAGTAGCCAACACGGGTGCACAGTCGAATGGAGGAATAGCCATCTGGGATGGTGCATCTTGGGACCAGCTAGACACAAACATCCCCGGTTGGAATAATGACCCATGGGAATTCAATGACATAACCAGTGATGGTACAGACATTTTCGCTGCGACCAATAGAGGTGCATGCGCCTGGGGCCCAACTGGCCAGGGCAGTATAGAGTTCCTTGAGTGCCTGGATGGAGGGGACATGCCATCAAGGCAAATTAACTCAGTGAAGCTGATTGGAAATGACTCCCAAGGGTATCCCATATTGTATGCGGGAACTGAGGGGGGTGCTGCCGTCATCAGCACTGCAGGACTTGGGGGGGTTGATGGCATGGAAGTTTTGGAAGTTTGGACGGCGGGAGATGACACCCAACGTGCTAGGACGGTCAAGATTGGTGAAATACTCTATTTAGGATTCGAAAACACTGGTATTGCTAGATATGACTTAGCAAATGAAGAGTGGCTTACAACATGGGATGGAACTCAAGGGTACATCGATGATGATGACGTGACCACCCTGATACCTGGCAAGCAGAGTGGAACTTTGTGGGCAGGAGGGGACTTTGGGCTAACACTCATTGACGTTGAAAATGATACGGTTCTGATCAACTGGGGAAGGGGGGCTAATGCGAATGGCCCAACTATACCATCAAGAAGCCCTGCGGATATGGTCATTGTGGGCGATGTCTTACATTACTCCACACAAAGATCGAATCAATGGTGGAACTCAAATGATGAGGTTTACAGAATAGCCCTCAATAACAATACTTCTCTTTCCACTCTTGATGCTGGATCAAGAATTGGCTCCAGCTCGAAGGTATATGGAATGGGGGTTGTTGGAAACGAGCTTTGGATAGGAGTAAGACCAACTCAGTCTTGGAACGATGGAGAAGGGACCGTGGTCCGGTGGAACACAGACAACGAGACGTGGCAAGATGACCTTCCAACGATTGGAAACGTTCAGAGAGTCAACGCTCAGCTACTTGGAGATTGCTTTCCTCTAAACTCATCCTCTTGCGAGATGTGGGTAGCCTATGGGAACAATATCATGAGGAGGTTCCAATATTCTACGATGACGCTTCTTGATGAGTGGAGTGACTTCCCGGGACCTGTCAGAGGGATGGAGGAATTCAACGGCGAGTATCTATTCGCAACCATGGAAGGAATATACAGATGGAACCCAGTCAATGAAACCTTTGAGACGGCTTGGACTGAGGATGATGGACTTCCGAATAACACAGAAGAGAGTTTCTTTTCCATGGAAATCGTGGGTGATGACCTGTGGATTGCATCTCACCGACAAGGTAGCTGGAACTCAAATGCACAGATTCTAACAAAGAACGGTACAACTGGGAACTGGTCTGTATGGGATCTTGGTTCAGGGGATATCCCAGGAGGATATGGAGCTGACATACTAGTTTGCGATGAGATAATTCACTTTGCCATTGGCAGGCTCTCTTGGTGGGGTAACCAAGGTGGTGTAGCGAGATTTGATTTGGCCGACCATGACTCTGATGGAATTACAGGTGAATGGATTAATCCCTTGACTGAGGGAGGAATTAATGGCCTATCAGACAACGATCCGAGAGCTCTTGCCTGTGACGACGCAAACAGGATTTTGTACATAGGTTATGATACAGATGGAGTTGGCTTGGACAGATTCAACTACAACACAGATAGCTTCCTTTCCATACTAACTTCATCCGATGGAATCACCGAAGATAGGATTTTCCCGGGAGGCATGCTTCACGACGGAAATGTGCTTCTATCTGCTCATCAGTACCAAAACACGGGAGGGATATCTAGGATTGTTACTTCTGGTACCTCTGTAACCGGTGGACAGGTTCTGAGTCCGGGGATGGATGGTTGTTCGATTGTCCGTGTCCCCGCTAATACGCCCACTTACGCAATCGGTCGATCGGGCCAGACCACGGGAATAAACAGAGTTGACAGGCTAGACAGTACTGGACTAATCGCCTCAGGTTTTGACGAGTTGGCAGGCCTATCCAGTGGGAGAGTCGTGGAGTTTGTATCAAATTCGACTCATGTATGGGTAGCATCGACGTTTGATGGGGATTCTTTCTATGCAACATCAATTCTACAGGGAAGTATACTACAAAATGGGTCCGTTAGATGGGAATATGGATACAACCTTCTAGATGATGATGTAATCAACAGCATGTTGCTGGATGGAGAAAAAATGTGGGTGACCACTGCTGGAAGGGGACTATACTCGATAGATTTGGCACAGAGGAGTTATGCTCCATCTGCCCCGGCACTACACGGCCAGATGGATGGAATGATTCTGGACAGTGATGATGGAATGCTGTATGTTGGGCTAATGGGCAATCAGGGGTCTGCGGCTGGGTTCCAAACCTTCGATACTTCTACCAATTCATGGGGTGATGGGAGTCTCCTAGCAGGACTTCCTAACGACATAGTTCAGGATTTCGTAGCTCTTGGAGACAAAGTCCTAACTGCCACATGGGGAGGGATTGCCGTATACAACAACACACTCTCTGAGTGGGAGGACCCCATTACGACATTTGACGGCCTTCCAATCTCAATTTACGACCATCTTTTGGTAGTTGACATACCAAGCCAAGGCAATGTCGTGTTGGCAGGGGGACCATCGGGAATTACAATCTTAGACTCCAACCTCACGGTTCTCACAACGAGAGGAGCGAGTGATGGATTAGCTGGAAACAAGGTTTCAGGTCTCGTTTACGCTGACAGTGTGACCAGGCAGGTCATTGATGAAAATGGTATCACTGTAACCGAATTCCACGATGAGTCAATCTTCGTTTCTCACAGTGGACAGGGTCCAACCAGACCAGGAGTTGTTGCGTGGGACATCAACACAGATACAGTGAATGGGACATATCAAATCGATAAGATTCCCAGTAACGATGTGCGTTCAATAGCAGCCGATGATTGGGGAGTCCATATTGCAACGGATATCTCCCCCATGGTTCACTGGAATTCTTCCTCGTTGGACATGGAAGTAGGTGCCCCAGCTAACTCGCTAATGTCCTGGCCCCCCTCAGAGATTTCGTCACATGGAGGCAACCTAGTGATGATCAGTCCAGGAGGTATTGATGTCATGGATTCGGGCGGAGCTCATCTGGTAAAGGCTCAGTCCGGCCTGCTAGATGACCCAAGAGGTATTGACCTAAGCGATGATGGTCTGTATCTAGTCTCTGATGACGGCCTACATCATTTTTCTCCAGTTGAAGGAATGGTAGAGTCCGACAAGAGTGGACAAAGAACCGCTCGCCCATTGAATGCCATCATCGGTGAAAGGACGTGGGAAGGAATCAATGAGACAGCCAGACCTGGAATGACTACCGTGCTTGTAGATGACGAGGAATCATTGGACATAGACATGACATCTGAATCTGTTTTACCGGGTAAGCTGCCAATGAATCCCCTAGCACTGACCCTGTCTTCTCCAGAAGCGGGGGCTTGGGTTTGGGCTAAGTCATCTATTCTGAACTACTCAGGGAACTGGGATATGCAAATGATGAATCCGGGAATTCAAGCGGCATTCCAATCAGCCATCTCCCAAGTGGGCCCGGGTTCTTCATCCGTTGAAGCACATATTCAGCTTCAATCCCCTAATGACGGAAAGATGAAAGTGAGAGTGACATATGACTGGGAAAGAATAGAAGTTCCTACTAGCATAGTCAATATGACCGACCGACCCAATGATGGGGGCGGAGTGATTGAAGTTTCATGGCTTCCAGCGGAGGATGCCGCTTGGAATGGTTACAGAATCTTCGTATGGGATGCTACGGGCAGAGAGGACTGGAATCCAAGCGAAGACGAGTTAGATGATTTCTCCACATACACGAGCATTTCTTTCTGGGCACAGACATCCGTAATGATTACCGAGGCGGACAATGATGGCACCACAGAGCCTCTGTCTGATGGTCGAGTATACCGTGGATCGATTGCAATTGAATACCCAGATGGAAGCATTGGTGATGCAATCGCTTGGCCGGGAAGTGTAACTCCAACTGACGAAATGCCTTCCCCACCTAATTGGCTGAAGGCTGAGCCAGTATCGGGCGGTACAGCTGGAACACTGGTCGTTGAGTGGGAGATGTGCCAAGAACTGGATCCCTCATTCACAAGATTGTGGTCTGCACAGCAGGAGATTTCCAATGCGTTTGCCCTCACAGGGGAGATTGACGTTCCTTACTCCTCGGGGAACTCAACTGTTGTTGACTTGGCTCCACAGGGAGTATTCTGGTTTGCCGCGGCATGTGTTGATGAGTCGGGTCAATATGACCCTAGTAACGTTACTGTGTTTGGACCGGTGACAACAGCGGGAGGCCTGAATGATGGGATTCCTCCGTCTATGATATTAGGGACCCAGGCTCAGGATGTTCCAGACGATGAGGGAGGTAGGGTTGAGGTAACTTGGCAAGCTAACACTGAGGAAGACTGCTCATTTTACACGGTTTACGCTTTACCCGCATCTGGATGGCAACCTCCCTCAACTGTGGATGGTTGGCCTGTGGCTGAATTTGTTCCCGGTTGCTCTCCTGATGACTCTGGTTCAGTCCAAGTCATAGTTGATTCCCTTGGTTCTGCTCCCTTGCAAGATGGGATTACATACTGGTTTGGAGTTGTTGCCTCGGATGACTGGGGTAACTCAAATGTTGACTCGGTTCTAGTCGTCGAGGCTACTCCCCAGGCGAGCGAGAATGGAAGCTCGAGTGCTCCAGACAGGGTAGAGGGGCTGGTAGCATGGGACCATCCTGATGACGATGGTACTAAGATTGACATTGTCTGGAATAGGTCAACTGCTCCAGACTTTGATTTCTACACAGTATGGGTCTCTGAGTATCCCCTGAGTGATGTCACTGAAATGAGTGAAAAATGCGAGAATGGGATAATCAGTTGTAGCAACATAGTCATTGATCAAAGGCAGATAGGAGGACTACTGCAACTACAAATGACGGTAGATAGAGCAATGTACGGAGCTTCACTCGAAACACTGGTCACATCCTCGATTTACCCGGATGTCCCGTTGTATGTGGCGGTCACTGTGCATGACATCAAAGGGAACGTTTACCTCTCTGGGTTGGAAGATCACATTTCGATTGTAACCCCTGTTGATAATAGAGGAGATATCACGCCTCCTGACAGATTGTCTCCACCGGTACTCGAAGAAAGGCTCGCTGACGACGGGGATGGAATGCTAGTTACTTTCCAAGAAAGCGTGGCTTCTGACCTCTACGAGTATCACATCTTTGCGGACGTGGTCCCATTCGCAGATGCAACCAATATGGAGCCAGTGATGGTTGTGGACAGAAACTCGGAGTTGCCCGTAACCATCGAGTACCTCTCGGATGGTAGGAGTTTAGCCCCTTCGATAATGACATGGGTGGCTGTAGTACCCGTGGACTCTTCCGGAAACTCATGGCTAACCAACCTCAGAACATCATCCATCGCATTGGTAGACGAGAATAGCCTAGACCCAGGACTACACCTGCCAGAAGTCACTGGTGTTCGTGGATATTGGGACAGTTCTGGTTCCCAGATAGACATTACTTGGGATCTAAGCCAGGACCCCCAAGTTGTTTCATACAAGGTATTTGTAAGTCTGGACCCGTTTGAAGACGTAAGGAATGCGACGGCCGTGAGCTCATTCATTGATAGTGGCAATACGGAAATAAAGGGAAATCTCCTTATCTTGAGCGAATTACAAGGTGAGCCCTTGGATAACACCCTATCTTATTGGACGGTGGTGGTAGCATTTGATGGGGAGGTACACAGATTGGCTGTGGACCCCTTGGAAATACTCCCTTGGTCCGAGAGCTCATTCGGTTCTTCCGATGGAGAGGAAGGAGAGGGAGGGGTCTCGTGGATTGACCAGTTGATGAGCGGGGACATGAATACTCTCATCGCGGTAGTTTCAGCCATGATGGTTCTAGCAGGCGCAGTTTTGTTCATTAGACCAAGGAGAGCCTCCGCACCTCAGCCTTGGGAGATGGGGGCACTTGAGGTCGAGCTTGAGGAACAGATGATGAGAGAGTCGTCCGGACTATCGGAAGATGAAGAGTTTGGAATTGATGATTTAGAACTGGTTTCTGACTCATTCGGAGGTGCGGTAGATTCTCCATCAGTAAAATATGACGAGGAGGAGGATACGATGATCCAGCCAATCGGTGGCGAATTCACCGATACTGCACCACAACCCTCCGCCGATGTATCTGATGAGCTACTTGGAATTCAAGAAGATGATCTAGACATAGATGACCTGGACGGGCTAGCTGACGACTTGGATATAGATGACCTAGACGGACTAGCTGATGACCTAGATGAAGAAGAAATCCTCTGATTGATAGAAGAGCTTGAATCCTCTAGCCACCATCGAGAGGCATGACTAACTCAGAGGAGGCCCATTCCTCGGTTTGGTCCGCAATCGGATGGGATGGACATAAATCCCTAACTTCTGCGAGTCTGCACTTTGATAGAATGCGACGACATTCCAGAAGGCTTGGCATAGATTTTCCTGATAACTTTGGTGAGCAAGTCAGTTCATTACTAGGAGCAGTCTTAGTTCCAGAGGATCGCAATGATGATCCCAGTCAAGACCCGTATCTTATGGTAATTAGACTGACTTCAGAGGGAGTAGTTTCTGCAACGGGGGCCGTGAACAGGAAATGGCCCCCAAGGCCACTATCTGGAATATCAATTAGCGCACCGACTTGGGAAGGCGATATCAGAGGCACCAAGCACGGAGATTATCGACCATACAAAGAAGCTAGATTGATTGCTGAAGATAATGGGGGAGATATTGGGCTTTTGTTCGAAAATGGGTGCCTTATCGATGGAGATCGGTGTGCACCACTGTTGTTGGACTCTGATGGAGTTGCTTACCACGCTCCACATCATGATGGGGCTCTTGACTCGGTTACTTTGCATGTCATAAAGCCGTATCTTGAGGAGTCTGGAATACCTGTGAGGACCGCTAGGCTGACCCTAGGGATGATAGAAAGATCTTCAGAGATGATTGTTTGTGGCAGTGGGATGGGCATAAAGGCTCTCGGGACAATAGACGGACGAAAGATAGGAAAACCCCACGGCCCTCTTTTCTCAATATCTCAAGAGGCTTGGAGCAAGAGAGAGATTTCGTCAAAATTTTTGGAGGCTAATTAGTATGGTATCCTCAAAGTGGAAGCTCCTGAGTCAATCTGATGACGGGGACTGTATGATACATATCTTGAGTCTGTTGAGAGACTCTGGAGTGTGTAATGGTGATGAGTTACTTTTGCATTCCGGAGGCCCTATCACCGATCTTTCTCAGAGGTCAATGGTGCCCTGTATAGATAGTATCAGAATACTGATGATTGAACCTGAAGGCAGTGATTCAGGAAGTATCGGGTCGGCTCTTGAAGGTGGAGTTTCGTTGGGCCCACCTCCTCCTCTTAGTGTGCTTGCACAAAAAATGGAAGAGGGGAAGTGGAAGACGTTCGAGGAGAAGTCTTGTGAGGACCTGACAGAGGCACTAGATTATGTTAGTAAGTTCGAAATAACTGTTCCCTGTGAAACAGATGTCAATTTCCATCCTGGAGGATTTACCGGAATTCTGGGATACGATTTGTGTAGATGGTCGGTACCAATAAGACTCTCAAATACTCCGTCCCCAGGAACTGTGATTGGGGTTTTGTGGAGAGCAGACGCTTGGATAATTCATGATAGGTCAGAGCTTGGAATCGGGGTTCTGGCTCTGGAAGGTCACCCATGGCTCGATATCGAGCTTGATAATCTCAAAATTACCGAGGTTAGAGAAATGCCTTCTTCTAAATCTGTTCCTGACAGTGAGAGCGACTCAGAGCATGCAAAAAAGGTATCTAGAATAAAGGAGGGGATAAGAAAGGGCAATCTATACCAGGTAAACTACGGTAGGAAATGGAAAGGTTTGATGCCTGGACAGCCCTGGGAATCTTTCTTGCTTCTTTCCCGTTCCAATCCCGCACCTTTCTCCTGTTGGATGATGGTTTCTGATCTGGGATGGTCTGTGGCATCCTCAAGTCCGGAGAGGCTTGTTGAGCTAGATGGAGGGGTTGTTAGGACTAGGCCGATCAAGGGAACGAGGAAAAGGGGCTTTGACGAACTGGAGGACTCTAGGCTAAGAATAGAATTGGTGTCCAGTGAGAAAGAGATCTCGGAGCACCTTATGCTAGTTGACCTGGAGAGGCATGACCTGAGTAGCGTTTGCGTTCCTGGGACTGTCAACTGGAGCGGATGGAGAATAGAGGCACTATCGAATGTACAACACCTTGTAAGTGGAGTAGAAGGTTTGCTGGATGAAAGATACTCGACGTCCGAGGTAACTAGTACGATGTTTCCGGGCGGTTCAGTTACAGGATGCCCGAAGACGGTCACTCTAGCTGCTATAGATGAACTAGAGGGAGGTCCGAGAGGGGCTTGGACTGGCTCAATTGGCCACATCCACAGAGGACATGGGGTGGCCGATTGGAATATCCTAATCAGGACCTTGGAGGCTCACTCCGGCCCTGAGAAGTGGCATGCGACCGTTCAGGCGGGAGGGGGTGTGGTAATTGGTTCGTCTCCTGCCGAGGAGGTTGAGGAGGCTCGCTGGAAGGCAGCTGCAGTCACGGAATCCGCGTGGGGATTTAGGACTGGGTTCACCGAAAACGACCTTCCTGAGAGGGAAGTCGGGATATTCCCCGTCCCAACGGGGGAAGGGAGTGTTCAGTCTCTTATGCCGGGGCTAAGAGGAGGGGATGAGGGAGTTGGAGTCATCGGTGTATACCCATGTGAGAAGCTTGATCGGTGTACCCTTCTTATCGACAACTTGGACTCGTTCACTCGAAATATAGCTGAAGAGATTGCTTCTCTTGGGCATAACGTTGTAATTGTAGGAGGTAAGACGCAGACTGATAATAGTTCAACTCCAAATTTGGCTGATGAGATTATGAGACATGTCCAGCCAGAAAGGGTGATCCTTGGCCCGGGGCCATCAGTCCCAGAGTCTTATCCTTTGACGATGGAGTTCGCAAGAAGAAGTATCAGGGGAGAGCTTGTCGTTGACAGGAGTCATGTCCCCCTACTGGGACTGTGCTTGGGCCACCAAGCACTTGGAATAGCTGATGGCTGGGAATTGATCGAGTCTCCTATGGGAGCGGTGCATGGAACACCCTCATTGATCAAGAATGATGGAACTGGAGTATTTGAGGGCCTACCGTCTGAAATCACGATGATGAGATATAACAGCCTAGTTCTTGAGCCGAAGAAAGGTAGTCTGGTCCCTAATTCCTGGGACGCTACAGGAGAACTGGTTATGGGCCTGAGGCATTGTCATCTTCCGATAGACGGGGTTCAATTCCATCCTGAATCAGTGGGCAGTCCGCGCGGTCGCGAATTACTAGACAAATTCCTGAGAAAGAGTCCTTTGGCTTTCTCAGATCAACTCAGCAGGCAGGCTGAATGACCGTAGTGTTGAAGGACGTAGGCCTGCTGGAATTGATGAGCCACATGCCGACGTGCAGAAAATGCAACCAGACATACCACCAGTCACATTTCATCAGTGGCAACGGTCCTCGTTACCTAATCTGTGGGAGATGTGCTGTTGAAGATGGCCTAGTTTCACCTGAGGAGGCCCCTCAGTACTATTCTGATGAGCTCGCTAGAGCTCGTCTGGTACTGTACAGCAAGAGGTACAGGCCTCTGGCATTCACGAGTGCAGGTTGGATATTGTTCCTCACAATGGGAAGGGGTATCGAGCTTTGGTCTGGAGTTTTCTTCGGTACACTTCTGGTGGCCACTCTAGTTGCTCCAGTGGTTCATCTCCTTGGTTCAGCCAGGTTCAAAGCCGAGTTAGCGAAGCTGACCCCTTGAATCCAATACAGGAACCATTCAAATATCTAACATTGCTCTGAATGTTTAGAGGGAACAGTGGGTTCCCTATGAAAGCCCGTGAGACCGGATGAATATAATGGAGGAACGAGAAGAAGATTGCAAAAGGTACTGGATCATCGAAATAGCTCTCAGTGGAGCGTTTTTCAGTGTTTCAGAGGCGTGTCATTCTCGTTCGAATAAGAATTCCGGATCTCCCGGAAGCATGCTGGCAGATGTTTACTCAGCGCTAGCTGTCTCCGGAAAGAGAGAACAGCGGGTTCTCTGAACTGAATTTGGAGATATGATGAAAATGCAGAAGACAAAGAACGCGAGCATGCTAATTGCACTGCTCCTCGTAATGATGGCAGGTTCCGCCGGCGTTAGCGCCGATGGTTCCAACCCTCTGGACCCCTCTGATGGTGGTGCAGATTGGGATGGCGACGGCCTGACTAATGCAGAGGAGCAAGCTGCAGGAACCGATATGAACAACCCCGATACGGACAACGATGGTTTGCCTGATGGGTGGGAAGTGACCTATGGTCTAAATCCCAACTCAGCAAGTGATGCCAACGCAGATCCTGATGGGGATGGATTGACCAACAGCCAAGAATACGCCTCGGGTACAAACCCTAATTCGGCGGATACCGATGGTGACGGTGTGGCGGACGGATCCGATCCGTTCCCCAACGATCCTAACGACGGCTCGTCATCTGATTCGGACGGCGATGGAATACCAGATGCCTACGACCCAGATTACGAAGGCGGAGAAGGAGATGGTCAGTCCGGTGCTGAGCCTGGTACAGGTGGCGAAGGAGAAGGTCAAGGACAAGGTCAGGGCCA
>DAVY01000001.1:18535-22899 GCA_002505775.1 Euryarchaeota archaeon UBA130 | reverse complement strand
CAGTAAGAGGCTATCTAGGAGCCTAAAGGCCCCTAAGGAGGATCCATGGTCCGGTATCGGAAAGGCAACCCAGCCGTCCGACTACTTCTACACTGAAGACTAGGACACACACTACTATCTCTACAATACATGAATTCAAGGACGGCCTCTCTCACGACAACCCCCAAGTAGGACGATAGAGGGGCATAAGGAGGGAGAAAGTAGGTATGGCCGAGGAATGGATCGAGGTCAAGGGGGCAAGGACCCACAATCTCAGGAACATCGATGTTAGCCTTCCAAGGGGAAAGTTCGTCGTCATTTCAGGAGTGTCCGGATCCGGCAAGTCGAGCCTCGCGTTCGATACACTCTACGCAGAGGGGCAAAGGAGATACGTTGAGAGCCTGAGTTCGTATGCCCGACAGTTCTTAGGTCAGATGAAAAAGCCCGACTGCGATAGTATAGAGGGACTCTCTCCTGCCATCAGCATAGACCAGAAGCAGGGTAGCCATAACCCCCGATCGACCGTTGCCACGGTAACAGAGATAATGGATTACATGAGGCTGCTCTGGGCAAGGGTGGGCCTTCCACACTGCCCCGATTGCGGTAGGGAAGTTGCCCGTAGGACAGTTCAAGAAATCGTTGATGACGTACTCTGGAGATTCGAGGGCCATGCAATCGCCATTTGGAGCCCAGCTGTGAGAAACAGAAAGGGAACCCACTCAGATCTGTTCAAAGGGTTCGTCGAGCAGGGATTCCTGGCAGGAAAGGTGAATGGTAGAGAAGCTGACTTTGAGAACCCCCCCGAGCTCGAGAAGAATCTAAGGCACGATATAGACGTAAGGCTAGACAGACTGCTCCTCCACCTCTCTAACAGGCAAAGGCTAACCGAGGCCATCGAGACTGGCCTGAGGCTTGGAGGGGGATCAGTAGCGGTTGAGAGCGTTAGTGCGCCTAAGCCCGGTACCGATAACTCCGAAGAGCAGAGGTTCAAGACCAAGGAGGGCTCCATAATCCCCTACTCTGAGGAATTCGCATGCCCCGAGCATGGCGCATTCCTACCCGAAATGAGCCCCAGAGTCTTCTCATTCAACAACCCCCTCGGTGCTTGCCCTTCATGTCAGGGACTTGGAGTCCAGAGGAGATTCTCACATGACTTGGTTGTAGATAGAAACTCCACGGTCGAGGAGGGATGCATCAGGCCATTCAGGAGATCGATGATGTCAGGCTGGTACAGAAGCCAAATGATTCAGACATGTCAGCATTATGGGATACCAATAGACATCCCCTTCCAGGAATTAGATGAGGATGACAGAGACATCCTGCTGAACGGTTCGGGTAGTACCCCAATCAACTTCCAGTTTACTTCCCAGAAGGGGGCTTCATATAGAATGAGTAAGCCTTGGGAGGGAGTCTTCTCAAGGTTGAGGAGGACCTACACGGACACGTCCTCAGACAGAACGAGGTCAAGACTCTCCTCGTTCATGACCGATGAACCATGTTCGGACTGTGAAGGCAGGAAGCTGAACAGGGCTGTCAGTGGTGTTACCGTAGGCTCCACGACTCTGCCAGGAATCTCGAGCTGTAGCGTATTGGAGGCCCTAGCTACAGTCCAATACTGGAGAATAGGGGGATTGGATGATACATGGGAAAGACTTGACAGGGACCCCCCTCCATCCGATTCGATACATGCGGAGAAACTAGATGAAAGGTCTATGTTCATCGCGACGGAAATAATCAAGGAAATTGAGGCGAGGCTCAGATTCCTTGCACTCGTGGGCCTTGACTACCTAACTCTGGACAGGAGGGCCAACACCCTCTCGGGGGGCGAGTCCCAGAGAATCAGACTTGCCACTCAAATTGGGACCAGGCTTACTGGTGTGATGTATGTCTTGGATGAGCCAAGTATTGGCCTGCACCCAAGAGACAATGGAAGGCTCTTGGAGACATTGAGGGAACTTACCGATCTGGGTAACACTCTCATCGTAGTCGAACACGACGAAGCCACACTAAGGCAGGCAGATTGGGTAGTCGATATCGGGCCCGGAGCAGGTAAGGAGGGAGGAGAGATAGTTGTTAGTGGGACCTTTGAGGATTTACTGTCCAATAACGACAGTATCACCGGGGCCTATCTGTCCGGACGTTCTGGAATACCCCTCCCCGAAGACAGGACAGAGCCAATGGAAGACAGGTGGCTAGTTGTGAGGGGAGCTCGTCAGAACAATCTCCAGGACTTGGACGTCAAAATTCCACTTGGGTGCATGGTTGCCGTCACGGGGGTTTCGGGATCAGGGAAGTCCTCACTGGTCACGGGAACTCTGGCACCAGTCCTACAGAGGGAATTGCAAGGTACAGATGAGACCCCAGGCGCTCATGATTCGGTAGAGGGAGTTGACAACATTGACAAGGTGATTGTAATTGATCAGTCACCCATAGGGAGGACCCCAAGGTCCAACCCTGCGACCTACACGAAAGCTTTCGGACACATAAGGCAATTATTCTCCTCGACCGCGCTAGCCAAAGAGAGAGGATACGAGCCAGGCCAGTTCTCATTCAATGTCCGAGGTGGCAGGTGCGAGGCCTGTCAGGGTGCCGGCTCCACCAAGCTAGAGATGAACTTCCTCCCTGATGTTTGGGTAACTTGTGACGTCTGCAAGGGGAAGAGGTACACCCGAGAGACCCTCGAGGTCGAGTGGAAAGGAAAGACGATACACGACGTGCTCCAGATGACCGTTCAGGAAGCATGCACGTTCTTCGAGAACCAAAGAGGCATTCACAGAATCGTGTCAACTCTCAATGATGTTGGACTAGGCTACATACGACTGGGCCAGCCAGCGACCACCCTTTCTGGCGGAGAGGCACAGAGGGTGAAACTAGCCACCGAACTCCATCGACCTGCAAGGAAGCACACGATATATGTCCTAGATGAGCCAACTACCGGGCTGGCTATGTCTGATGTTCATCAGCTCATCGAGGTTCTACTCAGACTCAGGAGGAACGGCCATACAGTGATAATCATCGAGCATCATCTGGATGTCATCAAGTGCGCAGACTGGGTAATAGACTTGGGCCCAGAGGGAGGTGAGCTGGGGGGGCATATAGTGGCGGAGGGCCCTCCCTCAGCAGTCTCCGAAGAGAAGTCGAGCTACACTGGCCAACATCTCAAGGAGATGCTGTGAGCAAATTCTGGAAAATCGTTATTACTCTCCATTGCCCCAATCTTGTATGGACAAATCTTCGAACGCCTCCAAACTTACCTCCGTAGCACTGATCACACTGATGATTGGAATGACCGCATCATTCGGGCTTTCAGATGGGGACAGCATCGTCGATTTGGCAGACTCAAAGGAGTTTTACTCGCATGAGACCAGCAATATCCCGGGATCTGACTCAGGATCAGTCTTCTCCAATTCAACAATGGCGCTGATGGAAGACACCACTTGCGTAGTGGCCCATGACAACACGCTCAGGTGCTGGGGTAAGATTGGAGACGGGTCATATCAGTCTGGATATGCAGCCATCCAACCCGTACCCGCGCTCGTCCCGGGGGCAAACAGCCCATTCTGGCCAGCGCAGAGGAGCATCGACCACAACGTCACCGCGGAATGGGTAGCCATAGACGGAAGCGCGTTGCACAGCTGTGGGATTACAGCCTCCCCTGTCTCAACACCGATCGAGCCCGCTCGCTACAATCTACTGTGCTGGGGTGAGGGGGACAACTACAACCTGAACGCATGCTATGGGAACTGCCACATCCCACAGAAGCCAGCACTCCCCCTGAACACACATACAGTAGAGGTCGCAACAGGTTACAGACACACCTGCTCCATATCTCCAGTAAGGGGGCAGGACATAGACGACTCGTCGGTATACTGCTGGGGGAGGAACTGGAATGGCCAGCTCGGCCAGGGCAACTACTACGATGATCGCACACCAGACGTAGTCCCACTTCCCCAAGGCTCAGTCCCCGTCTCAATCGTCTCAGGATTCTCCCACTCATGCACCCTACTCTCAGACGGGGAAGCAATGTGCTGGGGTAACAACGATGCCGGCCAGCTAGGGACAGTCTCCCTCGTCAACGAAAGCTCCCCAGCCTCCGTCAGGGTCACTCCTGTTGGATCGTCAATCGCCCAGATTGTTGCAGGAGGGAACTCCACATGCGCATTGCTGGACGACGGCAGTGTGAGCTGTTGGGGCAGCAACTGGCAGGGGATACTGGGCGACGGCACGACCACATCCACCTGGTCTACCTCCTCAAACGTGATCCTTCCTACGGGAAGAACAGCAATTTCGATTGACATGCATTACCAGAGCGCCTGTGCCATATTGGATGACAACAGCCTGTACTGCTGGGGGTCGAACAACGTCGGACAGCTGGGGCAGACAGC
>DAVY01000001.1:10768-18146 GCA_002505775.1 Euryarchaeota archaeon UBA130 | reverse complement strand
GGGGTGGCTTCAGTCGCAGTGGGATACAATCATACCTGTGCGATAACACTGGCTGAGGAACTCTTCTGCTGGGGAAGAAACAACTGGGGGCAAATAGGAATCGGAAACTTCAGCTATTCCGAGCCCAGCAACAACGGACTTGTTGACCTCGGTCCCACTGACTGGGCTTGCACAGGAAACTGCCTTCCCGGCTTCACCCCTAACTCATCACTCCCGTCCCAGGCACCAGGGCTATCTGACAGAGATCCAGATGGCGATGGAATCATGTCTTTGTTCGACTCACACCCACTTATATCAGATTGT
This sequence comes from Euryarchaeota archaeon UBA130, assembly GCA_002505775.1. Classification (GTDB taxonomy): domain Archaea; phylum Thermoplasmatota; class Poseidoniia; order Poseidoniales; family Thalassarchaeaceae; genus MGIIb-O5. The sequence continues at coordinate 17,843 of DAVY01000001.1, read as the reverse complement.
GAGGCCGGGTATTTCTCAACTGACAATACCGGTTGTATTCCGGCTGATCCAGGTTACTATGTGCCCTCATCCGGGCAGGTCAGTCAGATCCCATGTCCCACAGGCACATACCAGCCAAACGGTGGGCAATCCGAGTGTATGGATGCATCCCCAGGACACTACACAATAGTGCCAATCTCTGCAACCGAACAATACCCCTGCCATGCGGGAACATATCTACCAAGCAGTGGTCAGTATGCCGAAAACGACACAGTCAGCGGGTATGCCTTCGATACACGCCCCATAGATGGGCTAGGGACATTGGTTGCAGAGATATGCATATCCAACAGCCCCGGCCACTACAGCGACTTCGGCTCTCCGGACGAAGTCCCATGCCCCCCTGGGACCTACCAGCCGAATCCAGGCTACACTTACTGCATAGAGACGACACCCGGATACTACACCGGAGATAGTGGCAACACGGGCGAGACGCCATGCGAAGGCGGAACGTACCAACCGAATCCAGGCCAATCCTCCTGCTTCTCCGCGAGCCCGGGGCACAAGGCCTCTCCCAACTCCCTTCAGCAGGATGAGTGTACGCCAGGAACATACTCAGACGAATTCGGCCTCGAGGAGTGTAAGCTGGCCGATCCGGGATACTACACGACAGAATTTGGTGCCACTACGCAGACCCCCTGTCTTCCCGGAGAGTACCAACCCACGCCCGGACAGACCTCTTGCATTGCAACATACCCCGGCCACTACTCTTCAGAACCGGGAACAGCACACCAGATAGGGTGCGAACCAGGCACCTTCGAGACAGAGCGAGGAGCCACCTCCTGCTCTGGCGTCACAGATCCTGGGCACTACAGCCAGTTAGGGGCCAGCTCGCAACAAGAATGTGAGCCAGGGACCTATGCTCCCTACAGTGCGATGGGAGAGTGCACTCTATCTGATCCCGGAAGCCATGTCCCACTGAATGCCTCCCTAGACCAGTTACCATGCCCTCCGGGCCAGTACCAGCCCAACTCTGGTGAATCATCATGCTTGTCAGCTGAGCCAGGGCATTACAGCGGGGAGGGGGCAACCCAGCAGGTTGCATGTCAGCCCGGCTCATTCCAATCACAGTCCGAAGCGACGTCTTGCGAATTGGCCCAGCCAGGTAATTTTGTGATTGAGTCTGGAGCTACCGAGGATACTCCATGCGGACCGGGCGAATACCAAGATGAGCCCGGGGCGATAACTTGCAAACCGGCGGGCCCAGGGACATACTCGGACTCCTCCGGCCTTGCTGAGCCCACTCCTTGTCCACCAGGAACGTACCAGCCGCTGACCGGGCAGTCCGAGTGCACCTTAGCAGACAGAGGTCAGCACGTCCCCGAGAGAGGAGCGACATCCCAGACCCCCTGTAAGAGAGGAACCTACCAGCCAGAGTCAGGTATGTCGGAATGTTTGGACGCATCTCCGGGCCACTTCGTCTCAAAGACAGGACAGACCTCCCAAGAGCCCTGCCTCCCCGGTAACTTCCAACCACTCCCAGGTGCCGTTGGTTGCATAGCCGCCGAGCCCGGGAACTACGTGGCAGAGGCTGGAGCGAGCTCCCAGACCGCCTGTGCCAGTGGGGAGACACAGTCACAGTATGGTCAGACTAGTTGCGAAGAGGGAGAGCAACTGGTTATGATCGTCGGCGGAGTGGCAGGGCTAGCCATCGTTCTCATGGTTTTGTTCATGCAGTCCCAGAAAAAGCCCAAGGGAAGAGTAAGGAAGGGTGCGAAGAGGAGGAAGCAAGCTCCCAGGCCCCGAAAAGTCAGAGAATCCTCTGAAGAGGAGTGAGTTTCGTATTTTCCGTGCCAACCTTTGAGAAGGGGCCCCTACAGAACCCGTCGTATGTATCGCTCCCGGAACCCTGCTCTATCTGACTCGACATTCGACAAGAGTGCCTACAGGGAGGCACCGTGGTGGGATGATCGGGACTCCAACATGATGACCATGGAGGGGACCACTGAGAAGACGGGAATACTTCTGATCATCATAGCCACCACAGCAATAGGAACAGCCATGTTCATGCCAGAGACAGGATTCCTTGCCCTTATCGGCGTAATCGGTGGCTTCATCCTTGCCATGGTTATCATCTTCTCAGGCTCTACAAACCCGGTTATGATCTGCTCATACTCCCTCTGCCAAGGACTATTTTTGGGAGGAGTGACATGGGCCTATGAGCAGTACTTCCCGGGCATCGGAATTCTAGCGGTGGTCCTAACTCTGGGGATTCTGGGAGCTATGCTGACGATTTATCGTGCGGGCCTCATCTCCTGGAGCAAGAATCTGCAGATAGCAGTTATGTCAGCCCTCACTGCCATCCTCATGATCTACCTGATCTCCTTCATTGGTGTGTTTCTGGGCTTCGAGGTCCCTTACATTCACGAGGCGAGCCCAATCGGGATACTCTTCTCTGTATTCGTGATTTGCATAGCTTCATTGTGTCTCGTAGCCGACTTCGACTTCATAGAGAGAGGCGTTGAGAGAGGGGCCCCCAAACAGCTTGAGTGGAGGGCAGCGTTCGGCCTCATGGTAACTCTCATCTGGCTATACTTGGAGATACTAGAGCTTCTCGCAAAGGTGGCCTCAAGGAGATAGGGCATGGACCTCTCTCTAATCCTCTCTCTAGCGGTAGCAGGTCTTGCATTGGGGGTAGTGGAGGGAGTCAAGCCAGGCCCTCTCCTCACTATGGTAATCAAGGAGACACTTTCTGGCGGCTTTAGGGCAGGAATGTGGACTGCAGCGGCTCCCATATTTACCGATGGGCCACTCGTGATAGTAAGCCTACTAGCCGCTAGTTGGATAGCCACGCAACCCACTGTCCTCATCCTCATTTCCGTTCTAGGAGCAGGCTACCTTCTGAAGATGGGTCTTGAGTGCTTCAGCTTGGAGCCCCCCTCTCCAGAACTAACTGATATCGATGTATCTCACTCCTTCAAGAGGGGCGTTCTGACGAATCTTCTGAATCCAAACGTGTACGTCTTCTGGTTCCTCGTCGGGGGGCCTCTGATGGCTTCCGCCGCAGACCATGAACCACTCGCCCCAGTTGCCTACGCGCTAACTTTCCTTGTATCCATCATCATAGTGAAGTGCCTCATCGCCCTGGCGTTCGATAGGACCAGAGGGAACCTTTCCCATAGTACATACAAGAGAGTCCTATCACTATGTGGAGTGGCAATGATAGTATTCGCGGCCGGCTTTATTTTCCAAGCCTATGATCTGTACAGCACCCTCTAGAGGGTCTGGGGACCACCAATTGGAATCTCTTTGAGTCCGTCAATCATGCCACGTAACGAGGGTCCTTGTGTTAAAGTCCCAAAGATCCCGATATCGTTGATATTGTGAGAGAGCCCGAACCACGGTCTTCCGTATTGATCAACGGACATGTCCAGGAAGTCCCCAAGCCCCCCACACCGGTTGTACCCGCAACCAACCTCAGTATCCAGGGGATCATCAAACCCATTCAGTTGCACTGTTGTCATCAGAGGGCTCTCCCCAAAGGCATCTGTGATGATAGTCATGTATCCATTCCAGGTATCGTTTCCGGAGTCCCCGACATAACCCAATGCGACCTTCCCGGCCGCACCAGCGGTTATCACAGGGAAGCCAGTACCCGATATGTTGGTCGGAGGAGCGACCATCATCGGCGCACTCCAAGTGATACCCTCATCGGTGGAGTAAGAGTAGTACGGCATATTGTCCAGCCCATTCCACATTGCATGCACGTTCCCCTCGTCATCAACCGCTACCTGAGCCTCCTCTCCGTTCCAGGTATCCGCAGTACCAGTCTCCTCGGTGGGCAATGGATGTTCAGTCCAAGTAAGCCCCCCGTTACTGCTCTTGTAGATCGAGTATCCATCACCGTCACACCCTATGTTCCCACGGTACAGGTTTCCGTTCACCCCTCCCTCGATGTGGGCAGTGAGTCCACCGCTCTGGCAACTGATTGGCGCTCCAGATACCTCTGAGGTCCACGTCCTCCCACCGTCAAAGCTTGTCGAGCACAAGGGATGAGGTGCGTTCCCGTTCACACAGAATGACCAAGTCGTTGGATAACCCGGCGCTGGGAGTAGTGCTGACCCGATTGTCTGGTGATCCTGAACAGAGTAAATTGAGGTAGCAAGCTGACCATTTTGCCATGAGCCTCCTTCATCATCAGAGAACTCAACAGTCATCCCAAGGAGAGCATGCATGTCGAACTTCATGATTCTGTCCGTCCACTTATCGACGTATATGTACGGGTCATTGCTGTTGGGAACAGGAAGGAGGGGATTGTAGACGTTCTGACATGTGTAGTCTGTGAGAGATACCATCTCTATCAGCCCGGTGCACTTTATGACCGCCGTTGATCCGGATGGACCATTCCCCCAGCTAGACATGTATATGTTGTCCATTGACGTGATTCCTATAGTCGGCTCGAACGTGCTCATGCCAATTCCGTAGTATGAACCAACAGCCAAGTATGGTGCATTGTCGCCTGTTAGATTCACTGTGATGTTTGCATTGGAAACAGCTATTGGATCCATAGCATTGACACCCCCAGAATAGTGATACCATGTTGTTGAGGGTATTTCATCGGGAAAAGCACTCTCTTGCTCAACAAAAATCTGCTCTTCATTGCCGAAGCACCCGCTCAGAGGAACCGTCAACATGAGGACAGTCAGTACTATCGCACCGGTGCGCATGTTACTCCAGAGGGCGAACCACTCTTGATTTGAACGGTTAGGGGAACAGCACGGGGGTTTGTTGAAATCGAATAACCATGGCCTAGACCCATGAGAGTCACCGCATTCGTCCTCGTGGCTCTTGTTGCAAGTATGTCGGGATCCTTGGCCGTCACGAGCCAACCTCAGCAAGTGGATACCTCGAAGATGACTGAGGAATTGATATCACAATTGGACAACGAGGGCCAAATAGAGGCAATCATCCAATTTCACGATCGTCCCACTGAGGGGGTTTGGAGAGCCATTAGGTCAATAGGTATCGAGGTTATATCACAACTGACCGTTCTCCACGGTGGACTTGTGGCGGGGGACTCGACAGAGATTTCAAGACTTTCCGGGCTATCTGTCGTAAAACACATGGAGGCAAACCTGCAAATTGAGCACTTCTACCTCCCCGGTGACCAAAATGACGTGGAGTCAATGATGCACGAGACGGTCACTTGGGTGAACGCTAGCCTCGCATGGCATAGGGCCATCATCGACACAGAAGGGGTTCTCAAGACAGAACCAGATCTCTCCTTATCGGAATATGACGGAGAGGGAGCCACCGCGGTAGACCTGGATACCGGCATAGACGGGGAGCACCCCGACTTCGATTGTGGCGAGCCTTGGACAGGTGAGAAGCTCATATGGTCTGCTAAGTGGACTGGAGTGGCATGGGTGGATGCGCCCAACTGTAATTCAGACACATCGAGTGGACATGGGACACATGTCGGCGGGACTATAGCAGGGAACGGGGATGCGTCTGGGGGAAGACGTCTTGGTACTGCCAAGGGAGCAACAATAGTGGCACTGGGGACAGGAGACGGGGCCTCGATTTTTGCTGCGGTCGAAGGGCTTGAATGGACTTACCAGCACAGCAGACCGGGGTTGAATGAATACAATATCAGGGTTGTTTCCAATTCATGGGGTACCAATGGGGATTACAATCCCTCCAACGCCGTAACGTTGCTAACTGACATGTTAACTTACGATAACCAAGTAGCCGTGATTTTTGCTGCTTCGAACAGTGGGGGTTCAGGAGATGAGTCGGAAAATGATTTGAGGACAAACGTGTATGCAAACACCCCTTCAGCAATCTCGGTTGCCGCACTGACCCATGATGCGAGCGCGGTTACATCATTCTCCAGTAGGGGTTGGAAAACGCAACAGCACACATGGCCAGATATCGGAGCACCTGGAAGAGATATTTGGGCTACTGCACCAAGGGCAACAGCCATCGACGCCTCAACGAGAACGCAAGGCGACATCTACTACATGTCAATATCAGGAACTAGCATGGCAACGCCACACATCGGGGGCATAGCTACACTTCTGCTCGCCGCCGCTCCGTCACTGGGTGTCGCCAACTATCAGATAGAAGATCACGATAGTGAGAACAGCTTGTACTTCAACGAATCTGCGAAGGGTTTGCAGTTTGATGATTGGGAAGAGAGAAACGAATCGAGGGTTCATGAAATCGAATTGATCCTAGAACTTACTGCACACTACGATCATCTCAGGAACTCATGCGAGGAAGGGAACGATGACGACGGTTGTAGTGATATCCCAGAGGAATGCTACGTATCGGATAGGACCGATCGATGCCATGACTGGAGAGTGGGGCATGGACTTGTGGACACAGACAAAGCTCTCGCCTTGGCAAGAACATTGCAGGTTATGAGAGATCCCAACGAGGATGGTTTCTTGGACCACCCAGAAGCTACCGTATGGGACGCTTACAACCACTATGAAGGAATAATGGACACACGAGGAATCGAACTTCAGACAGATCAGCTAAGGCACGCATGGAAAGGCGAGTGGAGCCATTTCAACAACGGCCCAACTAGCACCTTTGGAACATATGCAACGGACGACAGGCACTATGTCTGGGTTCCTAACGGAACCACAGAAATGCAGGTATCCTTCAGTTCGCTCGATTGGGACACCGATACCGCGCAAATTGCTCAGATAAGGCCCAATGTCGATCTAGGCTCGGATGGAAGTGACGATGCACAGGGACAAGGAACGATTGTCGGAGATACGATTTACATCTCCTTGGAGGTTACACCGGAATACTGGAGCACATGGACGGAATTCGATGTAACAGGCACGGCAATCTCACTTCCGATAACTGGTATCATCACTGGTTCAGAGTTCATGGAACCCCGAGTTCCATACACCTATGATGTGCTATTAACATTGGACGTGACTGAGGAAAGAGTGTTCGAGGTCCCCCTCAGGACTGATGGGTATTCGGACCTAGATCCAGCTACGCCCTCTGACTTCTATGACCCAGACGAGGCGAAGAACCTCGTGATGGTTAGGCCGGTTTATGATGAAAGCCTGATTCC
>DAVY01000001.1:0-10385 GCA_002505775.1 Euryarchaeota archaeon UBA130 | reverse complement strand
CATAGGCACGGCTCTCTTACTCATTGGACTGGGTGTCTCAGCAGTATGGTTGCGGAACAACAGATCAGAACTTTTGGAAGCTGAAATGGTTGGAGAGCAGGACTATAGGAACTAGTCCCATCCGTTCTCCAGAATGGGGGGCACGGTATCCAATATTGATTGAAGAGGCTCCATCCATTCCATACCAAGGTCATCTTCAGCTGGAGAGGCATCCCAATACAGACGCTTCCTGAGATGCCTCTTAGCCCACGAAACATCGATTTTTGGATGGAAGAAAGACGCCACCAAAGCCACCCAATAAGGGGCCTCCCAAGTCACCCACCTCCTTTCAGGGTGGGACTTCTTTAGGGCCTTTGCAATATCAGTCATCATCATATCGCCCGAGACAGTTAGGTACCTTCCCTCCTCCTGCCCTCCCTCCAATGCCCTGACGTGAGCTTCTGCCACGTCTCTGACATCGACTATGTTAATCTGCATGGGAAGATTTAGTGGAACAGTGCGCCTGATCATTGCCATCAGTATTGCCAGAGACCCACGGAGATGCCTAGGTGAAAGTGGTGGGCCGAAGACCATACAGGGATGAATTGTAACTAGTCGGGGACGAGTACCTGATTCTAGCGAAGCATGCCACTCTCTGACAATCCTCTCAGCACTGACCTTGGCCAATCCATACGGATTATTTTCCAATGTAGCATCATTGGCCCAGCTATCGGCGGTTAGGGTGGAACCATCTTTCCATTCCATCGGCCTGATTGCTGCTGTGGAAGAAGTGTGTACAAAACGCTCAATGGTACCGGACCGTTCTATCGCGGAAATCACGTTCCTGGTCCCAATTACACTAGGGTCAACGATTTTTCTTTGCGGGTCTCGGGATCTGACAATGACGGTAGCTGCAGTATGAATCAAATCCGTGCATCCCGATATTGCCGAGTTGACAGATTCAGGATCGAACAGGTCCATTTCAACAATCTCAATACCTCCTCCCTCAGCGATTTCCATGGTTTTGAGATGCGCCACTCTTTCAGGATCCCCCAAATCCCTCACAGTCGCCCTAACTCTCATCCCCTTTGAGAGGAGGTTAGCTACTATATGGCTACCAATGTATCCACTAGCCCCGGTTACTACCACGAGCTCCCTCACCATGCTCCTCACATGGCCATCATATTATTCGATTTAACTATGAAACAGGTAATCACTCTTGTTCAGTAGGATCAGGCCCCTCTTCCTTCGATGCTAACCACGAGGGGGCATACCAGTTTAGGTCACCCATAAGACGCATTGTAGAGGGAACTACCAATGCTCTTACTAGAGTAGCATCCACAGCTACTCCGAGTGCAAGCATGAAACCGAATTGCTTCATCAACGACACAGATGAAAGTCCGAATGCGGAGAAGACGGTAACCATAACTAGAGCCGCGGAGGTGATTATACGACCGCTTTTCTGGAGGCCAACGGCGACCGACTTTGTGTTATCTCCCGTTCTTTCCCACTCTTCATGGATTCTGGACAGCATCAGTACCTCGTAGTCCATACTTAACCCGAATAGTATCGCGAAAATCATCACAGGAGTCGTGGGGTCAATAGGCTGTGGTGTGAAGTTAAGCAGCTCAGAACCATTACCCATCTGGAAGATCCATACCAGCACACCAAACGAGGCGCTGACCGAAAGGACATTCATAATCAGCGCTTTCATGGGGAGAACGACTGACCTTACCTGTAGGAAAATAAGAATATAGCTTGTGATCAGTATGAATGCTAGTGAGATAGGCAAGTTTTCCGCAACTGCCTCGATCACATCTTGGTTGTATGCGGCCACGCCTGCCACGTTTACTGTCGATGAGCTATCAAATTGGTCATCCTTCGTCTCGAGGCCCCTGATAGACAATACTGCTTCTCTCGCACTAACGCTTGACTCATCCCCTTCTATCCCCACCACAAGCAAAACCACATTATTTCCTATGAAACTCTCTCTCAGATATTCCCTTTGAGATGACAGCAACATAGATTCCATCGAGGAGCGCTCCTCGTCTTTGGAAGAGTCCCAGAAGTCGACTACATCGTCCTCACTCATATTCACATCAAAATGGGCATGACTGCGAACGTAAGTAGCCCCATCGACCTCCAAAATCTCCTTAGAGAACTGATAGAGGGAACGAATATTGCTTTCTAGCAGTGGATCAACCCCCTCTTCTAGCTCAAATACGGCCAATGCAGTGTTTGAGATATACTCGGGCCAGTAGTCATCCGTTAGCTCCATTCCTTGCCGGGATTCGTCATCTGGACTGAGCGCCTTGTAGGTGGTTATGCCATACTCTGCCTGTAAAAACGGGGAGCCAGCCAGCATTAGTACGATTACTGCAGGAACTAGGACAGCAAATGGCCTCTTCATGACCCCGCCGGCGACATTAGACCAGAAACCCTCCTCACTAGTGTCCACCCCAAACGAGAATGGAACCTTGAATGAGTTAACCCTGTCTCCCAATAGGGATAAGGTCGCGGGAAGAAGGACAATCGAAGATGTGAGGGCTACGGCAGTTGCGCAAATACCTCCCCATCCGAGAGATGGAAGCCCGGTATTTTCGAAGAAAAGCATTCCCATGAGGCCGACTATGACCGTCATACCAGAGAAGAAGATGGCCCGTCCCGCAGTTGCACTGGTCATCGCAATTGCTGTTCTATGGTCTCTCCCCCTACCGAGCTCTTCTCTGAACCTATTCACTATGAAGAGCGAGTAGTCCACGCTTAGTCCAATTCCAAGTAGGGAAACGATGTTGTTAGCGTATACTGTGATGTCATCGAATACATAACTCAGACCAGTTACTATTCCAACAGCGGCTAGAACAGTGTAGACTCCAGACAGAACAGGCAATCCGGCCGCAATCAAACTCCCGAAAACCAAAAGCAGGATAATCAGAGTTAGAGGTGCCGAAATCAACTCCGCTTGAATCAACTCTTCCTTCAGGGTTAGGTCGAAGGTGACGTCGATCGCCAGGTTGTCTGTTACCCATTTTTCCATTCCCTCTGGGGCATCGTCAGGGAGCGTCAAATCGTCGAAGTTTTTCTTCAGTAAAGCCTTGGAGCCATCTCTATCAAGATTAACCTCAATTTTTATTCTGGTCCACTCCGGGTTCACCGAACTCACTAGCTCTGATCTATTCACCTCGTTGGTTAACCATGGATATTCCACTGATACATGCTCATTTTCCGTCATTGGAGCAACAGTTTCCATCATTGCATTTTGCACTAATTCATCTTCATGACTTGCACCGGGGTGATGGAACAAAACATGGAATGAGAAGCTGTCACTTTCATTCTCAGACGTAAAACCTATTCTCGCGGCGTCCCACCCATGAACTGACTCAAGATCCCCCTCTCCATATCCTTCGGCATACCTAGGCTCCAGAGCCATCAACGAAGCCAATGAGCCACAAAGAATTAGGGTTAGAATTAGCACAACCTTCGCGTTGTCATAAACGAACAAACCCATCTTGAAGTACGATCTGTGTTCCAAAGCCTCAGGCTCAGTCGCCCCTTCCATAGCCATTCCGAGAAATAATTCTATTTGTATAGTATAGTTTCATAACCTACGCCATGTGTACCACTGGGCCTTACAGAAGTGAAGCCACAGACTCGACAACCAGACTCGGTTTTTGAGAAGCTTCGGTAGCATCGAGAATTGTCGCCTCACCGGAAAGAACGAGGATTCCATGAACCCCGGCCCTGTCAGCCATTTCCATATCTGTGTACAACCGATCTCCAATCATTGCACAATCTTCCGGTGATAGGCCCAGCTCCTCCACTTTGTGAAGAATCATTCCAGGATTCGGCTTTCCACAAATGTGAATCGGCCTTGCGCCCGTTGTAGCCTCAAAGAGATCCATGTAAGCGCCGGTGTCTGGAAGACCACCATCTGGGGACGGACAAACTACATCTGGATGACTGGCGACCATCGGAACCCCCTTGTGGAGGTGAATCGAGGCAGTGGATAATTTCTCGTAGTTTATCTCCGTGTCATACCCTAATACCACATACTCCGGCGACTCCGAACGAGTATTGAAGCCAGCACTTTCCATCATGTCACGCATTCCTTCAGTACCAACTAGGTAAGTATCTCTAACATCCATCTTCTCCAACCAGGATAGAAGGTCATGGGTTGAGAGCAGAACGTCCTCTTCCCTGGCTTCTATTCCCATAGAAGTCAGTCTACTGAGATACTGAGATACGGACTTACTGGAATTATTCGATAGAAAAAACCTCTTTATTCCGTTCTTTTCTAGGCGTTCCAAGAATTCCAAAGCTCCATCGATTAGCTCCCCTCCTAGGTATATCGTACCATCTAGGTCGAGGAAAACCGCATCAATGCCATCCAGTGAAGTATTGAGTCGACCCAATCAAACACCTCACGGAAGAACCAGGGTCTTGAACAGGAACCAAGGGCTCCAGAGGCTCTTTTGAGTCTCCTTGCTTGCTATCATCTCAGACATCATTGTTCCTATCTCCTCCTTCTTGGACGCCTTATTCACGAACCAGTTGGTTAGCCTCTTCCACTTCATCATGCTCTGAAGCTTCTTGGAATTGGAAAGCTCGCCCCCAAGCTCGTTCCAGAGGTCCACCATATATCTCTCAGCATCCTCCTGTGTGAAACCCTCTGAGTGGCGACCCTTGTCAAAGTGTAGACTTGTTAGCTTTCCTGATAGTAGCGCGTTACCAATGCCCTCCCCGCTGAATGGGTCTACTAGACTCGCTGCATCTCCAACTGTCATGGCACCAGCCATTGCCCCTCTCCTAGGCTGGAAAGATGGGGCCTCTTTCCTAGGTGAACCAAATGGAAGTTGCCAGCCCTTTTCTGATCCTTCAACCAATTTTGCATCCTTGAACCTCCCACTAAAGCGAGGGTGCTCTTCAATAACCCATTTCTGGATTTTCTTGAGGGATTTCTTCATTCCCTTCTGCTTTCTTTGTTCTGAAATGAGCATACCGATTCCAACATTAACCACCCCTTCTTTCACTGGGAATAACCAGAAGTAACCAGGCAAAACCTCATCGATAAAATGAATCTCGATTTGTCCTTCTGAGCCTTCTAGGCCATCGACGTTTTCCCAGTATTCTCTGTATCCTCCACAGAAATGATGATCATCTTTGTGTGGCTCGTCGTATAATTCTGTTATTTTCCTCGAAACAGGGCAGTTATAGCCCCCGGCCCCAATAGTAACCGTTGAACTGAAGGTCATCATTGGATTGTCCGAGCGCCCCCCTCCAAATTTTCCAGTCACGCCAGTGATTCTGGATGAGGGACCGCTCCCCTTACTCAATACTTCCTTTACCGTAAATCCCTGAATAACAGAACCGCCGTTCTCCTTGACAATCTCACTAGCCCTCTTGAACATCATGTAATCGAACTGAACTCGTGGTAGAGCATATCCTGACATTAACCCCTTCTCCTCATAGCTATCCTTGGGGAGCATCACTCTAACTTCCGAACCATTCGCGCTTCCGAATAGTATGGAATCTACCTGATAGTAAGGCGTTGCCTGTATCATGGGGAGGACTCCTAGCTCCTCTACATGCGAAAGCGATTTCCCCCCGACAGCGTCCCCGCAAACTTTGTCACGTGGCCAGACCCCCTTCTCGATTAGCAACACCTTACATCCGTTTAGTGAGTTGTAGGCAGCCGCCGCAGATCCTCCAGGACCCCCGCCGACGACTATCACATCGAAATCCGACTTATCAGGTGGCACTTCACCCGTATCGATAGGCATCTCCCAGAGCTCCACTGTCCGACCTCGTATGTCCGAACACACCATACTCATTCAAAGTATGCCAATGGCTTCATGCCGAATCACCCTTTCCGAGGACCATGAAAAATCGCATCTCAATCGTGCAAACCACACTTCCGGGTGACTTGTTGGAGCCAGAGGTTGGAGAATGGGTATTCTCTAAAATAAGTGAGAAATTAGCCAAGTGCGCGCACAGAATCAGGGTTCAGTCAATGTACCAATGGGATGAAAAAATTGAGTTCTGCCCAGAATGGAGGATACAATTCAAAACAGAACCCGAGATGAAATCGGAGCTAATCAGGGCAATCCAATCAGATCATCCATACGATGTACCGCAAATTCTCGCATGGGACGCCGACTCAACAGAGGACTACTTCAATTGGGTTCAAGGATGAAACGCCTTTCGCGGGACATGGTCATACGCTCATTCCTGAAGCCTGCGAAGGAGGTTCCCACCACATGGTGGAGTTCCACCAATCCAATGGATACCAGGCCAAGAATCTCCACTCTAACGATACTGTGTATTGGTTTGTGGATTTTCGGAACCGGTGACGCAATACTAATTGCTGCGGGAATAGGGAATACCCCTTGGACGGTTCTCGCCGAAGGTATTGCGAAAATGATGGGAGGCTCAATAGGTCAGGCCACACTGCTTGTCAGCTTCGCCGTCCTATTCCTCTGGATTCCACTCAAGGAGAGACCAGGAGTCGGCACAATACTCAATGCAATCCTTATTGCTGCCGCGATAGAGTACATGTTGCCAGTCATGCCTACCCCCGATGGTACTTTTCAAGCAGTCATTCAAGTTCTCATAGGTGTGGTCTTAGTGGGGATTGGAAGTGGGATTTATCTCACCGCTAACCTAGGACCAGGGCCTCGAGATGGATGGATGACAGGAATACAGAGGATATCAGGTGTGCCGATAGGCTCGGTGCGTGCCGGCATAGAGATATCTGTAGTCATCATTGGATGGCTACTTGGGGGGACTGTTGGACTGGGGACTTTGCTGTTTGCCATCCTGATAGGCCCAATAGTCGCTGTTTCACTTAATGTAGCAGGAAGAGTCGGGGCTGAACACTAGGGAGTGAATGAGATGCAGAGATGTGGCATTAACGAGGTCTTGAAGTCCTTCCAAGAGAACGAGGAGATAAAGTTAGTACTGGTTAGGAGGGATTCAGAGTCCCCAGAGCTCTCCAAGGTTCGCTCAATGGCCAATGAACTCGGGATTCGGGTAATCGAAGGCTCTGATAATGATCTTTGGAGGATGTCAAGAGATAACTCACATGGGATACCTGATGTACTGGCTTTGGTTGGCAGGGATCCAAACCTAAGTTTTGAGGAGATTATTGCTTCTGGAGGCCTGATCTGGGTCCTAGCGGGAGCTTCCTATCCCGTGAATATCGGTTTCTGCATTAGGACTGCTGAAGTTTCAGGGGCCGATGCAGTTTTTGTAGACGCAGAGCTCTCCAACGCAGAGAGAAAGGCAGCCAAGAGGGCTTCGATGAAGGCGCACAGGTTCATCCCCGTCTTTTGGGGTGACGGTTTTGAGGCAGTCAAATCTGCAAAAGAATCGGGTTTCAAAACCGTCTCTCTTGAGGATGTGGGGGACAAGACACCTTGGGATACTGATTTGACAGGCAAAATAATGATCATTGTGGGGGGCGAGAGAAACGGAATTCCGCAGAAAATTCTAGATTTATCGGATGAGATAATTAGAATTCCAATGTCTGGTTTTGTTCCATCATTCAATCTCCAGGCCCCACTGAGTGTTGTGGCAGTCGAGGCACAGAGACAGAGAGGAAACTAGTATATCGGTCCCGAGTATACCCCAATCATCAGCACAAGAGTCGAGAAGATTGTGATCAGTATGTTATCGTCAATCGGGCCAAATTCATACCTTTCTACGAATGTTGCGACTGCGGCGGCAATCAAACCCCAGCCTGGGAGAGAGGGATCCCCTAGTCCACCAACGTACCATCCCAATGGAGCACTTACGATAAACATAAACACGTTTCCGATGGGGCTTTTCGACCTCTTCTTGACTACAAGATTCCTCACTACTCCTGTGATTCCATCACCGAATGCCATAAACAGAGAGGGAATAATCGCCAACCAAGGATCACCAACAAGTGCCCATATCACCGTTATTGAGACCCACCACATCAGGGAGAATTTGACATCGTTCTGATTCTGTTCCGTTTGGAACCAGTACATTCTCCGGCCGGAAATATGAGCGATGTATGTGAATATGGTGAGGATTATTCCACAAACCATGGGGTACCAGAAGTCAGTGAAGAGATACGGAACACAAAGCGATCCAACCCCCCCTGCAAAAACATGCACAATCTTTCTGTTGTAGTAGACTGCACGGATATCTTCGACCCCCCTCTCAACCATCATCCTGTAAGGGACCTTTGTGGAATAGAGGACTATCATCACGTAGATTCCCATGATAACTGAATAGTAGACCTGCTCATCCATGTTATTGCGCAGAGTTGATGACCAGATATACTCTCGCATCGCCATGAGTGTCAATGACCAAGACAAGGAGCTTGGGACCAAAGCCGTACATTCTGGCATGGTCGAGATAGAAGGCGCGGCCTCAACTCCAATTTTCTTGACGTCAACTTACAGGCTTACCGATGAGAAGTACAAGGGTTGGGCCGAAGGGCTACATCATACAGGACCGGTATACTCCAGAATTTCAAGTGTGAACTCTGAGGTTGTTTCCGCTAAACTGGCATCTCTCGAGAGAGCGGAAGATGCAGAGGTTTTCGCAAGCGGGATGTCTGCCATTTCGACCACTTTGCTGACCTTCCTCTCTGCTGGGGATCATGTCGTTGCTACACCGGACTGTTATGGGGGAACGTATGCCCTTCTAACAGATATTTTGCCAAGAATGGGAATCGAGGTCACGATGGCCGATATTAGGGATCCATCAAGTTATGAGGAAGCAATCCAGGAAAACACGAAGGTGCTCTATGCGGAAACAATGACGAATCCAACTTTGAAGGTCTGTGACCTCAGCGCGATGGCCGATATCGCTAGTAAAAATGACCTAATCTCAGTCGTGGATAACACATTTGCATCCCCATGGTCTTGCAACCCTGTCGAGATGGGCTTTGATATTGTAATCCACTCTGGAACGAAATACCTCGGCGGTCATTCAGATCTTACTGCTGGATTTGTAGCTGGAAAGAAGGAGCTAATTGCTAAAGTATTCCACACCAAAATTTACCTCGGTGGAGCGGCAGATCCACACATGTGCTATCTACTCGAAAGGGGAATGAAAACCCTACATGCGAGGATGCCAATACATGCTTCCAACTCAGCCGAGATCGCAAGGAGGCTGGAGTCTCATGACATGATAGAGAAGGTCATCCATACCTCCTTGCGAAGTCACCCCGACTTCGAGATAGCCAACAGAACGATGCCAAGAGGCAGTGGGATGCTGGCGTTCGTAATCAAAGGGGGCGATGACTCAGCCCTCAAGTTCATGAAGTCATTAGAATTAATTTTCGAAGCGACTAGTCTCGGAGGAGTAGAGAGCCTGGTTGAATGCCCGTTCAATTCGAGCCACATGTTCGTTCCCGAGGAAGTTAGGCATGAGGCGGGAGTAGTGCCTGGTTTCGTCAGAATGAGCATCGGCATAGAGGGGGTTGAGGATCTGTGGTCCGATATAGAGAAGGGCCTAGAATCAGCCAGAGAGCTATTACTTTCCAGAGCCTAGGTGTTCTAGATGGATTTCGAGCTATTCATCGCCGCAATGGTATTCATTGTGCCCATGTGCTTCACGCCCGGACCGAACAACGTCCTATGTGCCGCACACGGATCCCAGCACGGATTCCGTGCCACTCTCGCCCTAATCTCTGGAATGGCAGTAGGTTGGTCTACACTGGGGCTTTTTGTAGCCGGTGCCACTGATCTCATTGAAGATAACAAAACAGCGTTTGACTTGCTAACTTACGTAGGCGCTTTGTACATCGCATATCTTTCTTACAAGATCGCTACATCAAAGGCTTTAGAGAAGGGAGAGGAATCATCAGAGAGGCTGGGATTCGTTACGGGAGCTACTATCCAGATAGTCAATGGTAAGGCTTGGATTCATTTCCTAGTTCTGATGACTTCCTTCGGAACCTTGTTCGGAACAGGATTTACAGGGAAAATACTCCTAGTTCTCCTAAACTTAGCCTTTGGATTACCTGCAGTAATGTCATGGGCGGCCTTCGGAACAGTACTCAGGAGAGCATTCACTACCCCGAAATCTGCAAAGGCTCTCAATTTGACAATGGGCCTGTCACTGTTCGTAGTGGCAATTTGGGTTGCTTTACCCCATTAGTTATCCTTGTCCCGCCTACCGGAGATATAGATTAAGCCAGATATCAAAGTGATCATTGTAATCTCTCCCAGAGGCCATTCCCGTTCCCACCTTTCTCCATCAAGAGGATAGTAGTCTGTATTATCGCCCACCCCGTCGCCATCGGTATCATTCCATTCACCTAGGTCGAGGGGGAAAGCATCCTCATTCTCTCCGTACCCATCGCCATCGGTGTCCTGCCACTCATCTGATCTGAATGGGAATAAATCCGAGTTGTCCCCCACGCCGTC
>DAVY01000006.1:81542-94887 GCA_002505775.1 Euryarchaeota archaeon UBA130 | reverse complement strand
TATAGTTAATCAATAATTCAGAGTTCCCAATATTCAAATTATTGATCCCTATCCCTATATTTGAAGCATCACGTCGAACTGATAATCTAGGTTATCAGAACAAATTATTTCAAATATTTATTGCCCATTAGAGCAGTACCACGTTTTTTGGATAATTAAAAAATATTGACCAAAACCCCCATATTTGACGTCTCATTCAGAACCCAAGGGATTATCATATGACGGCAACCGTAAGTGGATTTTGTATGACTTGCAAAAAGTATGGAATAATAGCCAATTGCCAAAAGGAAGTTATGAAAAACGGAAGAACAAGGGCCTACGGTTTTTGTAGCCACAAACAATGCTCGGGAAAAATTTCTAAAATTATTTCCTGATCATGCAATGGTTCTTTGAGTAAGACTCCTTGCGGGTAATACTGGGCTCGTGGTCTAGGGGTTATGACGTCGCCTTGACATGGCGAAGATCGCAGGTTCAATTCCTGCCGAGCCCACCAGTAACTTCCTACCTATCAATCTAATCTTTCAACTATAGGTGATCCTAAGTTTTCCTGACCCCTTGGAACGAACATTTTCTATGTCGATTGATGGTATTTCGCTAACATTTGAAACATGAGTACCGCCACAAGGGCATAAGTCAATACCCTCTATCTCAACCACGCGCAGGACCTCTACGGTTGCGGGTATCCTGTCAAGGAATTTTGTATGCCTCATATTCTCATGCGACAATATCTCCTCTCTTGACCATTCATGAATCAATACATCTGCGCCATTCTTGAATATTGAATTCACTTGGTTGAGAATATCCGTAGAATCAAAAATGTCTCTATCTGGGAACCAAAGATCAATTCTTGTATTATTTTCACTGATCTGATTGCCTACTGTTTCTGCTCCATACATATCATTGGCGATGGCTGAAAACACATGTTGAGCTGTGTGCATAACTGTATTTTTGTTACGCCATAAACGATCAATCTCACACGTGACAAGGTCTCCTTTTCGGAATATATCAGATTGATCTACTGGGTGAATTATCTTCTCGCCAGGAAGTACTTCGTTCATTTTTGAAATATTCCCATTTTTAGAAATTGTCCCCCTGTCGCCCGGTTGTCCACCACCCCTAGGGTAGCAGTATGTATCTTCCAAATACACTATTCCGTCTCCAACATCTGAAATCTTAGTTGAAAAATTAGGCGGGTCTATACCCGGGTGCTGTTTCAAATGGAGCTTTTCCTGCATGTGATCACTCGAATATTCCGGTCAAACCGCCTTCCAGTATTGCCCTAGATAGATTCCTAGTATCATCTGATAATTGACGATCACCATCTAATGGAGGAACAATGCCCCTCACCCAATCCCTTATTTTTGCTACACCTGAACCTGGTCTTTCAGAGATCCTCTCTAACGCTTCACACGCACAGATCATCTCATTTGCGATTACATTTGAAAGAAGCCTAGTTGAATTCATAGTTCTGAATGACCCGGTTGCCCCCATGGATGCATGATCCTCCTTCCCCATACTTACGGGTATATTGGATATTGTTGCAGACCCCGCCATTAGGTGGAGTTCGGATAGCACTGCTGCTGATGAATATTGGATAATCATTAAACCGCTTTCCAAGCCCTCGTCATCCGTCAAGAATGGGCTATGACCTCCCCACTTAGGGTCCAAGATCTGATTGATTCTTCTTTCAGAAATACTAGCTAACTCATGACAAGCAACGGCCATGGAATCGCTACAAATAGCAATGTATTGTCCATGGAAATTACCTCCTGATATGACTTCAATTCCGCCATCTGTGAAAATCAATGGATTATCTGTCGAGCTATTTATTTCAATTCCCAGAATCCTCCTCGACTCCTTTAGGATATCTATAACAGGGCCATGGACCTGGGGCGAACATCTCAAAGAATATGCATCTTGAACCCTCTCACAGTCCTGATGTGAAATCATTATCTCCGAATTAACTAGAAGTGAAGAAATCCTTGCTGCAGAAACAGATTGTCCTGGATGAGGACGTGTAAGGTGAATCCTCTTATCGAATGGTTTGTGTGAGCCTCTGATGGCTTCCACAGTACATGCAGTGGATGCATCAGAAGCGAAGCAAAGGATGTCCAAGTTGTGTATCGCTTCGCACATAAATGCACACATCTGACTTGTCCCATTTATCAACGACAAACCTTCTTTAGCGGCTGGAATAATTGGCTCAATGGAATATTTCTTCAGGGCATCAAGTGCAGGCATTTTAATCCAATTACCATCATCGTTCATGATGTTACAGAACCCCTCTCCCATCATTCCCATTGCTAAATGTGACAAGGGAGCTAGATCGCCAGAAGCACCAAGAGACCCGATTCTAGGTATGATAGGACATATTTTGTGATTAATCATTGAAATGAGGGTATCTACAATTAATGGCCTTGCCCCGGAATTTCCACGACATAGAGTATTAGCCCTAATCAACATCATCATCAGCGTGTGTTTATTTTCCATCTCTTCTCCAATTCCACAGGCGTGACTTCTAATCAGATTTACCTGTAGAGCTTCTAATTTATCAGACTCTATGGATACTGAAGACAACGCTCCAAAACCTGTATTTATTCCGTAGGTTGTCTCACCGCTTTCTAAAATGTGATCAATTCCCAATCTAGAAATCTCCATTCTCTTCCTAGCATCATTGGATAGGTGTACCGTAGTTCGTCCTAATCCGGTTTCAACCACATCTCGAATTTTAAGCGATTCACCATCCAATACAATGTCCCGCATGACAATCGGTAAAGGCCCCTACAAATAGACTCATCGAGATTAAAATAAACTTTCTATTAATTCTTCGTCGACTAAGGAAGGCAATGTTACGTCTAAATCTGTGTTGTCCTCCATAGCTCTTCTAATAGTCCACATAGCTTCATCATTCCTTGCCCATGACCTTCTGGCTACTCCATTCTCTACGTCCCATGGGATCATGGATTCTATTGATTTTCTAGACCTATCGCTTCCATCTATCATCATCCCGAATCCTCCGTTGATCACCTCTCCCCAGCCAACGCCACCTCCATTGTGTAGACTAACCCAAGTAGCACCTCTGAATGAGTCGCCAACAAAATTCTGTATGGCCATATCGGCGGTAAACATGGAACCGTCCTTGATATTCGCAGTCTCTCTGTAAGGACTGTCTGTCCCACTAACATCATGATGATCCCTTCCCAGCACAATAGGTCCGGAAATGGTACCATTTTTGATTGCCTCGTTAAATGCCATTGCTATCATTTTTCTCCCAATAGAATCTGCGTAGAGGATTCTTGCTTTACTACCGACAACGAGGTTATTCCTCGAAGCTTCTTTTATCCATCTCAGATTGTCCGAATATTGCTGTTTAATCCTACTAGGAGAATTATCATAAAGATTGGAGAGAATAGAAGATGCTATCTCATCCGTTGTATCGAGGTCTTCCTTTTTTCCGGACGTGCATACCCATCTAAACGGTCCAAACCCATAATCGAAGCACATTGGACCCATGATATCCTCTACATATGACGGATATCTGAAATTCCCCTCAACATCAAAGATATCTGCTCCTGAACGACTAGCTTCCAATAAGAATGCGTTCCCATAGTCCCAAAATTTCATCCCGTTATCACATAGAGTGTTTACAGCTGACGCGTGTCTTTTCAAAGATAACTTGACTGATCTCTTGAATGATTCAGGGTCCTCGGACAATAGGGATTTTGACTCTTCGAATGAGTATCCCACTGGTGTATAACCGCCTAGCCAGGGATTGTGTAGGCTGGTTTGATCACTCCCTAAATCTGGGGTTATGCCGTTTTGAATTAGTGCTTCTAGCAAATCTACGATGTTACCTATGAAACCGATAGATACCGCCTCCCCAGATTCCCTCGCTTCCTTGGACCTACGAATCACTACATCAATGTCTTCGTGTAGCTCAGACAGCCACCCTTGTTCATGCCTTTTCCTTGCTGCGAATGGATCCGTCTCAGCAATAATACAAACAGCACCTGCGATAACCGCTGCTTTTGCCTGAGCACCAGACATGCCACCAAGACCAGATGTGATAAAGAGGATGCCAGATAAGTCTGAGCCCGGATCCACATCCAGATATTTCCTTGCAGCATTCAGGAGCGTTATAGTGGTGCCATGGACAATACCTTGTGGGCCTATGTACATGTATGATCCAGCAGTCATCTGTCCGAATTGTGTCACGCCTAATGCATTCATCCTTTCATAGTCGTTCTGTGATGAGTGGTTGGGGATTACCATGCCATTGGATATGACCGCTCGAGGAGCATCAGGAGAGGATGGGAATAAGCCCAATGGGTGACCAGAATTGATGACCAACGTCTGATTTTCCGTCATCTTGGAGAGGAGGCTCATTGTAATGAGGTATTGAGCCCAGTTTTGAAAAACTGTGCCGTTTCCACCATAAGTGACGAGCTCATGTGGAAATTGAGCGACTGCTGGGTCAAGATTATTTTGAATCATTAACATAATAGATGCAGCGGATAGGCATTTGTGTGGATATTCGTTTATTGGCCTTGCATACATCTCATAGTCGGGCCTGAATCTATGCATGTATATGTGACCGAGCTCCTCTAGCTCAATCAGGAACTCAGGGGCTAACTCGGCATGCCAAGCTTTTGGGAAATATCTCAGAGCATTCTGCAAGGCCAGCTTTTTCTCCTTTACAGATAGAATCTGAGGTCTAGCGGGAGCATGCGGTACAGAGCTATCTATCGGTTTCGGACCAGGCAGAATATCGGTAATGCCAGCTGTAATGATTTCAGAGAAGCTCATTTCCATTGTAACCTCTCCATGATAATTTTATTGATTAATTGATACCTCTCCTTTGTCAGTAAAGTCAATTCAAGCATCTGTCCGTTTAAATCTTCTTTTTGATCACCTGAGTTAATTGAGTCTAGGTTTATCCTAACATTAAGTGATGCTATTTTTGAGGATGAGTAAGCCAATTCTGCAGAACCAAGCAGGTCTGTTAAAGCGTTTAGATTTCCAAATTTAGCTAGATTTATGATGTCATTCAGAAGATTTGACGCTTCATACATTATCTCTAGTGGAACACTCGCCGCATTTATCGTAGAGTCAAATATTGCTTCTTTTCTTGTTTCTTTAAGCTCGTCCGTATCTCTGGGTAGTCTGTATGAGCTCATGACAGAATCGAAAGCCAAAGCATCCTCCTTGGCTAGCCTTAGTGAGGTTTCAATACTTTCATTGGATTTAGAAATTATCTCTTCAGCAATCCCTTGTCCATCGGACCACTTGTCCCTTCCTGAGGTCAATCTGGCTACCATCGTTGCAAGGGAATGTGCATGTGAAAGGATTAGTGCCGATACAGATCCTCCTCCTGGAGTTGGGTTCGACGAAGATATTGAACTTAACACGTCTTCATATCCCTTATTCATCAAATCACCTACGAATCGCCAACTCAATTATTGATTTAGCTGGTACGAACTCCTCTAATCTGTTCAAGCCCAAGCCATCCACCGCTTCTTGTAAAATTATGTTTTGATCGTGGATTTCGCGGTTTCCATTGTAATGCCTTCCCGCTTCAATCATTGCTTGTAAGGGAACTAATCCTACCAACTCACTTGATGTAGCCTTAAGTCCCAATAAATCGGCCTCTAATCTTACTGCGTCGGTTACTTCATGCAAACCAGTGACAGTATGATCAAGTAGATTCATTGAGACCTGCGCGGTATTCTCATCATACATCCAACCAGCAGCTTGCAAAGATTGAAACATTCCCGGTATCCTTACGGGTTTTCCTTCATTATCTCGTATTTTATTACCATCTGAATCTTTCGAAATCGTGCCACTTGTCCTAATCTTACCGGCAATAATATTGGCCAATTTCTTATCATTAGTATTGAGGTTGATGTTGTAAGCGATTAGAACCTGCCTAGCACCTGAAGCTATTGCTCCAGTTTTGGGTACGAAGGTTGATGGGCCATAATCTGGTTTCCAAATTTCCATAGAAAGTTTTTCCTCAAGACCCTCATATTCACCTCTTCTTATATCTGGTAAACGCCTTCTTTCCATACTCCTAGCAGAATTAGCATATAGGTAAACTGGGATTCCAAAGCGGTCCGATATTATTTTTGCATATCTCTCAGACAGGGATATACAATCTTCCATAGTAGAATTCTGAATTGGTATAAATGGGACAACGTCAACAGCTCCCATTCTAGCGTGTTCTCCAGAATGCCTCGTCATGTCTATGAGTCTGATGGC
This sequence comes from Euryarchaeota archaeon UBA130, assembly GCA_002505775.1. Classification (GTDB taxonomy): domain Archaea; phylum Thermoplasmatota; class Poseidoniia; order Poseidoniales; family Thalassarchaeaceae; genus MGIIb-O5. The sequence goes on along the minus strand of DAVY01000006.1, from coordinate 88,629 downwards.
AACAGATGTAGAAACGATTGCGGCTTCAAGCACTGCTTCGGGTGTCCCCACTATTGTTACCACAGTTCTATTGAAGTCATAACCAATATCAACATCTAATAATGTAACGTCACTGACTTTCAATATAGATTCTGTGATTTCGTTAATTATAGATTCGTCCCTGCCTTCACTAAAGTTTGGTACGCATTCTACCAATGTGTCGCCCATGTGCTCGCATGGTGATTAAGAGATTAGTATTGCCCATCAATCATACAATCCCGATGAGTTGTCGGTCCCATCTCCATTTCTTCCATCGGTAACTTTCTCGAGTGATTTTGAGAAATCTGATTTGGAAATTTTTTTCCTCCCGTTCGAAATCGCACTTACCCCTGCTTCAACAACAAGTGATTTGATTTCTGCCCCACTAAAGCCATCTGTTTTTGAAGCAATATCCTCCAAATTAATTTGATTTGATAGTGGGGTATTTTTCGTATGAACTCTCAAGATTGAAAGCCTACCATCTTCATCAGGAAGGGGGATCTCAACGATTCTATCGAATCTGCCCGGTCTCAATAGGGCACTATCCAAAAGTTCCGGCCTGTTTGTTGCGGCAATGATTTTTACATCTTCTAATGGCTCAAATCCATCTAACTCAGACAGTAGTTGCATCAATGTCCTCTGAACCTCTCTGTCGCCTGATGTAGCCCCATCTAATCTCTTAGATCCTATGGCATCTAATTCGTCGATGAAAACTATAGCTGGTGCCTTCTTTCTTGCAAGATCAAAAATCTCTCTAACTAGGCGTCCTCCTTCTCCGATATATTTCTGAGCAAGTTCAGACGCTACTAATCCGAGAAACACTGCATTTGTTGAGTGGGCTACTGCTTTGGCAAGCATTGTCTTGCCGGTCCCTGGTGGACCTGTTAGAAGGACGCCCTTTGGAGGTTCTATTGAGAATCTTTTGAAATCATCTCTATTGGTGAAGGAAAGCTCTACAGTTTCCCTGATTTCGGATATCTGATCTGTTAATCCCCCTATATCTTCATATGATACCTCAGGCTTCTCTATAATTTCGGATGTGATAACAAGTGGGTCCCAAGAATCAGGTAAAACTTCTATCACGGAAAGGGTATCCTGGTTCAGGGCCACCCTACATCCAGAAACGAGTTTTGAACTGTCGATTCTGGGATTTACTGATACTAAGAAAACAGTCCCATTGGAACTTCTAACGATTGCTCCATCTTCGGTCAGGTCTTGGAGGTGACCAATAATCATGGGAGGTGCCCTAAGATTCCGAATCTCTTCTTCTAGCCTACTAGCTCTTTTTTTCACCTGTGAAACCTCGCTCTCCAATAGTAATTTATCCGTAAGTAATTGTTGCGCAGTCTCAGATAAATCCCTAATTTCATTTTGTAGGTTTGATACTGTTGGATGTGGAGGCGTGTCCTCTGACCTCTTGCTATCAGAACCAGCAGTCATGGATTGCGGAGGCGGTATTTGATTTCAAATAACCCCAACCCATATGATTGATTGCCAAGTGGGGGGTACATGGGAACCTGTGAGATGTGTGGGAGTGAGAGAGTTTCCACCCTTCTCTCAGAAATTTCCGGTACCAGACTTAGATGCTGTAACACATGTATAGAATCTAACAACCTCAACGTTCTTGAAACTAGGAAAGCCACAGTTGCAAAACCTAGATCCGGGAGCATAGTGAAAAGGACATACACTAGGAATATGGCAAAGATGGAGAAAGAAGTAATATCAAACTTCCACACTTCAATTAAAAGAGCGAGGGAAGCAAAAGGGTGGACCTCCAGAGACCTTGCCAAGAGGTTAAATTTACGCCTTAATGAAATTCAAAAAGTAGAAGCTGGGGTCCAACCAGCGGATTCAGTTCTAGAAAAAATAGAGAAATCCTTGGACATAACATTGTTTGAGGATAACATTTCAGAGCCTGAGAGATCAGTAAAAGCACCTACTAGTAGGGGTATGACCATAGGAGATGCACTAGATGAATTCCTCGGCAAAGAATAACCCAGAGGAGATTCCTCTCCACGTTATCCACCTAGATCAGGACGACCCCAAGAAATGCAGTGCGAGGAGAATTTCTAAAAAGGGGTATGCTACTCTTCACAAAAGTACACGGGGGGCCCCAAAGAGAGGCTTCTTGTTAGACCCTTCAAGTGGTAAACTAATCGGACCAGATGACAAAGATATGATTTTGATGGGTGGTTCAATAGTGGCTCTAGATTGTTCTTGGAAACGTTTGGAGGATTCTTTGGAGTCTATCTCGAAATTTACAAGACTAGAGGGAAGGACTCTTCCAGTATTATTGGCGGCTAACCCAGTGTCCTGGGGAAAACCTGGAAGATTGTCTACAGCCGAGGCGTTAGCATCAACATTATTCATTCTGGGGAGAGAATCTCAAGCGAGAACGCTTCTCTCCTGCCTGCCATATGGGGACACCTTTCTCGAGTTGAACAAACTACCATTAGAAGCCTATTCAAACGCTAACTCCAATGAGGAACTAGCTGAAATTCAATGGGATTTCTTCGACAAGCCAGACGAAAAATAAACTCATTATCTTACTCTTGAGCCCGATCCAATATCGTTTACAGTAGTAACTATGCTCACATTTCCATCCCCATCATCAGCCGCTAATAGCATCCCCTCAGACATTACTCCCCTCAGTTTCTTAGGCTCTAAATTAGCTACGAAAACTACGTTCAGTCCCACCAAGTCGGAAGGCTCGTAATATCCCTTTAATCCCGCACACACTGTTCTGGTTGTATCGGGAGTATCTTGTATAGTTACTACATACAACTTATCTGCGTTGGGGTGATCTTCAACGGATATGACTTTCCCGGTCTTCATCTCGACTTTCATGAAATCTTCGAATTCTATGTAATCAGCTCCTTTACTGTCTCCCTCGACTGGGTCATCATTATTATCGTTGGCCAGAGAAAGCTCATGGCTAATAATTTCATCTAAATCCAATCTTTTGAATAATGGCTCTGGTGGTTCATCGTTCCAACAAAGATGGCTTGTTAAGTCTAAAGAATTGTCCCAAAGTAGGTTATTTAGCTCAATATTCTCCCCCAGCATTCTCCACAGCCTATCAGATTGGAATGGCATAAATGGTCTAGTACATATTGCTAGTGTTCTGCAGAGCCTCCAGGAAAATGCCAAAGCAGAAAGTGATTTTTCTTTGTCTACTGACTCCTCAGACTGAAGATATTTCCAAGGTGTGGCCCTTTGTAGGACCTGATTTCCGATCTGGGCGATTCCCATTAATGATCTCAGAGCTTCCTTGAATCTCTGTCTTTCCATAGATTCCATCGCAGAATGCAATAGCTTCTGGCAAGACTCAGTCTCGTGTTTGAACTCCTCATGTGAATCATACCTAGAAAGTGGATTTTCTCCTTCATTAGTCAAGCGATGAGTCAGAGTCATTACCCTGTGTACGAAGTTTCCATATGTACCAATCAACTCATTATTGGTCCTTTCAACAAAATCCTCCCATCTAAAGTCAGTGTCGTGTGTTTCAGGCATGTTAATCGTTAGGTAATATCTGAGACAATCAGGATCGTACCTACCTAGGAACGAGGGAAGCCACACTGCATGTTTTCTGCTCTTACTAAACTGCCCTCCTTGCAGCATCAAATATTCGTTGGATGAAACATTAGTTTCCAGCACCAAACTACCCGGGAGATTTTCGTGTGTTATTTGACGATCATTATCAGACGCATTCATGCCCATAATCAAAGAAGGCCAGATTACTGTGTGGAAGGGGATATTGTCCTTGCCCATGAAATATATGTGCCTAGGTGATTTGCCATTTTCGTCTGCCTTCCACCACCTCTCCCACGCAGAATCACCATCTGGATGATTGTTTTTAGAGGCGAATCTTTCAGCCCATATCCTAGCGCAGGTATAGTAACCTTGCACAGCTTCGAACCACACGTAGACTCTTTTAGATGACCACTCATTACCACTAAGTGGTAATTCAATTCCCCAATCAATATCCCTAGTTACTGCCCTTGGTCGCAACCCCATGTTTAGCCAATTCTTTGTCATAGATCGAACGTTTGGCTTCCATGTGTCCTGTCTTAATTTGGCATGTTCTTCTAGGCTTGTTTGAAAGAGATCAAGCTTGAAGAATAAATGATCGGTGTCTCTAATCTCAATTGTTGCATCGGGGTCCAACTTTGATATTGGATTAATTAGCTCGTGTGCTTCGTATGTTGACCCGCATTCATCGCATTGATCCCCCCTAGCCCCGTCTTCCGAGCATATTGGGCATGTACCCTCAACATATCTGTCCGGCAAGAATCTAACAATGCCATCGGAAACCGAACAATACTGCTTCATCGTTTTTTTTACTAGTAAATCCGATTCCAATAAACGTGTAAATACGTCACGAACTATCTCTTTGTGTCTCAAATCTGATGTTCTATTGTAAAGAGCACCGCCGTATTCTACACCGCGTGAGTCAATGTTATCTGCCCATGAACAACCTAGTTGAATTAGTGATTTCAAAGCTAGGTCATGATATTTGTCAACGACTTCCTGAGGGGAAACACCCAATTCCTCAGCAGTAATTGTAATTGGGGTGCCATGCTCGTCAGATCCACTGCACATAAGCACACGTCTACCTCGTGCTCGTTCGTACCGGTATTGTATATCGGCCGGTAAGCAATTTCCAGCTACATGACCAAGGTGGAGTGGTGCGTTTACGTATGGCCAGGCCATGAAAATTGTCACATAATCTCCCGGCGACACATAGCTAGCGGTCAGTCACCTATTTATGTCGCAATCGGTCGTAAGGGGTACAGGAGCAGTCATTCGTGTCACGTGCATGTTTAATTTTCGCTCAAAAGTGAGGAAACATAATTGGTCGACTACACGCTTATTTTAGCATATTCTGGGTTAGCCTTAGGGGCTTCTTTCTTGTGCAGCATACTAGAAGCCGTTCTATTATCGACAAGCCATGGGCATATTGTTGCATTGAAGGACACACATCCAAAAGTGAGTGATCTATGGTCACAATGGAAAGATGATCCGGAAAGGCCGCTTACGGCCATTCTCACTTTGAATACTATCGCTCACACTGTTGGTGCCCTTGGTGTAGGGGCAGAAGTTCAGACACAATTTGGAGGCGGAGATATAGTTCATGTTGCCGCCGCAATACTAACACTGGCAATTCTGGTGCTTAGTGAAATTTTGCCGAAGACAATAGGTGCCCTGTATTGGAGAAGACTTACTGTCCCATCCGCGAGGATATTGAAAGGGATGATGTTCGCACTTTGGATAATTGTTAAGCCTATTGAAATTACTAGATCTTTACTTCCCGCAGTAGAGACAGAGACCGTAACAAGAGATGAGCTTTCTGTTTTGGCTGATATAGCAGAGGAAACGGATGTTATAGAAGAAGACGAAGAGGCAGTAATTCAGAACTTATTGAGGTTGAGGGAAATTAAAGTAAGTGATATAATGACCCCGCGCGTTGTTGTTACTTCGGTCTCCTCGGATGATACGGTATCAGACGTATTGCAGAATATCCCAATAATGATTCATGGACGGATGCCTGTTACGGGTGGAAATATAGACGATGTGAGAGGAGTAGTTCTAAGAAGTGAAATTCTTAGAAGGGCCGCCGTCGATGATTATGATTTGAAGATGTCTGATATCTCAAGACCCGTCGATATCTGTAAGCATGATGATTCCGTAGATAGGGCATTGGATATACTCTTAGAGACTAAATCCCAGTTTCTCATTGTAAAAGACGAGTTTGGTGGGACCGAGGGCCTTGTCACAATGGAGGATGTAATAGAGACATTATTGGGCGTAGAGATCGTAGATGAATCTGATCAAGAAGCAATTGACGACGGTGTCCATCATGAAGACATGCGGAAACTAGCCAAGCAGAGAATAGAAGAGAGTGAATAATCACCCAGCCATAACCTCGGTGTCAATTATTGAAATTTCCTCATTACTATCGATCCACTCTCTCATAGTCATTAAGGGAGATATTCTCAATGTCCCCAAGTGCCTTGTAAAGAGATAGACCATAGGGTCGTGTTTCTCCACAATTTGAAGCTGAAATAGTGATTTAATTCTATCACTACGAGACTCAAAGAATGCGAATTCAACAGCCACGCCAATGATGGTAGCGGTGTACAGGACCAATATCACTGATATTGAAAAAATGATAGGATCACCTAGTAAATCTCCGGACCTAAGTTGACTTCCGTATACCAACTGTCTAGATAGTAAGAAGATTAATCCTATTCCAACGGATGGTCCTAAGGCGTCATCTACTAGTGAGTGCATGGGAATAAGCCTTCTTTTCGTTGGATCAGCGAAAACTAAGGATGTCATTGTCGCAGCCCTAATAACAGAAATAAAGGATACTAAAAAGATATAGAACACCGCACTTAGTACCATTACTTGTCTTGGCTGAAGCGGGAGATACAATACAATTAGGTATGCAAAAATACCGAGAAATACTGTAATCGGCATTCTATGTGTAGAATCTAAGACCCTGTCTAAAGTGCCTGTTCCATCATCCAATCTTGGTATCCCAATAATTTCCCACCTTGTTACCTTTCGTATGACATTAGCTGTATAAGATAGTAAGCCCTTGTCTATTAATATCCACTCAATTGGTCTGAACATGGGTAGGAGGATTATTGTCACGAAGAAGGCAAATATTCCTAGAAGTGGAGAGAATATCAGTGCCGGTAGGAGTAAGAAATGTTGCGGGCCCAACGGTCTGAGTAGATCCGATTCTATTCGGGATTGTCTCTCTTTATCGATTAGTAATCTACGTGCCTCGGAGTCAAGCTCTGTTCTGTACCTCTTGATTGGTATGCCAGAATCCAGAACCCTCCTAACCTTCTCTCGGTAGTGTTCATGTTCAGGCTCCATCCCTACCCACCACTTCCACCCGAACCTGAGTGGAAGGGTGAGTATTACAGGCAGTAATAGGATTAGCAGTCCAGTAGCTAGTCCGTCCATAGGAGCACTCCCAGCAGTTGGTGCCAATCACCAGCTTAGAACAAACCGGTCTAACATATACTAAGTATGTCGAAATTGTGTGTTATTC
>DAVY01000006.1:0-81155 GCA_002505775.1 Euryarchaeota archaeon UBA130 | reverse complement strand
TAATCTCCTCTTCCAGGTCCGTACTTCTTGTAATACGCGTGTTCCCAGACGTCTATCCCAAGTATTGGTGTGCCTGAATTGTCCATTATTGGGTTATCCTGATTAGGTGTGGAGCAGATGAAAAGTCTCCCGCTGTTATTTACACAGAGCCAAGCCCAGCCACTTCCGAATCTAGTCATAGCAGCTTGGGTAAATTCTGACTTCATATTGTCAAAGGATCCAAAGTCCGTTTCTATAGCCTCGAGTAAATTAGGGTCTGGTGATCCATCTCCACCTGGACACATGAGGCCCCAGAAAAATTTGTGATTCCAATATCCGCCTCCGTTATTTCTTACGGCAGGGTTATCATTGTGATTGACAAGCAGGTCTTGAATGGTTTTTCCTTCCAATTCGGTACCAGAAATAGCATTGTTTAGTTTGGATGTATACCCAGCGTGGTGCTTACTGTGGTGAATTTCCATCGTTAGCGAATCAATATGTGGCTCTAGGGCATCGTAATCGTATGATAGTTCTGGCAATTGAAATGTCATGATATCTAAATGTGGGAAGAGGGGGGGTGATATCAATACTACTTTTGGGAAACTTCATTGAATCATCCGCACTCGGGTACTTGTGAGAATAGCAGTTACAGACGGCATTGACAAGAATGCAAAGTTGGACCTTGAAGAAATGGGCCATCAGGTCGAGGAGAGGCATTATTCCAAAGAGGAGTTGCTAGGGGGCTGCATTTCTGATTTCGACATAATTATCATTAGAAGTGCCACTAAGATCACATCGGACATAATCAAAGCTAACAGAGGGGAAGATTCATCATTATCGATGATTATTAGAGCTGGTGTCGGCATAGATAACATCGATCTCACCGGAGCTACTGAGAACTCTGTCCTTGTTTGTAACACACCTGGTTCCTCGACGAATGCCGTTGTGGAGATGACAATAGGGCACCTAATTTCAAGCAATAGACTACTTATCAAATCAGACAGAATGATGAGAGAAGGGTTGTGGGCAAAGAAGGAGCTCAGGGGATCGGAGCTCAGAGGGAAAAATCTTGGTCTTCTCGGCTATGGTAGGATAGCGCGAGGAGTAGCTGAGATAGCAAAATGTATGGGAATGAATATTCATGTTTTCGACCCTTATTTGTCTGATTATGATGACGGGTGCGTATATCACGACAAAGTTGAAGATTTATTCTCTAGTTGTACTCACATTTCGTTACATTGCTACCTTTCAGAAGAAACCCATCACCTAGTAAATTCCGAATTAATCAAACTAATGCCCAAAGTCGGTGTTGATGGGATACATTGTGGAAACCACATTATCAATTGTGCCAGAGGAGGAATTATTGATGAGGCTGATTTACACGAATGTCTAGTTAGTGGCCATTTGTCCACAGCTTCATTGGATGTTTTCGAGGTGGAGCCTGCCATAGGGAATGAGTTACTGACCCTTGAAAATTTCCAAGCTACACCCCACATTGGAGCCTCTACATATGAAGCTCAGAGTAGAATTGGCAAAGAAATTGTTTCCATTGTAACAGAATTTTCTAATGGAGACTCCCCGAAAACACGCTTGAATTGATTATTCGATCAGGTTGTGCATTGAAGTGAGTGCACCTTTGAATTCAGCCAACTCCGAAGGTACACTAATGCCGTGAATCTCGGATTTTAATGAGAGGCCTTGATCTTTCTTAGCCTTCCAGGTCGATGAATTAAAATCAATCAATAGCTCAGTCAATTGCAAATAGGCATTAGTGTTAGTGTTACTAGAGAAAACTTGGAGAGGATATGATCTTGCGTCTACGGCACTAGCTCCATAAAGTACAGTGGACAGATAATCTGTGAAAAACGGACAGACAGGGGAGAATGTTATGAGTAGGTCCCTGACTATTCTGTGAATGGTCCAAGAGGCGGCATAATCGCCATCGTAAAGTCTCGATTTTGACATTTCCAACCAATGCCCCGGAAAAACTCCCGTAGCAAATCCCTTAATTGATTGAGTTGCGTTGTATATGTCCATGTCCTTCCAGAAATTCTGAACATCGTCCATCATAGCATCAAATACACTGAGGATCCACCTATCTTCGTTCGGTAAATTATTTGGTAGGTTTTCCAAATCATCTGGGACCTCAAATTGGCTTGCAAATCTGGCCACATTGAATACCTTGGTAAGTATCCCAAAATATTTTGACTCAATTTCCTCGGGGTTTATGTGAAAATCATCTCCAACTTGGGCTTCGCAAGCTTTCCACAATCTGAAGCACTCACTTCCTATTTTGTTTGCTTTAAGACTGACTTGTTTGCCCTCAGGTCCACGGATTTTCCAGGACCCTGTGCGACCCCCAGCACCACATTCCAATACGGAATCTGCATCAATGCCGTTACCTAGTGATTTGGACATTTTTCTTCCCCATGGATCCATTCCTAGTCCATCTATCCATATGTTCTTGAATGCTGGCTTATCTAGCAACAAGGCACTCTTCAGCATTGTATAGTAGAGCCAGGTTCTGACGATTTCCTTGCCCTGCGGCCTCAATGCTGTGGGAAATGATCTCTCGAACATTTTTGGATTATTTAGATAACCACTCACGAAGAGGTTGGAATTAGAAGAATCCATCCAAGTGTCAAATACCTTTGTCTCTCCAACTATTTTACCTAATGATTCTGCTATGTCATCATACATTGCAACAAATTGCCTAGTCTCCCTGTCTAAGACCTCGGACCCGAGAGGAGGCATGTCTCTCCATGGTTGTACATATGTGCCGCTAGGTGGGACTATCACCTTTGATGAGTCTTCGGAGTACCAAATGGGGACTTCCGTATGATACCACCTTCTCCTACTTATGGGCCAATCTATGGAAATCCCGTCCATCCAATCATGTAGGAATTGCCTATTCCTTTCTGGTATGAAATTACAGTTTTCGGATAGTTTAAACAGTCGATCTATGACATGTGTTTGTTTAACATACCATTCCTTTAGTAGTATAATTTCTACAGGATTTGATCCTCTCTCGCTCACGGGAATATCCTGTAATCTATTTTCTTTTGATGATAATTTTCCAGTATCCTCCAGAATAGATATCGCAAGTTTTCTGGCATCTAATACGGTATGGCCATGTAACGGTCCCGATATTTCGGTCATCTTGCCTTCCAGATCTATGGCTTGGAAAGGTTTCAATCCTAGTTCTCTGAATACGGAGACGTCGTTCTGGTCCCCGAAAGAACAAACCATCAGTATCCCACTGCCGAAATCAGGTTTTACAGACGGATGAGTTTGAATTTCTACAGTATCCGATCTACCATTAACGGGCAACGGTAATTTAATTCTCTTCCCTACTAGATCCTTATACCTCTCATCATCTGGATGCACCATAACTACACCACAGGCACAGATTAGCTCCGGTCGGGTCGTTGAAATCAATAGTTCAGAGCCTTCTACAGTTTCCCATATGACGTCACATAATAGGGTCTCTCTAGATATTCTTTGTACTTCAGCATCAGCAATCGTCGTTCCTTCAATGGGATCGTAAATATTTGGCCTGAGATCCTCGATGATATCCCCTTTCTTGAACAAATCAATAAAAATAGATTGAGTCACTGACCGATAATTTGGAGAATCTGTCAAGTACTCATTATCATAGTCACAGGATAACCCTACGCGCTTAGCCGTGTGCCTCATTGATTGTGTGTAAAGCTCGATAGTCTCCTTACACAGGTCTAGGAATTCACCTCTTTCATAAGTTCTCATTTTCTTACCGGTTTTCTTTTCAACAGTAAATTCGATATTGATTCCATTCCTATCTACCCCCCATGGAAATAGAACTTCTTTTCCAATTAGTCTTTGACTTCTAGCGATTACATCTATCATGCTGTATTGTGCGACAGCTCCAATATGCCAAGTACCACTAGGATATGGAGGCGGAGTATCAATAACAAATAGCTCCTTGTCGCTGTTGGGGTCAAAGGAATATCTGTTTGGGTTGTCATCGTAATGAGATTCTTGTATTCTTTTCTCAAGATCGATAGTCCACCTCTTATCGGTGATTTTTGGCGCTCCCATTGCCTCCCCTCATATATCCCGTAGAATCCTCATTATTCACTGTTGCCGCATTTCAGTGAGTACAATTAATCACCATATTTCAAATCCAATCAACGAGGGGTTGAAGTCCTGCCTGTTATCCCAGACAAGTGTTACTATGGATGCCCCTCAAGAAGGTTCTCGATTTAATCCTGTGAGGGTTATCAGAGAATCCACTAATGTGGTGAAGTCAAAGATAGCAGATACTGGAAAAAAAATATCGGAGGTGGACTCAGAAATTGTAATCAAATCGGTACGCCGTTCACCTGTAATAGTTAAGAGGGCGATGTTGGACTCTTCAATTAGTGACCTGATAACAAAAGTGCCAGTGATTACAGTAATACTTTGCCTTACAGTTACTGCACTCCTAGGAAGGCACTCTGGAATTCTTGATTGTAGAGATGGTTTCGAATATGATTTTTGTGATGAGGGGGGGGCATTGAATGTTAATGGTGACATGGCCGTATACCTCCCACAAGGATCAGATGTTCAGAAGGACATAGAGGATGTTGAGCAAAATTGGACTACTAATGTGATGGTAATTTACGTTGAGTCCGAAAGACAAGGTGTTGATCAACTACCCATTTTGAAACAAATAGACAAGGTAGAAAGCGCACTTAATACTGTAAGGGATGATAGGGGAGAGGAGGATTACGTAATCTACGTTCTTTCGGTGTCCACAGTAATCAAGGAGGTAAATTCCAGTGGCGGAAGGGTTGTCAAGGCCTTCTTCTCTGGTCTAGCTGAGGGCACAGGAAGCGATGAGTTTTCCCAACAGGTCAACGAATTAGTTGATGAACAATCTAATATTATTGGTGATTACTCTATACCAGACGAACAAGAGAGGGTAGATCAAATATTGGGGGAGATGCCTCAAAATGCTCTAGACAAATTAGTTAGAGATGTTGGGAAGAATCAGAATGAGACCGCTGGATATTGGAACAGAGCTGTCATCATTATTGGAATTTCAAGTGATTTGGATAGAGATAATGATGGCAAAGATGACATTACAATTTCGGAAATAATTGAGAATACGCAGGGTACAATAGATCAGATATCTTCTGAAAATAACTGGATATGTCTAGATGACAACGGAAATGAGGTAGATCCGGAATCCGATAATGCTGACGAATATTGTGACGGTACTGAGCTTGGATTGAAGATGACCCTTACAGGTCCCGTACCTCTAACTAATGCTATTACTGAGAAGTCGTTCCAATTATTTTGGGAAGTATTTCCGGTAGGAGTTGTGATTGTGGCTTTCGGATTATTTCTTTTCCATTGTGATTTATTACAAACGGGAAGGATCAGATGGGTCCAGGGAGTCAAGACTCTGATAATCTCAGGTCTGCCTACTCTATGCTCAGTCTGGATAACATTGGGCTTTATCGGATATACTGACTATGAAGTAACAATGACGGTTATTATCGTTGGACCCATTGTTCTAGCACTTGGAGTTTCATACGGACTACACATAACAAATAGGTATGCAGAAGCGAAGGGATCTCCAAGAGAGAAGATGTCTGAAGCTATTAGCTCTACAGGTAGGGCTGTTTTACTCTCAGCATTAACTACGATCATTGGATTTATCTCCTTGGTATTCGTACCAATGAAACCGATACAGACCATTGGATACGCCCTTTCAGGTGGAATAGTCGTTGTCTACCTCATGACCATGTTAATGGTCCCTAATCTTACCATGATGCTCGATCTGAAAAAACCGTCTCATCCGCCACCTAAGGTTTTCCAGGGAGCAGTTGGTGTACCGATAAAATGGACTCGTGTCACACTTGCAATTTTTATAATGGCCATGGTTATGTCGGCCGGTTATAATCGTCCTAACGTGGAAGAAAATATCGATCTACTAAAAATGGCACCCGCGGGTGTAGACGCTGTAGACAAAATGGGCATATATTCAGACGAATTCAACGCAGGACAACCGGGTTTCCTACTGATTGACTCAGATCTTTATGCCGATCCAGATCCTATACCAGAAGCCGGAGCTCAGAAAGATCCGTTCTCTAACCTTAAGGGGATTGAACAACTCGAAACTAAGTGTAATTCAGTTGATAACACTACGGCTGTTTCTATTGTTTTCTTAATGAAAGCAATAGGCGTAGGAGTAAACGTATCAGGTGCTCCAATTAACGAAGCCATACCTGATGAGTTTGGACCAATAAAGGATGTTGCAGAGCTTATATTTGATCGAGAACAAACAGGAAACCTCTCATTCTGGAGTGCACTAAATTATCTAGATTTGCAAGACACCGGTGGAGTCCAATCTCAGAATTTCCTAATCTATGTGTTTTATGAAAGTATGACATTGGAGATGCGGGAGCTATTCATTGCTCCTAGCTATGATAGAAGCTTAATTTACATTGACATGCCATTTATGGATGTACAAAGTACAACATTGGCAGTCGATGAAGTTAACAGATATGCAGATGAAGAGATGGACGGGGCAGTTACTTCCAGTACACTAATTGGCGTTGCATCCATCACTATTGAGGTCAATAATCTGATTGTCAACTCACAATGGCAATCATTGGGCTTCGCATTGCTGTTCACTGTTGTGACGTTGGCACTGGTTTTCAGAGATGTAAGATATGCATTACTTACCACCCTGCCAGTTGGCTTTACGGTGATGATGCAATGGCTTGCTATGGATGGCTTAGATGTTGATCTATCTTTGATAACAGTGATGATTGGGTCCATATTAGTGGGCGTAGGCGTAGATTTTTCCATACATATCGCCAATCGTATCAAGGAACAAGGTGGGACCATAGAGGCTATTCAAACCGCTTGTGCGAGTACTGGCCTCAGTTTATTCGAAGCCACTACGGTTACTGCGGGTGGCCTGACTTGTGCCTATCTCATACCAATAGAGGCTATCAAGCCGTTCATCACAGTAATCATACTCTTACTTCTTGTTGCGGCAATTTCTGCTTTGATCCTATTGCCAGCAATCTTTACTGCAATGATCAAGGCTAATCTAGGGTTAACTGGTGGAGTAAGCACGATGGTTAAAACTGCAGGACTCAGAAGGGCAATAGCAAGAGATGAGGCTGATACCATAGACGCAGCGATTATTCTAGGCTCGACAGAGGACGCATGGTGAAATGTTGATTTGCATGGTGACTCTCCGGACATTATGACCGGATACTGGTTGATGAAGAGTGAACCCCATGTCTATCCATGGGAACAGTTGAAAGAAGACAAGAGTACCCACTGGGATGGTGTTAGGAATTACCAAGCTAGGAATATCATGAGAGACCAAATGAAGGAAGGAGATCTTGTATTATTCTATCATTCAAACTGCAAGCCACCGCACGTGGCAGGGATTGCCAAGGTTTGCAGAGAGGCTTATCCTGACTTCACGGCCCAAGATTCTTCATCGAAGTATTTTGACCCAAAAGCCAGTCCTGACAATCCTAGGTGGATGATGGTGGACATAGAGCCAGTTTGTGATTTGAATCCAATCGGATTGCCTGAACTCAAAAGCAATGGAGATCTAGAAGGTATGCCTCTTCTTCAAAGGGGTCAAAGACTCTCGGTCCAGCCAGTTTCTGCTGAACATTTCAGAATTGTATGTGAAATGGGCAACCTAAGTGAGATTCCTTCATGATGGGCATGTCCTCGGTGGACGTTCGTTTTCAATCGGAATGAAATGCCGATCTTCTCAACCCCGCTTCCCCAAGGCATCCAGCATCCCCGGTCGGGCTGCTCGCTTCCGCGCCTGACCTGGTTCCCGGGCATAGGATGGTTAGGTGACCCCTCCGGGTGACCCTCCCAACAACCTGCATCTCTTGGGGGCGAGGCGTCGTAGTCAACCAGCAGGATCCAATTGCTTCGTTTACGCCGCCCTCGGACTTCAGGTCACCATTATCGACGATTTGTGAAAAATAGAGTACGTCAACACCCCCCCTAGCCCGTACTACCCGGGGAGATTTGGCATTTGAAAGAATCGGGGCCATTATTCTGCTGATTCATATTTTGATGGGCACCCAGTTTGAATCTCTTTAGCATCTAGAATCCACTCTCCAGAGGAAGATGACAATGTTCCCTTGATTGCGATTGTTTTTCCTTCACTAAATCCATCTGGTACTGCTGCGCCATGGAAGTCAACCAACAGCATATGGTTAACACCGGTCAAAACGAAAGTGTAGTTTTCAACGTCCACTGAGCCTTCCAAGACCTCCCCCCTGATATGAACATCGCCAGTGTAATCCTCAGGATCATCCATGACATTGTCAATGTAATATTGAGTCTCTGGGTCGACTGTTGCTAGCATCATAATTACCAGCACGATTATCGATCCGCCGATAACAAATAGTCGATTATTACGATTCAATGACATTTTTCCACCTGGTATTAAAGAGAACATTACTACTACTTGTGGGCGTTTCCCACTGCTTCAGTGATTCCACTGAATCCATATTCTTTAACTCTACTTTTCAGCCCTCTAACAATAGAAGATGTTACTCCTGGACCGTTGAAGACCAAGCCAGAATACAATTGTATCAAGCTAGCGCCTGCTTGTATTGATTTCCAGGCGCTATCTGGTGAATCTATGCCCCCTACGCCCACTATGGTTATTTTCCCCTGGGTGTGATTGTAAATATTGGAAATTACTTCGAGGGATCTCTTGTGGAGGGGCTTGCCGGATACGCCTCCCGATTGGGAGAAAGCTATCCTTGATTGAGTATTCTTAGGCTCGGGTCTAGAAATCGTAGTATTTGTAGCGACAATGCCGTCAATTCCATATTTTATTGAGATGTCTGCCATCTCGGAAATTAACTCATCATCATTATCTGGGGAAAGTTTCAACAAAAGTGGTTTATTGGAATTATATTTTTCACGAACCTTAGTGCACTCTCTAAGGACATTTCGCAATAAATCTTCATTTTGGAGATTCCTTAGGCCCGGAGTATTCGGGGATGAGACATTTAGCACAAACATATCGGCATGTCCCCAAAGTGTATCTAGTGTATGGGAATAGTCCCTGGGTGCTTGCTCATTATCTACCTTCTTTGAGCGCCCAATATTTGCGGCTATTGGTACATTGGGCCAGTTCCCTGACGACTTTCTATCTACAAGAGAATCCCTGAGAGATGAGGAACCAGGATTATTGAATCCCATACTATTGACCAATGCTCTTTCAGAATTGGCACGGAACATCCTAGGCTTGGGATTCCCGTCTTGTGGGTATCTAGTGATTCCTCCATACTCTATCCAAGAAAACCCTAAAGCAGGCCATGCTGAAAGAGCTCTGGCTCCTTTGTCCATGCCAGCTGCTAGACCTAAAGGATGGTGGAATAATCTACCAAGAGTGTGAATGGGGAGCTCTGGGGATTTGTACATACGACTTAATACCGATTTCCCGAAATTAGATTTATCAAATTTGGACAAAGTACCTAAGGCGAGATCATGAGATCTCTCTGAGTCCAATCTGGAAATAACTGGCCTCGCCAATAGTCTCCATCCGAGGCCCATGTTAACGCGATAACAACGCACTCTTGAATAGTTACGCATGGTCGCGTAGTCATGGCCACATATACTGACTCCTTGAGGGAGGCGGCTAGAAGGCTTCTAAGGTCCAACGGGGGGTCGCTTTACGTGCCAAGAGATCTCCTTTCAGAATCTGAAAAATTGATATTAACGATATCTGATCTTGTACCGTCTAAGATTGATCCTCCCATCATTCTCTGTTCAAATGGGAAAGAAATAAGATATCATAACGGGGAAAATGAAAATTTCTTAATAGGTGTAGATGAACCAGATTTAACTTATTGTTGGGTAAATTCAAAAAGATCTGATAGTGGACAATATTGGGAGGATTTCAGGTTGATGGTCACTTCATTAGCATCTGCAGGTTACCCGGGTTGTATAGGATGTGGAGGACCCGGATCAGAAGGACCGTGGGATGAAATATCGGCTAGAAGTTACTGACGTCTCACGTGTGCCCGCGCGTGCGCGCGTTGTACTGCTCCAACATCACTCATGTTTATACGGGGAATATCGAGGGGAAGGAACATCGACGACGAAAAACTGAGGTGTTACCATGAAGCTAATGATACTCGAATCGGGAGCTAAGGGTAAGACAGTAAAAAAATATCTTGGAAAAGGATGGATAGTAGAAGCATGTTTTGGTCATGTACAAGATTTACCACGGTCTGGAAAAAATGGTAGCAAGGCGATGTGGGCATCAGAAAAAGGTAAACTTCCCGATCCACCATGGGAATGGACAGATAGAGCAGAGAAGGTAGTAACGAAGCTTCTTGACAAGGCTAGGAAAAATAATGTTAGCGAAGTGTACATCGCTACCGACCCAGACCGAGAAGGAGAGTTCATAGCATGGAGATTAGCGCATATTTTTTCCGAGTTCCCGTTTGTAACAAGAGTTACATTTAACGAGATTACCAAACAAGCTGTAGAGATTGCCGTCGAAAACCACAGTGAAATAGACTATGCTTTGGTTGAAGCCGCCAAGGTAAGGAGATTTATGGATAGGCTTGTTGGTTTTAGATGCTCCAAATTTGCTAAGAGTTGGAATCTTAGGTCCATGGGGAGAGTTCAGACACCGACATTGGGATACATAGTAGATAGGGAGATAGAACGAGATTCACATATTCCAATACCTTATCACAGCGTGCACGCATCTAGTGATGGATATACGTTTAAATTTAGGTTTCACAATAGCACGGATGACGATGCTTGGAAGGATGATAATGGAAAATTCTTTTCAGATAGGACATTCAAAAACGAGCTCGCTGAAGAGGCCTACAGTGCCCTAAAACAATCTGGCTTATTTACTGTCAAGTCGGTTAACACTGGGAAGACCAATCGTAAACCACCACCTCCTTTTACAACGGATACTATGCTACAATCGGCTAGCAGTTCACTTGGTTGGTCTATGTCAAAAACTAGCAAAATAGCTTCAGATTTGTACAACAAGGGATATATTACCTACATACGTACTGATTCTACAAGGACTAGTTCTATTGCAAGAGAATCTGCAAAAACAATAATCTTGGAAAAATATGGGCAGGAGTTCCTAGGAGATGGATCATTAGGCCCTGACGACAAAAAGGGGAGTACTAATGTCCAAGACGCACATGAGGCCATTAGGCCTACAGACCCAAAATTAGACGAGATTCAGGATGTCGATGAAGATTCAACTAGGCTTTATTCTCTAATCAGATCTAGGTTTATTTCTAGTCAGATGTCCAATTCCGTTAGAGAGAAGAGAGAAATTTCTGCAAGCGTGACGGGGACAGATTTGACTATTTCTGGTACGGCATCTTGGAGAATACATGCCGGATGGGAGGCTGCATCAGAACAATTTCTACCATCTCCTAGAATTGTCGAACCTAAGTACGATATGGTAGAAGGATCGGTATGGGAAATTGATGAAAAAGAAGATAACCCAGTAAAGACCACTGACGAGACAAAGCCCCCTCGGAGGTTTACAGAAAGCTCAATTGTCAAGAAGATGAAATCTGCAGGAATAGGTAGGCCTTCCACATATGTCAGTACTGTCCAGAAACTCATCGATAGAAAGTATGTATCCAATGATAGCGGGTCACTTACTCCGAGTGAAAACGGCATGGTTTTATGGACAGAGGTAGCACCAATCTATAATAATCAGAATGAAGAAAATAAATTGTTCTCATCGGAGTTTACTGCGGATATGGAGAAGCGTCTTGATATGATAGAAGAAGGGGAGATTTCTGGCTCAGAGATGTGGGATTCATTTACGAAATCTTTCAAAGTCGCTCACGATAATGCATTAGAAATTCGAAGAAGTAGGCCCACCCCAAAACAGATATGGGCCATAGAGAATAGAATTGTCCATTTGCCAGAAGAAAAACAACTAGAGTTATTGGATGGGAAAGAAATTCCGGATCTTACGGGTAATGAGGCAAGCGAATTAATAGAGAAACTGATTGCAACTGAAGGCGAAAATGGAGGTCCAAAACCTAGTGAGAAGCAGATAAATTACCTGACCTCGCTAATCGATAAATCAAATATCTCAGAGGAGCAGGCATTGAAGTTGATTGATGTATCAGATTTTTCAGAGCTGACAGGAGGAAGGAATGGCACTGCCAGTGTGCTTATTGGACTCATGAAAGAAGTCAATGAGTCACTACCAGCATCAGAACCACAAATTGATTTGATAAAGAGTATGGCAGAGAAGCAGGGCCTTCCAATGAGAGATGTTTTAGCCATGGCAGAA
Source organism: Euryarchaeota archaeon UBA130 (assembly GCA_002505775.1). Taxonomy (GTDB): domain Archaea; phylum Thermoplasmatota; class Poseidoniia; order Poseidoniales; family Thalassarchaeaceae; genus MGIIb-O5. The sequence goes on along the minus strand of DAVY01000006.1, from coordinate 68,845 downwards.
TTGGCAGAAGAGTCCGATATCACAAAATCGGAAGCTAGTAAGATAATATCAAAACTAAAATCGATGAACAAGAGAAGAAAGCGAAAATAGGGGAATTAGGATGAATGTCCAAGCTCAAATTGAGGAATTCTACGATGTAGTGATTATTGGTGCAGGACCAGTCGGGGGATACCTAGGCTGGAAATTCAAAGAATTGGGGCACACGGTATTAATTGTTGAGGAGCACTCGGAAATAGGAAGGCCATTCCAATGCGCAGGCCTAGTAAATCCTGGGGCCATGGAAAGAGTGCCTATGAAAAATACCATTCTTACCCCGATATGGGGTGCTAGAATAAACAGTCCTAATGGTACCACTGTAGATATTGGATCACCAGAAAGGATTCGTACCTGGTCGGTTTGCAGGAAGAAATTTGATGAGGGTGTTGTCCGTCTTGCTATAGAATCGGGGGCTGATATTATACTGAACTCCAAGCCCACCAAATTAGATATTGAGAAGGATTATGCAGAGATTTCTATCAATGTCGGAGGGGATATTTGTAAGGTTAGGTGTGATTTAGTGTGTGGATGTGATGGAGCACATTCATGGGTCAGAAGAACTATGAAAATGGGAAGGCCTAAGGAAATGATGATTGGTTACCAAGTGGAGGTTACAGGGTACAATGGTTCATCTGGACAGTTAGATATGTTTACTGGAAATGATATCGCTCCAGGATTTTTCGCTTGGGCTATACCCTCTGGTGAAACAACGAGGATTGGCATGTGGAGTAGGGCTGATTTACTGACTGGAAAATCTTGTGAAATGATGGTTGATAATCTTATGAATTCCTCTATTTGGAAACAGAGATTCGAAAATTGCAATATCGTTGGCAGGTTTGGAGGACCCGTTCCAAGTGGCTTACTGAAGTATCCGTTGCGGGAAAGAGTGGCACTTTTCGGAGATGCATCTGGTGCTTGTAAACCAACCACCGGAGGAGGCATAGGTACTGGGTTTGATCAAGCAGACTTACTAGCTCCAATTTTATCCGAGTGCATAAATAATGATGACCTTGGTGAGGCTAAAATGAAGAGTTTGGTCAAGATTCTAGGACCAATGAGAAAGAAATTGAATAGGGCTAGGGCACTAAGAGATGCTTTCCTTACAGAGGTTACAGATGAAGAACTGGAAAGTGTTTTCAAAGTCTGGTCTAGGCCAGAAGTTACCCAGATTATCAATGAGTCTGGTGAGATAGATAACCCGATACCATTAGGACTACGCCTGCTTAAAGAAGTACCAGAATTTAGATCATTAGCCACGAAAGCGGCGTCTGCTGTAATTTGGAGTTAGTATGTATAGGTCAGTTCAAAGGGTAAGATATCCCCCCTTCGATCATGAAAATAGTGACCCTAGGGGGATTCCACTAGTGGAGGTCATTTTAGAATCGGAAAATCCTCCACCGCCCGCCTTTAAAATTGGAAATGACGATTCATGGGTATTGGAATGGAGGGAAGAAAATCAAAACGACTCTTCACTACCCTTGATTACAAAGGAAGTAACATATACCACATTACCATTCTTAATGAGGACGAGGAATGGGTGGTACATTGAGCCAGATCTACTACATAAGATAGCAAGGAAATCCATATATCCAGGAGTATTCACATTGGTCGTAGCTCTGATGCTTCATGCTCTTGAGCCAGCACTAATCAATTTGAAATTCATGCCTGAGTTCATTTTCACGCCCATTAGCTTGGGTCCACTCGACTATCCATTAATGCTAATGATTGCGTTTCCAGTATTTATTGTACCAATATTTTTACGTGTTTTAGCAAATATCAAGGACATCAGAAGGCAGAATGAATACATTGCGAATCCTCTTTCTAATCCAGAAATCAAAATTAATGATATTAGCACTGATTCCATAGAGATATCAAATATCATTCTCCCCGATGGGATAAAAGCTGAAAGAATCAGGGTTCAGGTGGGTGCTGCGATACCCGAGAGAGAGGTCATTTTGAGGTCCTCCGGAAGAAGAAAATTTGGACAGCCTCCACCCGGCATGTCTACTGAATTACCGGATAGAAGAATATCTACTGCAGATGAGCATGGGACGGGCGTGGGTGAATCATTGCCAATGACAGTGGGGAGGGGAAGGTTGTTGCTACTAGAGCCAATGAGAGTTCAGGATTATGGCCCCTGGAAAAAAATTGACCAGTTTCCAATGAGAATTTCCGGACCTACTAATCCATGGCCCGGTACTATATATTCCGCGATGATTGCGATCCATTGGGAGATAGTTATTGAGGGAATAAAGAGTGATGGTTCGAGAATGAAATGGGTGAGGCCAGTAAATGTTAATTTCCCGGAAACAAAGACTGGATTTGAAAATCTTCCAGTCAGAAGTGGCAGGTCGGAGTCATAGTCTCACTGAACAGGTGGCGGAGACTGCAATATTCCCTCGTCAATCAACTCAGTCTCCAATAGGTTATATTCAGAGTCTCTTTTTCTTGGTTGATAACCTGATCTAAGGATAATCCTTTGGAGCTCCTTCTCACTAGCCATAGTCTTGCTAGTTCCGGATGCAGATACTACATTTTCCTCCATCATTGTGGATCCTGCATCATCTGCGCCCGCCGCCAAGGCAAGTTGTGCTATCTCCATGCCCATTGTGGGCCATGAGGCCTGAATGTGTATAATATTATCAAAAAATATTCTTGAGATTGCTACGTGTCTGAGATACTCTGAAGATGTTGCTCCTAGCTTTGTCTTATTAGTCCCCCTATTTCTGGAGCCAAATGCGTTATTCTCTAGCTGGACAGGCCAAGATATGAAAGAGGTGAAGCCAACATTCCCACTAGCTATAGCATCATCTTGGGCATTTCTGATTAGGTCCATGTGCTTAACCCTGTCAGAGTAATCTTCACCAAAACCAATTACATTGGTCGCAGAAGTTATCAAGCCAAGCTCTTGAGCTTCACGCATTACCCTAATCCAATTAGAGGATGAGCCTTTTTTTGGAGATATATCTAGCCTTACATCGTCAACTAACATCTCTGCGCCACCACCCGGTAAACCATGCATACCAGAATCTCTCAATTTGGTCAGAACCTCTTTAGTGGATAATTCACATACCTCTGCTATTCCTTCTATTTCTATAGGTGAAAAGCAATCTAAGTGTATATTTGGATGGCTTTGATGTAAATTAGAAAGCATTTCGGTGTACCATGATAATTCCAGGTCCGGATTTACGCCACCTTGCATTAAGATCCTGGAGCCTCCAATCTCTTCTAACTCGGTTACCCGCGCACTGATTTCTTGGAATGTCTGTGTATATGCTTCAGTATGATCTGGGGGCCTGTAGAAAGAACAGAATTGGCAATTAATCGTGCAAGCATTGGTGTAATTGATGTTCCTATCAACCAGATATGTTACCTCATTTCCAGGAACGATTGATGACCTCCTTGATGATGCCACATGCATCAAATCGCTCAAGTCTGCTTCTTCGTACAGTAAGATCGCTTCTTCAACTGTAATTCTTGAAGGTTCAACTGCCATTTGAGCTCGTAATATATCTGAAATTACCATCTACAGTGCACTTCCAACGATTGATTCTATTTCATCGATTGTCTTGGGGCACCCGTCAGTAAGTACTATTGGTCCACTCTCCGTTATCAGAACATCATCCTCTATCCTAACACCTATTCCGGAGTATTTCTTCGGAATATCAATGTCCTCCCTCCATGAGGCAAAGTATAGGCCCGGTTCGACTGTTACAATCATACCAGGTAAAAGAACAGGGCCAGCCTTTCCTCCTTGCCTCCCGCCCCCTACGTCATGAACGTCTAAGCCAAGCATGTGGCCAGTACCATGCATGAAAAATTTCCGGAACTCCCCATCCAAATTCATACCTAGGGCCTCTTGCTTAGAGCATTTTAGTATCCCGAGGTCTATGAGTCCTCTCGATATCACCTCAGAAGCCGCTCGGTGCATAGAATCCCATGTGTATCCGGATTGGCAGGCTCCAATTGCCGAAATCTGAGCTTCAAGAACCAATTCGTAAATTTCTCTCTGAGATTTCGTAAACTTGCCGTTAACAGGCCAGGTCCTGGTAATATCTGATGCATAACCGCTAACCTCGCAACCAGCATCAACCAATACCAATTCATTATCTTCGATTCGACCAGAATTAGAGTTGTAATGCAAGATGGTAGCATTGTCTCCTCCACCTACGATTGGGTTGTAGCTGTTGACAGACCTGTTCAATGTGAAGTGATTTTCAATACATGCTTGAATCTCCCACTCGCCTATATTTGGCTTAGTTATTGCCATTGCAGAGATATGAGCTTGTGATGCTATCGACGCTGCAGATTTCATAATTTCAATCTCTGCTGTAGACTTTATTGTCCTCATCTTATCTACATAGGGAGATGGATCCAGAATATCTCCTTTCCACAGGTCACTAACTAGAACGTCCATTTCTACATTAATGCCCTTGAAAAGATAAAGATTTGATATTTCTTTGAGAGTATTTTTCATTACCGATTCGAAGTCTGTGTTTGGAAACGCCTGTTTTATTGGCCATCCATTCTTTGCACCCTCAACTCCAACAATTCTTCCCTCCCATATCTCTAATTCTGTATTTCTAGGCTTTACAAACAGAGCGACATTGGTATGATCAGAAATTTTTGTCAGGACTAGCGTAGAGTGTGGCTCTTCCCAGCCAGAAAGATACATCAGATATGAGTTAGCCCTGTAGGGATATTTGGTATCGTTAGACCTAATTGAGGGGACATTGTTAGGGAGAATGACGATTGAATCCATAGGAAGCTTGTCAAAAAGTTCCTCTTGGCGTTTGCGGTACTCACTGTGTTCAAAAACCGTACCTTTCATGTTTGTCACCTATCATACAACTACTTAGTGGTGAGGGTATTTTTCATAATTATGAATCATTCCATTTCGGAATTTCCATATCGTCGTTTCTCCTTCTTGAATAAATTAGTGAGCTGATAAAGAATAGCGTTGATAGTATGAGAACTATTATGGGTAGAGGAATTAGATTCTCGTTATTAGCACGGGATAACTCTACCGTTATCGAGGAGTATTCTTCATCGTCATCAATTACATCAAGTGTAAGTAGGATTGTGTCATTATTATCATCTACAGGCCATTGCAAGGTTCTTTCACAGCCTTCATAAATTGTCTTGTAGTTAATTTTCCAAACGCACCTTAGTCCTTCAACATCATTGGTGGTGTCTAGTGATTGTGTGGCGTCTAAATCCCATTCTGTCAAGTCAGATAACTGCATTTTGTCGCCATCAGAAAGTGATTCTCCAGAGATCGAAAGCTTGGCTAAGGGTGGTTGGTTGATAATGGAAAATTCATAATCATTCTGATCTATCATTCCTTGGCCATCCACAACTAATAGCGACAATAAGTAGTCTCCTGATATTGAGTCATCTACAACAAAAAAACTTGAGCTTCTCCCCTCGGAATTATCGACCATATAGTTGCCAGTTGGCTCAATCTTGATTAGGGACCATATGTAGTTTAAGCTATCTTTACCCCAGAATGGATCGTATGAATTCCCAGCGTCAAAAATGAGGTCTCCATCACCTTCCTGAGACTGTTGAGGGCCTTCTACAGAAGCCACAGGATTGGAATTATCCACCAGTGCTTTTACACAGTAATTTTTGACTACCTCATTTACGTCTGTAGAGTTTAACGAATACCACACGGAGTACCATCCATCGATTAAACTCGATATGTCGATAGATGCGGAGAAATATCCTTCCAAGGATAAATAGTGGGTTATTGAGATATTTGTATCGGCATTATGGAGCGAAAGATCCGGTACGGTAGAGCATCTCCCGGTTGATGAGAGTTCATTGGAAATTGTAATTGATGATGGTATAGGTTCTCCTATAGGGGATGAAGCCCATCCAGAAGTATCAAAGGATCCGGATAGGCGTTCTGTCTCACTATCCAGTGTTATCCCAGGACTGTCAGAATCTCCAAGAAAAACTGCTAATGATTTGGTAGATTGGTGAATCCCGGAAATTACAATTATCGTCAAGTAGCAGGTACAATCATTGACAACTTCGGTCCCTAAAATTGGAGCATTAAATATATTGGAAATGTTCCAGGACCACCTAGAAAGACCATCATCCTGATTTGAAAATATTTCTTCTGTGTACAATGGTAATGGTTCTGTGATAGCAGACAATTCTCCAGAAGTTGAAAGGTCAGAAACGTACCACTCTGCGGAATCGGGATAAACGCTTGAAACTATAAATCCGGATAATGTAGAGTTAGTATCGATAAATACACCATTATATTCGTCGAAGCCAATTATTGGTGGATCTGATATATCCGAGTAATATGCGCCCTCTGCATCTTCTAAGATTCCCACAGGGGAATGGAAATTAAAAAACAGCATAGACATGAATGTCAATGCAATTACCCTCTTCATGGACTACGGCGTATTGCTACTTGTTTTGAACTTCTGGTTATATTGATTATCTATCCGAAATACGTAATTTCCATGAAAGCTCTTCCAGCCAGAGTTGCAATGTATCGCTATCCACAAACTCTTGACTTGCTTTTGCAGAAAGTACACATTCACAGGCGGCAGCGGAAAATGCTGCGGCATCTACAATATTTAGTCCATTTCCTAATGCCGCGGCGAGAGCGGTTGCCGCTGCATCGTTCAGCCCTATTTGTTGCCTTGGTGCGTCTGCCCTGCATGGGAAATATACCTTTGTTCCATCCGATGAATGTAATGTAACTCCATTAACGCCCCCCAGTACTAGTAGAGCACCCCAAGAGTAGGTCTCAATTAGATGGGAGGCGGCTTCATCCAAGGAGTCAGTCATGAGTCTCCTTTTTTGCAACTCCAAACCTCTCATGCCAAAAATTACTATGTCGGCTCCGGTGCTCCTGGATAATCCGGTAAGTTTTGGATCAACTATGCAGGGAATACCCAATTTCTTTGCCGATTCTATAAGCTTATGAGATCCTAATTCAGAGATAACACCTTTGTCATAATCTGAAATAACCAGAGCTTGGCTTGAAGATAGGGAGCTAAAGGCAGAATTAGTGAGACTCTCACTGATTGATGGATCAAGATCTTCGAGTGGGCCTCTATCTGCTTGGAGGAGGACTTGGCTTTGGTCTAGCAAATTCTCCCTACTTCCATAAAATCTAATTTTTGTGAGGGTTTTTCTATCGGGTACTCGGATTATTCCATCTGTTTGGATACCCTCAGAAGAGAGTGTTTCGATTATTACATCACCTTCATCGTCATCCCCGACGGAACTATAGAAATCGACATTAAGGCCCAGTGAGAATAAGCCCCTTGCGATGTGCGCAGCGGCTCCCGGAGACTCCTCAGAATTTGTCACTCTCAAGACTGGAACTGGTGCAGTTGAGTTGAGATTATTAGAGTAACCATGATGATACCTATCAAGCATTACATCGCCAATTAGGGTCACTCTAGTACCCTCTACTTGCTGTAGTAATCTAATTAGTGACCTTAGCGAGTCTGCTTCGTTGTATTCTGACACAGTAATACGAGTGGGCGGAGGGAAATGATATTTCTGGACCGAGGAGATGAAATTGTAGTGCCTTTAGGGTTGGTTATGGGGGGCGATAACGGGACTTGGTATTTTGGTGGTAAGTCGGCAGATAGGCTATGGCATAAGTCTGCATTGGGCATAATTATGGAAGGGGGGGGAATTGGTCTCACATCGGTTGAGATGTTATTCTGTATAAACCATAGAAATATTGACCCCCCTAGTGAGGATTTTATGCAGACAGCTTTGAATGCTGACTCCAAACTGATTATGGAGCACGCCGTCATGGAAGCGTTGAGAACACCAGGAAATAAAATTGTTCTAAGAAGGAACCTAGATTCATTAGGAATAGGCCATAGTAAAAAATCGTGGGGACTGAGGTGGGATTCCGATAAGCATCCTTCTAGGGACCTGCCCGCTTCTGAGATTAGATGGTATACAGCTGAAGAAGAATTTGACTATAATGACTTATTTGATTGGGTGGCTGAAGTAGAGAGTATTGGGAGAATTGCAGAGGCATTAGTAGTTGATGAGGAGCTTTCCGTGGTGACATACCATCTCTCAACTGTCGATCCAATTGGAAATCTCAAGCCCCCAACCACTGAAGACTTCTTGAAAATCTCCAATTACGAGTATTCTGAAACAATTACTGGAGGGGCCTTTTTCGCAAAAGTAACTGATTGGCCAGTCGAGGCTATCGGTGTACCTACGCAGGGTGGTCGGCAGCTGGACTGGGTTGAAAGGGAGTTGGTCCAATTTTTTGGGGACTCATCGAATCGGTTCGAAATAGAGAGTTACTCCCCTGGCCAAAAAAACTCAGAGATAGGGATAACGAACACAGCGAGTTTGTTGCTTAATTTACTGAAGAGAGGGCTGAATACACGGTCCGGTTTCAAATTCGGGACCACTTGGAGGTGTTACTCAGGATCAGTAGGGCAGGATCACGCGCCATGGCTGATTAATGACCCAGAGGATGAACAAAAAAGAGTTGGAGTATGGGCTAAGGCATGTTTAATTTCTAGGCTTGCATCGGGGGTAAACAAACAATGGATTTGTCCTGTAGATGTCGGTTTTGGTGATTGGGATTTTCTAAAAATCTCTCGTCCTCCTGCGGATTCCAGGTGGAGCAATCCTAGGTAATATCTCTGCTTTTGCCCGTTAGTATGCTAAATGCCAGAAGAATTGAAATTACCAGAATTCCATTAGATGGCTGCGAAATCCAGCCCAATAGGCCGTCTCCTGTAAATGGCGATTCGGCAATTAATGTAATCTCTATTCTTTGCTCAACGGAAAATTCATCTTGAATCACGATTTCTCCCCTTGCATACATGCCAGGGGTCAGTAATCCATTAGGTTCGATCTTCATTAAGATTTCATCCCCTGGAGAAAAAACCCCTTGAGTTGAAGAGGATGCAATTCTATCTACTGCTCCCTCTATGGCAATATCATAGCTTCTTTCTCCATAGCCATTTGTGTTAATCGGTATTTGAATAGTTGAATCTTGATTCCATGGAATAACATGGATTGTCTCTTTAGTAACAATCCTATGACCGATCTTCTGCCATTCGATTCTAATGTCCTCGGGATTCTTATCTTTGCAACCTATCTTTCCTGTTATTAAACCTAAATCATCAGAAGTTTCAGAGGCTCTAATTATTGGGATTATAGTTTCTCCAGATGGTATTTCCACCTCTGTAGCTTGAGGGACCGTTAAATCGGTACTGATGTTTACTAGTAGGGTACACGGGTTCTCGCTAAACACACTGGCATAAGCATTCTCTCCTTCGATTAACTGAATAGGAGACCTCGGTGTCAGTACTCTGTCGGTGTAGTTTTCAAGGGTTGAAAATCTTAATGTTGCAACATCAGATTCTATGCTCTGAACTTCAATTTGCCAAGGAACTAATCTTCCTCTATTGTCCCTAATTTTGAATCCTTCATGACCAAATGAGTCTCCTGACTGAAACGCGTCTCCCGGGCTTCCAGTGTCACGATTCCTGACTAAAGCCTGATCACCATCAGCCTCCAAAATCTTAACCCATGGATTATTTGGATCTTTATTCACAGTATTTTCATCTACATTGCCATTATTTTTATCTAGGTATTCTACAATAATCCCGAAGCCGGGTAGCTCAGAGTCAAATCCTATATCGGCACGGTATGTTACCAAAACAGCTTCTTCTGGAGCGGTCTCGATATAAGCAACACGCGTATTGTTATTCTTTGAAGACATTGGATATAACTGAATATCTTGTGTTGTCGAGGTTTCGATTTCAATGATTCCGAGTCCACCGACAGTGATTAGGGTCGCTGCCCCTGGCATAGCAGGTGACATTGAGTTTCCATTCCAGTTACCACTAGCCATAATGTCCCAATCTCCGAGGCCATTCCATGTACTCGAAGGAAGATCTGAGTGGACATCGTACAAGTCGTAGGCACCCATTTGATGCAACATTTCATGAACAAGTGTGCCAAGCCCAGATTCCATTGATGAAATTGTATAGTGCTGAATCTCCCATTGACCTACACTTACAGGATTCATAAGATTTGAGAAATGGCTCCAAATTGAATTGGATGGGCCTCCTGACTCCTGTGCATTTCCTGAATGTAAGACTAGGAGCCTATCAATGACACCATCTCCATTGATGTCCCACTGAGAGAGGTCCATACCACTAAGTAAATCTAAGGCAGATTCTTCTACCAATTTATCTACCCCGCTTCCCCCATTTCCTACATCACGTTCGTTTTGTGAATCAGCTCCCCAGTAGGACTCCTCAAAATCAGAGATCCATACTTCATCAGAAATTGTAACTTCTAAATTTGAAACACCTCCTGATAGTTGAGAAATATATTCCTGTGCCGAACCAGAGCCCAATAACAGAGATTCCGTTTCCGAAAGAGAGTGTGGCATAGAGGGAAATGCCACTCTTATCACTAGCCAATGTTCATTCTCTTGCAGGCCTACTAGATTTGGATTTTCGTCGGAGTCGTCGAAATTGTATGTTGTGTTGACTAAATCAGGATTTAGATTGACCCATATTCCCCCAAATAGTATGAGTGTGGCAATGACCACTTTGAATGATCTCACGGAGGTCGCTGCTATGCGTGACCTTTCAATGCAGTGTCATCTTGAATGATTTCGGTCATATTTCTCGCAAGTGGAAAGGATCTCGCTAAAAGGTCGGAGAGGAAAATTATTACACAGGACAAGGGAATCCTTAGACCCTCGAATACCGATGGCATAGTTAGAATGAAAAGGCCAAATGAGATTATCATGATCCTGGGCCTCAACCAATTATACATCCCGTCTACGTCACCAATAATTCTGGATAAGATGAGTGATGTCATGAGGATAAACGAGATAATGGCCATAACCGTGAATCCCAAAGCAAAATTGACGATTTCAAATAGGTCATATCTAGCACTAATATTTTCTAATTGAGATAGTCCGTTTGCATATTTTACCACATTAGGTACCCCCCATATCCAAATTAGGAATATTGAAATTGGTAACATTAATGAGTTTGCAATTAATATTAATTTGACTGGAAAAACCTCGTTTGGGTACAGGGCTGGTTTAGAGAACCTGTATAGCATTACTGAGAAAAGTGGGAAAGCTGTGATTATACCCATCATTATGGAAAAGGACCATTTGACCTCTATCCAATTGAATGGAGTATAGATTGACAATTGGTTTATGTTATCGCCGGTATTGAATAGATTGACCCAATCTGTCAATAATTGAGGGGCAACTATAGACCATCCTATTGCAGATATTGAAGTAAATAATATTGTATTTTTTACAAGTGAGTACAGTTCTTGGAAGTGATTTTCCAAAGACTTTGATTCAAGATTAATCATTTGTTCTGACATCTACAGCCGATCCTTGACATCTGGGTCCTTTCTAGCGGCCAATATTGTCCTATATACCCCGTAGGCGAACAGTGCGCTGGCTAGGAATGCGGATCCAATTAGGAAGTCAGTCAAATCAGTCATCTTTGTCCCTTCTTTAACGACCGCAGGGGGAGGGAAATAAATCTGGGTCTCGGAAGAGGCCCACCTGATAGCCAGCCAGAAAGAGCCAATGCCCATTAAGCCCCTTCTAATTGCTTGTGGGTAAGCCAACTCCATAGCAAGGAATTCTGGGCCATCATCATACCTTCTCTCTAAAATCTCCCTTTGAACCAAGGCTCCGATAAGGAGCGCGGTTAGACTGGTCCAGAAAAATAGATTCCCTTGAGTGAAAACTCTGTGTGATAGTGCCTCCTGTCTTTCAGCTTCCCTTTGAGCTTCTGATTCCTCTACTATGAATAGGGTTTCATAATCTCCGACTGAAACTGTTCTAGTTTCAAGAGTAGCTCCGGAATCACTTGACTCTATTGTTCCAGGTGCGTTGATAGTAAATGTTAGGATATTCCACCAGTCTTCGTCCCCTGGAGCTCCATCCCCATTGACAGAGTTACCAGCAACCCAAAAATGGACTGGTCCTAGGTCCTCTGTTGGAGCTGTCCAAGTTATCTCCCATATGCCGTCAGAGTCAGTATCTGAGTGCGATATGTCCAATGGTGCATCCTCAGCAGCGCGAATTTCCTCATCATCTGACCATGAGAATATTCCTATGCCATCTGAAGTCATCAAAAATCCACCTTGTGTGTTTCCATCCCCTCCTGATAATGTGAGCGAGTCTGCAACCTTAATTGTCATATCATACGAGGCCCCCAATTCATACATGACTGGGACTCCAGTAACCATCACTACTGCTCTTGTTGAGGCCGCGCCATTGTTATGGCAATTACAGCCATATTTCACAGTGGGATCTCCGTCTGCATTTTCATAACCCGGGCCCGAGCTCATTCCGACAGCAGGGATTGAGAGGATAGATATTGTAAGTAAAACGGCGAATAGTCTCTTGAGCCCAGTCATTTTACTGCCCCTTAATTGATGCACAGGGGTAGCAGACAAATAACGCTTGCTTGGAGACATGTTCATCACTTTGGTTTACAGCTCCTTAATTGCAGAGTTCAGTTCATTCATCATCTTTTTACCATCGCCGAATAACATCATTGTTTTATCCATGTAAAAGAGGTCATTGTCAACACCTGCATAACCGACAGAAAGGCTTCTCTTGATTATCACTACTACCGAGGATTTGTCGACATCTAGAATTGGCATTCCTGCTAATGGTCCCTCATCAGTCCTAGCGGCAGGGTTAGTGGTGTCATTGGCTCCAATCACCAATGCAACGTCGCATTCTGGGAATTCAGAATTAATGTCGTCCATCTCGATTAGTTTCTCATAAGGTACGTTGGCTTCTGCCAATAGTACGTTCATGTGGCCTGGCATCCTCCCAGCCACTGGGTGGATGGCATACAGGACCTCGCAATCAAATGATTCCATAAGGTCCGCGAACTCCTTCACTGCATGCTGACTTTGGCTAACTGCCATACCGTATCCTGGCACTACAATTACTTTTTGAGCTCCATCCAAGACCATCGCAACCTCTTCCGGATCACTTCCAACTTTAGTTCTGGTGAGCTGATCTTTCTCCCCCGATCCACCGAATGCCTTGAAGAGGACATCGAATAGCTCCCTGTTCATTGCTTTGCACATGATGAATGTCAAGATCAAACCCGCGGCGCCTACCATTGAGCCAGCAATTATCAAGACATTGTTGCCTATTACGAACCCTGTAAAAGCTGCTGCAATCCCAGAAAGCGAGTTGAGTAGGCTGACTACGACTGGCATATCTGCCCCACCAATTGGGAGAACGAAAAGAATACCAAGAAGAGTCGATGTAGCAACAAGAGAGTAAACATATGTTTTATCTTCAGGGTTCTGAATTGTCAATATTATCAGGGCCAATGATGCGAGTAGCAAAGAGGCTTTGACCCAATTTAGCCAGGGTGGGCCCCACGTTGGAAATGAGATCCATTTGCTTCTTCCCCTTTCATCTTTCTTGGAAAACGGTACATAGAATCCACCTTTGAGCTTCATCATTGCCATTAAGCTACCAGATAGTGTAATCCATCCCACTAATGCTGATAGGCCGATAGCAGTCCATGTGGCATAGAGTTCAACTCCGGGATCCGGAACTCCATCAGAGATTCTCTTTAATGCCTCTGAAAGACCCACCAGAGCTGACGCTGCCCCGCCAAAACCATTGAACAGAGCCACGAGTTCTGGCATCCCTGTCATCTCTACGCGGGTTGCCATGATGTAGCCAATTATTGAGCCAATAGCCAATCCAGCAACAATCAACTCCCATCCAATAATACCTTCGGACTGCATTTTTAGTAATGTAATAACAACTGCGAGAAGCATTCCTTGGGCACCTAGCCTATTACCCGAGGGAGCCGTCCTAGGACTCGAAAGCCTCTTGATGCCGACAATGAACATCGAAGCGGAAAGCAAGTATCCGATATCCCAAACAACAGGGTCGACCAATTAGTTACCCCCCTTTCTTTTCTTACCTGCAATCATTTCTAACATTCTATTTGTTACCATGAATCCTCCGACGACATTTATCGTGGCCATGATAAGGGCTAGGAATGCCAATATTGCTGCAAAAGAGGTTTCCATGCCATTAAATGTAGCATTGGAGAGGATAAGTGCACCCACAATAGTGATGCCGGATATTGCATTGGCACCAGACATAAGAGGGGTGTGGAGCGTTGGTGGTACTTTGCTGATTAATTCAAAACCTAGGAAAATTGCCAGTACAAAAACGGTGATACTGCCAATTAATGCTGTCAGGGTCAGGGACATTACAAAATACCCCCAAGTCTAGTTTGATTGTTATGAAGCTCCCCGTTCATGCAAATGAGGACTCCTCCCATCCCATCGACGTAGAAATCCGATTCTTCCGGTGGGCCAACTAAAATATCGTCTTGAAGATCTACGGAGATAACGCCATCTTCCATTAATGATATTACAAAGTTGGTAAGATTATTCGAGTAAAGCATACTGGCGGTTGATGGTATAGTACCAGCTAAATTCTCTATTCCGATTATTGTGACTCCGTGGCTGTTGATTATGTCTCCGGGGGAGGTCAACTCACAGTTTCCACCAACATCAGCATTCATGTCTACAATTACTGCGCCAGTTTTGAATTCTTCAACAGCGCTTTTGGGTATAGTAATCGGCGCCGGCCTTCCAAATATCCTGGCCGTGGTAATGATTACATCCGCATCACTGGCTACCTTACATACCGTATCGTTAACTTTCTGGATAAACTCTGGTGTAAGCGGCTTAGCATAACCCGATTCATCCTCGAAATCGTCCATACCCTCTACCTCGATGAATCTCCCACCAACGGACTCAATTTGTTCTGCTGCAGACTTTCTGACGTCGGATGCGTAAACGACTGCGCCCATTCTCTTTGCAGTCGCGATAGCCTGCAATCCGGCTACCCCACTACCCATAACTACAAACTTCGCCGGTTTAACTGTCCCAGCACTAGTGGTCATCATTGGAATTCCTTTGGGAACATGCGAAGCTCCGAGCAGAACGGCTTTGTAACCAGAGAGGTTGTCTTGGCTGGAGTTGACATCCATTGATTGTGCCCTCGAAAGTCTCCTAGGAATCATGTCCATACTGATTAGGGTAATTCCACGTGAGATGGCCTTATTCACAACATCTGGATTTCTGAATGGATCGGCTACACACATCAAGATGCACCCCTCTCTAATGTCGTCCAAATTAGGTGGATTTATCGATATCAATGCTTCAGATCTGAGAACGTCGTCCCTGGTTACAATCTTTGCACCTTTACTCTCATACTCAGAATCCGAATGATTTGCGAGGTCACCAGCCCCATTCTCAACAATCACCTCAAGACCAGACTTGACTAGTTTGGGTATTGAGTTAGGTACAATTGGTACTCTCATTTCTCCTTCTGGCTCCTTGAGAATACCGAGTTTCATCTTATCCCTCTGCAGTCCCGAGACCAATAATGAACCTCCGATAAGTAGGCGCTTATTGAAGCCGTCGGCTCAATATTCTCAAAGTCATTAGAGGATAAGCTGAGAGTGATTTATGTCTCTACTTCGCAAAGTGCTAATACCCTAATCTTACTCGCCTGCATGAGGAGAGATTGTGTCCGGAGATTTGGGAGAAAACGCGGTAGGGTTTACGAGTAAAGGTGATGATACTGAAGCAATACGCGTAGCTGTAACCGGAGCTGCAGGAAATATTGGATACGCCCTATTGTGGAGGATTGCGAGTGGGGATTGTTTCGGAAAGGAACAACCAGTTATTCTCCAGCTACTGGAGATACCCCCAGGAATGCAAAGACTAGAAGGCGTCAGGATGGAATTAAGAGACTCTGCATTCCCGTTGGTTCACGATATAGTTTGCACTGATGATGCCAATGTTGCATTCCAAGGCGCTCATGCTATATTCCTAGTCGGATCAAGGCCTAGAACTAAGGACATGGATAGATCAGATTTGGTTGCAGCCAATGGTCCAATATTCGTCGGCCAAGGGAAGGCTATTGACGAGGTTGCCTCTAAGAATGTTAAAGTGATAACAGTAGGCAATCCTTGTAATACGAATGCACTTATTGCCAATGCAAATTCCCCACGCATTCCCTCGAGGCAATTTACCGCAATGACGAGGCTCGATCAGAATCGAGCCGTCGGCCAGATGGCGGAACGTTCAGGCGTGCCAGCATCCAAAATACATGATGTATTCATCTGGGGCAATCATGCGAATACTATGTATCCGGACCCAAGATTTGCGACAGTAGATGGTAGAAGGGCTACAGACGTTTTTGATTTGGATTGGTTGAAAGGTGAGTTTTTAGACACTGTTGCAACAAGGGGCAAAGCCGTAATTGTCGCTAGAGGTGCCTCTTCAGCTGCCTCGGCTGCATCGGCCGCTATTGATCACATGCGTGACTGGTGGCAGGGGTCTAATGGAAGGATTGTTTCCATGGCCTTGCCTTCCGAAGGTTGGTACGGAGTTCCGGAGGGACTAGTATTCAGCTTCCCATGCAGATGTCAAAATGGTCAAATAGAGGTTGTTCAGGATCTTCCAATAGACTCGTTCGCCCAGTCAAAGATTGATGAAAATGTGGCTATGCTTATGGAAGAAAGACAAGCGGTTACAGGGCTTTTGAATTGACAGTAAGGTGTACGAATGACGAAGCATGTATACCTCGAGTCTGATGGTAAATTACTCCTTGTATATGGTGATGGAACTGGACCTGCGATTCCTCAAACCGGTAGAGCTAATCTAAATGGTGAGACCGAGGTTATACGACTTCCAACTGATAGTGAGTTGTCAGATTTTGGAATTAGTTGGGAGGAGGTCAGGACAAATAAATTCAGACTTGGGCAAGAATATCACACTGTGGTTCATGGCAAGCCCCTGATAGACTGGCCAGGAGAGTGGGCATGGAAAGATTCCGTGATCAGTGATAACGCAGTTGATCCGGTTGCGAGGGAATCTGTTTACAGAACAATACACAGAGTTGTCAGTAAGGTGATGATTTTGAACAGTCAAGATCAGGTTCTTTTGGCGAAGGTATCCAGGGGATTTTTTTCAGGTTGTTGGACACTTCCGGGTGGATTCGTAGATTATGGCGAGCACCCACGTGAAGCGGCTGTTAGAGAGGCCATGGAGGAGTTGGGGATTTCGATAGTAATAGATGATCCAAAGGGAGAGAACGGGGAGCCCCATGGTGCTGGTGAAGAGGCTTTCATACAAGAAGAAATTTTCAACGAGGATGGTATCAACTGGATTTCATTCACATACAAATGTCATGGAGAATTCGAAGATCGTGAGATTATCCCAAAAGATGATGAAATTGAAGAGGCGCGTTGGTTTAGAATTCCTGAAGCTATTGACATTGCGGTTTCAATTTTTGATATTGAGGCACTCAAGAGATTGATTTAGTGGTGGGCCCGCCTGGATTTGAACCAGGGTCAAATGCTCCCAAAGCATCTAGCATAGACCAGACTAACCCACGGGCCCCTATCGTTTCCCAGAGCATCTCTTGAATGAACGTTACTGAAAAACGGTCCACGTCCCATTTGAGTTTCTTACCACCAAAGAGGATGCTTCAAGTATCTCAATTATGTCCTCAGGGCTGATTTTGGTCAGAGATAGCTCCTTGATGGAATTTGAGATTGAGTCGATGGAGATAATGTTTTCATTGAAAGTTGATGTTGCTAGTATTTTTCCAATTAATTCTTTTCCAATTAATCCAGTGTCGCGATTGGGTTTCTCATATGTTTCCAGTCTTGATGTGATCTCATTTTCGATTTCTGATGGTGTGTTTGCCTTGGATATTTGATTCCTTAATGATTCGGATGATGAGAACTTTTTCATAATTTTATGATTTTTATTAGAGTTGCATCTGGGGCAATTGACAATTTTTTTCAGGCTGGATCCAAAGTATCTTCCACATTCGCATCTGACCATTGCCCAACGCTCCTGCATGAAGGTGCCTGAAATTCTGGGTTCAAGAGTTTGACTGATTAGTAACCACCTCTTCTGAACATTGTGGACAATGTTCGGTGGAAGGTCGGCTGGTTAGCAACAACTGTATTGATTCTTGTATCATTGTTGTCCATTTATAGCTCTGGAGAGGTTGGATCGAACTCTTGGATTTCTCTATTGTTAATTCCATTTACAATTTCATTGGCTTTATCTGGTGGCGAGTCGCATAAGATCGTAGTGGAAGAGAGTTTTGAATGGATGGAAGATGAAGAAGATATTGAAAAGAACGAGATCAGTGCAGGAGAATTCGGTTACGACACGCCCATATTGTAAACTTAGACTAGTCTTAATGTTTCCAGATTGTCAGGTGCATATGTTTGTACTTTGAACTTCTCCCTGAGTCCTTTTCTGAATGCGTTACATGTTTGTGGGTCTCCATGGTGACAGATGATCTTTCTAGGCGTAGGGTTCAGAGCCTTTACGTAGTCCATCAGTTGGTTTCTGTCAGAATGGCCACTAAAACCGTCAATAATCACCATATTGCACCGGACATCTACCATGAGAGTCTGTCCTTTGTCGACCAGAGGAACTTGAGAGTGCCCATCTTGAAGTCTCCTACCTAAAGTCCCAGATGCCTGGTATCCAACAAAGCATAGGGTGTTGCCCGGTTCAGGTGCCCAGTGCTTGAAGTACTCCACAATAGGCCCACCCGTCATCATGCCACTTGTTGCCAAGACTATACAAGGAGATGGATCCAGAAGAATCGACTCTCTCTGGTCTCTAGACTCAACTTGCCTAAACCACTTTGAATTGAATGGATTCTCAGCCCCGCCTCGTAGCATCTTCCCACGTAAATCCTTATTGAGGTAATTGGGATGACTGGTATGGATGGCTGTTGCTTCTGAAATCATCCCATCAAGCCAGACGGTTACTGGAGTCACCTTTTCTGATTTGAATAACTCATCAATTGCCATCATCACTTCTTGGGATCTGCCTACAGCAAAAACAGGACAGAAAATTTTACCCTTCCTAGATAATGTATCCATAATCAAATCCTGGAGGTCCTGAGTCGCTTGTTGCCTGGTTGGCTGAATACTCTGAGGACCGCCATAGGTCGATTCTATAACTAGGGTATCGACCTTATTGAAGCGGACTGTAGCCGCGTCAAAAAGCCATGATTTCTCGTATTTTATATCGCCAGAGAATAGTAACTTGTGTTCATCTCTACCTTCTCCGATTTGCATGTACACACTAGATGATCCCAAAATATGGCCAGCGTTCTCCATTGTCATTTTGATGTCTGGAGCGATATCAGTCTTCTCCCCCCAATTGACATCGACAACGTGTTTGATGCACTCCTGAATATCGGACTTTGAGTATGGTGCTTCATTTCCTTCTGCCTGTGCTACTTTGATGTAGTCCATCTGTAAGAGGGTCATCAAATCTCTAGTTGGTTGAGTACAATAGACTGGTCCCTTGTACCCAAACCTGAAGAGGACTGGTAACATTCCAATATGGTCTACGTGAGCGTGGGTTATCACTACTGCATCGATATTGTCCAAAGGTAGCATTTCGGGGGCCGCAAAGAAAGGCTGAACTTCGTTCCTATTGGAGGTAGGCTTTGCACCACAGTCCACTAATACCTTTGACTCATTAGTTGTTACTAAGTGCATAGCCCTGCCAACCTCTCTGTATGATCCTAAGGCTGTCACTCTCACCCAGGAAGGACCGGGCCTCTGAGGCCTGTAAATTCTGGTCCCAAATTTTCTAAGGAGCGTCTTTCTTTCTTCTGCTAAATCCTTCCTAAACCTCCTGATATCTGTCTGTGTTCTACTCTCCCTAGCGGGGGCTCTAACGATATTAACTAGCCACCCAATTTCATTTCTTAACTGCTGAATATTCGACCCTTTTTGTCCCACTGCAGACTTTGGATCGTCTGCCTCTATAGTGACTTCGGACAATGCTGGGTCAAGCCATATCCTTCTTACCTGAGCTTCCTCAGGCAATATTCTGGAAACTGCATCGTTTACTTCATCTTCTGTTGAGAGCATGCTTGGATGGGGCCTTATTACTACCCTTCTTCTGATTGCTTTAGCGATTTTTACTGTTAGGCTATTTCCTCCGGCCCCTCCAAAAGAAGCGGGTTCTTTTGTTATGATTGATATGGAGCCTGCCTCTAAATCCACTTCATACTCTAAACCTTCAGGGACTAACTTCGAAATTTTATTCTTTATCTCGGTGAAGGTCAATCTCAATTTTTCACTTCCAGCTCACGCCATTCATCCTGTCATGACAGGGGATTCACTTGGTGAGTGTTATAGGGATTGGATTAGGGAAGATACCTCTTCCTCTGTTAGTTGTCTATATCCAACTTCGGGGGTGATTACCGCTAGGTCCATGCCGTTTCCGCTTGCCGCATCCCTCTGGGCTGAAGCCAGTAGTGCCTTAGCAGCTACCTTGAGTGCGTCCTTCTCAGACATGTTAGGTTTGAACTGATCTTCCAAAACGCCGTACATGTAAGGGCTACCAGAACCCGTGGCGCAGTACACATCTGGTATCGATCCGCCAGCTGAGTCTATGCTGTAGACACTTGGTCCTGAGCTGTCGACGCCTACTATCAGCAGTTGAACATAGTGAGGCCTTCCGACAAGGATGTTCGCGGTGAGTGTCGCCGCACCCTTAACTGTCATCGGCTTACCCTGTTTTAATTCGTAAAGTTTCAATTCAGCAGAAAGCGTTCTCGAGAGCGATTGGGCGTGCCCTACCAAGCCGGCAGTGGTTAGAGCGACATAGTCAGATATGTCGAATAACTTCTTGACGCTTTTGTTTGCGATAAAATGTCCCATTGTTGCCCTATGGTCTGCTCCTACAACCACACCCCCATTGAATGTTATTCCAATGGTGCTGGTGCCTGTCTTAACTGCGTCTAAAGTTGAATCCATCTAATCACCGCCGGTGAGTCCGACGAGCCTTTCTCAGGTCAACCCCTTATGAATCCGACGGGAGTGTGGTCCGAGAAAATCGTAATCATCTAGCTTAATTACTCGACAAATAACCGGATATATCAAGGGGTAAATGACAGCGGCAGTATCGTGGCAAGGGGTAAACGAGAGAGTCCAAAGTGGATCGAAGTGAGTAATTCTGACACTCATAGAGAGAGTTTGGGACCTGGTCAAGATTACCATGACTTAGGCTCTTCATATCCAGATGCCCCCGTACCAAGAATAGTCGGTGACACAGTAATACGGAGGGCAGAGCTCCAAGATTTAACCGGAATATCGGAGATTATGAATTGGGTTTCTGAAGGGGATATTGTCATAGTTAAAATGGGGAAAATTATCAACAACGACCTTGAATTGAATGTAGCAGTGAATAAAATTCAAAGATTTGTCGAGGACGATATCTCCGGGGAGGTACTAAGACTGGGTGAAAAGAGACTTTTGTTACTGCCATCGAGTTTTTCAAGTACGACGAGCAGATGAGTGGTAGTTATGGAAAGTATGGTCGAGCACTCGTGCCCAATCTGTGGGCAGGATAATTCTCTGAGAATGCTAGCTCATACATCTGAGATTCCCTATTTTGGGGAGCATACTCAAATTACAATGTCTTGCTCCAAGTGCGGCTGGAGAGTTACAGATTTCATTCCTGCCGAAGGGAAAAAGCCGGGCTCTTGGAAACTAAAAATAGAGGACAATACACACCTTGATGCCAGAGTAGTTAGATCTTCCTCATGCACAGTCAGGATATCAGAATTGGGATTGGAGGTCTCACCGGGCTCAAGCTCCACCGGTTATATTTCTAATGTGGAGGGGGTCTTAGAGAGGTTCTGTGATGCGATTGGGACAATTAGGAGACAGGCCGAAAGTGAAGGGGATACGGAAATATTGGGGAAATGTGATAATCTTCTCGGTAGAATAGAACTTGTGAAAACCGCTCAAGAGGTTGTAACTCTGGAATTGCTAGATCCCATTGGGCACAGTCAGATACTTCACGGTGATGCGACATCAACAGAGATTTCCGAAGAGCAAGCTAAGGACCTGGACCCTGGTCCAGTTTACCCAGTTTTTGACCTCAATAGTGAAGATGTTAATTAGAGTCTGGGGCTAAAAATTCTCCTATGCGATCTCTCCACATCTCCCTTTTTTCAGAAATTTCTTCGAGCCATTCGCTAGCCTTCTCTATGCAGAGTTGCTTCATTTCACCTGCAAGCATCCTACCGCTTTCGTATTCTCTCTTAATATCGTAAATGGCAGTGTCATCCTCTTCAAAAAAGAATTCCAAGTATTTGAATGGGACATCCTTACTACAATCGCCACCCATTCTTCTGTGCTCCTCGACTGTTGATTTTCCTCCGCTCACTGCTCTCTTTACTTTCTTAGACATTGTGTCTATCGTATCGTTCATGAAGATTGTAGACTCAGGTTTTGAAGATGACATCTTGCCCCCTGTCATCCCGGGGGCAAATCTGTGATAGGTGGAACATGGTGTCATCAAGCCGAGACCTCCAAGTTCCCTCTCTAGTCCTAGTAGCCTAAGTCTAATTGAGTACTTGTCTGAATTGGTGGCACCGGGTATTTCCAATATCCCATGCTTGGGATTGGGGATAGAGTCAGCAAATCCGAGTGTTGAGACTATCTCAATGACTCTTTGAAAGATACTTGCTCTGATTTCTCTGTTTATCCTCCCCCCGTTCTCTACGCCAAAAATTTTGGAGTTGTCATCCTGAATGGAGAGGGATATGGTTAGGCCACCAGACTTCCTCGGGTTGATATTGAACCAATGTGTCTTTGCCACGATATCCCTTGTTAGTCTGAGATGTGGATCTTGGTCTATCCCAACAGGGACTACAATTGGCCTTAGTCCACCAAAATCTTCTAATTGAGGATGGACAATATCCCCTACTTGCACCATAGGGGCTTGTACATGGGCTAAATTTGTGTTCCCAGTAAATCCATAAATAGCTTCGAATTCTGAAAGATTGGTTCTTCTTCCCAGTTCAAATCCCAATCTCTGGACATCTGGCCTCGCGCTCTGGAAGTACACGCTTGAGTTTGAAGGGTCTAGACCCAGGGCAGCATAATTTAGCACATATTCTTCAATTGCAGTTCTACGTCCGTCTGAGAGGCTGATTCCTCTTGTTGCGAGGGCTTCAAGATCAGCTACTGCCACTGTAACGTCGGCACCTTGTTGCTGGAACCACTTTACCTGCTCTATCACCATGCTGTGCCCCAAGTGCATTCCACCGCTTGGCATCAGTCCAGTTAGAACTCCAAGGGGAGAGCCGTCTCTGATACACCTAACAGCCACATCAAGATCCCTGTGTGCGAAAACTATGCCCCTCCTGTGCAGTAATCCAGGATTTGGGAGTAAAGACGGGTCGACCTTCTGTAGTCCGAATTTATTGACTATTCGAGAGTAATTAGTGTCTCCCTCTGAGGACCATGGATCAATGGCACCGTCACCGTCCATGGGCCTTGGAATATGGACCACTCAATCAAGTCATCGCAGGAATATGTCTCGATATATCTAACCGAAGGTGCAATAGAGGGCATCAACTACGAAGGGGCATGAAGACTGTCCATTGCTTTGGCGCTGGACTTGTAGGGTCTTATGTAGCGAGGAAATTAGCGGAGGAGGGGTATAAAGTACAGGTTTACGATCTTGACCCGAATATTTCTTTTGACCATCCCAACATTACCATGGTCAAGGTCAATGCAATGGATGTGGAGTTGTCTGCATTCGATAATGTTGATTTGGTTGTTAACATGCTCCCGGGGAATATTGGATACGACCTTACAAGAAAGCTATCTAGTGGCGAATGGCCCATAGTAGACCTGAGCTTCAGTGAGATTACCCCAGATAATGGTAGCATAGAATTACAAAATAATGGTTCAAGAATTCTTTGGGATGTAGGTATAGCCCCGGGGTTGTCAAATATGCTACTATCCGAGGCCTACAGGGTTATGGGATATATGTCTAAAGCGGAAATTAGAGTTGGTGGGAATCCAACAAAACCCGATGGGGCTTGGAAATATATGGCACCATTCTCTCCAAATGACGTTATCGCAGAATACACTCGGCCAGCCAGGGTTGTTAGGAATTCTGGAATAGTTACAATTCCAGCTCTCTCGGAGAGGCATTTTTTCGATGTTAGAGGGAAGGGTACTATGGAGGCATTCTTGACTGATGGCCTTAGATCAGTTTTGACTAATATTCCAGCTGAAGAGATGTCTGAATACACCGTTAGATGGCCGGGACATATTCAGAAATTTATAGATGAGAGAAATAGTGGGGAATTAGACGAGCGAAAACTGTTGGAGGAATGGTGCTTTGATCCAAAAAGACCAGAGTTCACATGGATGGAAGTTGTAGCATACGACGCTGAGAATAGAGCAATGAGGTGGGTGGTTATTGATCATGGATCTGGAGGGGACTCTTCGATGGCACGAACTACAGGATTGGTAACATTAGGGTGTATAATTTCGTGGCTAAAAGATCCTAACATGCTACCTTGTGGCGTTCACCCTCCTGAAAGTCTCCCTAGAGAAGTTTTGATATCAGTAATAGAGTTGATGAGAGTAAATGGGGTTGAAATTTCAGGACCTGAAATAGCATAATCAATTATCCATTCTATCTGATTTTACCACTCTATTTACGGCAATAGGTACGGCGATTAGAGTGGCTATTGCAATTACTGGAAGAGTCCAGTCTATTTCCTCCTCGGACGGCCTCTCAATCAACCAAGTAAAGGTTAGTGGGGACTCCTGAAAATCAGATGACCAATGGAAGAGATTCGTTGTATGGTGACCCACTATGGTCACAGCATTCCTATGTCCATTGAATGTGATAGCTTGCTCTATTGAGGCTGATTCTGGGGCTTCACTTAGTTGGACAATTATGTTCGTTCCAGGATGTTGAGTCAGCAATATTCCCCCTGACACATTCCTCCATCCGATCTGTAACTTCTTCGATTCGACAGGAATCACAGGATATGGGTTGCCATTAGAGTCAAACACGCCGGAGACATCAGTATCAAATTGGATTAACGACGTACCAGGAACAGACCATGCACCATCACTATATTCTGAAAGTGAGTGTATCTCTGAGCCAATAATCGAAAGAGAGGTATTTTTTGAAGAGGATTTGTGCATATTCCACTCGCCCCAAGTTGTGTACCAAAGGTCCTGCTTTTCTAGCCATGATATCGCATCTTTATCTTCTCTAACCCTGAGATCGTCAATTCTGGCCCTCCAATATATACTCAGCAATGAGTCTTCATCTACAGATTCGAATAAAGCCGTATCCGCAACACCCTTTTCGAGACTCCCTCCATTCCTATGAGCTGAAATCATACCTTCTGGAGCTCCATCTAACACGTCTCCAACAATCATGAATCCAGAAGAGATGAGTTGTGACGCTGTAAGCTGATCAATTGTCGGACCAGGAATCCCGAACGAAATCGGTGTTTTTCCCCATCTAGATGCATTCGTACTGTCCATCAGGTACTCTTTGCATCCCTCGATCACCCAATAATTCTCGGAGATTGAAATACCCTCGTACCCATGACATCCAAACTCATCTCCGTTTTCTAACCTCTCTGGCCCGATTATATTCGCAAGCCATGTATCCTCGCTCCACTCCCCCACTACAGGAGAAGCTAGGAAGGGCAATACTATCAATAAAACTAGGGAGCTTCCCGCCATCTTACGCAATTGCACAGTAAGCCGGAGGGGACAAATGTCTAGAATACTTGTCATTGAATACCAAACAGTGAAACCGGGTTCGTCTTGGGAAGAGTGTGCCTGAACTCAGCCCGGAAGATATCATTAATTTCTCCAAGATTTCAGATATAGGAGGTACGGAGGAAGATTTTTCCGTCCCCCTTATGTACAGATTCCTAGTAAGATACCTGAGCCCCATTGTTAGATTCACATTCAATATTAGTTACACTGGGCTTGAGCGACTTCCTAGTAAAGGGCCGATGATTCTTACTTCCAATCATGTTTCAAACCTAGACCCGATTTTCAAAATTCTTGCTGCCAGAAGGCAGGTATTCTATCTCGCCAAGGAGGGGCACTTTCAAAAACAGCCTAACAGATTTATTATGAAAAGTAATGGAATGATTGAGACGCTTCGATCTGAGGGTGCCAAAGATGCGCTTTCTAAAGCCCATGATGTTTTGATGAGTGAAAACGCGCTAGGTATATTCCCAGAAGGGACCAGATCTAGGAATGACAGTCCCCCATTTTTACAACGTGGAAAAACCGGAGTTGCTAGAATTGCAGCCAGTTTTCCAGATATTCCAGTTTTCCCGATTTCAATCATAGGTTCAAGAGAAGTAATGCCTCCAGGAGCCAATTTTGTTCGATTTTGGAAGAAGGTGGAGGTAAATATCGGTGAGCCTGTGACATTTGGTGAGTGGCTAGGTTCTGAAGACGGGGGAAATTTCACAAGCTCTCAGTTAGGAAACCTAATCGAAATTGATGAACATGGTAAGAGCTCTATAATGAAGGT
The DNA here is from genome assembly GCA_002505775.1 of Euryarchaeota archaeon UBA130. Lineage (GTDB taxonomy): Archaea > Thermoplasmatota > Poseidoniia > Poseidoniales > Thalassarchaeaceae > MGIIb-O5. Next base: position 42,340 of record DAVY01000006.1, on the reverse strand, counting down.
ACTTTATCGTGATTTCACGGATCAGCTGATGTCGACTATAGAATCGATGGGAGCTCCATAATTTCCGCATCCTTGAAGGACTGTCATTTTTACGGAGACCCATGGAGCAATACCTCGACTTCCTACGCCGTATCTTGGATGAAGGAATTTCGAAGGGTGATCGTACCGGCACTGGAACAATTTCAATTTTTGGTCATCAGATGAGGTTCGACTTGTCAATGGGACTTCCAGCAGTGACAACAAAAAGAATACACTGGCCAAGTGTGGTACATGAGTTGTTATGGTTCTTATCGGGCGAGACTAATGTTGGATACTTACAAGAGAACGGGGTAAGAATCTGGAATGAGTGGGCTGATGAGAATGGCAATCTTGGTCCTGTTTACGGCAAACAGTGGAGGAAATGGGAATCGCAAGATGGTAAAGTCATTGACCAGATTAGCAAAGCAGTGGAGATGATAAAGAGAGACCCCGAAAGTAGGAGGATTATTGTCTCTGCATGGAACGTGGGGGAGTTGGATGAGATGGCCCTTATGCCATGCCATGCTTTCTTCCAATTCTACGTCAACGATGGAAAATTATCATGCCAATTATATCAGAGGAGTGCGGATGCTTTCTTAGGGGTCCCCTTCAATATATCCTCCTACAGCCTCCTGACATGCATGATGGCTCAAGTTTGTGGTTTAGAACCAGGGGAATTCATTTGGACAGGGGGAGATTGCCACCTTTACAACAATCATATTGAGCAAGCGAAGGAGCAGATTACTAGGGAGCCACTACCTTTGCCCACCCTGAAGCTAAAGGATGGCGTAACTTCTATCGATGATTTCGATTATTCATGTATAAAGATTGAAAATTACCGACATCACCCACATATACCGGCCCCAATATCAGTATGAGAGATGGTAAAATGAAGATTTCTATGATTGTAGCAATGGATGAAGACGGATGTATAGGGAAGCGTGGAAATCTACCTTGGAGGATTTCCAGTGACTTGTCAAGGTTCAGGAGACTTACGGAAGGGGATGGTTTCAATGCTGTTGTGATGGGAAGGAAGACCTGGGATTCCCTGCCCGATTCCTTCAGGCCCTTGCCCGACAGGCTGAACATTGTAATGTCAAGAGATACAGCCTGGAGCCATGATGATGCAGAAAATGCGTTGTACCCTGGAAGGGCGATAGAAATTGCATATGCCGATGGTTGCGAGGAATGTTGGATAATAGGGGGAGGGCAAATTTACGAAATGTTCCTAGAGCATGTCGATGAAATTCATCTAACGACTGTACATACATCAAACAGTGGAGAGGTTGTTTTCCCGGTTTGGGAAAGGAAAAATTGGATCGAAACCAAGAAGGAAGAAACAGAAATAGATGAAAACAACGAGTTTCGTACAACATATTCAATATGGAAGCGAAAATAGATGGATCCTTATTTTATAGCAAATTTCGCTAAAGGAGTTTCTTCTTTAGTTGGGGGTTGTTTCTTCTTCTATGTAGGCGTATTACACTTTACAGATACGGAATGGTTTGAGCCCATAGTGCCTCCAATATTTGGATATGCTAAGTTATGGGTTCTAATCAGTGGTGTGGCTGAAATAATGGTCGGAGTCGCCTTGGTTACCGCTGGGTTTGAGATTATTGTTGATCACGGAACATACTACAGGGAAAGAGCTGGCTTCTCAAGTGCGGTACTTCTTATCCTTCTGTACCCGGCCAATCTGTACATGTGGATTTATGATGTGGAGTTGGGGGGTGGAGAGTCACTTTCTCCTTTCGGACATATTGTCAGACTATTACTACAGATTGGAGGAATTGCCCTTAGCTTGTGGATTTCTGGATTATCCATTGAGTCCATAAAGGGGCGCTTTAGAATTGAAAAATAGGGAATACGTTAATTCGTTGCCACTAAATGGCTAGGGTATGAGCGAAATTATAGACGTCCTCACTCAAAGGTTAGCAGATCTTTCCGGGATAGAATATTTTACATTCGCATTCAACATCTTTGTTTATTTGTTTTCGAATAGCATTGTTTCTCACCACAGAGACATAGATGAGGATACCATTAAGTCTAGAACTAGGATACTCCATTGGTTCAATCTTCTTGTCTTCATATCATTCATAGCATCCCTGGTTTTAGTTGATGAAGAATTCCCTGCAGATGAGGTCAGCAGAACTTCACTTACTCTTCTCGCTTCTTATCTGATTTTCAATGCCATAGAGGCATTACTTCTATCTAAGTACGGCGAGGATATAGAGGTGATGGGAGTATCTAGAAAGGTAGAGACTCCAACCTCCAGAACCTTGGAATTAGTTGCGTTTTCGGTTATTGTAATGACCGTGATTATTGGATTAATCAACGTATGGGATATCACCGGGCTACTTGAGACTACGGGGGTCATTGGCTTCCTAGCATTGATAGTATTTACCACTAAGGATTACTGGCTGAGGGACTTCCTGAGCGGAATATTGGTGATAGGCGGAAACAGTGCAAAGAGAGGGGATGTGGTCTCGATTCCTGAAGCGGGCATTCTCGGAATCATATTGGAGATTAGGGGTCTGCAGACCAGAATTAGGGATCTAGCGCAGGGGCATGAAATAGAGATTCCAAATTACAATCTTCTGCAATACAGGACCGATTATTTGAGGAAATCTAAAGGCGGACCATTCAAAGATTTTGTGGAGTTCCATATCGGATATGGCATTCCTAGTAGTCAGGTGAAAAGCTATCTGAATGCCATATATGAAACTGTCTCCGCTTCTAGCTCTTCGCTCGACTCCCTTAGAGAACCTAAAATTACTATTAGAGAAAACTCAAACAATGCAGTGATTTGGAGGATAACTTATGTCCTTGATAAGCCATACCAGCTACTAAAGGTAAGGAATTCAATCAACATGGCGGCTTATGATTTGCAAGATGAGTATGATATTTATCTTAGTACTCCCCAGCTAGAGAAGCTCGTAGAGTCTTAATCTCTATATTCAGTAACCCTAATTCCCAGGCCTCCCCTTTTTGATTCCCTTTTCATTATTTTATCCATTTTTTTGTGGAACTCAGATTCCAAATCGACATCCATAGCCAAGGAATGGCCGAGGATTAGGATGAGTAAATCTGCCAGTTCTTCGGATGCCTCAGACTTTGGTTTTCCCTTTGTTATTGCAGCAGACAGCTCCCCTAGCTCCTCTACAGTTAATGCTATTCTATAACCCATGTCATGACCATTATTTTCAGCGTTACTGAATGAGTGTTTTTCATGGAAGTTTGCTACTCTTTTCATCATGGTTTCCCAAGAGCCATCAGGAAGTGAATTTGCATCCGTTGAGGCCCAATCTTTGACACTTGTCTTTCTTTCCATAAATGTTCTAACTGTAGGAAACAAATCAACTTTGAGATTGGTTGTCTTGATATTCATTTAGAAGAGCTATCACACATGATGAGATTCGGGCTCTCATTGACGAGGCGAGTTTGTCCACTGAATGATGGTCAATGGGTGATTTTGGGTCTCTGGGGTCCTTTCCAGCGGCCCAATTCGAGGAGCATGCAAGGGCAATATATGGTATCCCAATTTCCGAAATCAGTCTACTCTCTGGACCCAGGGTCATTCCAACTGTGTCAGCACCAAGTTTTTCCAAGGCTATAATTTCAGATGGAGATTCAAATTGTGGCCCTACACATTGTGCCACGGTTACCCCGCTTGGGGAAAACCCCTGAGACTCTATCAGCGACTCAACGCAGATTTTGGAACATGAGTCATCAAATATAGAAGTCCTATCATGATGGACTGCATCCTCGTCGTAGAAAGTCCATGGCCTAATAGATAAATCTAGGACATCCGAGGTCACTCCCACAGTCCCAGGAGGCATGTCTTTCCTCATGGTACCTACAGAATTTACACTAACAATGATATCTGGATCGAGGCTTTTCACGGCCATGACATTGGCTCTATGCTCAATCCTATGAGGAGGAGTTCTAGAGGATCCAGGAGAATGATGTCTGTCCAATACGGCGATTACCCCTTCTTCTATTTGTGATAGTGTGACTGGGACTTCTCCCCAGTTAGTTTCTATCCTGAGAGTGGAATTAGTCTTAGTTACGTTGAATTCGTTGGATAGATCACTCATCCCTGTGCCACAAATCACCGCGATGCGGGACATTTTATCACTCCAAAATTCTGGAAATAAGGTCAGCTTTCTTGCCAGATACTGGCTTGCCTGATTCTTTCAGGATCGCCTTCAACTCGGGGACAGTCATACCTTCGTAGTCAGGAGTTTCTCCCCCATCAGCTGAGGTTTCAACAGTTTCTTCTGCATCTGGGTTCGCCTCGTCCTCATCGACCGCGTTTTCTGCGATTTCGGACTCTTCAATTTCTTCATTGATGGAAGCCTTCTGTGCCTCTTCCTCGGCCTTTATTTGTTCTAGAGTGGGCCCATCGTTTATTGTGACTCCTGATTGGATAAGTTGTGTCCTCCTTATCATTACCATCCTAATTGGACTAATTTGGGAAGCCTCTTCTTTTATTTTTGCCTCGAGTTCTCCATCCATAACCGATTTTTGCATTGCGACCCATGTCGACGATGCTCCCGCTTTCAAGATCGATTCCCTCGCGATTGTCCTGATTTGGTTTTTCTGGCTTGATTTCACCCTTCCTACTGTGAGGAGTAGGGGTTTGAATCTGACATAGAAACCATCTTCGGTAACTACATCGATGGTATCGTCGATTTTTCCTCTGTCTCTTCTTACCTGCCTTCTGACATGGTCTTGCATCATCTGATGCCCGATGAACTCGGTAATAGCGTCATTCCCAAGTACCTCAGTTACCCTGAATCTAATCTTGACGTGCATCTTTGAAAAGTCCCCATCAAGCTCGTTCTGCATGATTTCATAATTTCTGCCAACTAGCATTTCTGGCTCTTCAGCCAGGGTCTCTCCAATTATTCTGAATGACCATGGATTTCTGGGCGCCCTGATGGAATACCATCTCTTGGACTTCCACTTGTCTCTCTGCCTGCGTGCCGCTGCTCTTGCCTTTGCTCCCTTTGCCATTACAACGACCTCTTCTTCGGGGGCTTCCCCGCTTGCGCCTCTGCGACCTACACATAGTATTTGAAACAGGCCCTAACGAGGTAAGCATGGTAAGTGACTATCTATCAGTTGTATGTCGCAGATACATGGGGGTACTCAGGGCTGAGTGGAGGGTGCACGCCACAGCATTTGATGATTTGAAGCTAATTGCAGACTCTATGGATTGGCTGTGCAACAAGGAAAATTGTTTGGAGTGGTCGAAGGAGAAGTCTTTTCATGGCCCAATAATGAATACAGGATTGGTTAAAATTAATCGCAAGAAGGTGGCATTAGAATGTCTGAAAAACCTAGGCAGTGAAGTACACAGGGCCATACTCGCGGATGGCTTGGAAAGAAGGATCGATGGTGATAAAAATCTCCACATCCGGATATCCCTGCCTATGCTTGTTAAAGGAGAGATTAAACTAGCTAAATCGGGGAATATTGAGGCATCGGTCAAGGGTATTTTCAAGATTGAATCTTATCCAGGAAGTCACCCAAAGGATATTGCCACGGAACTTATCGAAGGCATGATATAGTGCTATTGTTATGTTTATTTTGAGCAAGAGTTCAAATGTTATCGCCGTGTAGAATACCTGATAGTTATGACTCACGTAGTTACCTCCGCATGTGTCGATCACAAATACCAAGATTGCGTTGCTGTATGCCCAGTTGAGGCCTTTAGAGAGGCTGAAAATTATCTCGTCATTGACCCCGATGAATGTATTGACTGTGCTGCTTGCGTAGCTGAGTGCCCTGTAGAGGCAATTTTTGCCGATACTGATCTACCAGACGAACATGAAGAATGGCTAGATAGGAACGAAGAAGAAGCCCCAAACCTTCCCCTTGCCGAAGGAGATTCTCCAGTTCTCGCCTGATTGTTAAGTTTCTTCTTACATAGGTTCATGAGTACCTAGTCTTAGCGAAGTCCATGAGTGGTACGCTTGACTTGACAAAGATGCGCTATGGTACTGAGCTCTTGAAAAGGGGATTTGCCAAAATGCAGGAAGGAGGGGTCGTAATGGATGTGGTGACTCCAGAAGAGGCGCATATCGCGGAAGATGCAGGGGCAGTTTCAGTAATGGCACTGGAGAGAGTCCCAGCTGATATCAGGGCCATGGGGGGCGTTGCTAGGATGAGCCATCCTGACATGATCAAGGAAATTATGGAGACAACGAGTATTCCGGTGATGGCTAAAGCCAGAATCGGCCACGAAGGAGAAGCACGTGTATTGGAGAGCCTGGGTGTTGACATGATTGATGAATCCGAGGTCCTGACTCCCGCCGATCCTTTTTTTCACATCCCGAAAAAGGACTTCACCATTCCATTCGTTTGCGGATGCACTAATCTTGGTGAAGCAATTAGGAGAATTTCTGAGGGCGCTGCCATGATTAGAACCAAGGGCGAGGCAGGAACTGGAAACGTGGTCAGTGCTGTTCAGCATGCTAGCTTAGTAGATGCTGAAATCAAGAACATTCAAACCGCCGATAAACAGGAGAGGGAGGATATGATAGACATAATTATGAGAGGTTTCCAGAGAATGAATGACGCTTCGGAATTCAAATTAAAACTTGAGAATCTCCCAGAAGGAGAGACGCCGTTTGGAACAATGGGAGAGGTAAGGGAAGAAGTGGCCTCCATATTAGACGAAGTTGCTAGCATTGGTCGCCTGCCTGTTGTAACTTTCTCCGCTGGTGGAATTGCCACCCCGGCCGATGCGGCTCTCATGATGAATAGGGGGATGGACGGTATCTTCGTCGGTTCTGGAATATTCAAAAGTTCTGATCCATCTTTAACTGCAGAAGCAATCGTTCTTGCAACCCACCACTTCAACGACCCGTCAATTGTTTCCGAGGCCTGCTCAATGGTAGGAGAAGCAATGCCAGGGCTAGAAATAGAGACATTAGATGTTAGACTTGAAGAGAGAGGTTGGTAAATTACTTCCTTGGCTTCCTGAATGACCCTACCTTTCTCGGTTTTCTTCTTTTACCGGCTGATGATGAAATTGCGCTTGGCGAAGCTTGGGGGTCCCCTGACATCGACCCTCCCAGAGTCAGTGTACCCTCAGAAAGAAGTTTGTCCGTAAGAGATTCTGCAAGAACCTCGTCCTTATCTGGGGTTTTGAGAGCGTTTCTGACGGACTCGTTATGCTCCCTAATCACCCTAGCTCTTTCCTCCCTTCTAGCCTTCATTTCATCTCTGGCTTCATTGACCTCTTTGAGAAGTACCTCGATTTCCGCATGTACAGAATTAGCGAGCTCCTTTGACTCGACAAAGATGGCGTGTAATCTGTCGCCTTCAGACCTTAGGAAGTCTCTCTCTTCCAACATTGGTTTCACTTCTTCCCAGATTATATCTGCCTCTTCATGAGCTCTAATCATCTCTTGGTGTTGTGAGTCAGCTTCTGCTTTGAGGGTTTGAATTGTACTCTCCAAATCTCCTAGGTCTATATTGATGGCTTCAAATTCGGTTGCTTTGGGAAGAAGAACATCCCTTTTGGAGGCAAGTATCTTGAGTTTTCTAAGTAGCCTATTCTCTGCTTTGAGAGTTAAAGTTCCATCAGTCATCAGCCTATTTTCTATATTGGATATCTCCGCCATTACTTCAGAAAGTTCGACTACATCTGATTTCGCTTTACTGGCTTCGGACCTCCTACCTTTCTTGCTATCGATAATCTCTCTAATTCTAGATTGAATAGCGTCCCTCTGCATCTGATGTGTCTTTGCTCTAGCCCTAACTTCTTTTTGCTCGTTTAATTTCTCCTCAATAGAGGCTCTAATCTCCTTCGACTGTTCTTGAACCGAGTTCCTTGAGTCAGCAGCTCTCCTAGCATCTTCATTGTGAGAAGTCCTCTGATCCCTCATTCTTCTGAGCCTTGCCTCCATTGCATGAAGCCTGGTTTTCAGGTCGTCATCAGGACTTGGTTCGTCATCATTCACAGATTTGGGAGTAGGGAGCTGTTATTGAATGGAACTCATCAAAGAAGTCCGAGGACCGACCCTGCGAATGGAAGTAAGGGAGATAGGATTGCAATAAGCGCCCCTGCCATAAACATCGCTCCAACGGCCCTCCTAGTCCTCGTAATCAAATCACTTCCGACTTGCACGTTTAGTACCCTCCCAGATAATAAATTTCCTGAGTCGTCCTCGAGTCTAACAGTTACAGTGGCCTCTCCCTTAATGGAGGGAAGAAGACTCTGCCAGACAATACTTGTACTGTTTGTCATTTCTTGAATCATTGTGGAGAGGAGGGGAGGGTTTAATGGATCTGAATCCATATTTATAGGTTCAGAACGCAAACGATAGACACATTCATTGGGTTTGAAATCAGGAGTCTGAATTTTTAATACTAAATCTTTCGATTCGTTGCCCGAATTTAAGATGAAGGCGAATAGATTTGCTTGGCCAACAACTAGGTTCTCCATATCCACATCGAACCAGAAACCTCCATCTGAGCTACTAATTCCTCGTCTCATTCTCATTCTATCGTGTAATCTAAAGAATGGCTTACACTGGCTTCTAGCATGTTGCAAAAGCCTGTCCCAAGTCTCTTCACCTACTTCTGGATGTCTGAAAAGGCCATCAATAGCAGTCGGCTCGACCATACTGGCTAATTTCGTCTTAAACTCTGACTCCGATATCAGTGAAGACCTTCTTAGGTGGAGAAGCAGTAATAATGACTCTTGCAATTCCGACATAGTATATCCCTCTCTAAGTTCAGACCTGACTGTCTTCAGGTACTCGGTAATCCTAATACCCAATAATGGATCGATATGGGCCTTAATGACGTCGTTAAATGGCCGGCTTAGTAATGCAGGGTGGATGGGCGGCGAGAATGCCTCAAGCATTCCCCACGGCTCGGATGCATTGTATCTGGAACGAACTGAAATTAATTGCACACCGTGACCCGCTAGAAGGCATCCTGTAGAAAGGGCCAACAAGACAGGACTCACTTCTTCATTTCCAGAAGGGAACCACAGAGAAAGAGCCAGCAGTATCGAGGAAATTACAATCAAGGATGATGTTGCAGTAATCTGTCTGATTGAGCCATCAATTGTCGCCCTCATTTCTGCATAGCCATGTGAGCTCCTAAATGTTAGTCCGGCAGAAGTTAAGGAATCGGCCTCATGATGGAAAATCGTCCTCGTGTATGTCATCATCCTCAGTAAAATGGACAGTAGGAAGATATCAGCAATTAATATGAGGAGGGCGACAGCGTATGTTGCCCTAATCAAGGAAAAGCCACCCGCTGCATCCCTCAATGTCTCGTTCCACCACTCTGTATCATTCGAGCCATAGGATTGAGCAGCTCCCAATAGCATCACGGCCAAGAGGGGGAGTAACAACACGAGCCTGGCGCCTCCGCTAACAAGAAGCCTGTCAATCCTAAGCAATGTTGATTCCTTTGACCTCAGAGTATCATCCATCCAACTACTATCGGAGTTGGATAAATTAGAGACAGGGACAGAGGGAGCGGGGGGGGCGATTCCCGAGAGGTCGTCAGCGAGATCAACAAGATGCTGGTCAACTCCTTCTGACTCGTCCATATTATCCCTCCATCCTAGTCAATATCTTCTTCATCAAAGACTCGCTAAGTTTCAACACCTTTTCTTGAAATCTTACGCCTTCTTTTTCTTTAGTGATGATAGTTCCTACCTCCAGGCCCATTCCCTCAAGTGTTTTCTGATCAGTATTATCGAGTGCGATAATCTCAATTTTGGAGGTGGATCCGACTGGTAAGTATGAGAGAGGAAGAAGGTATTTCTTGGGAGATAGATCTAGATTCCTTTCTATAACCGGGACTTTTGTTCCATCGGGTGCCCTCTCAGGGTATCCGAGCATCCTGTCAATAGCCTCCTCTAGTTCGGATGACATGTCATGCTCCATTTTGCAGGCCGCCTCATCCACATCGCCTTCAAATCCAACCACCTCGGACAGAAGAATCTGTAATAGCCCCTCTCTCCTTTTTATTCGTGCAGCAATCTTGAATCCCTCTGGAGTTAGCCTACAACCCTTGTATGGTATGTAGGTTAGAAGCTCCCTATCTGATAGCCTCTGTATCATCTCTGTGGTGGATGCGTTGCTAACTCGCATTACTTTAGCTAGCTGAGATGTCTTTACTATCGTACTCGGCTCTGAGTCATAGATCTCAAAAATTCTCTTCAAATACATCTCTTCAAACTCGCTGAGATCAACCATCTAATCGCCTCTTAACGCCTTGAATTCTGTCCTACATGCAGGGCACCTGGACATGATCGGTCTCTTCTCAAGTGGGACCTTGAGTAGCTGTTCACATGAGGGGCATGAAAGAATATCAGAATCCGAGCTGGAATTCAAAAATTTCTCTTCAGTTACATTCTCCTTTTCTACCTGTTCTTCAATTTCGATACTACTCCCTTCAACGGCGGGATTGTTTTTCACGCCAACTTCGAAGCTATTGGTACATGCTGGACACCTCACTCTTCCAACGTGCCCACCGGGTATACTCAGCCTCTGGCTACATGTCGGACAAGAAACCTCAATTTTATCGGACTCCCTCCTTTTTTCTATTCTGGAGATAGAAGGCTTACTCTCAGTGACTGTTGACGGTGTCCTTTCAGTGGCCACCCTCCACAGAACTAGTGCGACCATCATAATTACAACGCCAGATACAGCCCCCAGTAAAGCGGCAGTTGTGTCAAAGGGCAGTTTGAAACCTTCTGATGGTACCTGATTAGCCTGGATTGTTATGTTGCCAGTTGTCAATGTAGCCCCAGAAGAATACCTCACTTGAAGAGGGGTTGAACCTTCGTTTTGCCATTCTTGGATGGAGGTTGATATCACCTTGGATTCTCCTGTAGATATTGAAATTGATTTCTTACCCGCCTCATCGTATAACATTCCATCAGATACCCTCATTATTGTTATATCTCCGGGTAGCGAGTCTGAATTGCCAATATTCGTAAAGATACATTCCAAGGAAACTGTTTCATGGATGTCGACAATTTCCGGTGTCTGCGTACAGGATGTGATCTGGATAATTGGTTGAGGTCTTGTGAGTTCAACGAACAAATCTGCGATCTGTCCGGATGTCCAGTCCAGAGGGGATATTGTTATTCTAATTCTATCGAGATTACTATCAGGATTGGGGATATTAAAATCGAGATTTCTGACGCCCTGGTCTAATTTCATCGGAAAACTTTGAAGTTCGGTGAATAATCCCGCTTGATATTCCCCGATGGAGATCTCTATCTCCCTTGAAGGTCCATCGGAAAGAGATACCCAATATTCCAACTCTATGCCACTTGATATGGTCCAAGCGAGAGAATTAATCCCAGAATGTACTTGTTGTTGTGGCATGATAATGAGATTATGTGACCCATTTAGTTCCAATGAGACCCCTCCAATGCTACTAATGACATCCCATCTGAATTCTTTCATCCCGGGAGTAGGAAATTCAAAATTAACAGATACCTCCCTACTGGAACCGGGACTAATCGTGACATTTTGCCCGTAGTATGAGGTCGAGGACTCATCATGAGTTAACCGTAGGAAGACTGTTCCCTCGACCTCTCCCTGGTTCTTGACTAAAATCGAGCCAGTCAGTTTGTCGCCGACATACGCGGGCTCACCTGTAATGGCAATTACTGAGTCCCCGGCTGAGCTGAAAATTATTGGATTTGGGGCCACCCTTATGTCCTTGGTGACGGATATGTTTAGCGAGGGGTCAAACGTCTTAACTTCGAACATCATGGATATTGTACCCTCGACCATTGGGCCGATGGTTATCTCTGGACTTTTAGTCTCATAAGGGAGCCAAGATTCATTTTGAAACATCGAAGTATGCCAGATACCGTTTGAAAGCACCTTTAGCTCCCATGAGCCATTGATTGAAAGGTCTACGTTATTGTAGACCTCCATTGAAATTCTAACGTAGTCCCCGTCAGATACAGTAGAATTACCGTTCGGGGATGATGTTGTCTGATCGATTGATTCTATAATCCAAAAATTAGAGTCTTGTATTGTCAATGAAGGCGACTCTTCCACCTCTGCCCTAACGGAACCGGTAAAAAGGAGGAGGAAAACTACAGCGATGGCAAAGTTAGCAGTATGCTTCACACCCGTCCCTCAAAACTTCCGAGATGTGGAGGCGTATCAAACAAACCCTTCCCAAGGTCACATAGTGACCTTTAACCGACGGTCACGGGTGGGCGGGATTGCAATGGACGTCCAACAGTTGATGGAGGTAAAACCCGAGATGCTTGCTGAAGGCCTTCTGGCCCGATGGAAAGCCTTGGAGGAGCAGTTGCCCAACGTAATTAGGAATCTGGAGGCTGAAGAAGAGGCCCTTGCTCCTAAAGTTAAGAGGGCGGTTGAAGCTCATGCCACTGCAAATGATGTTGTTGCCAATAATAAGCAGAAAAGAAATACTGCTCAGAAAATTGCTCGGGAAAAGCTGGTTGAGGTTAGACAGTCTGTAGACACACTATCAAAAACTGGAGGAATGGTTAATTTGGATCCCGAGTGGAAGAAGATGAAGCTTCTTGAAGAGCTGGAGAACATAGAGTCCACAATAGAGACATCTGCTCTGGACCACAGAGAAGAGGGTAGGCTAATTTCCAAGAGGAGGAAGCTAATTGAGCAGAACGAGAAATGGCTCAAGGAGAGGCGGGCATCCAATCCAGAAATGTCTAAATATCTCGATTCTAGAAAAATAATGGTTTCTAATTTCAAAGCTTCAGAGACAGCGCACTCCAGAATGATGAAGGCCGTAGAAAAGGCACAGCCACTTTATGAGAAAATGGTAGCCTTAAAAGAAGAAATTAGGGATACCAGAAGGCAACTAGATAGAGCCAAAGAGCTTTATTCACAATCCTCGGATGCGATAGCTCTCTGGGAAGTCAAGGTTTCTTCAGGATTTGGAGATGAAGTAAATGGATTTGATGATCTGCTTATTGATATGAACAGAGTTTTGTCTGGAGGGGCATCTTCCTTCGCTATGAGGAAGGGAAAGAAGGGTAAGGAGGAAGAAGAATGAGTGAAGGGATTAATTCGAACTCTTTTCAGGATTTAGAAAATCTTGATGGAAATCAGGTCCATGATCTCAGAAGCGAGCTTGAGCGTGGGCTCGGGTCACTTGAAGGCGAGAGGAGGGACCTTAGGGCCGAGAGGATGGACTTAGTTAACAGGGTCAGGGTTCTCAGAAATATTGTGGGGGGAATGGAAGAGGCGGACTCAGAAAGAAGGGACCTGCTCAGAAAATTTCACGAGACCAGAAAATCTGCGGATACACATAGGAAGAGAAGGGACGAGGTTAACAAACTAATTCCTCCTCCTATGGAGGTCCTGAAGGAGTGGCTTTCCGAGACGTATAGAAGGTTGACTACAATAGACAATGATCTAACGGCAGTCCCGACGCTCCCGAGGGAACTGGAAGCATTCAGAAGATTCTTTGAAATTCAGGCTTCGATAACGAAAAAGTCCGAGTCGGAAAATGCACATTCAGAATATGTCGTAAAAGCTAAGGAAATGAGGGAAATAACTTCGAAACTGGATGAGGGGAAAAAGGAAAGGAAAGGCCTGGAGGAACGTGCAGACTCAGAAGCGGGGGTTGAGGGCAAAGCGAATAGGGGCGAAGTCAGGAAAATCAGTAAAAGGATTTCAAAAATCGACAAAAGGATAGAGTCCATAGATAATGAAAGGAAATCTCTACGGAAGGAGCTTTCTCGAGTGAGGTCATACCAAAGGGTGACCGGTGGAAGGAATAGAAAGGTTAGATTCTCAGAAATTAAGGCGAAAGCGAAGACAGGCGGATCTCTGAGCACCCTTGAATTAGACGCTTTATTGGGCTCTGGAAATCTTTCAGATCTAGCTGGCAGTAAATCTAGTTCTGGAGCTAAATCCATAGAGAGAAAAACAGATACACCCAAAAAGAAGAGGAAGATTGGAGTATCACGGAGAGGGCCGAGAAAGGGAAACCTTGCAACAAACAGGGAAGATTGAGATATATGTGCTTAAATGTCAGTTCAGATTCGTAATTAGGGAGGAAGGAAGTTGGAGCTTGAAGAGATCAACAAAGTATTTTCTCCCGTCAAGGAGGCTCTAGAGTCTGGTCTTGAAGAGAGGCGCGAGCTTAGAGATGAGCTGAATGCGAAGGTCAGGGCATATCTAGATACCCGGAATGAAGTTAATCGTCAGGTCAAGGAGCTGATTTCAGAGGTCAGGTCTCAGAAAGACATTCGGGATGTTGCGAATACAAAGGTCAAGGAGCTGAAAATTGATAGAGCAGAGAAATCCGACGAGCTGAAGCAAATTAGGACTGAGTTGAGAGAGATACTTTCGAGGCTTGAGGAAAATGGTGAAAGCACAACGCGCAGATCTGGTCCTCCTCCATCAAAAATTAGAGCAAAAATGGATGCTTTGGAAAGAAAATACGAGAGAGGTGGATTCACTGGGGCTAGCGAGAAGGGTTTCTTCAGGGAGATGAAAAGGCTTAGTCAGGAGTTGAAGGAGGCAAAGGCCTTCAACAAAGACGGCGGTAAGTTAAGTGATCTAAAATCCGCAGTCCGTAATGCTGAAAGGACACAAGAAGAAGCTCACAATAGGGTTGAGAAAGCTGTTGTCGAGGCTCAAGAGGCCCATGATCTGATGGTAGAGCTCTCAGAGGAAGTGGATAGGCTTAGAGAGTTAGCTAATTCCGCTCACTCCGGACTGACTAAGTCGAAAAAGGAAGCAGATTCAATACATAGCTTGTACATAGTTTCACTAAGGTGCATCCACTCAATTCAGGATATTGTTAAGGCTATGGAATCAAGAACGAAGGTAGGAGAATCAGAGGATAAGACTGAGGTTTCCGATCTTATGTCTAAGTTGATGTCTGGGGACACGTTATCAACTGAAGAGCTGATGTCGTTACAGAGAAATTAGACGATTGGGTACGTCCTGCCATTAAGTCCGTGAAGGATTTTATCCTCTCTACCCTCAAGTTTGACCACCCATGCTGGTATTCCGATATTTCTTGGTAAAATTATTGCAGAGCTAGCTTCCAATCTCCACCATTCTAGCATTATACTTCTAACCGAACCATCTGCATCTTCCGTCTTACCCTGTCTTCTGGAATCTAATATTGATGGCAGAAGGGATTTTATCTGTTCAGTTCCTTTCCACCTTGATGGGGGGGGATCTAATACTCTCAAACTTGGCGAGTGGAATGAATTATCAAAACCATCAAATATAGATATTGTTGATGCCCAGGGGTCTTCAAGAATCATCCATTTTTTATCTTCAGACTCACCGGCTGGGGAGACTATAGTACCCTCTACTTTCCATATGATGCAATTTAGGAGAACTGGATACGTCAATGCCCCTTCGTAGCCTTTCTGTGTGAGCCAGGATTCGATTTCGACAATCGGTTTAATTGAGCCCGCCATGTCATGATTTTGGCCCTCTCTATCGGTATTGGCTGTGTGTGTGGAATCTAGATTAGTTATTTGGGCAGTGACTTTTAGCTCACCTGATAGAATAGCCTCTCCAAGCCAAACTGACATATCATTCGGCCCCCATACTACAATCTCCAGACCAGGGGGCAATATGGAAGTGTACTCTTCCGGTAATTTCCTTTCGCTCAGTATCCAATGCCTACCTCGAGGAGCATCGACGACCCATCTTTCAAATTCGGCCATACTTACTGGTAATAAATTGGATTCCAAGTGCCAGACATTTACTGGATTGCCCCCCCTTTCACCAAATTCGGGTACTCTTTCGGCTACTCCCAACAGAGAAAAGCCTGGAGAAGACACAATACCGGGAGAAGGATCGAGTCGGACTCCTCTCGCGCTTAGTAGTTGCCTTACTGCATCTTCCACGAATCACTCTGAAGGAGTCACCTGACTTGAAGCGTGCGCTGTAACCATAGGCAAACAAGCAAATCGGCATCATATATTGTGTTGCAGTGACATCAATTCACTCTGGCCTGGATCTATGATGCAGAGTGCGCTGATTGAGAAAGGCCTCGCGCAAGCTGCACCTAACTGTCTGTTAACCATCTGAACCCTGTGTACTGGAACGCCTGGGTGAGAATCTACGATATCCGAGAGGAAAGCCTCGGGACAGTTTGCGGCTACTAGGACAAGCCTAGCATCCCCTTTAGAGCATGCCCCCATCGTCTCCCTTTGGCCGAATATTACTTTTCCAGTACTCAATGCCTGTTTTAGATTTCTCGTTAGATCCATTTTCTCACCTCATGCCTCATCTGGAATGTAGAACAAATCAACGCTTCCCGTACCGAGAGCTATTGGCTGCCCGACTACGATATTTTCCGTTACCCCTCTCAACTCGTCTCTCTCTCCGATGATACCTGCCCTTAGCAAGTGAGAGACAGTTACTTCGAAGGCGGACCTGGCTAGTATACTGTGCTTTGTACCGCTAACACCATGCCTTCCAATAGCCCTTACTTCTCCACTACTCGTCATAACGTCAGACACAGTGATAAGATGCCTGACATCAACATCAAGACCCGCCCCCTCAAGAGTGTCTGACATCTCATTAATGATTGCCTGCCGGGCGGCCTCTATGCCCAGATATGACTGAATCTCATTGATATTATTGGTATATGTCCTTGATCTGTCTATACCGGCGAATTCGCTCACCTTAGGAAGATTGGACCCTATTGTAGAGATGTAGTACTCGTCATTCTCACCTGCCTGCACATTGGCTCTTATAATCCCTCTAATCCCCTTCAACTGTAGTTTCTTGATTTTATCTTCAAGCTGGAGGAGGTCTGTGTACGTAGGAGGGTCCGTGGCTAGTGTTTCAAGGTCTTGTTTCTTCGCAATGCCAGGTATGATCTTCAACTCTGAAGGTTTGTCATCATTATCGGCCTGTATGTAAAGCCTCAAAGCCCTGCTAAGTTTATCTTGAACCTCTGCACCACTCATATTTTTCAGTCTCATATTTGACTTATTCAACTTCAAACTTAGATACCTCTGGGCGACCTCAACATCGATGTTTGCAATGTCACTAGTAGTTGTAGCTTCAAGTCCAGCGGCTATCTCCCTCACAAGCTTCTCATTTGTTCTGAGAGGTTTACCTTTCGAGTTCTTCTCGTTGAGATATATCCTCATTGTGGGCGTATTCGGTGTCTTTCTGGCATCCACAATCTCGATAATTCTTGGAAGACCCTGTGTAACGTTTACTGTAGCTACACCCGCATAGTGGAAAGTCCTCATCGTCATTTGAGTACCAGGCTCACCGATTGACTGCGCTGTAGTGATTCCAACGGCCTCATGGGGATCGGCCCGGGACATTACCAATGAGGTCTTGGCTGATTCGATCACCTTCTTTGCTTTAGAAGGTGTGATTTTCTTGATTCCTCTGGCCCTTATTCCTTCCGTTAGGTCCATGAGCATCCTTGGAGTAAGGCTCACATTAGCATTAAGAGAAGCTGAATGTAGCTGTTGATAGATGTCATCTTTGTGATCTACATCTTTCAGTATCTGACCCATCTTGAATTCGTCGTCGAATCCCTCAAGAGGTAGCATCGACTTCCTTCTTCTCCTTGCTGCCGCAGATTTCCTCCTAACTACAGTCTTCTCTGTAGAGGCGGCGGCGCTTCTAGCAGATTTGGAGGAGGCCGCCATTAGGTCACTAATTCTCTGTGCGGTACCTGAGTCAATGCCACAAATTTGCGCAATCTGACCTGGAGTCAGAATTTTGACATCATCCCATTTCCTGTCGTCTGCCAGCTTATGGGCGTATTCCTCATCGATCTGAAGATCCATGAGCTTTTTCTTGGTTGCACTCTTCACGACCATCAGTTTTCACCTCCAAGAGCGTCATCTAAGACCATTGTCACATCAAATGGCCTTCCTCCCCTACTCCTAGCTGGGTCGACTCCATCTTCGCCGTATTCGAACTGTATGATTCTGTTAGCAGTATTTCTGACAGAGCCCATTCCATCGTCTACCACTTTGAGGTCGTCCATGGCATTGATCAATCTCCTTTGCATGTATCCAGACTTGGCGGTTCTTACCGCTGTATCGACTAATGACTCGCGTCCAGAAACAGAAAGCATGAAGAATTCTGTCGGCTCAAGGCCACGTTTGAAGGAAGAGCCTACGAATCCTTTCTCTTGAGCTCCCTTTGCATTTCTTGGGAAGTGTGCCAATACTCTGTCTTGGTACCCTCTTTCGAGTCTCTTACCACGAACCTTGGGCTGGCCTATTGAACCGGCCATCATGGCAAGATTGTCCATCGACCCTCTGGCCCCAGAGGTAGCCATCATTACCGCGGCGTTATCTGAACCTAGGAACGACTTGGCTACATTACCTGATTCGGTCTTGGCTTCATCTAGTATCATTAGTATGTTCTCCTCTAGAGTTTCCAAGGGGGTCCTTCCTGGGCGTGTCTCGTATCTTCTGCCATCTTTGCCGAACTTCTCCAACTCTAAATCGACTGCATCACTGCCCCGCTTGTTTATTTTAGCGATCTCTGACTTTGCCTCGGGAGGAAGGTCCTCATCGTCGATTCCAGTTGTAAATCCAAGTGAAGTGCAGATTGAGATAGTCATCCTGGTCATTCTATCCAGGAATTCAGCTCCCGCCTCTGGTCCATGTGTGTGGACGACAGCATCCAGAAGCCTTCCGTCCTCTGCACCAATTCCCCTCTTATCGATGGTACCTGATACATCTCCTTTGGAAACATTGACATTGTCGCCAATCCTACTGATGTAGTCCAACTTGAATCCTTCAGGGACAATCAGACTCAGAACATCACTGCCCCTGTAGCCGATTACTCCATCTTTCTCGACCTCGGGAGGCAGTTCTCCGTCCCAGTTGGTGTCCCCCAGCACCTGCATTACGAGATTCTTAGGTAGTACCCTATCACCGTGCGTCAGCAAGTATGCTCCGGAAATGTGATCATGTATACCTCCAATTACACTGCCACCATATCTCGGTGTGATTATGTGCTCTTGAACTCTCATCAAGATCTTAGCTTCGGCCCTAGCCTCCTCGCTTTGAATAACGTGGAGGTTCATTTCATCTCCATCGAAATCAGCGTTGTAAGGTGTGCAATCAGCCAGATTGAATCTGAAGGTCTTGCCTGGCATTACCCTTACCTCGTGGACCATCATGGACATTCGATGAAGCGAGGGCTGTCTGTTGAATAGCGCGACATCGCCATCAATTAGGTGTCTCTCTACCACAACTCCGGGACGTGGATTTCCATCGAGATCGAATGTGCTCAATCTGTCTTCGATATCCGTTCCCACTGAGTTTCCATATTCATCCTCTATCTCGGGACTACCACAATGGGGACAATTAACCTCCAGATAATCTGGCAAATACTCGGTGGGATTCTCCATTTCCCACTTCCACCTGTAGTGAATTGCTGCTCTTGGATCATTTTCTGGGAGAGGTAGGCCTCTCTCGTCCTCACCCCTAAGGTTGGACAATGTAGCATCCAGGTCTACGCCCCACTCTTCCTCGAGTTCTCCAAAAGAATTTCTCCTCTTTTGTGGTTTCAGGACCAGTCCGGGCAGGAAGTTTGGAGCAGGCAGAACTTCATTCAAATCAGGCCTATATCCACTGTATGGTTCATCCTCGCTTCCTGAGTGACATTGGGGATTGAGGCATCTGAAACCGGACCATATGTACTTTGTCCTATCGGTAATTCTTACTCTGAATCTATCTCCCCTAATTATGTAATTAACACCGGGATGAACATCTGGGCCCCTAAGAATCATCTGCCTCAGTTGCTCTCTGTTCCTACTTGTGACCCTGATTGGAACAGTTAGCTCTTTTGCAGTTTGGACCGGGATTCCAACCTCGTTGATTCCCAGATTGGGGTCAGGGCTGATCACAGTTCTGGCGCAGAAGTTAACCCTCTTACCCGACAAGTTACTTCTGAATCTCCCTTCCTTTCCTTTCAGCCTTTGAGCGAGTGTTTTCAAGGGCCTTCCTGACCTATGCCTGGCAGGAGGTATTCCGCTAGTCTGATTATCAAAGTAAGTGGTGCAGTGATACTGAAGGAGTTCCCATAAGTCTTCGACTATCAACTGTGGTGCTCCGGCGTCCCTGTTTTCTCTGAGTCTCTGGTTTATTCTCAATACATCGACTAATTTGTGAGTGAGATCATCTTCGGACCTATCTCCGCTGTCCAATGTAATGGATGGCCTTACAGTAATTGGCGGAACTGGAAGGACTTTCATTATAGTCCATTCTGGCCTTGCTGCATCCTTGTCCATTCCAAGGAATATTAGGTGCTCGTCTGGGATTCTCTCTAGCCATTCCCTGATGTCACGAGCATTGAGCTTGTGCTCGCCCTTGTTCTCTTTCTTTTCCTTGAATGTTGAGGGTTTATCGAGGATTATTTTCCCCTGCTCGCTACCGCAATGCATGCATATTGTCCTCTTCTTGCTTGAGCACTCCTTCTCGATGTCCTTGATGGTGTTCTTAAATTCTGTAGATCCGACTCCATGTTTTATCATTACATCCTTAACCTTGTCATTGTAGTAGTCCTGTTCTGACTTCTCTGGATCCACGGGATGCGTGTCTGGCTTGTCATGCAACAGTATCTTGCTACAAGTGTTGCAGGTGCACTTCAAGGCAGTCTTGATCAAATTGGTAAATCCGATGTGCATAACAGGTAACTCTAGCGCTATGTGTCCGAAATGGCTTGGGCACTCATCGTGTTTGTTTCCACATGTTTCGCACCTGACTCCTGGATCTATAACTCCCATCTTCGGGTCCATCAATCCTTGCTTGAAGGGGTGACCATCATCCTTGTAAGTATCAGCTGTCTTAACTTCTACAGATGACATTTTACGAATCTCATTAGGGTCCATCAATGTGAATTTGATGGCCTCAATCCTCTTTGGAATCTTTGCTGCGTCTTTGGCACTCATCTTCTGTCCTCCAGTTCTAGTCTCATAGCTACCCCAAGACTTTTCATTTCATCTAGGAGTAGTTTGAATGCGTAGGACGTTTGGACCGAATGAACATCGGCTCGGTCGCCACACGAAGGGCAGACCGTTGTCCTCCTCTTCCAATCATAGTATGCGATGTGCCCGCATCTGGGAGTATTACAAACCATTAGTGGCCATCCATCCGACTCATCGAGTAGGCGATCCTTGATTACCATGGATGCACCATGGGAAATCAGACAGTCTCGTTCCATCTCTCCGAACCTGAGGCCTCCTTGTCTCGCTCGTCCTTCGGTTGGTTGCCTGGTTAGAATCTGTACTCTTCCCCTGCTTCTGGCATGTAACTTACTGCTGACTAAGTGGTGGAGCCTCTGGTAATAGATAACCCCGACGAAGACTTCGGCTGGATATTGCTCACCTGTCTCTCCGCTAATCATGTTCTCTCTTCCTGTGTGGTTGAAACCGTTTCTCAGAAGTCCGGCCCTCAGGGAGTCCTCCTTTTCACCGGTAAATGCTGTACCATCTATCCTTCTGGCCTCAAGAGATCCAACCTTTCCTCCAATCATCTCAAGTACGTGAGCCACAGTCATTCTAGAGGGAATGGCATGTGGGTTAATGATTAGATCTGGGATGACGCCATCCGCAGTGAAGGGCATATCCCTTTCTTCGACAATTCTGCCGATGATTCCTTTCTGACCGTGACGACTCGCAAATTTGTCGCCCAATTCCGGGATCTTATTTGTTCGGAGGGTGATTCTTACTAGCCTTCCCGAGTCCAATGACTCGGTAACGAAAACGTTGTCGACCCATCCCTCCTCACCATGGCGGACCATCATGGAAGACTCTCTTCTTTCCTGTGCTTGAAGGAACGCCCCATGTGCTTCTTCCAAAAATCTTGGAGGGCTGGTTTTTCCGACTAAAACCGCGGAATCTGGACCTCCTCCACTCGATAGGAATTCTTCTGGTACTGGAAGGCCATCTCTTTCTAGATGAGCGTAGCTATCGAAGGATTTCATTCCTTTGACTTCATCTAGGCCGGTACCAGGGACTTCGATTCTTTCTTCTTGTCCTCCAGGGAACCTTCTGTTTTCTGCATTGTAAGTCCTGACAAATGATGACCTTCCTAAGCCTCGTTCAACTGAGGCCTTGTTCATTATGACTGCATCTTGCATGTTGTAACCGTGATGGCTCATAATTGCAACCACAAAATTCTGTCCACCCGGCCTGCTGTTGAAATTGGTGGTATCCATTGCCCTTGTCCCTACAACTGAGATCTGGGGGTAGTGCATTACGTGGGCTCTTGTATCTGGCCTCAAGCGATAATTTGCGCTTGGAAGGCCTAGACTCTGCTTCACCATGGCTGTTCCTCCTGTAACACGGGGTGTGGAGTTGTGTTCTGGGTATGGGACTAAAGCAGCACATACGCCAAGTATGAGCTGGGGGTCTATCTCTACGTGAGTGTACACTAGGACCGTGTTGTCCTTTTTCTCTTTCTTACGGAGGGCATCGATTTCCTTTTGATGGTAGTTCAAAGGTACTGAAAACTTCTCAGTGGCAGTTGACCCATCGGGCATCTTTACTTCGACTTTCAGCTTTGCTTTGGAAATTTCTTCATCTCCAAGATTTGTCCATTCGACCTTTGCCGGATCTATTGGCCTCTTGTTCTTGGGAGAGAGCTCGGGTAGGTCGAAAGGCCTTGGTGCTATTAGTAAGTCCTCTTCTTCTTCAGCGTCTACCCATTCTATGACTCCTGATGAAACAAGATCCGAGAAGGTTATTTCACCGGTTTTCAAAGCTTCAAGGTGGAACTTTGCGAGGTTCAGAGTACCATCTTCTAAAACTAGTAAAGGCCTCATTATTCTCCCTCTGTCCGTATTGATGAAAACGTCTCTGTTTTCAGTATCATGACGGATACTTACCTCGGGCCTAATTCTGCCCGAACGTCTTCTCCTCTTGAATTGTGAAACTAGTTTGTTGGGCCTCTTGTGAAGGCCGAAGATATCCCCGTTCACGTGAATTCTGGTACCATCTGCCCATCCTTCTGGATTGGGATTAACTCCTGCTTCTACTAGTAACTCCTTGACGTCGTCTTCAGGAACTTCCTCAGAAACATCTATCATTTGCGCTGCATTTTTCACAAGACCGCAATTCTGTCCTTCGGGAGTCTCGTTTGGACAAAGTCTGCCCCAGTGCGTTGGGTGCAAGTCCCTGGCTTCGAAGTGTGGCTGGCTCCTAACGAGGGGACTGGTAACCCTTCTCATGTGAGAGAGCGAAGCAAGATAAGTAGTCCTGTCTAGGAGTTGGCTAACTCCGGATCTTCCTCCAACCCAATTTCCTGTGGCTAGTGCATGCATAATTTTCGATGTTAGAACATCCGGCCTAAGGCATGAGTTGATTTTGAGTTCTCTCTTTCGGTTGTGATGTCTCTCTAGTTGGTACTTCAGATCTCTTGCAAGGCCCTGAACACCAACTCTGAATAGGTCTTCCATTAGGTCTCCAGCGAGCCTTACTCTCTTGTTGGCATAATGATCCTTGTCGTTGGGGTCTCTGTTGGTGATGGCCATCTCTAGAACCTGCCTTACAATCCTTCCAAGGAAGATTGCTTTCTTGGTCCTCACGGATTCGTCTGAGCCGAGATGGGGCAGTAGCTCCTTGTCCAAGAGGTTCTGAATCCTTGATTCCCTGTATTCCTTCTGCTGGCCAGCCGCGAATTTCTTCTCAAGCCATGCTATTGCCTCCTCAGTATTATCCACTCCATATTCTGGGTTGTCTTTGACATCATTCAGGTTGGCGACTGTGTACTTCATTGCCTCTACTGGCCCTGCGATAGCAGAGAAGATATCCCTGTCATTCTCCATCCCAAGGGCCCTCATTAGGAGGACTACTGGGATCGCAGTAGTACCTGCGCTTGGGATTTTTACCATTAGCATACCATCGCGTCTCTTTTCTACATTGATAGGCTTCCTGACGCCGTCTTTCTGTGAGAATATCTTGGCAACCTCTGTCTCATGGGCGTATTTCTTGTTCTTTTCTACGGTGACTCTGTTTGGAGCTAGGTCTTCCATTGAGATGAGTACCCTTTCTGTTCCGTTAATGATGAAGTAACCACCGGGGTCGAGTGGGTCCTCACCAGATTTCCTAAGTAGCTCCTTGTGTCTTTGGGCATCTTCAGCGGATGTGGTGGGAGAGAGTTTTAGCGACTTCTCCTGAGTTCCCGCGATGTGATCTGGATGTAGGTTACACCTTCCTGATCTGACCATAATTGGGAGGTTTCCAATGTGGACTCCCTCTTCCTCAATAAAGCCGATGTCGGAATCTGTGGATGATGGGGGCAGATCATCTCTGTATATCCTGAAGTCCATGTAGATAGGTGAGAAGTAAGTCAGCTTCCTAAGTCGGCATTCCAAAGGCGTAGCGGGGTGCTCAGCGCCATTGGCTTCCCTGACAGTTGGAGCCCCTAGTCTAATGCCCTTCATGCGAATATAGATTTCTTTGTCGAGAACGTCCAGTTTGATCATCCCCCCAGCGTCTTCTCCTCCTGGAACATCCACTAATGCGTCGTCGCTTCCTATGCGAATTCCTTTGACTATGTTCTCCATCCTACTTCCTTTACCATCGCCGATTGGGATGCAATCGTCATATGATGCAAGCTGATGGTTTACCATACTTCTGTGCGCGAAATAACTCTCAACAATTTCCTTCATAATATTCCCCCTCAGTTACTCTCCACTATTAGCCTGTAGGCTGTACTCGCTCCAGCAGATCTGCTGTATCTGAAAATCTTTACAACTCTATTTTTTAGCCATCCAGCAGGAAGGTCGGCTCTATCTGCCTCCTCCATTTCCTTCAATGCTTGGACGGAAGGATCGGTTATCAGAATCTTTGGCAGTAGCTCCTTTGCCAGTCTGTCTTCTCCATTGTCGCCCTTTTCCATTAGTCCCCAAGGAGAGAGTTCAGATGCTTCGTCCTCTTCGGGAACTAGAGAATGGTGTGGAACAAGTTGGTGATTCAGTACATTGAACCTGTCCTCTCCAATTGGAATATCTTCATCCAAAAGGGCCGTTCTGGATATTGTTATCCTTCCAGACCTACTCCTTCTCCTGGAGGCTGCCTGCTCCCTAATAATTCCCATGATATTTTCTAGCTCAGATGCCCCTGACTCTAAGCCGACCTTCTTGGCTACTTCTTCAACGGTCATTCGCTTAATAGCATCCATATTTGCGTCATCCGCAAGTTTGTGGGCATGTTCTTCTGTAACGCCTAGTTCGATGAGCCTCTTCTTTGTTGAGCTTTTTACCGCCATTTTCCACACTCCCCACAGCCCTTTCTCAACCATGGTCCCGTAGCTGAACAGGCGGGCCCGGGGGGATTCGAACCCCCGGCCACCGGGTTAAAAGCCCGGTGCTCTACCTGACTAAGCTACAGGCCCATGGCTGATGCTGGGCTATCCTTGGACCGTAGGGGCATTTTTGAATATACCGGAAAATGCATGGCTGGCACTGGGGCTGTTGGCCTCCCGAACTACCGGAAGCAAACCTAATTTAGGTGGGGCACAAATAAGGTTTGCTGACAAAAAATCGATGTTGGTAGGAAATTCTGATGAGAGGGGTCAAAACTATCAGCTTCAGTTCGGGAAGATTCGGGCCATGGGACGTCGACCTAGCACCGAGTGTGTATCCACCGAGAGAGGATACTGAATTAATCTGCAGAACCTTGTCTAAAATAAAGGGCAGGGGGAGGAAGGCTGTCGAGATAGGTTGTGGATCTGGGGTTGTGTCAATGGCATTATCTGAAATGGGTTGGAATGTCCATGGTTATGACATAAATCCCTATGCGGTGGCTTGCTCACGGGCGAATATCGAGAAGCTAGGATATTCGGGTTCTGTTGTGATAGACGAAGGGGGGCTGGGGGAAAGTGGATGGCGCATACCTGATGATGTTGAGCTGGTAGTCTGGAACTTGCCCTACCTATCCCCGCCGGAAGAAGGAGAGCCTTTGCTAGAACCAATAGAGGAGGCTTCCATGAGTGACATAGGTGGCAAGGGTTGGTCTTTCGAGCTCTTGGAATACCTAAACAATCATGGGAGCGAGAATATAGTCGTAGTTGCGCTCTTCAGGATCGAGCCTGACAGCCCCAGCACGCCTTCAGACTGGTCCAACTCTGGTTGGTCTTGCAGAATTATGGATTCACTCAGGATGGGGGATGAAAAACTAGGGGTCTTTTGCCTTTGGAAAACGGGCTTTGGGATACCCGCAGTCAAGGTCAACTCTTGTGAATCCACGATGGACTATTCCGTTGACCTTCCTGCAGAAGGTTGGCAGAGAATTGTCACAGACAATCAAGTAATGGGAAGGGGCAGGAGAGGATCCATATGGGAATCTAAGGAGGGGGATTTAATTGCCTCATGGAGGATAAATAGAGAAATCTCAGAGCTCCCTTCTCCTGGGTTACTTCAGATATCCGTAGGGGCCTCAGTTTCTAGCTTGATTAATTGCGACTTGAAGTGGCCCAATGATCTTGTTTCTGCTACAGGAAAGAAAATTGGTGGCATTCTAATCGAGGCTAATAGCTCGGATAGAGGTTTTAGATTGGGGATCGGAATCAATTCAACCAGTAGAACAGTTGAGGGGGAATTTTGCCCGGGTTGGAGGGACACTCTGGGTGAACTTCCAAGGGACTTCATATTTGATTGCGTGGATTCTATGGTTTCTTCGATAATTGAGAAAGATGACAGGATCCCTGATAACAGCCCCTTGTCACTGCAAATCGATTCATGGAAGGCACTTTCTAGATTGCTCTCAAGGGGACAAAGGGTAGGATACAAGGGAAAGGAGGTCAGAGTCGTGGGCATTGACACTGATGGGTTTCTACACATTGTTGACAGAGGTAAAAGGAAGGCTCTTTCGACCACCGACGGCCTAGTGTGGGGGTTTGGCAATAACGTCGTTACCGACTGAGTCTTTCTCTTACCAACCTAATTTTACCTGAGGTGGTAGTGGTCGATAGCCCTTCAATTGAATTGACCCTGTCACGAGCTTCCGATGTATCTTCCAACATAGTCCTGATTATGGCTATTTTCTGATTTCCATGCTGGTGAAAATCGAATAGCTTCCAGCTTATCCCCTGCAAACCTAATTCCAATAAATTCCCCATTTCAGACCGAGTAATGGAGGGATTTGTGACAATGATTCCTATCCACCTGTTTTTCCCCCTTTTGGCCTTGCTTAGCTTTGCCATGGCCTTGGGAGTACAAGTGAGTTAATTAATCGAATCTAAATGCCGCTCACTACAGCCACAAGCCTGAGTTTTCCAATCATTTCGTCGCTTACCCTAGCTCCCATGATGACTTGGCAATCAGGATCCATCTGGGATACGAATGTATCTGTCAATTCCGTGAGATGGGAGAGAGTCATATCAGGCCCGCCTTCAACCTGAATCATACACCCCTTTGCACCCTCAATGGTGACGTCATTCAAGGGGGAGTTTCTGGCCATTTCGACTACAGAGCTGGGATTTTCAGATGAGCCGGTCCCCACAATCAGAGTAGCATTTCCTTTTTTATTGATTATTGCCTTCATATCCATTAGATCGAGGTTGATCCTTCCCACACTGGCAAGTGTAGTTACTAATCCCTCGACAAGCTCCCCTATCCATCCTGATCCTATCATCCAGTTGGTCTTTCTTCTCCTCGATTGCCAAGCTAGACGCTCCATGCTCACCCTGATGCACACATCAGAGTTTGCCTCCAACGAAGGCAGTGCTTCTTCCGCAATCGAACATCTGAGTGGTTGCTCTGCGAAGGGGAGTCCGGCTACTGAAAGCACCAAACAGCCAAATTGTTTAGCCATCCTGGCCAGCTCTCCTGAGGCTCCTGACCCCATCCCCCCACCTAAACCGGTCATCAAAATCATGACCTCTGCCCTATCGAGAAGATCGGAGATTGATTCCATGCCATCCCTGAGCCTGTGAATCGCCATTGAAGGAAGTGCAGCAGCTCCACGTCCCTCGCCTCCCGAATCTAAGAATAGGCAATTTGCATCGCTAGCACCTTCAAAGGAAGATTCATCAGCATCAATTAACAACAATTCTGCTAAATTTGGGCATCCTGAGTGTGCCTCTACTGCCCACAGACAACCTATGCCTCCCACTCCCACAACAAGGACCTCGCCATCCTGCACGAGCTTCGAGTATGGGGCAGGCGTATAGAATTGCTTAATCATAGGTCGAATATCTGAGGTAACGTCTCCTCTCATCCCTAGCCCATGCATTATCTGGTTCCAGTTCCAGGACTCTGTCATAGTATTCCACTGCTTTCTCGAAATCGGAAATATATCTTCCTTGAAAGTGTGCCATGACATTCAGAACTGGGATACACTTTGGATCATCTTCAAGCATGTCTATTAGTATCCTTTCAGCCAGTCCAAGCTTCATCATTTCCATGTTGTCTTCGGCCATGTCAAGCATGGAAATTTGATTGTCCGTCAGACTGTATACATTCCTCCAAACTGGCCCTGACATGAGTTTGCCTTGAGGCTTCAGCCTATTAGTTTGGCGTGACCATGGAAGTTACAAATTGGGATGTTTCGGGGTTCGGTTTGACAGTCCGACAATGCAACGTTAATAGCCCCCTTTCAGGTGGCATGTTCAACAAGGGTGTTGCCTATGGCGTCTAGTGTGCTCACAGTGAGGAAGATGCTGGCTATCAGCATAGTCGCTGTACTTGCCGCTGGAGGCTCTCAGGCCAATCCAACCGGAATAGGAGGGGATGCAAACAACGAGGGCGATGTCGCTCTAGCAGGATGCACATGCCATGCTGATGAGCCAGATAATTCCGTGACTCTAATCCTGACCGATGTTCCTTACAGATATGAGCCGGGCGAGTCATACGAGATGGTTATTCAGATTATCGGAGGCCCTCCTGCAGATACCGCATCACATACCGGTGGATTCTCGATGCGAGTTAGTAGTGGCTCCCTAGCTGGCTCAGCGGGATCTGAAGCTTTAGTTTACAATTGGGAAGATGAAGTTACATCTCTAACACATAGTAACTCTGGATCCAAGGCCCCAGACAGAATGTGGTACATCATATGGACGGCCCCCCCAGAGGGAACGGGTGTGGTGACCATATGGCTAGCTGGAAATTCCGTGAATGGGGATGGTATTCCTTCACAACTCGATAGGTGGAACCGTCTCAGCGCTTCCATGGATGAAGGCGAATTTGGCGGAGTCCGCACGGTCTTCGTCGGAAATGGGGATATAGAGCCCCCTGCCCCTGTCGAAGAAGGCGTAGACTTACATCACATGGGAGCTGGAATGAGGGCTCATTGGCTAGGCCTGCTTGGATTCGCGGCAGTTGTGATTGTGATTATTTTCTGCGGCCTTATGTTGAGATACGGTTTTTCTAGGCATTATGAGGGAAGGAGTAACTTGCTGAGGTTGAGGATAAAGCATCAGAGAAGGGGTGATCAGTAATGAAAGACGATGTGGTCATGAAGATGCTGAGGCAAGTAGCTTCTGGAGAGGTAAGTGTAGAAGACGCTAGAGATGCCTTGGACGGCATATCGTTATCCGAAGAAGCGTATGAGTCGGCAATAGAACATGGTGTGTTTAACGAGGCTCCAGCTGGCTCTATAGTAAGGGCCAGCGTATCTCCGTCAGGGGACTCATGGCTAATCATCCTAGTTGGCCTATGGGGAATAGTGTGGTCACTATACTGGGCTGGATCACTATCATACGGGCTTTACAACAAATGGGACCAGCAGATGCTTTCTTTCTTCCTAGGGATGCTTCTCCTGACGGTGATCATCTTGGGTATGATATACATGAAGTATGTAATGCCGGACATAGTGATAGTTAAGAGCAGGAGAAACAAATACATCACAGCGAAGGATCCCGAATCCTGGAAAAAATATGAGGTCTAGAACATGGCAAGGAAATTCACTCTCAGGGATACTTCGGAAGGTGACGAAGGTAACGATTCGGACGCGCACATGATTGACAGGAGGCAATTTATGAGACATTCCTTCAATACAGCGGCAGGAGTAATTACCATGGCAGGCCTAACCAGCGTAGGTTTTGCTGCACTCCTTATGGGCCAATCAGATACCTCAGGAGGGGACACTGCTGTCAGATATTGGGTCCCAACGGGGGCTGAGGATTCAGTCTGGTATGGAGACAAGCACTTGGAGCCTATGACATATCAATCGTTTGTTGATGCGGCATCAAGTTCCTCAACGGGTATGTCAGCCGCTCAAGGGGTGTGGTCGGGAATGCCTGTGAATGCTGTTTACGTTCCTCACGAAGAAAACAAGGGTTCTGACCTCATTCAAGATAAACCCAGATTCCAGTTTATGGACGGTTACACGGTGGATGGGAAATATGTCGGCTCGGGATATGAGCTTGATGAGGACCCTCAATATGAGGCACTGTCAATTCATGATAATTTAATCCTCATTTTCTCCAGATGCACGCATCTCTGTTGCATTCCTGGGTGGCAACTAGTAACGAACGAGTTTACCGAAGATCAGTGGGTTCCAAATGGCACCGACTCTGGCGGAAATAAATTATTCTGCATCTGCCATTCATCTAGATTCGACCCGACTGTAATTGAAAAAAATAGGGCACGAAACAGATCTAGTGGGGCAGAGTTTGATTTCATTGGTATTAAGAGGGCCGGGGGCCCGGCACCAATGGGGATGCCACTGATACCCTTCGTACTTAACGGAGATTTGATAGAGGCATTGCCTGATTTCAAGGATTGGTACACATACTGCGACTGAGGTGAGTAAGATGATTCAATTTTGGTTCCTTTGGGTTTTCATCACTTTGGTTGTTGTAATAGTGGCTCTCACTCTCAGAAAGGAAAGGGAAGAAATGCCGAGAAAAGATATCCTCCGAGCGGTGGAAACAAGTGCAAGTAGTATGGGGCTGGCCGAGAAGACCTTCCTCTGGGCCTTCTCTTGGTTGGATACTAGGTTCAGAATTCAAGACTACTGGGGGATGAGTAGAGATGCATACTACGGCATGCACAGACAGATGCCGATGACACATGCTGAGAAATACAAGCTCAGAATAATATGGTACTGGTACCCTCTGTACTGCCTCGGAGGAATTTCTTTCCTCGCGTTTGTAATTCTCGTGATTACTGGCACTGTCCTCGGACTGTACTATGTCCCAGGTGGGGAGGGGGATCCGACTCCCGCCTACAGTAGTATGGAATTCATCATGACCCAACTCCCATTCGGTTACATCATTAGATCCATCCACCATTGGACCACACATTTCATGGTCGCCGCCGTTTTCTTGCACATGTGCAGGGTATACTTTACCGGGGCCTACAGAAATCCTCGTGAGCTTAATTGGCTAATTGGTGTTGCCTTGATGTTCTTCACAATATTCTTTGGCTACTCAGGATATCTGCTGCCATGGGACAGTCTGGCGTTTGGCGCGGCTACTATCGGAATTAACATGGCCAACTCTACTCCACTGATCGGAGGATGGGTCGCCACAGCCATGTTTGCTGGTACTACCGTGACCGGCCAAACAGTAACAAGAATGTATTTCCTTCATGTTTTCATCCTACCTGTTGTAGTCACAACTCTAATTCTTGCTCACTTGTTCATAGTTTGGGCACAAGGAATTGCGGAGCCACACTGAGGTTGATATTATGGGGATGATGGAGAGATTTGGTAGAATCGCTGACACATACATCAGCGAGAGAGATAAGCTCCTTGAAGCTGATAAAGAGAGGAG
This sequence comes from Euryarchaeota archaeon UBA130, assembly GCA_002505775.1. Taxonomy (GTDB): domain Archaea; phylum Thermoplasmatota; class Poseidoniia; order Poseidoniales; family Thalassarchaeaceae; genus MGIIb-O5. Next base: position 10,632 of record DAVY01000006.1, on the reverse strand, counting down.
GAGGACTTTCACAGGACATCCTTTCTGGCCCACAGAAGTACTCAGGGATACCATTATTTTCGCATCCATTGTGATGACAATAGCATTCTATTCATGGCTCATTCCACCTCCTTTGCATAGTGCCGCAGATCCATTCGCTCAAGCTGGATTCGTATTCCCGGACTGGTATGTTCTTTTCTCATATGGATATCTCAGATGGGGGGAGTATCTCCCTCAGTTCGTCATTCCTGCCGGCCCTATTGGTGAATTCCTAGGAGCTCCGGTGATAGACTGGAATGCTGCATGGTGGGGCGCTGCAATTACCGGGCTCCCAGTTGGAATCTTGGCATTGCCACCATTTCTCCCCGGTAGAGAGAAGAGAGGGGTTGAGGACCCCTGGTTCGCTACCGCTGGTGCAGTCTACCTCGCACATGTTTGGTTCATCTCGGTGTTCTCAATCAACATATTCCTAGACTTGTACGCCAAGGACCGTAGTGATTACTGCTTCACGGGATCACATTCAGAATTGATGTGTGGCCGACAGGCCCCTTGGACTGCAGAAGTTTTCAACGCCGTACCTTGGATACTTACTGGAATTTTCTTATTCGCCATAATTTACTTCCCAACTAGGAAGTTCCTACTAAACTCTGTTGGATCCAGAGTGACTCCCCGCATAGGAAGACAAGTAGCGGTTGGTTCCCTAATTGCTGCAGTTCTGATTTCAGTAGTAACTTGGCCTGTCTATGAAAATGGATTCTGGGACTATGGAGGACTAGGGGCGATGGACGATATGGAAGATTTAGATGCCCTCAGAGCTCAACCATCAGACACTCTCGTTCACGTTGAAGAAGGAAATGTCTGGGACCAATGGGAAGATGAGTGCATACCATATGAAGAGAGTCAGGGATTGGCTGCTTGGAATAGCTTAGCCGAAGGAGAGGATGTAGCTGATTGGTGTGTCATAGCCGCCACACATTGGTCCAAATGGGGAATATACCAACCAACAAAATTCAAAATTATTGATTTCAATGGGGACAATGGGCATGCGGACAGCGAAACTGGAAGAAACTCCGCAGAGGATAGGGCTTCTTTCTTTGGTTTGGAAGATGGATCTGAGTTGGTTTACAGCAGTAGTTTCACCTTTGAGGTAGAGGACTTGGGAGTATCAGAAGTACCAACTGACATAGGTTGCCTATTCAGAACGTCGGTAAGATCAGCAGGGACACATAGTCAAAGCCTCGTGCTCACTGACTCTGCAGGATCAGAACTTTGGAGGACTGATGGTTGCATTTCAGAAAGCATTTACCTCGATTCCGGGCAAAGTTATACAGTTGATTTCCAAACTACCTCGCAGGGGATTAATGATTCCGTGGAAGTCATTACAAGCTTCTCTGTAATATCATATCAGCCATTGCTTCTGAATGAAGATGGTACTGCACTAGTTAGGTCGGAGTCAACCATGGATTTAGAGACGTTGTCTACCATGTACATGGAAAACCCGACCTTTGAGAAGAATCCGAAGAGCTTGGATGCGAAATTGATTTACTCGTTATTTGTTCCTTGCTTAGGAGTGGGAGCATTGGTCTTCATGCTAATGAGGAGTATGGCTAGAGGATATGAGTATGAAATGAATAAGTGCTATGGATGCGATCTTTGTGACGATGCATGTCCTGTAAGGCTTTTCAACTCAGGTGACAAACTAAACATCATTTACAATACTTGGAACAATGAGGATGATGGCGTCCCTCTTTACTCATGTCTGACATGCTCAGCATGTACCAACGCATGTCCCCAGTTGGTGGACTATGACTCATATGTCGACATAAGGAGGAATATGATCGTCGGGGGGCCTCCCGCAGCAGAAATTCCCCATACTGTACTTCAGGCAGTTTTGGCCGCTGAGGCAGAAGAGGACGCCGATGAAGACTTTATGTCGATAGAGGACTATCCAATTGATTCGAATATCGGATACTACCCTGGATGCGTGGACTACCTCGACCAGGAGATGATTTTCAGTCATGTGAATCAAGGCACTATGAATCTTGGGGATGCGACCACATCTGCATTTACCCTTTTTGAAGAAATGGGAGAAGACGTTACATACCTAGGAAGGGACTTCTTGAAGTGCTGTGGTCATGATCAGAAATGGCAGGGAATGACCGAGGTTTTTGAGAAGCTTAAGTCATACAATCAGAAGAAACTAGGCGAGAGCGGAATTGATACTCTAGTCACATCTTGTGCCGAGTGCTTCAGAACATTTGCTATGGACTACGAGCTGGAAGACATGAAAGTTATGCACACTACTGAGTTCCTAGTCGAAAATGGCTTTGACATGAATCTGAGGTCAGAAGAAGATGTTACTGTAACTTTCCATGACCCATGTAGACTTGGTAGGCAAATGAACATCTATGACCAGCCAAGGGACCTGATATCGGGTGTGGAGGGTGTAGATCTGGTCGAGATGGAACATCATGGAGAGGACGCACTATGCTGTGGAGTCTCAAGTATGATGAGTTGCAATGAGAACAGCAGGGCTCTTAGAGTTCAGAGGTTCGAAGAGGTGAATGCTACAGGGGCCGATATTATGCTAACCTCTTGCCCGAAGTGCGTTTCCCACTTCGAATGCCTCAAGTTTGAAGGGGACCCGAAGCATGACTTCGAGATTTTGGATGTTGTGAGTTTCTTAGCTAGGCAGGTAGAAGCAGGTCGCAGATGAAAATTAGAGAAATGCCACCCATGCTGAATATGACGAAAGTCCAGCATTGAGTATTATACCGTATATTGTAAACCTGGCTACGCTATATCGCTGGTAGCCAAGCGCAGTCAACCAAAGGAAAATTCCTATAATCCCTCCACAAGCGAGAGAAATCCACGCAACCTCCAAGGAAATGAAGAATGCCATGACAGCCCATATTATTACACCTTGAAAGAGCCCCAATATGCTAAGTGGATCATGGAACCAAGGCTGGTCAGAGGGCTTCATGATGCTCGCTATTGAAACATGGTTAAATTAATGATGTGTGGACCGGCATATTGAGAGTAGATATTAGGAGGGGTTTCCAGTGACAGATATCCAAGATTTGTTGGCTAGAAGAAAATCCGAGCAACGTCGGATTAGAATGCTTTTGGACGCTAGGAAATCAGAAGATCAAGCCAAACTGAAAGGAGGCGAAGATGCTGTGGCTTGGGTCAAAGAGGAACAATGCATAGGATGTGACCAGTGCACTATCGTGTGTGATGATGATGCAATCGAGTTATATGACACCCCGTTAGCCAGCCCTATCCTGAATATAGATGTGAACAGGAAGGCGAAGGTTTTGAGAGACCCTTGTACTGGTTGCCAATTGTGCGTACTGGCTTGTCCGACAGATGCCATAATAATGATCGACAGGTGATTTCATGAGAGAGGATGACCCAATAAGGTTCGGAGCAGAGTTCGGCCCCAAGCGCACGGATAGGACTACAGGGGTATCACTTTCTACATTCAAAAATTTAGTTTGGATATCGAATGTAGGAGGGTTGGTTTTAGTCGCTATCGCACTCGAGATGATGATCACTGGACAGTTTTGGCTAGGTCTTGGTTGTATGATTGGAGGGGTTGCTATCGCTTTATTCCCCTCCAATTATGAGATAGTGGGAATGGATGAAGGTTACAGAATGGAGTCCCCCAGTGATGAACATGAATGATATGCAAGGTACGGATTTCCAGAAATTGGTTTGGAATGAGGTACTCACAATCCCATTTGGGGAAGTTAGGAGTTACAAGCAAATAGCGCAAGCAATAGATAGGCCCTTGTCATATCGGGCAGTAGCGAACGCCTGTGCCTCGAATCCATATGCTCCAGAAGTTCCCTGTCATAGGGTGATTTGCAATAATGGAAGTATCGGAGGGTATTCAGGTGACGGTGGTATAGCAAGGAAGATTGAACTTCTAGAAACAGAATCAAAAGCCCGTTTAGAAGTAAATTATGAAGACTGCAAGTGACGCTAGGGACGCTATGGCCCAGACCATGACGTACGTCGATTGATTCAGTTCCCCATCATTCGGGTCGCTCATGTACTTCGCAAAACAGATTTGAATGTAAACATAACCCGAACTCATCCTTCCATCACAGGAATGGGAGTAATATGACCAATGCAGAGAGGGGGAAAAGAACCATTGTTGCATTGTCATCAATGTACCTTAGTTTTGGAACTTCTCCGGCTACAGTCAGAGGGGCCAGTAATAGTGATGCTAGTATAGGAGTTTCAATCCAGAAATGACATCCCATCCACACCGCATATGATGTCAATAATCCAACGTAAATTGCCATTTTTAAGTCCTGTTTTTTCCTCTTAATTTCACCCATTATGGGGTCAACAAAGGTTAGTCCAAATATTATTGGAATCCCATATAGGCCCGCATCTAAACCGGTTTTCCCACCATCAGGAGAAATCAATAATGCTAATGCAACTGCGAAACCTCCCCATGCCAAAGCTGAGATTTGATTTGCCTCATATTCCCTTTGCCCAATTATCACAATTCCGAGCTTCAGTCTCAGTGCTTCCAGCAATAGGATGACTATTACAACCGAGCTTACCAACTGCTCAGGATTCAATCCTACATAGTCTGCCAAGTCTTGGCCCCTAGAATAGTAAATCAGCGGAATAAGGGCCATAATCATGTGAGTGGCCCTTCTTAGCGCGTGCCCTCCTAGCCCTCCGATTGAGTGCTTTACATGATCTGTTTCGAAGTTTTCCAGCACATCACTCATTTCTTCACCCAGATAGAATATCCAAACCGTCTTCAAGTGAAATACTTCCGGTCTCTATATCATCTATGACTTGATTTAGCTTCGGGGACGACATCAAGCGGTGGTCCCACAAGGATAGGAGCCTCTCTCTAATTTTTATCCTACTCCTCCACAATGGTGACTCGGAGCTCTGAATTAGCTCCATCATTTCTTCAATTCCGTCATTCCTCTCGGCAGATACCAGTAGCACCTCGGGTGAATCGTTTTCATTGCTAAAAGAGAATGCTGATCTAATATTTTCAGCTACCTTTAGTGCGCTGGGCACATCTGATTTATTCACTACTACCAAATCTGCGAGCTCAATAATTCCAGCCTTTTCAGCCTGAATTATGTCTCCTCTATCTGGTCCATCCACTAGAACGATTTTGTCCGCGAATGCTACTATTTTGATTTCTGACTGCCCGGATCCAACAGTCTCGATAATGATTTTCTCCCAGCCACAACATGACAATAATTTTGACATAGCCATCAAGGATGCAGAGATTCCCCCGGGATTTCCACGTGTCGATAGTGACCTAACGAAAACCCCCTCGCCCGAGTTTGCCGAATCCATCCTCACTCTGTCTCCGAGAAGTGCACCCCCTGTACGAGGGGAGGATGGATCTATTGCTAATACGGCTACTTTCTTTCCCCTTTCCTTCCAGTAGCTGATTATCCTCCCGACTAGCGTAGATTTTCCAACTCCTGGAGGGCCAGTAATCCCCAAAATCATGTAATCAGGATTTTCTTCTCTTTCGGGCATAGAAAGTTCCTCTCCCTTCTCAATCATAGAAAGTAGTCTCGAGAGGTCCCTCCTGCTACCTTCCAAGGCCGAATGTAGGAGTTTTTCTTTCTCGGTCAATTCCAATGCCACCCATCATCATTAAAGACTCCAACCGGCTGATTATTTTCTATTCTAGATTCAGACTTTCCCAAAAAAGCAAGTATTTCTTCGGTCCTAGAGCCTGGTCCGAAAATAGCTCTAACTCCCTCCGAGAACATCTTTTCATGATCTCTCTCGGGAATTATTCCTCCAAGAAAAACCATGACATGTCCCATCCCAGATTCCCTCAATAGCTCGCATATTCTGGGAACTAGAACATCATGAGCACCTGATAGAGTAGATAATCCTAGAGCGGTTGCGTCTTCGTCCATTACTATTCTCGATATTTCCTCGGGAGTCCTTCTTAGTCCGGTATACACAACCTCATGACCCCCGTCCCTCAAGGCCCTAGCGATGACCTTTGCACCCCTGTCATGCCCATCGAGACCTGGTTTCGCCATTACGATCTTCATACTTCGACATCCGCGAGTCGGTTGCCCTCCTTGAAACAACCGCAGACGCAAATTTGGGGGATATCATCAGGAATGCATATTGAGGTCCCGACGGATGGAGGGACATGGGCGCGGAAGATGCACGGGTTAGTGAGCTTCGCCGACGTAAGGCTCAAGCTGTAGCTGGAGGGGGTCAAGCAAGAGTCTCAGCACAGCATTCAAAGGGCAAGTTAACGGCTAGAGAGAGGATTGAGTTACTTCTTGATGATGATTCCTTCATGGAGATAGACCCACTAGTTGAGCATAGATGCAGGGACTTTGACATGGATAGGAATGTGATTCCTGGAGATGGGGTCGTTTGTGGCCATGGCACAATTGGTGGGAGGACAGTATACTGCTTTGCGCAGGATTTCACGGTATATGGCGGGTCATTGGGAGAAATGCATGGATTAAAGATTTGCAAGGTACTTGATATGGCTCTAAAGACTGGTTCCCCAGTCATTGGATTGAATGATAGTGGAGGAGCGAGAATTCAGGAAGGTGTTGCCAGTCTGGGATCATATGCTGAGATATTCTTCAGAAATGTCAGAGCAAGTGGAGTCATTCCCCAGATTTCTGTAATTATGGGGCCATGCGCGGGAGGGGCTGTATACTCTCCTGCAATTACGGACTTCGTGATAATGGTAGACCAGACATCACACATGTTCATAACTGGCCCGGAGGTCATCAAAACAGTAACGAACGAAGAGGTTTCATTCGAAGATTTGGGGGGGTCTGCGACACACGCTACGAAGTCTGGAGTGACTCATTTCACGGCTGGGGACGATGAGTCAGCACTAGATCTGGTTAGAGATTTAGTCAGAATGCTCCCTCTCAATAATCTACAAAAAGCTCCAGTCCTACCTACAAATGACCCAGTTGATAGATCGTGTGACTCCTTGCAGGATTTAGTTCCAACCAATCCGAAGGAGCCTTATGACATAGTGAGAGCTATTGAGGAGACGGTAGATGACGGGGCTTTCCTTGAGGTACAAGCAGAGTTTGCTCGTAATATCGTAGTCGGATTTGCTAGGCTTGGAGGCCATACTGTTGGAGTTGTCGCAAATCAACCGTTATTTCTGGCAGGTTGTCTAGATATCGATGCGTCTGTAAAAGCGGCGAGGTTCGTTAGATTCTGTGACTCTTTCAATATTCCAATTCTTACATACGTAGATGTCCCTGGGTTCCTTCCAGGGGCTAGTCAGGAATGGGGCGGAATAATTCGTCATGGTGCCAAGCTACTGTATGCATATGCCGAGGCGACTGTTCCGAAGCTAACTGTGATCACAAGGAAGGCTTACGGTGGAGCGTATGATGTTATGTCCTCAAAACACATCAGAGGCGACTATAATGTCGCGTGGCCATCTGCACAATTAGCGGTAATGGGGGCCGAGGGCGCAGTGCAAATAATTCACAGAAGGAGAATCGCTTCTTCGGGTAATCCATCACAAGAAAGAGAGAGGTTGGTAGATGATTATGTCGAAACTTTCGCAAACCCCTATCGTGCTGCTTCACTGGGATACCTGGATGATGTCATCCAACCAAGTGAAACTAGAACTGTTATGATTAAAGCACTGGGTGCACTATTGGAAAAGGAAGAGGTTAGGCCGGCAAGGAAACATGGCAATATTCCACTTTAGGTGAGTAGACATGGATAGTGACAGACTGCTAAAATTGAAGGTAGTTGCTATGGTGGCAGTAATGCTAGAAGAGTCGACAGGCGACTATCTCCAAACTTCTCCTCAAAGGGACCCAGGTAGTGAATGGTCTGTTGATCATCGAAGAGTTGCAATAGGCAGGAGGAGCCTTTCCAATTTCAAGTCAAAGAGAAGTTCGTCAAGGTGATTAAATGACAACCAAGAGGAAAGTAATCATCGATGAAGAGGAGTTTGAAGTGCATCTTTCGAATGATGGAGACGTCTGGAGAGTTATTGTAGATGGAAATGAGTTCTCAGTCAAGACTGATGGTACTGCCCGACGAAATAATCCAAGGAAGCGCAAAGGGGCAAGAAAATCGGTTAAATCGGGAGTTGTTTCATCTCCAATCCCGGGAAAAATAGTATCTAGTTCTGTTGAAAATGGAGATTTGGTTTCAGAGGGGGACGTAGTATTGGTCTTGGAGGCAATGAAGATGCAAAATGAAATTCAGGCACCCATATCTGGCAAGATAACACAGATGAGTTGCGAGCCGGGCGATAGCATAGAGGCAAACTCTCCTTTGTTGGTAATCGAACCTCAGAAAATAGAGGAATCTTAGAGAGCTTTCAATAGTAGATACCCCTAGCGTTAGCTGTGTCTAAGTGCGATTTTCCTGGATGTACTGAGGGGAGCTTCATCATAAGTAGATTGTCGCCAGATGGCTTCCTTGTAAGCACAGGTAACAAAGCATACTCCTTCAGGGAAGCATACAAGAGATTTGGCTACTGTGAAAAGCATCATGATGAATTGATGAGGTCAGTTTGGAATAGAGTCAGAGAATCTGATGGAAAGGGGGACGATCATGTAGCCCCCACCGCTATCTAAGACTATATCAGACCTAATGCGTCCTCAATTCTATTCATTTCTGGACCGGTTGATCCAGTACCTACCATTGCGTGTGAATCGCTAGCAGCACAACCCGAGCCAACGAAGGGTGAGCCAAAGCTAACCGTTCCGACCATCAATGGAACACCCAAAGCACCCTCTATGATTTTAGCCTCTTCAGAAGTAATATCTGGATGGGCCAAGGCACCGTTCGAGTTTGCTACCAACATACTTCCAACCGTATCATGCCCTGCGACCTTGCTTCTCACTGCCTTTACCCTGAGTACCTCCCCTATCATATCTACACCATCGGCCCCAGGTGGAACTACGGGACTTACGACTGCACCTATTTCATTGCATTCAACAAGGTTTCCTGCTGCATTTACGCCACTTTGCATGACCACTACATCCCCGAAGCTAGTTAATTCGTCCAGATCTTCCTCAGTTGCAATGTCTGCAACCGCTATACCCTTACTATTTCCTTTTAGCAAGCTACCAATCAAAGATGAGCCTCCGACCATGAATGGGTGGGTTTCGATTTCGAATGCCGTTTGGATTTCTTCTATAGCTTCATTATCCAGTGACTTTGGTAGAAAAAGAACGTCACCGATAATAGACAGATAGACACCTACTTGACTGTGTCCCAAGATGTCGCCAGAAGAAATTCCCATGTTATTTCCCCTCTGCTCTCCCTCTTTAGGGTGTATTTGAATAAGTACTTGTGCGGGGATTTGAACATCGCGAGCGATGGTCGAAAGGAAGAAGGCACAACGACGATCGTTCCCGTGGGCTCTCGCACCACAGTACAGGAGTCGACGCAGGAGGTCTTGACTTCCGGGTTCGATATGGGACCGGGTATTACCCCTCCGCTATGGTCGTGCTCAACTTTCTTTCGAATGTGTGAATTGATATGCTTGATTGAACAGAGGCCCACACAGGGCTCAATATGTGAATTCTTGATGCTCGGGGGATTAGTGCAGCTGGGCTGAATACCTCGGTCGAAACCTCGGTACTTACACCCGCTGTCTATCAATCTCGTCTTTTACGAGTCCCCTGAGGTGCCTCGTCTTTCGGGCGACTTCGAGCTTAGATGCTTTCAGCTCTTATCCGCATGGAGCGTGGCTACCCAGCATTGCCTTGTCAGACAACTGGTAAACTAGTGGCTCCGAGCCCTCGTTCCTCTCGTACTAAAGGGCCCTTCCGATCAGGCACCTGATACGCCTCAACCACAAAGCAACAAACCTGTCTCACGACGGTCTAAACCCATCTCACGATCCCCTTTAATGGGCGAACAACCCCACCCTTCCCAGCTGCTGCACCGGGAGGTTGGGAAGAGACGACATCGAAGTAGCAAGCCACCAGGTCGATATGTGCTCTTGCTGGTGACAACTCAATTATCCCCAAGGTAACTTTTCTGTTATCAATGGCCCCCAGAAATGAGGCACATTGGTTCGTTAGGCCCTGCTTTCGCATCGTCGATCGTTATTGGTCCGATCCACGTCAAGCCAGCTTTTCCCCTTACGGTTTACGGTGGAGACTGAACCACCTAAGCTGACCTTTGGGCACGCCTGTTAGATTTTCGGGCGCGTGGCGCCCCACCCAAACTGCCCACCAAGCGGTGTTCTCATGAAGAGTTAGTATATTCACGCACCAAGGACGGTGTCTCTATAGACGACTACTCTCGGGACTGACGTCCCAAGGATCAACATCTCCCGTCTACTCAGCACAAGGTGCGCGAATACACAACGCCAGGCTGCAGTAAAGCTCTATGGGGTCTTCGCTTGCAGGTTGAGGTTACTGGACTGTGCGCCAGTAATAGTCAATTTCGCCGGACGTACCGCGGAGACAGTGGGACTCTCGTTGTGCCATTCATGCAAGTCGCCAATTAAGCGACAAGGTATTACGCTACCTTAAGAGGGTCATAGTTACCCCCGCTGTTTACCGGTCCTTCGTCAGGTTGAAACCCGATTTCAGATACCGGCACTGAGCAGGATTCACCGACTATACACAACCTTTCGATCTAGCAGTCGGCTATGTTTTTATT
>DAVY01000002.1 GCA_002505775.1 Euryarchaeota archaeon UBA130 | reverse complement strand
CTCTGAATTATTGATTAACTATAGAATTAGCATATCTTAACTAATTATATACACGTGTGTATGTAACTATTACTATAATTTTACAATAACACCATTAGATATTGTCTGAAGGATTGGATTCATTCCAGGGCTCTGGCACCAGCCATCTACTGATTTTGTTCTAAGTATGTTTAGTGATGCGTCCCCTCCTTCTCTTAAACTCCCAAAATCAGGAGGGGCTCCATCTGAGAATGTTGTAGCCGGATTACGTGTACTAGCCACCAATGCAGCAATAGGGTCAATACCACATCGGTGAGTAGCTAACGAGCCAACGAATGGCATGGAGATAGAATTACAGTTTGGGTTGAAATCTGAAGCGATTGAAAATGCCCAAGAATTTTCCAAGCATGACTTAATTGGGGGGAAATCTGACATCCCCATTACATATTGAGTCCCGGGTAGGAAAGTCTGCATCACACCGGAGGCATCTGCCTTTGATCGAGCATCGTCATTTGAGCAGGCTACATGATCTGCGCTGACACATCCGATATCAGCTGCCATATCAAGTCCATTAGAATCTACGAATTCATCTGCATGTACTCTAGGGCTCAGCCCCATTTCACTAGATGCTAACAATATCTCCTTTGATTCGTCAACGGTGAACCAACCTGGCTCACAGAATACATCTGCCCATCGCGCGATACCAAGCTTACAGACCTCAGGCAATTGTTTGTGTATCAGCTCGTCAATATAATCCTCTCTAGTAGTATCGGATGGAAAATCATGGGCACCTAACCATGTTGAATAGACATTACAACTAGAAATACCATTCACTACTTTGTATGCACGTAATATCGCTATCTCAGACTCCAGATTTAACCCATATCCACTCTTCGCTTCCAGAGTAGTCGTACCTAACATTAACGCTTTGTTGGCATTTGTGCTACCGATATTTATTAGCTCGTCTAATGTACATTCTCTCGTGCTTCTAACCGTTTTAGTTATCCCACCTCCAATTTCGGAGATTTCTGAATAACTCATGCCACTTTGCCTAAGGGCCATTTCGTTACTCCTGTCCCCGCTCCAAATCAAATGTGTATGAGAGTCGACAAAACCTGGTATTATGGCATTCCCTCTAGCATTAACAACGGAAATTCCGTCGGATTTCTCTTTAGATCCGTCCCAAGAGGGGCAAAATTCTGATATCAACTCATCGGAGTCTGCAATTTTCAATACCTTTCCATCCCCAATGAGTAGACCCTTGCCCTTTTCGTATACATTGAGTTCCTTGTCAGACATTTCTTGCCCTTTCAATGGTTCAGATAGGTCCCCATGGGACAAGTGGGCAAGCTCTCCGGCATTGACTACGAGGACTCGCACGGCTCTCCACAGCAGTGATGCTTGAAAGGACTACCCTACTGCGACCCCCATGGCAGGCGTCATTCTGGGGGTAGAAAGCACTGCACACACCCTTTCGTTGGGATTTGTTGGAGAGGATGGCACTTTATTTTCGTCAGAATCAGCTTTATTCAAGCCCGAAGAAGGAGGAATTCACCCCAGAGAGGCCGCAGATCACCACTCAATCAAAGCGCCGGAATTAATCTCAAGACTTCTATCAAGAGAGGATTTCAATCAAGACGATGTTGTCGCAGTATCATTTAGCCAGGGACCGGGGCTTGGCCCATGCCTTCGTATAGGGGCATCAGTGGCAAGGTCTCTCTCATCAGTATGGGATGTTCCGTTGATTGGGGTAAATCATTGTGTTGCTCACATTGAAATTGGTAGAAATCAAACTGGTTGCGAAGATCCAGTTTTGTTATATGCTAGTGGCGGAAACACACAGGTTATCGCACGTGCTGGAGACAAGTACAGAGTCATAGGAGAGACTCTAGACATAGGAATAGGAAATATGCTGGATAAATTTGCTAGGCAACACGACATTCCCTTCCCTGGCGGGCCAGTAATTGAGAAGCTCTCAAGTGACTGGAAAAATCGAGGCTTGGATACCAATGAAAATCTGATAAATCTACCTTATGGTGTACACGGAACCGACTTAGCATTTTCAGGCTTGTTAACGTCTGCCATATCACATTCTAGAGAACTACCATTAGACCAGGTTTGCTACTCACTACAGGAACACTCATTCTCTAGTTGCATAGAAGTGGCTGAAAGAGCGATGGCACATACGGGAAAGAGAGAGTTACTATTGGGAGGGGGAGTAGCTTGTAACGCTCGACTTAGGGAAATGAGTAGAATAATGTGCGAAGAAAGAGGAGGAGAAGCGTTTTGGCCAGAAAAACAATACTGCATTGATAATGGGACAATGATAGCTGAATTAGGAAGGAAGGAGCTACAATCTGGTAGAATAACAAAACTTTCAGACAGCGCCATTGACCCCTCAATGAGAACTGACTCTTCCATAATTACCTGGAATTGAGTACCAAGTCTTATGAGAGTCCTTCTAGGCGGAGGGTTGGAGACAGCTAGAGTGCAGAGGAGAAGGAAGGCAAAATCCAAGCCTAGGGATGTATTCAATAACACAACCCAAAACCAGAGGAAACAAACTCCAAAGAATCGGATCGTAACACCCGTTGAACCAAAAAAACCAGCCCCAAAATCACCTCCTCCTAAACCAGTTAGCAAACCTGAACCTGCTGTTAAACCAGTGGAAGAATTTGAAAGTCCATTGACAAAGGAAGCCAAAGAATCCAATCTAGAAAAAGAGATAATTGAAAATCAAATACTAGGAGAGTCAAGGAAATCAATTGGGCTGAGGGCAAAAGAAATTTCACAAGAGCCAGAAGTCAAAGAAAGCGGTACCAGTAAGCGTGCTCAGGATATAATTGACAAAAGTAAGGCGAGGGCGATGGAATCTCTGGTAAAAAAGGCAACAGAGAATGTTGAAATTCCCTCTAATACCGCGGTTTCAAAGAAGAAAACCCGGAAGACAAAAACATCATTCCAACCCGCGGAGAGAAAAAAGAGGCTCGACAGAAGTAGGCATATGGAATACAAATATGAAGTGAGAAAGCTTTTGGTGGACCTTGATATTGATGAAGAGCACCGTTCCAGCATACTAGGGACAGTATGGGCAAAGGGAGAGCGTCAGACCGTTACTGATGCCAAGGAATATCTAAGCTCGAAACTTTCTGAGGGAATATTAGATGACTCCCAAATAGAAGCGCTATACAAGGTAGTTGACAGTTACACGATACGCAGATAATCGCATAAAAATACAGACCTCCCGAGGGTAATACGAAAAGCCCAAACCTCCTGAGAGCTTTAATGGATGGTTTAGGGGAACCAGGTAAACCTCCGTATACCAGAGGAATTTACCCTGATATGTACAAAAGCAAACTCTGGACAATGAGACAATACGCTGGTTTTTCCACCTCTGAGGAAACCAATAAAAGATTCAAAATGTTGCTATCTCAAGGACAAACTGGACTGTCCGTCGCCTTTGACCTTCCAACACAATTAGGCTTGGATTCTGATAACCCAAGATCACTGGGAGAAGTTGGAAAGGTTGGAGTACCCATAGATACCATAGAAGATATGCGAGGCCTGTTTCAAGGCATTGATTTGTCGTTGGTTTCGACATCAATGACCATAAATGCGCCTGCGACAACGCTTTTGGCCCTATACGTGGCAATTGCAGATGAACAGGGCGTATCTAGAAAGGAGCTTAGGGGTACAGTGCAAAATGATATACTGAAGGAATACATAGCTAGAGGGCTCTATATTTACCCGCCCGAAGCCTCAATGAGGCTCACTAGAGATCTGATGAACTGGTGTACGGAAAACGCACCGTTATGGAATACAATCTCGGTAAGTGGTTATCACATGAGGGAAGCGGGCTGTACAGCCGTTGAAGAAGTTGCACTGACTGTCTTGAACGGACTTGAATATGTTAGAAACGC
>DAVY01000025.1 GCA_002505775.1 Euryarchaeota archaeon UBA130 | reverse complement strand
TCTCCACCATCTGCTTCATCTCCTTCGAGTATCCTATGGAGCAAGAGCGCGAATGTACCAGAAACAACTAGGAAAGCCGTACTGGCTGGGAAGAAAGTCAATACAGCATTGCCTTCGGTAAGAGCCCATGGGATTCCTCTCAAAAATGAGAATATTATGGTGATCATAGTCATTCCAATGCCTATTGCAATGAACCTCTCGCGGATCATACGATTCCCTGAAGTATCATGTAACAATGTACCTAGGATGATGTAGAACATCCATGGCACAACGGGGTAAGTCCCATTCCAAAGGAGCCTCGCTATCCACTCGGCCGATCCTTCTGATGAAACCCTGTCCCACCAAGTCCAGCCTAGTCCCGACGCGTCTCCCAGGATTATTGGGGAAACTGCCATCATCAACAAAAGAGATGCCCTAGTGCGTATTGTTAGTCTTACCAACAAAGGCGCCACCAAAGAGGCGAAAGCGAGCAACGTCAATACTCCGGGAGTATGCCATTCGAATCGACCTCCCCTCTCTACATTGAGAAGAACATTCACCAATAACTGGCAAAAAACAAGTACGGCCAACCTAGGAACAATCCAATTGACCCACCCAGGGGAGCCTGTAGGGCCTACTGAGGACCTTCTAACTGCACTCTTGTGGATTCCCCATCCTGATATCATCACGAACAATGGAGCCGCCATACCCCCGAACGCCGCGGCTATGAAAGCACCGGGGTCACCTACTGTCATTCCCTTTGGCGGAAGTATGGCTGCTGTGTGTACTTCTACCATGCACAATACTGCCACTGCTCTTATTCTGTCGATATGGCGTAACCTCATTTTATGACCTCTACAATCCTGGGTCCAAAATGCGGTTTGGAGTCAGTAATTCCTATTGAGGATACCAGCTTTTCGGCAATCCCGGACTCGATTTCTCCACGATGATATATGGTGCCCAAGTCATCACCATGCTCAACGTAGTCCCCTATTTGTACATCAATAATTAATCCAACCTGGTGATCAATGGAATCTCCCTCAGAAAGTCGCCCCGCTCCAACTTCGAGACAAATTTCAGCAATTTGCATTGCATCAATCTCCGAAATCCAACCCCCTTTGCCGAACTGAACAGTTGTTGACTCCAATCCGCTATCAAGAAGGCCGAGTCCTCTCATTAGCGATGCATCTGTCTCTAGAATCGAGGAGTCCCCTCCTTGTGCAGTTATCATTTGCCTAAACTTTTCTAATGCGGTCCCATCATACAAGCAATCTTGAATCATTGAAGCTCCATCGGTGAAGTCTTCACAGATTCCTTCAGATTCCAAAAGAAGTCCCCCCAAAACGCAGACCAACTCTTCAAGGTCATCTGGCCCTCTGCCACACATCGCCTCAACACTTTCCAAGATTTCGACAGAGTTCCCTACGCTGTTCCCTATCGGCGAATCCATTGTTGATAGCACCGCGATGGTCGAAATCCCTAGTCCATTGGAAGTCCCTACCAGAGAATTTGCTAGCTCTCTGGCCTTCACGATGTCTTTCATGAATGCGCCCCTTCCGAATTTGACATCCAATACAAGTGAGGATATGCCCTCTGCCCCCTTCTTGGATACTATTGATGAGGTTATCAGAGGCACTGAAGCCACAGTTCCTGTAACGTCCCTCAAAGAATAGAGCCTCTTATCTGCAGGAACCAGCTCTTCTGTTTGACCCACCATTGCTATGCCAATCTCCCTGATTTGCGTTTGCATTTCCTCCAAGCTCAAGTTGGTCCTGAATCCTGGGATAGACTCCAACTTGTCGAGTGTTCCACCAGTGTGCCCCAGCCCCCTTCCAGAGATCATTGGGACTTTCATCCCACACGCTGCCAAAGCAGGAGCCAAGACAATTGAAACCTTGTCTCCTACGCCACCAGTTGAGTGTTTATCGACCAAACAAGTTTCTCCTGGCTCCCATCTAATGGTTCTACCGGATGTCATCATTTTTCTCGTGAGCTCAATGGTCTCTAGTTGAGGCAAGCCATCTTCGTAAACTCCAACTAGCCAGCTAATCACGTCTTCGTCTGATAAGCTACCATCGACTACGCCATCAATAAATTCGCTAATCGTTCCGAACATCATTCTTCCTCGCTGAGATCAGCCCTTATCTCATCCATGGTTTGTCCAGAATCCAATCTCCATTGGATTTCGTCTCTGGTGGTCTTAGTCCTATCGAAACCGAAACCATCCAGGACGATACGGCCATGTTCCCCATCGTCCTTCCCCTTAGTCAATGATCTGGAGTCGGGGGATGTTTTGTCAAAGCTAGTTCCTTTGAGGATGGCTAATTCATTTTCAGTTTGATCGAATCTGTATCCCGAGTCATCAATCAGTATCTCCTCGGTGGAGTTAGCCGGCTTTCTGAAAGAAATCCACGCGGAAACTGCAAGAGAAAAAACAGATAGTATAATCAATCCAAACAAAAATCTAGCTCCCGGTCTGGACATAGCGTCTTCTCTGATGTTGACGAATCCTGAGTCTTCCTCCTCTTCCTCAATTGTTGTGTTGCCCTCATCCGTAGTATCATTCTCCAACGGCCCCCCTCCTGTTGGGATATCATCACATCCCCACTGGATGCCATCAAGTATCCCATTTTCATCGGCATCACTGGAAAGCATCGCTATGTTTGGAGAACGAAGAACACTCTGAGCAAAGTCGCGCTCACTACCATCTAGAATACAGTCACCATCGGTATCGCTAACAAGAGGGTCCCCTCCTAGAAGGTACTCATTCAAGTTATCAAGACCATCCAAGTCTGGGTCCATTGATTGCTCGCTGAGGGCAGTTCCAATTACCGCGGCGGAGTGCCGGTTCAAACCATACAGATCTTCCCAATAGTCAGGCATGAGGTCTCCGTCAGAGTCGGTTTTTGAATCTAGTCTGGACCAATCTTCATCGAACGACGCAGCGAAGTTTGAGGCCAAAGATCGATCATGAAGGAGAATCCCCATCTCCCTGTTTCTAAGAGCGGCACTTGATCCCCAGTTCATGCTCCCTACGAGAACACTCGAACCGTCAACTATCGCGCCTTTGTTGTGTAGCTTGGTTATATTATCCGACGTGGACATTAGCCGTGCTGTTGTATCGAGTCCCTGCGAACCATTCCATTCGGTGTTAACCATGTGGATTGTATTCCTAATCTCTTCATCCCACTCCGCGTAGAATCCGTTTAGAATCAGCCTGATCTCCACTCCTCTGATTGCCGCATCATGTAGTGCCTCGATAATCGGGTTATCCCCGAATCCCCAATACCAGTCCAAATCTAGGTATTGTACAGATAGGTCAATCGAGTTTTCCGATGAGGAAATCATCTCAACTATCGAATCTACACAGTCATCGGGGCATGTAACCAGCTTGCCTGAGAAAGGACCCTGGTGGTATACAGGTTCGGAAATATCATGTGTCAGAGAGGGTGTACCCATTTCCCAATCGCTCGAAGGCGAATGTCTAGATTGATGTGCTGATATGTGCAAATGGTTTTGGTTCTCGTCCCAGGACATTCTCGATAGAACTAGGTCAGCTAGATTCTCTGAATCCAAGATTAGGGACCACTCCCTGTTGCCGATCCGATCGGGGGGTAAACTAGTATCTTTCCAGTTCCCAGATGATATCCATACACTCTCCGAGTCCTTTACTCCCACTTTGCTGTGAATGTACCTGTAAGGTGAGCTGATTTCCGAGGGGTCCTCCATCCATAGAACTAATCCGCCGGCATCATGGATCGCTTGGGCATGTCCCCTCTGATTGTCCACTGTGGAAGAGCCATCTAGAATCCCCTCCTCAAGCAACAGGGTTACCTCCACGCCTCTCCCCATAGCCGAAATTAGTGCATTGGTTAAATCGGGACTCATAAATTGATAAACATGCAAGTGAATATCATTTTCTGCCGACTCTATCCACTGAATTAGATCACTGAAAGCCGTATCAGGGCCAATAGATGCCAGCGCCCTGGAGTCATCCTCAGTAGAAAATTCTCCCCCATCACAGAACGTAGAAGCACCAATTCTTACCCACCTAGATTCCCAATCCGAGCCAGAGTCTGTATCTGGATAGTCCCCACATCCCAATCCCCTGATTAGGATAAGTCCAGGAGACCCGTCTCCAGGGACTGAAATCGCCGCACCATTCCACCCTTCGATTTCAGCATCACCTCCTCCATATACAACTGCATCAACAACAGTTCCATCAGGAGATTTTAGTTGAAGGGCGCTTCCAGAATCAACAAGCCAAGGCATATTGTTCATGACAACATTTCCATCCATCGCAACAATCCCACCATCTGACAATAGATTGTTTGGATTTTCAGTCAATACAACTGAGGCTCCGGCTGGTATTACCAATTCGTTGAATGTTGAAATCCAGGGGGTTGTCGACCTTATCCTCTCAATAGTCCAACCGGTGAGGCTGATTTCTTCATCACCGGTATTCGTCAATTCAAACCAATCATTATCCCTGTTNNAATCAATCCAGGCGTTCCATCTCCAGGGACTGAAATCGCGGCACCATTCCACCCTTCGATTTCAGCATCACCTCCTCCATATACAACTGCATCAACAACAGTTCCATCAGGAGATTTTAGTTGAAGGGCGCTTCCAGAATCAACAAGCCAAGGCATATTGTTCATGACGACATTTCCATCCATCGCAATAATTCCACCATCTGACAATAGATTGTTTGGATTTTCAGTCAATACAACTGAGCCTCCGGCTGGTATTACCAATTCGTTGAATGTTGAAATCCAGGGGGTCGTCGACCTTATTCTCTCAATTGTCCAACCTGTAAGGCTGATTTCTTCATCACCGGTATTTGTTAATTCAAACCAATCATTATCCCTGTTCGGGACCTCACCGGGCATAATTCTGGTAAATTTCACATCATATTCGTTGTCCCAATCCGATGGCCCGGCGGGAGGTTGCCAATGCCAAAGCATGTTATTTTCGTGTTTTCCAGTATCCTCTGCAATCAATAGACTACCATCGTTGAGCACAGCGAGATTATCGGGGCCGGCAATCCTGTTTACATCACAACGACCTGAAGAATAACTTCCACCCACTTCAACAGGCTCAATTCTAAAGACATCCCATTGTTCGTCAACTGGTAAACTGTAAATTATGCCGCAGCGATTTTCTGAGAGTTGTATATCTCCTGAAGAATCTGTCATATCGTATCTGATATCCGACATAGCAAGATAGAGGTATTCGGGTGAGTTCTCATTGAATACAACGCCTTCCATCTTATTCCATTC
>DAVY01000013.1:49684-90837 GCA_002505775.1 Euryarchaeota archaeon UBA130 | reverse complement strand
GGAATTCTTCCTATCAATTCAGGCCAAATTAAATGGCTTTCCGGAGATGGCAACTCTGTAATAGTAAGAGACCATCTAGGTGCTAGGAGGAGGCCATTTCCTTTTGGTTTGACACTTCAGTCGGATGGAATATGTGGAGAGGAGAAGGTCAAAGAGAGACTTGAGACCGCATTGAAAGTCACAGGACTCAATCTCAGTCAAAGCGAAATCATGTCATCCTTGGATGAATGGGGGCTTTCCCACAGGAGTGAAGATAGAGTTTCGCAACTTTCTGCAGGACTGAGAAGGAGACTCTCCGTCCTCTCGGGAATGGCTCCAGCGCTTTTTTGTGAAACTCCCAGAATTATCTTCCTCGACGAGCCTTCCGAAGGCCTAGACTTATTTTCCAAAAGTCTGCTCAAGAGCTGGATAGAGGAGCTTTCCGCGAATGGAAACGCAGTAGTCATGGCATCACACGATGAGGATGTCATTTCTTGCTCAACAAGAATCCTGAAGGTAGATGGGGGGAGAATCTCTGAAACGAAGAACCAAATTGAAATTAGCGGATTCAATGAGAGAAAATTGTCCGTCGTTACATCAAGCGATAGTATCAGATCGTTTTTCTCATGGGGAGTTTCTATCGAGCGCAGGAATCCAGTAGATACAATCGGTAAAGCGACTCCTGCAATTTTATCACTACTGCTAACATATTCAATCGTCGGAAGGACCAATATCTCAGATTCAGAATTTGACTTATTTTCCGCCCTAATCCTAGCGCCAGCATTCATTTCTGCGATTGTCTCTCCAGCCATGATTCGTAGGCTAAACGAGGAGGATTGCGGAAAATGGTGGTCGGCTATTTGCGGTCCGCAGTTTCGTCCAGCGACCTCTATTTTGGCATCCTCAATAATCCTTCCAATTCCCCTAACATATCTATCATGGTTTGTTCTGGAAGGACTCATCACAGGGGTTGTTGATCAAAATGCGATTTATTGGCTATGGCTTCCTTCGCTGGTGATAATCGATATTTCTTGCGCCTCAACTGCACTTCACATGTTGGTTTCTGATTTGAGGAGGTCAAGTGCGGCCGCGGCCTCCCTTCTTCTGGTTGTTCTAGTTTGGCCGTTTATTCAGGTAGTGGATGCCCTCTCAATGATTCTAGATAATGGGATGACTTGGGAATTTTCTACATCCAGCCCTCTCATGTCACTGATATTTGCCAGCGTGATATCCGCGATGGTCTGGGCGGTCGCAATTTTTATCCCTGATGCTTAGAGAACAGCATTCTTGACTGTTGGGCTTCTGGGTTGTAGTGATGCACCCCGACCTATCTGTGAGGATAAGGAATGGAATCATAGTGACCTCAATGGGGATATTGGGTATAATTTGTACAGCATTGTTGGGAATTTTCTATGCTCCTGGTGTCGATCCCATGGCTTGGAACGCCCCTGAGGCACAAAGGATATTCTACTGGCACGTACCTTTTGCATGGTCGTCTTTTCTTGCCTTTAGTATGCTATTTGTCGGGGCCTTGTCATGGTATAGAAATAGATCAGAATGGGGGTGGAGATGGGTATCTACAGGCTCAGATCTAGGGCTTCTTTTTGGTGCAGGTGTAGTCACTTCGGGACCTATTTGGGGCTCGGTGGAATGGGGCGTTCCGTGGGATTGGGGAGATCTCAGGCTCAATACCTTCGCCCTGCTCACCGGGGTAGCATTATTCCTGGTTCTTTCAAGGAGATCCCAGCCCGATGGGCAGGAGACTAGGGACACTCTCGCTGCGATAGGTCTGTTCGGTTTCGCTTTAGTGCCAATAACAGCCATTGCCACGACTTTGTACCAAAAGAGGCATCCGGGAATAGTTGTGGTAGATGGAGAGGGTACTGGACTAGATCCTCTGATGAGAACTGTACTGATGTTTGGAACCGTATCTTTCATGGTATTATTTGTCGGTCTTTGGATGCTGAGCGATTCGGTGCTGAGACTCGAAGACACGGCCGAGAAAGCCAAGAGAAGGTTGGATTAGGTGAGTTAATGTCAGGTACTGCAGAGCTGGTAATGGCATACGGCATAATGTCAGCTATAATCGCATTTTACGTGAACCATCTACGATCGAGAATAGTATTTTTGACATCTAGGATCAGTGAATATTCCACTTCCATTGAGGAGGAATAGAGTCCAAAACAAGAATAATTGCTATTGGCAACCCTTCTAACTGCGAGCATGGGCGCATTTGATGGGAGAGGCATGGCTGACGGGGAGTTTTGCATTGTTTGTGGCGGACCGCCGCCCCTGACCTCAGATAGATTGTGCGAAGCATGTCTTAGGGAGAGGACACAGCTATCCGTGATTTCAGAAAGAATCCAACAAGACAGATGCTCAAAATGCGGATTCCATGAGATTAGAGGAAGATGGTCCGAAATAGGGGCTTATGATTTGGCCGACCTGAGAATAAGGGCAAATCTTCGTGTCGAGGATAGGGCCAAGCAGGTCTCCGTTGATTTTGCAGTAGAAGAAATCGATGAAAGAACTAACAGGCTTCACGTAAATGTCTCGGGAAAGATAGAGAATTGCGATTTTTCTGATTCCCACGAGGTACTGCTACAAACAAGCAATGCCGTCTGCCCTACTTGCACTAGAAAGGCAGGTTCCTACTTTGAGGCTGTAATGCAATTGAGGTCAGCAGGAAGAAGGCTCTCCGAGTCCGAGTTGAAATCACTAAGGGAGACTCTCGATGAGATGCTTTCCGAAATGGAGGCAGATCAAATGTTCTTCATCTCTGAAGAAGGTCCAGTTACAGGAGGGTGGGACTTGAAATTAGGATCTAAAGCCATGGCAAGAAGATGGGCGAGAAACTTAGTTAGAAAATTTGGAGGAACAGTAAAGGAAACCTCAACAGTAGTCGGTGCTAATGATGGTATTGAGGTTACTAGACTCACATTAAGCTATAGAAAACCAGCGTACGGAATTGGTGATGTTGTAAGGTTCAGAAAACACCTCTGGGTCGTGGACAGCTGGCAAAAGGACGGCCCAATTCTGAAGAAAATGGAGAGATTCGAGAGATCCGGAGCCTCATGGAGAGATATGGAAGACTCTGTGGTCATTTGTCCTGAAAGTGAGCAATTCATAGTTGAAATACTGAATAGAGACAGCTCGGCAGTAGAAGTTATGGAACCGTTGGATTACAAAGTTGTCACAGTAGCACTACCATACGATGATGACCCCGAATCAAAATCTATTCGCATTGGCTTCATACAGGACGAGTGGTTAGCGGTGCCGTCAAGGAGGACTTGAAGTGACCGAAGACACACTCGAATACTTGGAAAAGACACTTGACGATGAGGGAATGTGTGAGTTTACTAGGTCGTTCGTCGACGACCTAGAATCTGCCATGAGAATCGATGTCGATTTGGAATCAGATTCTGACTGGACTGGTGTGATTTTCCTCGGCATGGGCGGATCTGGCGCCTCTGGAAAATTTCTGAAAACTATCTCAGAAGAGGATGGTGGCCTCCCATTTGTTGTTTGGAATGATTACTCGTTACCTAGCTGGTGGGGGCCGGAGTGGCTGGTCATTGCAACCTCATATTCCGGAAATACCGAGGAGACACTCAGCGGGATCAACGAAGCGTTGGAATCTGGCGGTACAGTCATTGGAATATCCTCCGGAGGCGACATGGCCGAGATTTTGGCCATGTATCAGGAAGCCTCCCATGTATCAATTCCAAGGGGGCAGATGCCCAGATCTGCATTTGGACACATTCTTGGAGCCCAACTAGCTATTTGCTGGTCCCTGGGCATCCTCAATCGTCCACAGGAGGATGAATTACGGGAAATGATCACAAGGCTCAGGGAGTCTTCCAAGACGCTGGATTTTGTCGGAGGGGATGGGATGTCTGAGGCTCTTGCGAGGAATTTATTTGAGATGGAGATAGGCATAGTTTGCCCGAGGGTACTCGAAGCTCCTGCATACAGGTTAACATGTCAGATTAATGAGAACTCTGAAGCCTTCGCAAAATATTCGGTAGTGCCAGAAATGAATCACAATGAGATAGTAGCATGGTATAATGACTCAAATGTTGAGAGGGCCCTAGTCCTCAT
Source organism: Euryarchaeota archaeon UBA130 (assembly GCA_002505775.1). Lineage (GTDB taxonomy): Archaea > Thermoplasmatota > Poseidoniia > Poseidoniales > Thalassarchaeaceae > MGIIb-O5. Next base: position 86,757 of record DAVY01000013.1, on the reverse strand, counting down.
GATTTGTGAGGGTCTGGATGATAGAACCGATTCCAGGATTGCTTGGATGGAAGAAAATTTGGACAGAAAAAACGTTTGGAAAATTTTCTGTGAGGGAAACACTCTCCTTGAGAGGATGATTTATGCTGCCCACTTATCTGACTGGATCTCGGTTTCTCTGGCGTTAATCAGAGGGGTGAATCCAACGTCCATGGACCCGATTCCAAGATTGAAGAGGCATCTTTCCGAAATTCAGTAGATCGGCCCTAGAACCAACCTTGGATCAGGATATTTGGCAAGGGCCTCCAATCGGTTCTCCGGAGAGACAACACCCGGCATGTCATGAGTCCCCGGTTCCACAAGGGACAATTGGAAGTGAAGGTGAGGCTCCCATCCTCCATTCTCATGCTTGTCACCCATCCAGCAAATTACCTCTCCCTTGGAAATTTTCTGGCCGACCTCCTTTCCCTTGATTGACTCCGAGCACAAATGCCCATAGAGCGCCCATACTGGCGTGATGCCAACCATATGCTTGGTAACTATCACGTTTCCATAGTCCCCATCATCTGGATTGTAACCAAAATGGGCTATTTCACCGTCATCAAATGCCATACATGGTGTTCCAACGGGAGCACCAATATCGATTCCCACATGTAGAAATCTTCCATCGGAGAATAGCTCTGTTTCGTACATGCCGGGGCGCAATTCGTCATATCTTCCGATATCAAAATCACATTCAGAAGGAGTGTAATTCCCTGTAGTGAAATCTCTCACCTCGTACTCATCAGGGAGGAAAACTACAGGATGATAATTCCCCGTAAGCCAAGCGACCATGACATTCCCAGGGGGCATGCTGATTTCATCACTACTATTCCCCATCAGTCCGCTTCTTCGCTAATCGACTTGTCGATTAAGGATAAGCCATCGATCTCTGAACCAAGTGCCTCCCTTAGAGCAGATACTTCATCCCTTTTGTTAACCGCTTTTCTGAGATGATCGCTGAGCTTCTTGTATTCATCATCAAATTCTCCAAAACTCTTCTTTATCCTCAGGTGAGCATCGAGAATCTCATTATGTAAACTCGTCATGTTCTGTGCCATCCTGACAATCTCCATCATGTGCATATTAGCCATGAGATTAACTGGGGAGCAAATCACGACTCCCTGCGAGGCCGCCCAACGTACTGTACCTGATTCATGCTCGACTAGGTATTCGTAAACTGCCATCGATGGGATATACATGTAAGCCACCTCATGGGTACCCTTACCAGGTTGAACATAATCCGTCTTTATCTTGTCAACGTGGCCTTTGACGTCTTCTCTAAATCTTGTTTGGAGCTTCCTCAAACCTTCAATTTGAGTTGCAGGGGTATTCTGTATCTTGTCGTAGGTGTCATACACGAATTTCGAATCTACGATCAATATCTTCCCATCAGGGGTCCTAAGGTGAGCATCGGGTTTCAGATTACCTAATTCCTTGACTTCAGATCTAATTTTGACATTAGGAAAGGCCTCTCTCAGCTCCTCATCAAGGTGCCACTCACCCCATGCCGCTCGCTTGCTTTTAGTGGCCACCATTTGATTGAACTTTTTCGTAGCCTCTGTCATCTCTGAGGATAAGGTGGTAAAGGCCCCGATCCTCTCGGAAAAACCCCCCTCTCCAGTAAAGCTGGCCCCCAAAGCCGTTCGCATGTCCTCAGTTGTAGGGATATTTAGTGAAGCGGCAATCTCGGCAGTAGTTGGAAATTTCAAAGCCTGACCAATTTCCAAGGCAGTAGGTGGAGGGAGGGCATCCTTCTTTCCATTCAAAATAATGAGATTGACGAACATCAGGATGATTATGATGACGATTCCCGCTATTATGATGGCCACCTCTGCTTCCATAAAAATAGAGCATTGCTGGCGGTTCATTAATTATTCATAAAAACACTCCTTCATAGGCCGAACCCACTTTCGCGTTTGCATGAGTACCCTTGGTAGGGTCAAGTGCGCTGTACTTGGTGCACGAGGTTTGGTCGCACAAAGGCTCCTTCAGAGACTAGTAGACCATCACTGGTTCGCTCCAGTATGTGTAATCGGATCATCGGAGTCTAATGGAATGAAAATATCGGAACTCCCGTGGAGTTTTCCTGAGCCACGACCACATTATCCCGAGCTTTACGTCACTGGCGTTGGGCAGGAAGGAGATTTAGCCAAGCGGCTTATCTCAGAGGGTGTCAGCATAGTATTCTCAGCCCTGCCAGATTCCCCTGCCTCCCAAATCGAAGAGGATTTGGCCAGGTCAGGCTTAGTAGTGATTAGCCATTCCACGATTCATAGACACTCCGAAAAAGTTCCCTTAATTGTTCCTGAAGTGAACAATGGCCACCTGAAGCTTACCGATTCTCAGACGGAGTATGAGGGGGGAATGCTAGTCTCTTGTTCTAATTGCATGGTTGTCCCCCTGGCAATTTCGCTTGCCCCTCTGATTAGATCTCTACCTGTCGACAGTGTAATAATTACCACGGAACAGTCTCTTTCAGGAGGAGGGAGGAAGACATTAGAGAACTCCAGAAAGGGTAACTTTCCAAATCCATCAATCCCAGGGGAGTCTATCAGTGTAGAAAGTGAGTTGAAGAGAATTCTAGGCGAATTCAACGGCAATATTGTTGAGCCACTCACTCTCCCGATTGAGGTAGAATGTAAGAGAGTGAGAAGGGAGTTCGGACACTCAGCTTCTGTAACTCTGAGCTTCAGTAGGGACGTGAGTGCCCACGAAGTCACTACAACATGGTCAGAGTTTCAGAACTCAGTCGAAAAAATAGACCTTCCTTCGGGGATGAAATCTCCAATATTCTTCGTCTCTGACGTGTTTAACGCACTTGATCAATCCATTGAATCTGAAAACAACTTTCTCCTAGACTCAATGGAGGTTTACATTGGAAATATTCGGGTTTCTGGCAATGTTGCAAGTTTCGATGTCATTTCAGATAACACCGTGCGTGGAGCCGCTGGAAACAGCGTCCTCCTGGCCGAGATGATGCTAGCTCAGGGAATAATTCACGATTCTCCATCTGCGCATTACATCAGACAAGATGTCCGGTAAGAATAATCAGTTATCGCTCACGTAGATAGAGTATGAGGATGCGGAGATTGGGGATTTCCCTTTCTAAATTGGAAAGAAAGCAAAATCTTGATCCACATTTGGAGCAATACATTACCCCTGGAGAGCTAGCCTCAAGGTGGCTATTTGACATCATGGCATTTGGAGATATCAAACCAGGGTGCAGGGTAGTTGACCTAGGAGCGGGAAATGGCACCCTTGGGATAGGCGCATCGATGTTGGGAGCGGGGTTTGTCACCTTGGTTGAATCGGACGAGGAAATGTGTAAAATAGCGACAAAAAACGCTAAAGGTACACTGGGAGATGGAACCTACGAGATTCAGAAAGTCGAAATAGGCAAGGAAGTACCTATTCTCAATGAAATCGATTTAGTAATTTCAAACCCCCCATGGGGTCGTCAAACCGAGGGCGCGGATGCCCATTTTTTAGATTTGATAATCTCTTTGGGGGTGACTACGCACTTGATGCACAATAATTCCGCAAAGCACATAAAAAATAGATTTGAGAATATCGACTGGAATGTCGAGAAGTACGGCGAAGCAGATTTTCCGATCCCCGCCTCATATGGGCATCACAAGATGACTAGAGGCTCTACAAGAGCTGGATTTTGGCGTTTGTCTCCTCCTTAGGCCTCCGTACCGTTGATAGGGGGTTGGCCGGTCGCCGGGACAATGTCAGCGACCACTGGGGACCAGGTTACCCCTGGTTCCACGATAACTGTCCCTGAGGGGGCATCTTTAGGGAGCGGAGTTGTCGAGATCAAAGGTAGGCCCATATCGACCCTCACAGGGACCGTCGCCAATAGGGATGGCAATGTCTATATTGATCCCTCTAGGCTTCCAATAAACACCCCCGAAGTCGGAGATGTGGTGATAGGACAGGTTACCAGACTAAATGAGAATGTGGCCGAAATAAGGGTACTCCACATCGAGACCAAGGAGGGGGGGCATAGAGACCTTCCAGCTCTAACTCTCTTTGCAGACATTCATGTATCTGAAGTCGTCGATAGGTTCATCCCAGCTCCAGGAGATGCAATGAGAATGAGGGATATCGTCAGAGCTAAAATCATCAAGGACGATCCCGTACTGAAGGCTTCGACCAAGGGAGATATGTCATTGGGCGTCCTATCTGCGTCTTGCACACAATGCGGAGAGTTGCTGAAGCCTTCCGACAGAAAAATCGACTTTAACGTAGAATGTTCGAGATGTGACTACACCGCCTACAGGGTGTTATCAGATGGCTTTGGGCATGGTCATGAGACAGGCTTCGGGCTCTACAAATTGAATCGCGCTGGAGAACGATGGTCTCCGGAGGCAGAGTCCAATCTAAGCCATGATGGATCTAGGCCATACCTCTCTCCTCTAGCAGACTTTCGCAGAGGATCTAGACACGAGATTCCCGCTAGAGTGGCATCCATGAGATCATCAGGAAGAGGTAGATCTAGGGGCCCTAGCAGGCCAAAAAGGGAGATGCATGACTCTGTCTGTACTCTGTGTGGGGAGAATACCAAAGTCCCTTTCAAGCCAACCCCCGGTAAACCGATTAGATGCAGGGACTGCATGGATAAGGTAAAACAAGGCTTGGCCACAAAAGAAGAGTTAGCCAATGAAAGAGAGGTGATCAGAAAGATGAGAAGCAAGCTTGAAGAGTCCATGGGCATGAAACTCTTCATTGGAAGGCTCCCATATGAATTGACGGAGGAGGATCTTACGGAGGCTTTCTCGAAACACGGTAAGGTTGAATCAGTACACTTGGCCAAAGACAGGGATACTGGGAAGTCGAAAGGATTCGCTTTCGTGACATATCAATCCCGGAAAGAAGGTACGACTGCTGTCAAAGAAATGAATGGCTCCGAGATTAATGGGAGGAAGATAGTTGTCGAGGAATCGTCCTCAAATGGGTCTGGAAGGGATAGAAGAAAATCCAGAAGATAGTCGAAGTGGTGAAGTCTAGTTACTTTACCGCAAGCACATGGACGACCTAGGGGGTTGGCTCGTAATCGATGGTTATGAGGATGAGCCCGCTGCATTCGGCGTCCCAAATTATCTTGGTTTCCACATTAGATATATCTGCGGGGTCTTAGAGGAGAGAGGAATTGAATACACGTATATGACGGTGGATCAGTGGAGAATGGCATACAAAACCAAGTTAGAAAATCCAGAAGGTAGGAATTCTATCAGAGAACAGATGAAGAATCTGGAGGGGGCAATTGTCCTAGCCGGAGCTGTGGTGCCCGGTAAATACATCAGAGGAACGCCAATTAGTCTAAGGGAGGTAGACGCATTACTTTCCTCAATTCCCTCTGCAATTCCAGTTCTATGCGGGGGTTGGGCGATAAGGCATTGGAGACAGAATGGGTGGGTCTCCCCCAGGAATAACCTGTTCTGCACCGTAAAAGATACTGACGCCACACTCAATTATTTTCTTTCAACAGGCACTTGGTCCCACACTAAGAGGACATCTGAGGAATGGTCGAGATGGGCTTTGAGAGGGGCCTCATCAAAGGCAGTAACCGAGCACCCCGATCTAACCTCGCATGGTAAAATGAAGGGCCCACTGATTTATGAAATCGAACTATACCAAGGGTGTGTCAGATTCAAGAGAGGTTGCAAATTCTGTATAGAGCCGAAGAAGGGGATTCCTTTATGGAGGGACGAAAACGATGTAATCAAGGAAATTAACACTTCTATCGACAATGGAGTAGTCAATGTCAGAATTGGTGGAGCTACCGATATCTACACCTATCGCGCGGAAGGAGTTGAAGATCTGGAGTACCCGATTCCGAACCCAGAGCCAGTCTCCAAGGTTCTGCACGGAGCAAGAGAGAACGAGTCACTAAAAATCCTGCATGTTGACAACGCTAATCCCTCAATTGTCGCTCAAAATATCGAGCCATCGACGGAAATAACGAAGAATCTCGTGACTTACCTTTCAGATGGCGCCGTCCTGTCTTTTGGATTGGAATCAGCGGATCCAGAAGTACACCGTACTAACTGGCTAAACTGTGATCCCGGGCAACTCAAAACTGCGATAAGGCATATCAATGAACATGGGAGAGAAAGAGGTCCAAGAGGACTACCCAAACTACTGCCAGGCCTCAATTTCATTGCCGGCTTGAATGGAGAGTCTAAATCCACATATGACATGAATCTTGAACTTCTGAGGGAAATCAAATCGGAGGGCCTTTGGCTAAGGAGGATAAATATCAGGCAAGTTGATGGAAGGGGATTTCAGGATGTTCCGGAAGCTGAATTCAAGTCATTCAAAAAATCCGTCAGAGAGGAAATTGACCGGCCGATGCTCGAAGAGATTGCCCCTATTGGGGCCAAGCTTTCCGGTGTTTGGTGGGAGTCAAGAGAAGGAAGGATTAGATTACCCGAGCATGTCCTAGATAAGAAATTCAGAGAGCCATCAATTCATGGCACTCCCGGAGTTACATTCGGAAGGCAAATCGGCGCTTATCCGTTATTGGTCGGTGTCCCCTATTCCATACCATTAGAGACAGAGTCTGACATTTTAGTGACATCCCATGGAATGAGGAGCATATCAGGCATTGAGTGTGGCATAGACATTAACTTGGCCACTAAAAATCAGTTAGAGGCCCTTCCAGGCATAGGTGCAAAGGCATCTTGGAGAATCATCAGCTCCAGAGCGACTAGGATGAGTAAGGGACTGGGGCCTTTTGATTCCGTTGAGGAGGCCTTCCTCGAATCAGAAGTATCAATGCCCCCGTTGGCATCTAAGGTATTCGTAACGACTCACTGAGGTACATTTGGTAGGAATAGTCATATTGCCCTCAGGAGCGCTTAACTCCTAAAGGGACGGTTGCGAGTACCCGTCCTCTGAGACAGGAGTTGAGATTGTGGGGGATAATGTGACGAAATCTAGGATAATCATCATCGGGACCTTGTTCATGCTTATCCTAATGGCAGTACCAGAAACAGCTTTCGCGTATAGCTCGGGAAGAACCAATTCCACCGATGGTTGCGGAGCCGGGGTATGTCATTCCTCAACATCTCCAACTGTCACGCTCAGCCTAACTGGCTTGCCCTCTAGCGGGTATGCCCCCGGGGACACATACTCATTGACAGCTACCGGTACAGGAGGTCCCGGTGGTAACAAGGGAGGATTCAATTTAGACTCTAGCTTGGGTACTTTCACCAATCCAGGGCCCAATGCAAGAATTTCTTCTGGTGAGGTCACACATTCTAATTCCAACTCACGCTCATGGACCGTAGACTGGACCGCACCTTCATCTGGATCTGGAGATGTTGTGTTCTACATGGCCATCAACTTGGTGAATGGCGATGGTGGAACCTCGGGAGACTCATGGGGATCTGATTCTTGGACCATATCAGAGGCTACCTCCACCCCTTCCAGTGGGCCCGAATTGAATAAACTAGGACTAAATCAGCCCGGCACAGACAGTGGAACTGTATTCAGTTATTCAGCATTGGAAATCCAAACAGACTCGCCAACCATAGTTCTGTCCAATGGCAGTCTTGTTACATTCAATACCACGGGAGCACCAGTGATAACGACAGATGATGTTATCTCTAAAGCAGGCCCTTGCTCAATTCTTTACAACAGGACACTGAGTTGCAGTGGTTCGAATAACTATGGACAATTGGGCCTCGGATCTAACTCGCTCTCCAATGGAACAGTGAACTTCGGAACAAGAGTGCCCGTGGCTATATCAGATGGAAATAATCACAACTGTGCAATTCTTGATGATGCTTCGCTAAGGTGTTGGGGGAGAAACAATCACGGTCAACTTGGAGATGGCTCAAATACTAACAGAAACTCTCCCGTTGCAGTGGATTTGGGAGTAGGAAGAACAGCAATTTCAATATCTGCAGGCAACGATTTCACTTGCGCGGTTTTGGATAATGGCGTTGTGAAGTGCTGGGGCTTCAATGGTTATGGAAACCTAGGGGATGGGTCGACAACGAATACCAATGTACCAGTCGTTGCAAACCACTCCACAGGAATGAGGGCATCCTCAATATCCACTACAGGTTACAGTACTTGTGCAATCTTTGAAAACGGGTCAATTAGCTGTTGGGGCAAGTCTTACACTGTTTCCACACTAAATGGAGCAGTCACATCAAATTCCTTTCCCATTCAGCTACCCTCTGGCAGGGAAGCCGTTGATATCGATGGAAAATATTGGCACACATGCGCCCTTCTTGACAATGGCTCCATTAATTGTTGGGGGGTAAATACTCACGGTCAATGGGGCGATGGGACCTGCAGCGCTAGTTCCAATGGATGCACGGGAGCAGACGGAAATACCCCCTCCTATGCACTAATCCCCTCCCCTGCGATTGCAATAGCTACTGGACCAAAATCCACTTGCGCGATAAATCAGAGTTATTCCTTGTACTGTTGGGGGGGCCAATCTGGAGAATTTGATGGCTCCTCGAATAATATTCTTACCCCATATTTGATGAATTTTGATAACACTACACTGGGGGAATCGGTTGCATTTTCAGAACAAGATTTTGATGGAGATGGAATTCGTAATGCTTTTGATGTCAACATAACTGACGACTCAGATGGCGATGGTTTCAATTCCTCGGTAGATGATTTCCCAAATAATCCTGCAAGATGGACGAGTTGTCCCGATGGGCAATGGGGAAGGCTGACTTGTTACATCTCCCCTGCAGGTCACTACTCACTCGAGGGGGCGCTATTCTACGATGCATGCTTAGTGGGCACATACCAACCCGAGCAGGGGAAGACGGGATGTTTCGACTCTTCTGCTGGGTACTTCGTCTCGACATCCGGATCCGCCAATCAACAACACTGTGATCCAGGGCACTACCAACCGTCATTAGCTCAGACATCCTGCATCGCATCTCCGGCTGGTAATTACACAAATGGCCAATATGGGGATGCAGACACCGCAAATCCAAATCCGCTCCAATCACGAAGCGCCACATATCTTGGGCAGATTGGAAATCAGACCTGGTCTAATGATACTGGTGATGTATTTTCCGTATTCGTACCTAGGGATACTGGCCTTTTCCTAGAGCTGACATCGCAATCAGATTTTTCACTCAGCATCTCTAACTCTTCTTCGGTAATTCTGGCAATCTCAAATTACTCCACTTCGGGAGGCAACACTGCCACTGTAACCACAAATGGAACAGGATTTACAAACTCATCCACAGTCTTAGTGTCTATTTCCCCAAACAACTCTACGACAGGTAACTACACATTGTTGGTGGGCGTTTTCTCCACTCTGGATCAATCTTTGATTGGGAACCAGTCCGAGGTCATAGATGCAGAGATTCAAATCGGATACTTCCAATGTAGGGCTGGGTCATATCAGAGCAAGACGGGCCGCTCAAACTGTGATTTGGCATCTCCCGGGAGATACGTCTCTATCTCAGGAGCAACATCGGAGGAGCTTTGCACTCCAGGCAGTTACCAGCCCCTTTCGGGACAGTCTTCCTGCCTTACAGCTCAGCAAGGATATTATGTGGCCCAATCGGGAGCCTCAACCCAGATCCCTGCAACACCCGGACACTATGTCCCCAACCCAGGTGCAAGTTCACAGACCCAGTGCTCGCCAGGTAATTATCAACCATCTTCTGCGCAGATCATTTGCCTAGTCGCAGACCCAGGTTTCTATGTAGTTTCATCTGGCTCCTACAATCAGACTGCTTGCGATCCCGGAACCTATCAGCCGTCCAACGGCTCCACCAACTGCATAGATACTTCTCCCGGTTATTTCACGGCATTTTCCAACTCGACTTCTCAGACCCCATGCTCTCCCGGGTTCTATCAGCCACAGTCCTCCCAGGCCTCTTGCCTGTCTGCATCTCCAGGCCATTTTGTCCCCGGAACTGCCAGTATTGCTCAGATTGGTTGTGATCCGGGCTTCTATCAACCCCTGTCAAACCAGACTTTCTGCTTGCAGGCGACACCCGGTCATTATGTCCCTACCAACTCGTCAGCCAACCAGACACCATGTGATGCAGGCAGCTATCAACCATCCTATGGATCGACTGAGTGCATCAATTCCTCTGGCGGGCACTATGTAGACTCGCCTGGCTCAACATCTGAAACTCCGTGTCCAGCAGGGACATACAACCCATTTGAATCCGCAAATAGCTCAACTTTCTGTATTGATGCAGATCCGGGACATGCAGTCCCCACAAACGGGTCATTAACGCAGACGCCATGTACGGAGGGCAATTATCAACCATCATCCGGACAGGTTTCATGCATCGCAGCTTCTCCTGGGTACTTCGTCGGATCAGAAGGGGCCAGTTCAGAAACTCCATGTCCCCCAGGTTTTTGGGGGAACCAAGCAGGGCTTTCAGAATGTATAGAGGTCAGCCCTGGATACTACACTGATCAGAATGCGTCAGTAACTCAAACTCCCTGCCCCGTTGGGACGTACAATCCGCAATCATTGGGCAATAGTTCCTCTTCCTGCATCGATGCGAGTACAGGGCATTATGCGTCTATTCTAGGGGCATCCTCCCAAATACCCTGTTCTCCAGGAGAATACCAGCCCTCCACAGGTCAAGATTCCTGCATCCAGACAGACCCAGGGTTTTATGCCGATACATCTGGTATGGCTTACCAAATTGAATGTCAACCGGGAGAATATCAACCATTGCCAAGTCAGGAAAGTTGTCTAGAAGCCGATCCAGGTTTCTTTGTTGACTCCGCAATGTCAACTAATCAGACGCCTTGTCCTGCTGGGACATACAATCCCCTCAGCTCGGCGATCGACCAGTCTTCTTGCATTGAATCAGATGTGGGTTACTTTGTGTCGTCCCCCGGTTCTTCAGGGCAATCGCCCTGCATCGCTGGTACCTTCCAAAATCAGACTGGGCAGGTATCGTGCATGGAGGCAGAACCCGGTAATTACGTGCCTCTAGATGCCTCCTCAAGCCAAACTGCTTGCTCGCCAGGGCAATACCAACCGTCTCCCGGACAATCCATCTGTTTTTCCGCAGACCCCGGGTACTTTACTGCCGAAGAATCATCTCCATCACAGGAAGCCTGTCAGCCAGGGACATATCAGCCCTCATCGGGGCAAGCGTCCTGCTTAGACACTGATCCGGGGTACTTCGCTCCCGATTCCGGACAATCGGATCAAACTCCAGCCCCTCTGGACCAATACGCTCCAAATCCAAGAAGCTCGTCCACTGAGCCATGTCCAGAGGGGACTATAACCCTCTCATCTGCGTCTGCCTCAATCGATGATTGTCTTATTGACACAGATGGAGATAGGATTCATGACTTAGCAGACCAGGATGATGACGGCGACGGAATAAATGACCCACAGGATAAATGCCCTCTGGGATTAACCGACTGGTCCAGCAACGCGAATTCAGATAATGACTCAGATGGATGCAAGGACACAGAAGAGGATGACGATGATGATAACGATGGTTTCCCAGATTCACAGGACGCCCTACCACTGGACGATTCAGAGTGGTCGGATAACGACTTGGATGGCGTAGGAGATAATTCAGATACAGATGACGATAACGACGGTTCTCCAGATATTGAGGAGGAGCAAAGGAACACCAGCATTACAGATCCAGATTCTGACGATGACGGATTTATGGATGGTATAGATGCCTTCCCTCTAGATCCCTCGGAGTGGATCGACTCTGATATGGATGGAGTTGGAGACAACGGAGATGCTTTCCCAAATGACCCAGATCGGCAGGTGAGAGAAGAACAATCCGCAATGCTGATATTTGTTGCTCTCTTTACTTTGGTGATTGTTGTGGGTCTAATTCTTTTGTTACTAGGTAGGAAGAGGGACGGGAATGATGATCTATCCTACCTCTCAGATTCCGAAACAGAAAAATCCGTTAACAAGGGGAATGAAACTATGGTATATTCAACAGTTTCCGTCCCGAGCTCGGCAACAGTGACCGAGGCCCCTCCCCGGGAACAGAAGAAGATTATTTCAGCTCCAAGTGACGCTAAAATGAACGATAATGGCCAATTGGTATGGGTAGATAATTCAGGAAATGTCTATTGTCAAAATCCAGACGGATCAATATTGGTTTTCGACCAATTATCCGGTTCATGGGGGCCACTGGATAATCAGAACTGAATGAGATTAGCCCCCCAGGCTAACCCTCCTCCAAAGGCAACCGTGACCACGAGGCTCCCCTCGGCAATCTTGCCTTCCTCCATGGCCTCATGCATAGCAATTGGAACGCTGGCACCAGCAGTGTTCCCATACTTGTGAAGATTAGTGAATGTTTTACTCATAGGGAGTCCAAGATTCTCCATGCTTGCCTTGACGATGTTGATATTGGCTTGGTGAGGTATTATCAAATCTACCTCCTCAATTTTCTTCCCACATTTTTCCAACACTCCCAAGACCGCCTGGGGAAACGCCTCTATTGCAAATGTCCAGACAGCTCTGCCGTCCATGTGGAAATATTGCATCCCCTCCTCGAAATTCTCACTCGGTATCGGGACCCTTACTCCTCCTGCAGGGATTTCAATAACGCCTGCGCCTGAACCATCGCTCATCAGCCATGAGCCAATAATGCCCTTTCCTTCGGGGACTTCTGAAAGAATTACGGCTCCGGCACCGTCACCAAATAGGACACACGTGGAACGATCTTCCCAGTTCAGAATTCGTGAATAGATTTCAGAGCCTATCACCAATACATTTTCGTATCCTACGGTTCCGACAAACCTCGAGCCAACATCCAGGGCATGGACCCATCCAGCACATACTGCATTGATATCAAAGGCACCACAATCCGTACAACCAAGTTTATTCTGGACTATCCCAGCAGTAGACGACATTGGAACATCAGGAGAAGAGGTAGCCAGAATTATCAAGTCAATGTCTGAAGGAGTAAGCCCGGAATTTTTGAGGGCGATTTTTGATGCCTCGACAGCTAGGTCAGAGGTGCATACAGAAGGATCAGCAATCCTCCTCCTTTTCATTCCAGTTTTGGTGGAAATCCACTCGTCACTGGTGTCTACAATTTCCGCCCAATCTTCATTGGACATTTCTTTGGGTGGAACATAAGAGCCAATTCCGATGATGCCAACAGGTGCCATGGTTATTCCGACGGACCATTACCTCGATTTACAGTCTTGCCCCTCAATCATTCTTCAGACATACATTAAGTGGCTCTGAAAAGAATCCCAGACTCCACCTTCCGCCTTCTCTGCCGACACCACTATCCTTTACTCCTCCGAATGGGGCCCTCAGATCTCTGTGTAACCAGGTATTCACCCAAATCATTCCAGTATGAATCATACTCGCGACTCTCTCTCCCTTTTCTAGGTCACCCGTCCATATGCTTCCAGCAAGTCCATATCTGGTATTGTTTGCTATCTTAATGGCCTGATCTTCGCTCTTGAAACGATGAATCGTTACGACAGGTCCAAAGATTTCCTCGGTAGAGCATCTGGAATTATGATCCAGCCCAGCTATCACTGTAGGTGCCATCCAGTTTCCATTAGAAAGGCCCTTTGGGACGCATGGAGTGCCTCCCGTGAGGATCTGACCACCCTCCTCTTTCGCCAGAGATATGTAATATTCCACTTTCTTGAGGTGTTCCTTGGATATCAGGGCCCCCAGCTCAGTAGAATCATCCATTGGATCTCCAATGACCATTGACTCTACAGAATCAACGAAAAGCTCAACAAAATCGTCATAAATTGACTCTTCAACAAGTATTCTGGATCCGCACAGGCATACCTGTCCTTGATTTAGGAAGGCTGATCTGGTGACTCCCTCTACCGTTTTCTCCATGTCACAATCAGAGAAAACGATACTAGCATTCTTGCCTCCTAGCTCTAGGCTCAATTTCTTGAATTTTGGTGATGCGGATAGAGCTACCTTTGACCCTGTTTCAGTTCCACCAGTGAATGAAACTAGGTCCACTAAAGGGTGACTAGTAAGTGATGAACCTGCCATGCCATCCCCATGAACTAGATTCACTACTCCCCGGGGGAGGCCCACTTCTTCAATTACTTTCATCAGTAAGTCAGCGGTTAATGGGGTCAGCTCACTAGGTTTACAGACCACTGTGTTTCCCATTCCAATGGCCGGGGCGACCTTCCACGAAAGGAGATACAACGGTAGGTTCCAGGGGGTAATCAAAGCTCCGACACCAACAGGTTTGAGCTTCACAATATTAGTTGCGTCTTCCATTTCGAAAACCTCTTCCTCCAGATCCCTTATCATTCCGGAGAAGAATCGGAAGTTTGAGACTGACCTTTTTGCATCCACTGACCTAGATAGAGAAATCGGTTTTCCGGTATCTAAGCTTTCCAAACGAGCTATTTCTTCAAATTTACTTTCTAGACAGTCAGCAATTCTTTCCAGCCATTCCGCTCTTTCCAATGGCCTGAGAGAACTCCAGTAAGGCAGAGCCTCCACAGCGGCCATTACAGCATTGTCCACATCTCCCTCGCCAGACAGCGGGATTGAACCAATGACTTCTCCAGAAGAGGGAGAAAAATTATCCATCCAAAAATCTGACTTAGGATCGACGAATTCTCCCCGTATGTAGTTTAGAACCCTCATCAAGAACCCTCATTGGAATATGGATTACTACGAGTCATCCCCTCTGAATACTCCTTCCAATCCATGGAGAATCTATCTCTATCCGGATCCCATTCGTCCCAAGTAACAACCTCTTCCAGAGCCTCTCTGAGTTCCTCAGGAACGATTCCCGGAACTATGAAAGCCTTCTGCCGATGAAGCGGATAGGGGTTTCTTAACTCAACTCCCAAAACCCCTAGGACAGCTCTGGCCACATACCATGTGGCCTGACTATTCCAGCCATGAGCGATTTTTATTACGATACCGAGCCCCTCTGGCCAATCTGGATGTTCCAGAGAAATCCCCAGTAGTCCATCTGCACCCTCCTTGGCAAGAATTTTCCCATCGCCAGCCTTGAGACATGTTGAGTCAAGCCTGTTGAAGCCCCCCACTAGGTCCGGATGCCTGTTCATCGCCTCCCATATCCAATCATCGTCTTTCCTATCTGCTAGCCCTGCAAACATTATCGCAAGCTCATCAACGGTATTCGATACTGTCGGAAATCCGCACCCATCCTTAGCAACCCTAAGGGGCTCCCAGTCGGGCTTACCCATGTAGTCACGCAAGACATCAAGGTACAATGGGAACCAGGGGGAGTTGGGCAGTGTGTACCCTGCCCTGTTCATTCCCATTTTCCGCATTCCTTTGAGTACAGCAGCATGCTCTCCTGAGCATGTATGGAACCATCTACGGGGGCGTCTAACCTGTCTCCCAAACTGAATTAGTGGGACATCTAGAGGACATTGCATTAGTCCCCATTCAGACTCTGAGAGGAGTGATTGAGCAGTGGAAACATGCTCTGTATCTCCATTATGGGAGGAACATGATATGGCTTTCTGACTCCAGTCCATGTCCTCAAGGACATTGACGAAAGGCTTCATCATAAGTGGCTTCATCATGGATCTTCCATAAACTAAGACATTACCCCCAAATGAGTGTATAATTTCCTTACCATGAGCCCATGCAACTGCCCCATGTATTGTGTTTTCGGAGACGTCCATCCTCCGAAAATCCACCAAAGGCTCCCATTCGACGTCTCTTCCCGTTGCAATTCCTTCATGGCTGTCTCCAAGAGGATTTGAGGGGTACAGGGAGGAACCGGGTCTACCCGGGGAGACGGAAGAGGGGGAGTTTTCACGTCCGGCCATCTAGTCGCCCCCATTCACCCTTGGTGCCACCTTAGTCATAAATGCGGTCATGTTCCTCATCACTCTATCGCTATCATGATTGAAGAAATCAAACCAGCACATTAGACGGTCTTCCTTGTCATATCTGCCGATAATCTGCTCAACTATTTCTTCCGCGTTACCAATAACTGCATTATCGACCGCTCTGTCAACTTTGGATGGATCTATGGTCCCTTCCAGGGCACTCCAGTAGGTTGAAAGAGCCGATTTTGCCTCAATTTTTGCAGCTTCACTCCTCTCCATTGGACTCAAACCCTCCTCTTCATTGATGAAAACCATAACAGTTCTGGGCATCATGGATCTCCTCCAGTCCCCTCCGTCCGGGTGATATGCCTCTTTCATTCTCTCATGGGTCTCATTGATTATTTTTGGAGGGGTTATTGAGAGATTGAAAACCTGCACTGGTAACCACTTATTGACCTCTCTCTGAAGATTCTGGTCGTGACTGCCAAGGATTAGATTCAGAAGTCCCCTATCCCAATTCTGGGGAATGATCTTTATTTCTTCAAACTCATATCTATTGCCCATATCTATTGAATCTGGGGCTGACTCAAGGCCGAAGTGTTTGCAAGCCTCATTCTGAACTTTCGACCAATCCTCGTCGCTCCTGAAGTTTTCTCTGGTAAGTATTGTATTACCAATCATCTCGCTCGAGACTATATCCCCTCTCAAAAGCCTGAGAAAAATCTCTGAAGCCTCAGCAAAAATCCTCCCTCTGAGTGCGGGCCAGGCCACTTCCTCCAAGGTATTTCTTGGAACTATGCCATAAGGCCTAGCCATAAATTCGAATCTACCCGCACTGAATCCGATATGCAGCCTTCTCCTTTCCTCTGGGTCGAGCCCGTGTAAGGCAAGGAATGAGCCAACTCGCTCTGCTTGAGCTATCGGCCCCCCAGAAGCTAAAATACTCATTACTGCACTACCAACTTCCATTCTTTCAGTTCTAGAAAATACTTTCTGGGCTAGTTGGAAGAAGTCCGTACAAAGCCCAACCTCTCCGGGGTAGTGGGGGACGACTGGACTGATATTTCTCTTTTGAACTTCGGTTGAGAGATGCGCTTGAGCTATCCAACCTATTCCGAAACCAAGCTTGTCTGCATGCTCAGCTTGACTCATGAAACTTGAGAACATTTCTCTCTCAGTCGGGACAAAGCCAGAAGAATCAGGGGTCTGAGATATGGAAAAGAAAATATCAAACTCCATAAGACCACTCAGATAGATCGCATCCTTCCGCCATCGACAGCGAGGCTGACACCCCTTATTGCCCCACTCGATGGTAAGCAAAGCCAAGCTATCGCTACAGCCGTTTCTAAAGGATCTATTAGCCTCTCAATAGGGACGCTATTCATCCAGTTTTCTCGGACATCTTCGACATCAATACCGGTCCTCGAAGAAATTGAGTTAGCGAGACTACCCAGTCTGTCAGTGTCTGTAAAACCTGGGAGAATGTTGTTAATCGTAATACAGGGATGTAGTTCTCTAGAAAGTGATTTTGACCATGAGGCCATTGCTCCTCTGAGGGTATTCGAAAGTCCAATGTTGTCAATGGGCTCTCTGACGGATGTCGATATTACATTCACAATTCTTCCACTTCCTGCCTCTATCATTCCAGGGGCAAAAGACCTGACCATTATGTGTGATGCGTGCAGATGCCTGGTGAATGGGCCACTGAAGTCTTCCACTGTATTTTCTAAAAGTGGGCCTCCTGGAGGTCCCCCTGAATTATTCACAAGGATGTCAATATTTCCAACCTTCGAGGCAAACTCAGATACCGATTCCAAATCCTCCATGTCAACAGCGAAGTATTCGTGCCCTGAACCGTGCATATCTGAAACTAGCTCGTGTAGTTCCTCAGCCGATCTTGCACATGCAATTACCCTGCACCCCGCCCTTGCCAAGACCAAAGCCGTCGCCCTGCCGATGCCCTTTGATGCTCCGCAGACGAGAGCAGTTTTTCCATTCAAGATCCCATCAGCAAAGGGAAAACCGCTCCCAAGTAAATCAACTTCCATTCTATCACCTAATCGACATAGTGTGCATAAGTTTGGTCTCGAAGCTTCGCCCTGACAACTTCCAATACTTCCTCAGGGGCGTTCCTGAATGTTGGGAAATCACTGGCACCTTGGGGGCATCGCATCTTCGGCCAATCTCCTTTGTCATATGCAACCAGTGCCTCCTTCATCAACACTCCTGCGAGCACTAGTGTCCCGTAGCATAGGTCCTCATATGAAGCACCCCTCTCAACAGGTAACTCTCTCTTGAGCAGTATTTCTCCTGTATCTATTCCATTATCACAGAAGTGACAAGTCGAACCAATTTTGATATCGTGGTAAACGGACCAAGCTGGAGAAGCTGATCCTCTGCATTCCGGGAGGAGTCCTGGATGAGAATTGACAACCCCGTCTTTAGGGAAGTCCAATATTTCCCCTCTGATTATTCTTGTACCACCGAATACTATCAAGTCCAGTTCCATGTTCCTGATGTGAGGCATCACCTCCGTTGAATTGTGAATCGGAACAGTTACCATAGTTATCCCGTGGTCCCGTGCTTGTGACTCAATAGTGGGTGCGATTTCATTTCCTTCAATGCGCTTGAGAAATTTCTCCCGCTCCTCATCTCCCACAGGCGAGTCCTCTTCTATGATTATCTCGGGTATGTGCCCCTCGGACAAGATCTGTCTCAGCATCTCCCTGCCGTATGGATGCTCTTTCAATAAAAGGAAGGCGAATCTCGGCTTGGCCATGATACTCGTGTTCCGGAGGGGCCACATATACCCCTTATTTTCGGTCGATAAATCTGTACCTAATTATGCCCATTATCGGTATTATCATCCCAACCATCGTCAAAATTCAACATTTTCTTCAATTCCAGGTTAGTTTTAGCATATGACAATCTAAAAATCTTCGGAGTTCCATGATAACCGTCAAGGCCAGATATTGTAACTCCCCCAAGCTGATTTAAGTCCACAAAGCCATCCTCACATAGCCCTATGGACTCCACATCGAACCAATTAACTTCGCAAGTCATGAATCGACATCCATTAGCTAGCTCGATATCATCAATCAGGGTTAGTCCCATTTTGACTCGGGATTCTTCGACAGAAGGAGCCATCCAGCCATCTATCCATGCAGGGGTCAAACCCACCTCCTCAAACTCACTTGTTTCACGAGGATACCTAGCACTTGTCTGATGGGCCTGCTCAATAATTCGGTCATTCACATGGTTAAACGTGCAAATTCCTGTTTTCTTGATATTCTTGTATGTGTGAGCATCCTTCCCAGGGGGCCTCAAGACGAACCCCATCATTGGAGGGGTGGAGCCCAAGTGTACCACTGAAGACACTATGGACAAATTTGACCCGAATTCAGAATCATACGTCCCAATTAGAGTAGCACTTTTGAATCCACTGAGACTATTGACAAATCGGGCTCTTTTTCGTCTTTCCCAAGTCATCACATCCTCCTTCTTCAGGAATTCAGTACTCATTACAACACCATTTCATGGAGTAACTCTGCTTCTGTCTCTTGGGAATAAGACGACTTCCCTTACATTGCCTGCACCAGTCAAAACCATCAACAAACGCGCCACACCAAGGCCCCAACCGGCATGAGGAGGAGCGCCATATCTGAATCCATCCGTGTAGAATGTAAAGTCAGCTGGATCTAGTCCCATGTCCCTCAGATTCTCTTCAAGAACATCCACGCGATGCTCCCTAGCTCCCCCACTTGTCATTTCGTCCCTTCCAAAATTTAAGTCGAATCCACGACTAAGCTGTTCCCCCGTGGTTCCTTTTTCATTTTCTTTGTGGTGGATATAGAATGGTTTCATTGCCATCGGCCATCTGGGTATGAAATGGAAGCCGGGGAATTTCGCCGCGATTAAATCACAATGATGACTTTCGATATCATCTCCCCATTCAATTTCCCCACCTCCTTTCTTCACTATCTCTATGGCTTCACAATAAGGAATCCTAGGAAATGGTAAGCTTGGAATATTTACCTCAATTGTCTCTTTGCCCTGGGAAACCCTGTATTTATTTACGATATCAATCAGGTTTTGATCATTCTTTTTGACCTCTGACCATATGTGGAAAATCATTCTCTCTTGGACCCCCATCACATCTTCATCGTCCATCCAAGCCCCTTCTATATCGAACGAGATGAACTCATTCAGGTGCCGATATGTGTCATGTTTCTCAGCTCTGAATGCCGGTCCGATTTCGAATACTCTTTCCAAACCTCCAAGGACGGCTAGTTGCTTGTACAATTGCGGGCTCTGGGAGAGATATGCATCAGTATCAAAATATTTCATTGGAAAGAGATTTGTTCCTCCCTCCGCAGCCGCGGCAATAATCTTCGGGGTATTAATCTCCTGGAAACCTTCTGTAATCAGATGTTCCCTGCCATATTGAAGCACCCTAGATCGCAACTGAAACATCGCATTAACATGCTCTCTTCTCAGGTCCAAATGCCGATTATCCAACCTCACATCGAGTCCCACTTGGACATCATCAGTCACCCCTACTGGAAGTGGAGTCGATGCGATAGCTAAAATCGAACCCGAAGAGACATTAATCTCATACTCTGGTGGAGGGGGGGACTCCCCTTCCTTAACCTTGGGGGCCCTCTTTTCGGCCACCACCCCGGTCAGCTGAACTGTGGACTCTCTGGATACTGATTGAACCGAGTCAAAAAATGTCTGGTCCATATTATCCCTCTTCAGGAACGCCTGGATGCGACCAGTACCGTCCCGAAGCATCAGGAAGCATATCGCACCTCTTCCCCTGACGGTTTCTGCATATCCCGAGATGGTTACTTCAGTGCCGATGAGCGAATCGCCCAGACTCACGACTTGTCCAATAGTGTGACTCCTGTAGGAGGTGGGTTGCCATTCTGCGCTGTCTCGCATGTTCGCACGGAAAGGGTCCTTGTTATCAACGGTGCTCATTCCTCCTCGTGCGTAGCAACCTTAGCGGAAATAAGTAGGAATGCGGTATGTCCTATTGGTGTATTCCCCGGCCTAACTCCTCCCTTACTGGCCTTTACCCACCTTCTCTCAATCATCTCTCCGGCCCATTCTACTATCATGCCACTTTTTTGTGCCGCTTCCCAGCACCTCTCCAACTGAGCAGTGGTCGGGCAATAACAGGCCAATCTCCCACCTGCCCTCAGGAGAGGCTCTACCTCAGGGATTACTCCCCAAGGCTCAGCAATGTCAATTATTGCCGCATCTAACTCCTCACATTTTTCCATCACTAGACTTCCTATTTTGCCCATGTCCCCTTCGATCAGGTGCCATTTAGGGAACTCGGGCAATACCTCCGACAGCCTTTCCATATTCATTCTGCCAACTTCAGCATGTTCAGTCCGCGCCTCTACTGATATCAGGGTCCCTTTTGATCCCATGACATTTGCAAGATGCATGGCCAATCCTCCCGAACCATGCCCGCCCTCTAGAACCCTCGATCCGATTCCAATTCCCATCCATGAGATTAGGAAACCAGAATCCTTGGCGCCGATAACCTGAGCCCTCCTGGCCATGTTCCTCCTCGCCTCGGGTAGGGAAGGATTGACGATCGTCAGAGATTTCTGGCCCACTTTGATCCTGTCTCCCAGGGAATAACCCTCCAGAAGCTCCTCAGCGTCAAATCTACCGAGACCCTTGATCTTGACTTCCCCTGGCGCCCTTCTTAGAAGGTAGGCCCTGCCATCGTCCTCCCTAAGTGCCAGCCAATTACCCCTACTCCCGTCATCCACGTTTAACGGGGTACTACTTTAGATATCAATTAAACCTCCGTCTTAAGCGAAGTTAGATGCTAGCAAGGAACATGGTTATACCACATTTCTGACCGGTAGTGATGATGGAAGGCCCGACTCGATATGGCTTGATTTCTTCAACAACAATGGTGACATTATTTTTACTATCGTCATTCATGGTTGCGATTTCGGACAATGACCGCTCAATTCACATGGAAGAATTGCATGAAATAGAGGCTAAAATGTTCGCAACCAGCCCCGGACATCCAGTCTTCGGCGAGTATGTCGGAGCACACTGGTGTGGCCCTTGCATGAGTAGTGCGTCCCCCTCTCTGGACAATCTGAAGAACTCTAACCCTGAGGATTTCACATTCGTCTCATTCTTTCAATCGTCTTCCGGCGGATATCCGGATGATAGTCCGATAAATCGTAGAAATCACGTGTCGGCGGCTGCATCAGGAATCCCCGTGTTCTCTTTTGCAGATAGGCAATCTGGTACTTGCTACAAGGTAGGGGCTGGAGGTACTAATTATTACGACTCAGATTACTCTAATGGAGGGTGCATGGACTCGGACACTTCTAACTATGCCATGCAGCTGGAGACCCAATACGATTCTGCAACTGACCAGGTTACAGTTACGGTAAACTCGATGTATACTGGATCCTTGAGCTCGGTGTCCGTATTCCTCTATGCAGCAATCACGGAGAAGGTAAGCCCCGATTCGTATGATAATGGTGTGAAGCCACATCACAGTTTCAGGGAATGGATGTTGGCCAGTCATAACAACGGCTTCGAGCAATTGACACTTACTCCAAATGTTCCCGTTGAAAACTCATGGCAAGTACCACTCAGTGCAGTTAGGGCTGGTGGCGGATATACTCAGTTGGAAAATTTCTGGCCTGTTTTCGCCCTTATGGACGGCCCACATACGACCTACAACAACTTCCTTTCAGCGGTGGACTTGGATATGATACCGCTAGTAGACATTGGCGTAGATACGATTACAATCTCAAACAGGAACGGTAATGATGGATTTGTACCGGGGGATATCCTGGACATTTCATGTCGTGTATCCAATAATGGGGTCGAGGCTTATGATGGAGGTGGACAGCTCTCAATAAATTGGATGGACGGCCTGGATGAGAATGAAATATCCACTTATACACTCAGCGATTTCGATATTGGGGGCTCACAAACATTCAATGCCGTATTAGATACAACTGGATTTGACATATTTTCCATGGGCTCGACGAATATCAGGGCAAAAATATCTGGAAACTCTGGAGACAGGTCCCCCTCTAACGATATCTCTGATGTCCCCGCTTTGCATGATATGCCACCTTCCGCGAGTCAACCTTCATCCAGTGGATCCACGTCAATTGACAGGGGAGACTCCATCTCCTTCGAGGCATCGGCGCTGTCAAACGACCTAGTAGACGATATCAGTACCATGTTCCCAACGGTGCATTACTCTCCTTCTTCTAATGGCATGTGGAGCGGGGATTGGGTCACTGACATCGCCATCGTCGGAGCTGGCGATAATGCTAGATTTTCATTTGAAATCGATACGCCACTTGATGCCGAGCTAGGAAATTATGATCTTAGAGTACAGTGGACAGATGCGGCTGGTCAGACTAGTGATTGGCTTACTGCTGAGGAGGCATTCTACTTGCAAAACTCACTCCCCAGGGTTCTTGGGAACGGCGATATGACATATGCGGGCGTTCCTACTGTCAAGGTTGGAACCTCTGAATTGGTTTCTGTAGTCGGGCTGATCTCGGATGCAGAGACTCCGTTGTTCAATCTAGACGTTCACAGCCCTGAACCTGAGTTCATAGCATGGAATCCTTCGTCTTTAGAGATCGAAGTAAGGTTTGATGACCTTCTTTTGGATAGCCAAGGTTCACCCATTCCCCAAGGAATGCAAGTCACAGTGAACGATGGAGATGAGTCCAATACCGGATTAATGATGTTTAACGTAGTTGAGAATGGGGCTCCCAGATGGTCCCCAATCCCAATCCAATCTTTCCACGAAGGAGGCTCAGCAAGCCTCGGGCTGACCGACTACCTTTCTGACACAAACAACAATGGTCAAGTCGTCCCAGTTTCCGGGGTTACCGTTGAGATCCTATCTGTATCGGACAATTCCCTGGTTGAAGCCAGCATTTTCGGACAAACAATCAATGTAAACTCCCTTGATGATGACTCAAACGGCGTGGTCGAGATATCCCTCAGGGCAAGTGATGGTTCTAAGTCTTCAGACACCACAGTGACCTTCTACGTGCTCAATGTGAACGATGCGCCCAGAATAGACTCCACAGATATCGATGAGTTAACGATAAAAATGGGCGAAAGTATGGATATAGACCTCATAAGCAGAGTTTCAGATATCGACGATTCAGATGAAGAGATTTGGATTACTGCATCAAGTTACTATCCCGGTGCAGTCTTCTTCGATCCAATTTCTGGAATAATGGAGGCGAACTGGCCGGAAGCAGGCTCAGACACTGTCAAAATCACGGCTGAGGACCGTCATGGGGCATCCACTACGATTTCCCTCTCCATTTCCATAGTAGATGACATCCCATTGGAATGGGATGAGAATTTCGAGGTAAAGATAGACTCATCTGAGATAGGAAGCACCCCTACAGTTGAAATAACAAACATAGGGAGTCAGCAATTAGATGAAATCAGAGTGACATGGACAGTCTGTAACAAGATAACTGGAATATGCCACAGCGCCGGATCCTCTTTCAATCTAGGACCATTCATCATTCTTCCAGCATCAGGCAACGGGTTGAGTGCTGGGGATTATTTCACATTGAGCGTGCAAGGCGTAGATGAAAACGGGTTCGATAGAAGGACCTCAGAACAGAAAACATTCGATGCCGCTGCTCCAGGGGAGGGCTCAGAAAATGGTCCCTCGGATAGTAATCCCAATGAGGGCTCCGGGGATAGTCAGTTTTCGATATTCTCGGTCGCTGCATATGCCGTTATTCTAGTCTTAATATTCGGTGCGATATTGGTTGTAACGGCAATTGCCAGAAATCGAATCTCTCCAAGCCTGAAATCGCTACAGAATCCGTTGATTCAGAATCAGGAACCTATGCCTCCCCTTGCCACTATTCCATCCGTCAGCAGGACCTCGAACCCCCCTCCGCCTCCCCCTATGACGCCACCACTTCCGCCTGGGGGACTTCCTCCGGGGTGGTCGATGGAGCAGTGGCACTACTATGGGGAGGAATACCTGAGTAGGTACTATCCAACAAGGGTATCCAAGGACAAATAGGGCGATTTCCCGCTTGACGCCATTAACGCACCTTCAAGAAGGGCTTACGTTCAGCGTAGTCCGAGGATTGTCCATGGGAGGTGAGGAAGCCATCGATTCGACCGCAGAGTCCGACAACGATAGCCATCTCGATTCTTGGGAGGAAGGTCCCGCATTCGGGGTTGGAGAGGATAAGGATCCAATATGTGAGGTCCCAGTTGAAGAGTGGGTTTCCGAACTGAAAATAACCTCGACCAGTGAAGTTCCTATCCCGGAGAATCTCGTCGATCAAGTAATCGGCCAAGAGGCAGCATCCATTGTGGTAAGGAAGGCAGCTGAGCAGAGAAGACACATGATAATGGTCGGAGAGCCAGGTACAGGGAAATCCATGCTGGCGAGGTCGATGACAGAGTTCCTGCCAAAGGACAGTCTGGAAGATGTATTGGTCTACAGAAATACCGAGGACGAGAACGAGCCGAGAGTTAGAACTGTTCCAGCTGGGAGAGGGTCTGCCATAATTTCCGAAAGAAAGGCGCAAATAAGAATCCAAAGAGAGAGGACAAACAGGACACTGTTATTCGTCGTCATGGTAATTGGCGCCGCTCTCCTGCTGGCAGTACTGCAGACTGGCGATATCATGACGCTAATTTTCGGCTCATTTTTACTGATTTTCGGATATTTCTTCCTTAGAACCAGGCTTACCGCGGGGGATGAGTCTAACATTCCAAAACTACTCATCAAGAGGGGCAGAAACGATGACCCGCCATTTATTGATGCAACTGGCACTCTGGCAGGCGCTCTTCTGGGGGATGTTAGACACGACCCTTTCCAGTCGGGAGCCGATTTAGCGACGCCTGCTCATGAAAGAGTTGAGCCAGGTGCTGTACACAGGGCCAACAAGGGAGTACTGTACATAGATGAGATCAGGATGCTCAGAATGGAAGAGCAACAAGCACTACTTGTGGCAATGCAAGAAGGCGAACTTTCAATCAGTGGGCGCTCTGAAAGGTCCTCGGGGGCCCTAACTAAGTCAGAGCCAGTACCAACTAATTTCATTCTGGTGGCCGCCGGCAATCTTGACAGCATCCAACAGATGCATCCTGCCCTCAGGAGCAGGATTAGGGGCTATGGTTACGAAGTCTATGTCAACACCGACATGAGGGATACAGAGAGGAACAGGAGAAGACTGGTCAGATTCATCGCCCAAGAAGTAAAAAATGAACAAGGGAAGCAATCTGGAAGAGCTATCCCTCACTTCAATCGTGAGTCAATTGGTTTGATACTCAAAGAAGCCCAGAGGAGGAGCGGAAGGAGAGGCAGGCTCTCTCTAAGGCTCAGGGAACTCGGTGGTTTAGTGAGGATAGCAGGCGACTTGGCATCTGAGGAGGGGGCTGACTTAGTTAGGGCTGAACATATCTCAAGGGCACGAGCAATCGCCAAACCTTTGGAGCAACAAATAGCAGACAGATATTTGGAAAGACAGTCAGAGTACGCAATGTTGGTCAACAGGGGCTCAAGAGTCGGAAGGGTAAACGGACTAGCTGTCCTTGGTGCGGATAGTGGGCTATCTGACTTCTCAGGAGTAGTACTTCCCGTCGAGGCCATGGTCACGCCCTCACAAGGAAGATCTGGCCAAGTAATTGCCACTGGCGGGCTTTCCGACCTAGCAAAGGAGAGTGTGACTAACATCAGTGCAGTAGTCAAGAAACTAACTGGCAAGGATATCAAAGACTTCGACCTTCATGTCCAATTCCCAGGAACCCACAATGTTGACGGTGACAGTGCTTCCATTACCATGGCTACCGCGATAATCAGTGCATTCGAGGGGATTCCAATTGAGCAGAACCTTGCCATGACAGGCTCCTTGTCGGTAAGGGGGGAGGTCCTTCCCATAGGGGGGGTAACAGCAAAAATTGAAGCTGCGGCTAAGGCAGGTATCGAGACAATAATCATTCCCCGCTCTAACATTCAGGATGTTCTAATTGACGAGAAATACGAATCAATAGTCCAAATAAAGCCCGTCGACTCACTCGATGAGGTGTTGCAATATGCCCTCGTCGGGTCAGAAGACAAGGTGAGTCTAGTCGAGAGGCTTGCGAACGTCATCGATACTATCGATTTGATGTCTCAGGAACACAAATCAACTACCTGAACAATCTAACTTAAGTCCCTCCACTTGCACGCATCACGGGGAAAATGATGGCGAAGATGGCAGTGGTGGCACATGGGGGAGCAGGACCAGGGCCAGAGAGACAGGCGAACTTGCAGGTCGCCGTCGACGTTGCATCCAAACTCCTCCTCTCGGGAGCTTCAGCAGTGGAGGCCGCTGTGGAGGCCTGCGTAATTCTTGAGGACGATCCAGTTTTCAATGCCGGAACTGGAGGGGTCTTCAGAATAGATGGATCCGTCCTTCTAGACGCATCAATTCAGACAAGTGACGGTAGACTTGGATTCGTTATCGCAATGGAGGAAACTCCCAATCCGATCAGGGTCGCGGCAGATCTACTGGATCAGAACATCAATGGCTTAACGGGGAACGGCGCTAGGTCATGGGCAGATGAGAGAGGCCATCTCAGGAGGCAAGTAGAGGGGAGGCCACCAATAGAAGAAGACGGAGATACAGTAGGGGTCATTGTGAGAGACTCTGCAGGCTTCATGGCCTGTGCAACCAGTACAGGAGGTTGTAGCCACAGGCCTCCCGGCAGAGTAGGGGACGTACCCTTGCCGGGGTCAGGGTTCTGGGTCAATGAGAGGATGGCAGTGGCCGCAACCGGAGAAGGAGAGGAAATCACCAGGGCCTTACTAAGCTACAGAGTAGGTGAGATGGCCGAAAGCGATAGTTGCCCCACCTTGAAACATGCGATGAACTGGGGCCTTGAAAACCTCATTCCGACCAAAGCATCTGTTGGACTGATTGCAATTGGGACTGAGGGCCCTGGAGAGGGTCAAGCGAACACAGATATGCCTTGGGCATCGTGGATTGAAGACTAGCTCGAGGGGGATGCGCTTAAGGAGGGCCCACAGCCCGCTCAACTTGGTGGTCACTTGTCAGATGTGGAGACTAGGATTGAACAGATAGCCCAAGTGCTGGGACAGCTAGACGACACACAAGTGCCAAGAAACATCAGGGCCTCAGCAAAAGAGGCAGTCGATAACTGGCTACTGAACAAAAACAAGGACATGGACGTGAGGCTGGGAATGACTGCCTCAAAGCTAGATGAAATTTTCAACGACGCAAACCTGCCCATTCACTATGGCCCACTTTGCCTCCAAATACAAACAGCTCTGGAGACACTAATGTCAGAGAACAAAAGGAGTAAGTAAGATCAGGTCTTCCTTCTCTCAGCAGCCTTAGGCCTGAAGTTCTTGTAACCACATTTCCTACATGAACCAGGCTTGCTACCCCTGTGTGTGGCAGAGCACTTCATGCAAATCCACTTCTTCAGAAGCCTAGCCTCAGCCACCGCGTGCCTCTGTGCCATGTCCCCGCCGACCTACCAGCCATACATAATCGCTTCGTGACATATTCTTATCCAAAAATCAGCATTCTCATCCAAAGCATTCAAACACCTTCTGCATTGGACATCCCCCGGTGCCCGCCAGCGTAGTACTCGGAGCCCAATGGGGAGATGAGGGCAAGGGCAAGGCCATAGACCAGCTAGCCAACGAGTCCAACTGGGCCGTAAGGTTCCAAGGCGGGAACAACGCAGGCCACACAATTGTCCTCGGAGATACCACGCTCAAACTTCACCAGATCCCTTCCGGAGTCACATCTACCCATTGTAATTTGGTTCTAGGGGATGGCATGGTAGTTGACCCATGGGTCTTGGAGGAGGAGCTTGACAGATGGCACAGTCTAACAAAAGAAAGGCCAGAGGGGAAGAGGCTGTTCATTAGCGAAAGGGCATCCGTGATACTGCCCTTCCACAGGATGTACGATAGTGCCGACAAGGTGGTCGGCACAACTGGTAGGGGGATAGGTCCGGCATACAGGGACCGAATCGAGAGAGTAGGAATCAGATTTGTAGACATACCCTTTGTGATCGACGACAGTGACAAAATCGATGAAACAGTTTCCCGAATGAACATGCAGTTAGATTCCGTTGGTGTCAACAAGAAGATAGGGAGGAAAGACTTCATCGCAGATCTGAAGTGGATAATGGATAGATTTGGAGATGCAATAAGGCCCACTGGAGCCATGATTGACAATGCCCTCAAGAACGGTGAAAATGTCCTGTTGGAGGGAGCTCAGGGAGCAATGCTCGATATCGATCAGGGAACCTATCCATTCGTCACATCATCGGTCACCAGCAGAGCCAATGCAACACACGGAGCTGGAATTCATCCCGGTCATGTCGAGAACTGTTTCGGAATATCAAAGGCATACACGACCAGGGTTGGGAATGGGCCATTCCCGACCGAACTGCCATACGACACGGGTCCCGGCAATCATATGGCAATGGTCGGCCATGAGTTCGGAACGACCACGGGGAGGCCGAGAAGAACGGGATGGCTAGACATGGTATCGCTGAGGGACAGTCACAGGATAAATGGCTACACCGGTATCGTCCTAACTAAACTAGACGTGCTCGGGGGATTAGACGAGCTAAACATATGCACAGGGTATGACTTGGATGGCCAGATAATCGATTGCATGCCAACTAGTAGCCATGACCTCGCTAGATGCAAGCCAATATACGAAATACATCAAGGATTCCCCGCCTTGAAAGAACAGGAGTGGATAGATATGGCAGAGCTCTCAAGATCAGACAGGAAGGGCTTCGAAGTGCTCCCAGAGACCGCCCTCTCGTATGTTAGGAGGATCGAGGAGCTATCAGGGATACCCATCGTCAGCATAGGAATAGGGCCTGATAGAAGAGCTTCAATTGCTAGCCTGGGCGGACCTTTCGATGTTGACCCAGAAGTGACAACCTTCTAATTTGCCTGCCATTACGGTATCGCATGGGTTTCAAGTCCAACGCCCGCAAGAGAAGGGAGCAATCCACTGGGCCGGAAGGCAAAAAGAAATCCGAAGAGGAATTCGTGGGTCAGGTGAAATGCGATGTCTCAGGCTGTGGCAACTGGGCCGACAAGAAGGTCGGAGGAAGAAAGCTAGCATTCGATAGGGCCGCGGACGTATGGGGCGAGTCAGGGTTGAACAGGGACTCCAGAAGGATAACCGTCTGCAAGTCATGCTACCGCACCTGGAAGAAGGCCAAGAAGGACGAGCCCACTGAATGGTCCTGATTATCGGAGCTGAACGAATGGATTCAGAGAGTATCGGCAATAGAATTACAAAAATCATTGGTGGCGTATTCCTTTTCTTCTTCGGACTCCCATTCACACTGGTGCCGTTCATGATACTTGGTGATATACGTGGTATGGCTGCGGGTTTATTTGAAATTATATTCCTGACAGCTTTCGCAATACCATTCCTTTTGGCGGGACTCCTTGTTCAATTTATGGGTCTGAGTGTCATATTATCGGCATTCAGGAGTCCTATAGACCCGGGATCAATTCCCAGAAAGCTCCCTCCCGGGCCCGATGGCATATCAATCACCGAGCATCCTGATTCGGGATACTTAGGAGACTACCTAAGACAGTCAGAGGCCATAAACGGCAGGGATTGGTTCAGGAAACGAGATACCGCCCACCGTCTCTACTACTATGCTAAGAACGAGGGAGGGGTACCCGGCTGGAGTCTTGATGACCGGGTCGACTCCGGTAGTAAGGACTGGTTTAATGGAGGATGGCTTCCATACGATGGCTTTGAACTCCCCATGGGCAGGAAGCAATGGAATGATGATGGACGGTGGGTTTCCATTCAAGAATTAGAATCATTTGCCTCAAAAGAAGGGTATGAGGAATACTTAGAATCAATAAGAGGCAAACCAAGCCCTGTGGCAAAAGTCACACAAGAAAAGGAGTGGTGGAAGTAGCGAAAAATCAGACTCCTTCCGACAGTAACAATGTTAGATGGGAGTCATCAGCGGACACCATGACTGAGCAACCACTGAATGAGCCTGTGCTGGGATATGCGCCCGGGAGCCCGGAAAGAGCCTCTATTATCGCGGAGATAGACAAGCAGATGTCTGAGGTGATAGAGATACCCTGCATCATCAACGGAGAGGATGTTTTCACAGGAGTTACAGTGCAACAGGTTATCCCTCACAGGCACGGTCATGTCCTCGCAAACGTTCATCTTGCCGGTATGGAACAAATCGAATCCGCCTGTTCCGCGGCCGTGGATGCCCAGAAATCCTGGATAGACATCGGCCTCGAGGAGAGGTGCAAAATTTTCGAGAAGTGTGCCGACCTTCTGGCAGGAGAATGGAGGATGAGGGTCAACGCATCAACAATGCTTAACCAATCAAAGACAGTCTTCCAGGCAGAGATAGACTCGGCTTGCGAGTTGATTGATTTCTGGAGATTCAACTGTCACTATGCCAGAGGATTCCACGATGACCTACAGCCGTTGGTTTCTCCTGAAGGGGTGATCAACACGACTGAGATCAGGCCTCTCGAGGGCTTTGTCCTGTCCATAACCCCCTTCAATTTCACCAGTATCGCCGCTAATCTTCCAAGCGCCCCTGCCATCGTTGGATGCACTAGTGTCTGGAAGCCAAGCAGGAACTCGTACTACTCGAATTATTTCCTAATGAGGCTAATGATGGAAGCCGGACTGCCTCCCGGGGTAATCAACTTCATTCCGGGATCAGGTGCGGAGATAACCGAAGTCGCGCTATCGAACCCGGATTTTGCGGGGCTTCACTTCACAGGCTCGACTTCCACTTTCCAGGGATTGTGGCAAGAAATCGGGCTTGCCCTGCCCAATCTCAATTCGTATCCTAGGATTGTCGGCGAGACTGGGGGCAAGGACTTCATCGTCGCACATCCAGACTGCGACAGGAGGGGGCTAGTCGTGGCCTTGCTAAGGGGGGCGTTCGAGTACCAGGGACAGAAGTGCTCAGCCGCCAGTCGCGCGTACATCCCCAAGTCAGTATGGGAGGAGATATCCGAAGAACTAGCCTATGAGATTGGCAGGATTACAATGGGCGATGCTAGAGACTTCACCAACTTCATGACCGCTGTGATAGACAAGAGAGCGTTCGACAAGATATCTGGATACATCCAAAGGGCCTCAGAAAGGGATTCATGCCAGGTGTTCTGCGGCGGGGAATATGACGATACCCTAGGCTACTTCATTGAGCCAACAATCATCCTGACCGAAGATCCCAATTCAGAGTCCATGATCGAGGAAATCTTCGGGCCGGTCCTGACAGTGTACCTGTACGACGACGACGAATTCGATGCTATTCTGAAAGTCTGTGACGAGGCCTCCCCATACGCCCTCACTGGTTCAATCTTCTCAACCAATGAGGATAATATCAAGAAGGCATACGAGGCACTCCGATTCACAGCTGGGAACTTCTACATCAATGACAAGCCAACCGGTGCGGTGGTGGCACAGCAACCCTTCGGAGGTGCAAGAGCATCAGGGACCAACGACAAAGCAGGAGGCCCACTAAACCTACTCAGATGGATCAGCCCAAGGTCAGTCAAGAGAACTATCGAGCCTCCCCAAGATTGGACCTACCCGTTCATGCAACAAGATTGACCGTGTCAAAGTTAATTTAGCCTACCAGGTTGCCGTAATCACTGGGGAGCATTTGCTGAGAGGCCACCTCGTGTGGCGACCCATATACCTGATCTGGGTAATGCCAGCGGAGGAAGAGAAATGGACACGAACGTCGCATACGGATTGATGATTGCAACGCTTGGTATCTTTGGATACATCGCATACCAAGCAACGAACGATGAGGAAATAGGGACCGATGAGTACCTCTCAGCTAGAGGGACCCAAGACTGGCTCAGAATAGGACTTAGCCTGTTCGCTTCAGGGATGGGGGTCTGGGTACTACTCACACCGTCCGAGGTGGCTTACTACGGCGGGTTCTGGGATGTCATGGGTTATGCGGCATCGGCGGCAACCCCCTTCCTACTCTTGGCATACGTGGGGCCCATGATTAGGGAAAGACTCCCACAAGGAGTCACTCTTGCCGATTATGCAAAGCACAGACTCGGCCGTCCTATGCAGGTATATGTGGGAGTGATATCGATACTCTACATGTTCACCTTCCTCTTCGCAGAATTCACAGCGATCGGGAAGGCCATGGAGCACCTAGCCGGGATGGACCCATTGATGCCCATGATTTTCGTCGGTCTGGTAACTGCCGCCTACACCGCTTATGGTGGTCTCCCAGCGTCTCTGGCAACAGATAGGATACAGGCTTGGGCGATCGTCCTTTTTGTGACGGTTCTGATGGTTCTACTCTTCGGTTTCGATATGGGACAGCTAGTGGATGATGCTAGGGCCTACAACACGGATGATGACTGGTCGTTGCTCGGGAGCATGGATTACATGGGCTCCTTCGAGTCAGGACTGGCACTAGTCGTCGCCATAACCGCAGCGGAGATGTTCTCCCAAGGGAACTGGCAGAGGGCCTATGCCTCCAAGGACGATGACGCACTCAAGAGAGGGGCGCTCCTAGCTGCGGGAATGGTCTTCCCCCTGGTCTTCGTCATGGGGGTCTTGGGGACCGTAGCCGCTGGCCAGGGAGGGGTTTCAGACCCATCTCTGGCATTCTTCCACCTGATCGACAAGGGGGACACTCTGATAGTAGGAGCATTCGTCATCCTCGTGATTTCTTTGGTCTGCTCCAGCACGGATACCCTTCAGAATGCGATAGTTGCTTCAGTCTCGAGGGATTTATCCGACGGGGAGGTAGACCTACAAATCTCGCGTGCAATCACGCTGTCAATGTTACCTGTAGCGATATACCTCGCAACAGGCCCGACCGTTCTGGGCTTCGAATTCAATGCATGGAGTGTTTTCGGCATATTCCTCTTTGCAGACATACTGGCGGCGGCCACAGTCGCACCCGTCCTACTCACACTCTGGAGGGGAGTCTCCTCGAGAGGGGCCTTGCTAGGGTGCTTTGCCGGTTTAGCGTCTGTAGCAATGTATGGCCTAGTCGAACCACCCCTGAACTCGGAGTTCTACATGTATCTGTTTCATCCGACCATAGGTGCGACCCCCGCACTCGAAGGGGGACTGACCAATCTCTGGCCGTTCGTCTATGCCATCGTAGGGTCAACCCTGGTTACAGTTCTAGGGTCGAAAGCACTTCCCGATGAAGACTGAGAATCGCTTAATTCATGACCTAGATACATCTAGGGAAGGCATGGACGATAACGCCCCATTGAAGATATTGAGGCCTTGGAAGGGCGTCTGGAGGCCAATCTGGTCACGCAGGGAGGAACTGGGGGGATTCTCATTCCTCATCTCCATCTTCTTCGTTGGAATGTTCTCCATAGGTGCCCCCTACTTCATCTCGAACAACATCGCGGCGCACTACCTCGAAACAGTGTGGGATCCCGAGATTGCCCTGGATAGGAGCCTTCCCGTGATCAACTGGCTGATCATTCCCTACGTCGCCCTCTACCTGTTCTACCCCGTAACACTGGCCCTAGCCCCCAGGGACGACAGGGGGAGGATGGAGCTGGCACTGGGTGTCCAGGGCCTGTTCATGGCCACGATGTTCTGCGTGCTTTTCTTCCTACTCCTTCCAGCTGAGATAGACCTCAGGGACCAGTTGGACACGCACTGGGAGGCCAATCCCCCGAACTGGCTGGAGGAGGCGCTGTTCACGTTCATACACGTCTCTGACAACCCATGGAACGCATGGCCCAGCCTCCACATCGTCCACTCCACCCTTCTGGCCAGACTCATCACGCACTGGGTCCAGAGGGACCATCACGAGAGTCGCTTCGCCAAGCCCTTCTTGGTACTCCTCTGGGTCGAGTGGGCACTGCTCTGTGTCAGCATCCTGGCTACGAAGCAACACTACCTGTTCGATCTCGTCACAGGGCTGGTAGTCGCTTTCGTATTCTGGAGGATGTTCACCAAGGTCATCGACATGGTCGAAGAGAGAGGCCCCGACAAACTCGCATCCGAGTCAGGCTGGAGCAACTAGTCGGGATGGGCCCATTGATGCCGATAATTTTTGCCGGCCTGGATTTTCCTAGGAAAGTCTGATTCAATCATCAAGGATGATGTTCTCATTGTTCAAAGCATGATGCCAAAGTCCACCAAGTCGTACCAAATTGTAGGCCGAACGTTCGACTCGACTGACGATGTTGACCACTTCCAAGCGTCCAACCTTACCGCCCATTGTATCGGACTTCAAGCTGGATAAGGCTCCAACTGCCTTTCCATGTTCTTCTCTTACCATGGCCCATGTTGATTTCACATTCTCGATTGGTAATTCTTCGCCTTTAGTCAGACAGGCGCTCATGGTATCAAGCAGTCCATTGAGGTGCTTGTGCATCTCAAGAACAGAATTCACAATTACCTCGGGCAACTCCTCTGCGTTTTCATCAAGAGAACGATCCGAACGAGCGATGTCCCGAGCGTGTCGGATCACACGCTCAACGGTATCCACGCTTCGCAGGTAGGTGGCAACAATTCTCAAATCTTTCATCAATGGCTGATTGAGTGCGAGAATCAGCAGCAAATCATTGGTCAAATCCCAATTCACTTCTCGCGCATGTTGACGTATTTGCTTGACCTCTTTGTACACATGTGAATCGAGTTTTGTGAATGCCTTTATCGCCTCACTATAGGCTATTTTTGCTTCATCAAAATACTCAGATAAGTCCGCACGGACTTTGTCAATTCGTTCATCTAATCCAGTTCGTATAGGCATGTCATTCACTCATCCAAATCTTCCAGTGATATATTTCTTTGTTAATTCTAATTCTGGATCTGAAAATATCTTATCAGTTTCTCCAAACTCTACAAGTCTTCCAAGGTACATGAATCCTGTATAATCGCTCACCCTTGCCGCTTGCGACATTGAATGGGTCACTATCACGACGGTGAAATCTTTCTTGAGTTCCAAGATGAGTTCCTCAATGGCTGCAGTAGCAATTGGGTCCAAAGCGCTGCATGGCTCGTCCATCAAAATGATGTCCGGTTCAACTGCGATTGTTCGAGCAATGCACAATCGCTGTTGCTGTCCACCTGAAAGTGAAGTCCCCAAATCATGCATTCGATCCGAAACTTCATCCCAAATTGCCGCTCTCTTCAAACTCTTTTCAATGATAGCATCGAGCTCTTCTCGCGTTGGTTTTGTATGCAGTTTGACTCCATAGCCAACGTTATCATAAATTGATTTAGGAAAAGGATTTGGTCTTTGAAACACCATGCCGACGCTCTTTCGAATTTCAACGAGGTCAGCATCCTTTGCGGTTATTTCTGTTTCACCCATTGAAATTTTACCATCGTAATGACATATAGGAATCAAATCATTCATCCGATTCATCATTCGTAGAAGTGTACTTTTCCCACATCCGGAAGGACCAATTAGGGACGTTACGCTATTTTTCGCGATCGGGAGTGAAACACCATACAATGCTTGCTTGTCCCCATACCACAAATCAAGATCATCAATCATCAAATCGATTTCTCCATCCACATCTAATTCTCTCGTAGAATCGGGAACTTCTTCTCCACCTATCATCTCACTCATGCTTTCAACCTCTTTCTAAAATGCTGTCTTAAAACAATTGCAATGCTGTTCATTGCTATCAACAGACAGATCAACGCTATGCTCGCCGCCGCTGCCATCGAATGCCATGCATGTTCTGGTTCTGCCGTCCAGAAATATATCTGAATTGGAATGACTGTGAAATTGACGTTGCCTCCATTGAGGGCAGCTAAAGGATCAGGATCAAACAAAATCATAGCAGTTGCACCTACGACCACCAGTGGAGCGGCCTCCCCCATAATTCGGCTCATTGCTAGGATTGTTCCAGTCATAATTCCAGGCATTGCAGATGGGAGGACGTGGTCTTTGGTGACCTGCCATCTCGTGCATCCTACGCCATAGGCAGATTCTCTCAAACTTCGAGGAACGCTGCGCAATGCTTCCTGGCCTGCCAATACGATTATCGGCATTGCCATCACACCCATTGTCAATCCAGCAGCGAGGACAGAGGGGCCTAAGCCCAAGCCAAAACCGCTTTGCTTGACGAAAATCGCAAGTCCAAACATACCGAACACAATTGAGGGTACGCCTGCTAAGTTCGTAACCAAGGCTTGAATCAGTTTTGTTGTGCGGTTTGGCTTGGCATACTCCTCAAGATAAATTGC
>DAVY01000013.1:0-49294 GCA_002505775.1 Euryarchaeota archaeon UBA130 | reverse complement strand
GCAGCTCGAATCCCAGATGCGTATGGGATAAAAATATCTTGATAACGTTCCGTTAAGAACGGAATGTCGATGAGAAGAGGGATGAATAATGTCGATGTAAACAACAACATTCTCGACCACATCAACAAACCATCTCTCGCCGAAATCGAATGCTTTAGTCGCGATGTTTCGCTTAAATCCCGACCCAAACTTTCCAATCGTTCAATTCCCTCAGCAATTTTGTAGAGAATAACTCCCGATACAATCCAACATATGCTCCCCAATGCTGCAGCTACAAACATTCCATTGCTAACTGCAAAGGTTGTTCCAGCCAGTACGTACGATGCTAATTTGATCAAAGTCCGACGGCCCTTCAGTTTCTGAATAATGTTCAAAACGGCTACATTGGGCCATGTTAGAACGAGGATAAAAATCAACAGTGTAATCCAACCAAGCAACTCCATCGGCTGGAACACTTCTTCGTTTTCACCATCCAGTAATATATGGACATCGCCAGTGATGACGAATGTATTGACTGCGGGATACCCCGTTTCATCAGCGTTTGGAACTGGGCCTGAAATTTGCTCCACTGAAACCGGAACTCCGAGGCTCGAATATGCGTTGAAATTTGTCTTACGCCCTACGTCAATTTCAGTTTGGTCAATCCCAGTTGAGTCAATGTAGATGTCTGTTTTGACTTGTCGGGTATCGATGACATTGATTTCGACATCATGAGAATGGGAGCCGTTTTCATCATTCCATTCAAAGCGAATGACGACGGGGTCGGCGAATGGTTCGCCATTTTCATCAACTGTTGGGAAGTCCCATTTGAACCTGTACTCGGATTCTGGTATCCACTCACTTGCAGGAGTGATCTCTCCTTGTTCTCCTTTAATGAACGTGGGCTCTGCAATTTGCCACACCAAGACGCTAAGAAAGAGTAAACCGATCAATCCCGTAATCGCCAAACCTGTTGAACCTGCACGTTCCGTAAGGTCTCTCAACTTACGATTTCGTTGCTGGAGTTTATCGATGTCTTTCATCAGTAAGCCTCCCTGTATGTTGATAAAATTTTGTTGCCAAGTAAATTCAAACACAAGGTGATGACAAAGAGATACAATCCTACAGCGAAGATTGTGAGATATCCAATTTCTCCGAATGGAAGGTCACCCCCGACACGTTGCGCAATGTACGCAGTCATCGTTTGAGCTGGCAAGAACATGTTGGAGGTGAAAACTGCAACGGTTCCTACTGCAAGCGTAACCGCCATTGTTTCGCCAACAGCCCTCGAAAGAGCAAGGATGATGCTTGCAACAATTCCTGATAATGATGCCTGAATCATGACTTTCATGGTCGTCTCAATTTTAGTTGCCCCTAACGCAAGGGATCCCTCGCGCAGTTCATTTGGTACAGCGCGCAAAGCGTCTTCTGACATTGAAGCGATCAGTGGGAGAATCATCACGCCGACCACAATTGCCCCATTGATAGGATTGAGGACATTTGGCGAATCATCAATCCACCCGTTTGCAAATGCATACTCGCCAAACTCCACCACAATCGGTCCAATGTAGATGAATGCAAAAAACCCGTAAACGACAGAAGGTATTCCAGCGAGAATTTCAAGCGTCGGCTTCACAACTGCAACCAATCTTGGAGGTGCATATTCAGAGAGATAGATGGCGCACCCAACTCCCAAAGGAGCCGCGATTATTAACGCTCCAAATGCTACTTGAAGCGTCGTCAAGAGAAGACTATTGACACCGAAAGACATCGTGTCACAAAGAGAACGTCGATCTTCACAAGCACCAGTAGGTGTCCATTGGGTTTGTAAAAAGAATTCACCCAATGCCCCAGAATAATTCATTGTTATGGCGTCGAAGAGCGTGATAAAGATAAACAGAGAAAGAATGTTTCTCCACGTATTGGAAATCTCAATATTGCCCCCAAAGATTCTCTTCATCTGAAGTTTACCAGCGGCCCTCCAGACCATGGTGAAAAACAAGATCGAAAGGCCTAACAGAAAACTATCGTTAAACAACAATTGCAAAATGACAATTATGAAAACGACCTTCACAATTCCATGGTGAGGATTCCAAACTTCTGGAGGGATGGTGGAAAGACGATTTTCTTCCTTTTTGCTCTCGTAATCGAGAAGCAATGCAACAACAAGAAGCAAACATGCAAATCCCGATGCAGAAAGAATACCTCCGAAATCCCATTCAAGAGAAAACCACCCTCTGTGTTCCGCAATATCTGAGAAGAAGGTAATGGTTTCAAACAGCAACGTTTGGATAATGCCTAGCGTGATGAGAATGACGGATAGACTCGTCAAAAACAAAATCGTGCCAGCCTTATCCTTTGATATGTTCTGAAAAAAGGACATATAATCACCAATTAAATCCGTTCAAGCCGTTGATACATGAGCATGTTAAGGAAAATTTCTGCGAAATTAACGCTATAAGCGCACAGCCTTCTCACAGATTCAGAAATTCTAAATTCGCTCAGGAGGCGGTCGGCTGAAGCCCGGCCCGTCCACAATTCGCTTTCTGCTTCCTCTACATCATTGCCAAGTTGAGCCAGGGCGATTTTGGCTGAATGAATAATTTCAACGTCGCGCGTGTACATATTGTGAACGATTGTTTTGAGGTGATTTGACCACACAGGTATGGCGGACAAGGGCATGTCATTGGTTTCGATTTTGACAACATCCGAGTGTTCATTGACCAAATGCGCTAGACGCGTCGCGTGATCTCCCATTCGCTCCAAAACTCGAGCAATGTTGGCGTGTTCCATGGCCGAGAACCTGTCGATGCCAAGTTTTCGCTCAACGGAAGGTTGTTGCAAAGATGCAGCAACTTGACGTTCAAGCAAAAGGCGCCGAGCGTCAATCTGGCGCTCTCTGTCTTCGATGTCTGAAAGCAACTCCACGGATTCTCCCGAGAGAACGTCAAAAGCATCATTGACGAGGCTCGAAATAAGAATGTACATTCGATTGATTGACACCTGGAGTCGCAATTCAGATGGGTTAAGAATCGACACAATACGAATCTCTTTTTCGTTATCGACTTCAATTTCCATTCCTCGTGTGTCTCTCAAAAAAGCTCGAACCTCAGCTCGAGTTTTCCTGGGTATTGGGGACGAACATGTGAGTTTGATCACGTCTGCTCCTGCGATGTAACTGCCAATCATGAGATCGATTAAACCATCTCCGATGGCGCAACAATCAAGCTCAATTTCCCGTTTTGTCGAGTTCTCTTGCAATGCAGACAGACGCAAGTCTCCAGAAGCCAATTCTTCAATATTGACAAGGTCTCCCTTGTCCAGATTGTTGGAATCAACCCATTCTTTTGGCAATGACACAATAATGGTGGAGCCACCGGTTAACTGTAATTTGCGGAAAGCCCCTCGTTGCTCCAAAGCTCTCCCCTAAGTTTTCGCTGTATTAACGGAATATATACGTTTCTCTCTATAGACTATGTAAAAATATATATTAAACAATATAATCTACTGATAATGGCTATTCTCCAAACTGTTCAGGGAGGAACAACGGGGAACCGAACATGATGATGAAGAAAAATGGAATAGCATGGACAATTGTCCTCACTCTGATGATAGCTAGTATGGCTGGTTGTTTAGGCGGGGGGGATACGGACACGAACGACGCGACCGACACGACCGAACAAAAGACGATTAATATTGCAGGAAGCAGTACTGTATTCCCTGTCGCAAGCGCCTGGGGTCAAGCCTACAGCGATGCGAACTCGGATTACACAGTCACTGTGGCTGGCGGTGGATCTGGTGCTGGGGCATCCAAGGTGTGCAGCACAGACTCAGATTCAGTACACATCGGTGACATGAGTAGGGATTGGAAGACATCTGAAGCTGAAGCTGGAGAAGACGGATATACATTCAACTGCCTC
The DNA here is from genome assembly GCA_002505775.1 of Euryarchaeota archaeon UBA130. Lineage (GTDB taxonomy): Archaea > Thermoplasmatota > Poseidoniia > Poseidoniales > Thalassarchaeaceae > MGIIb-O5. The sequence continues at coordinate 45,395 of DAVY01000013.1, read as the reverse complement.
GACTCGGACATCACTGTCACACAACTCGTTGTCGCAATCGACGGTCTATCCGTCGTTGTCAAGAAAGGTGGCACAGCAGACCAATGCATCACTGAAATGGGCGGATTGTCCATGGGGCAACTGCGTTGGATCTTCACTGATTGGACTGAGTCTGAACTCACTGATGATGGACTCAACATGACTTCCATAACACCAAATAATGACAACGATGGAGCCAGAGAGTGGGGCGACCTAAGCGCCTCCGGAGCATGTGCAGACACAGAAATCAAACTCTGGGGTGCAGACTCCGACTCCGGTACATACGAGTACTTTGGAGAGCAAGTATTCTGTAAGAACTGCTTCGCAGGAAAGGAAGGATACGAAGCTGAAGGATTCGACAGTGCTCGTGGATACCAGAACTCCGCAGACGATAACCAGATCGTAAACGGAATCACAGGTGACGAATATGCAATCGGATACTTCGGATACGCATACTACGAAGAGAATGCAAACACTCTGAGTGTTTCTGCTATCGCAAACAACGATACCCATGGTGTCCAGGATGCTGGCGGAGCGGTTACTCCAGAAGCAAGTACAGTTGCCGATGGAAGTTATGCACCTTTGTCGCGATTCATCTACATGAATGTGAACAACGATGAGTGGGATCTAGTTCGTGGATTCTTAGAGTACGGATATTCCGATGCTGGTATGGACCATGTCATGGACGTGGGCTATGTCGCACTCCCTCAAGCAATGATCGACGAGATGGTTGCTCGAATTGGTTGAGAATCCCAAATGATGTGACTAACGAAACCCGGCCCGGGGGAAAACCTCCGGGTCGGGCTAAACCCACAATACTGTTAGGATCTCATGCTATCGAGGGGGACAGCGATAGCAGGGAGGTAATCGCTGTATCGATGCCTGCTTGTCTTGGGTGGATACAATTTCCCCGATAGGGCCATTTCTACCACCTCCTGCTTCGTCAGTGCCTCCAAGTCGCTCCCTGGCCAGATGTCCAGCTCGACTCCTTCGTCATCCAGGTAGTCGACCTTGATGACCGGAAGGCGGAGCAAGCCGAGCCTGAGTCCCACGCGGTACCTGTGATGGCCATCGAGGATCGTTCCGGTTCGCCCATCCACCAGCAGGGGCTTGGTGTATGCGTTCCAACGGAGTGTTATGTCGTGCAAGGAGTCCACGTTGCCGGGCTTGACCTCCTCATGGGGCTTTAGCCAGGAGATGGGCACCAGCTCGACTTCCACGATAGTCCTGAGGGGCGCTCATTGAAATCATTTCGCGTGGCTCAGACCAGCTAGGTCATCCGATTATTCCGGAAACTGCCTCGGTCTGCGTCAGGTAGACCAAGAGCCCAAAACCAGCGAAGATCATCATCCATGAGCCAGTCGCCTTGACTACCCCGGTGGATCTCCTGAGGAAGCTGATCATCGCCTGCCGCCCCATCCCGACAAGTACCGTTACCATCACCATAAGCAAGGTCACAGAGAGGATCAATCCGCCGAGGCCAGCCACGAAGGCCCCCTCTCCAACGACCGCCAACCATGCCACGAACGGGAAAACCGCGGCGGCCGTACAATCCACAGACGCTGCCGAGTATCCTATTCCCCACAGGAACATGTTTCTACGTGGCGTGAAAACCTCATCGGACTCCACCGTTTGGTACCTGTCCAACCACCTCTGCACGAAAGACATCATCTCACTGGTCCAACCAAGAAGCATCAGGCTTCCCAGTACCACGAGCAGGCATGCAATTCCAACAGCTATGGTGTGGAAGGTCCCTGATAGGTTGACGACCTCGCTCAACCCGAAGATGACTATCCCAACGGACACGAAAAATGTCAGTTGCCCGAGAGCTGCAAAGCTCCCGATCTCGAATGAACCCGGTATCCTCCCGCTTATCTTTCCCTCTGCATGCAACTCCTCCTCCCTCATCCCCAGGCTGAGGTAGTAGGTGATGTACGAAGGCAGGACCGGGAAGGCGCAAGGGGAGAAGTAAACCAATACTCCGAGGAAAAGTCCGATGATGAATACGCCTGTGACTGACCTGTCAGATTTCGCGATGCCGATCCTCAGGTCCTCCGCATCGCCCTCGTTGGCCTTCAGAACCGCGTTGTCAAAAGCCTTCCACCTATCCAGAGGTGTCCCGGTGTTGTCCTTCGCTACCACATATCCTTCATGGTCGATCACCAATACTAATGGGATAAGCTGAGCAGAGTAGTATTCGACCATGTCGCCCCTCGATCCATCTTCCAGGATTATTGAATCGGTCCCGCCATTCACCACAGTCCAATTCATGAATTTCTCAGAATCATAATCCCCGAAGGTCGAATTGATCTGTGCGAATGTTTCACCAAATCTGTACCAGGCCGCCACTGAGACCACTACCACGGGATACTCTCCCTCGAGCTCCCGCCACTCAGCGATATTGTTCTCAATGTGCTCTTGCACATAGTGACAGTTCGCGCAATCCACCGCCATGAAGTCTAGGATGACCACACTCCCCCTGAGGGAACTCAACTGAACTGTGCCGTTCTCATCGGCGATCATGCTGTCAATGCCGGTTCTGTTCAGTGATTGGGCCTCGAAATCGTACACCTCATTGACGTCTCCAGAGACCCCGTATATCGAGGAGGTCATTCCGAAAAGGGACAGTGAGGAATATCCGATGATGCAGAACAGTACGACAGCTACGCCGAAAGCCCTCCATGTGTCGCCCTCCCTGAGGATACTGAAATCAAGCCTCTGAGTCAGCGAGGCTCCTTCTGGCTCACTCATGCACTGTGAAGTGTCGCGCTCTTTTTCATTACAGTGGGTGAATGTTTTCTCTTCTACCGAGTGCAAAATTTCTGTTTTCATCGGATCTCTATCATGCTGAAAGGAATAGTCTAGGTCTCACCATCCTTATCCGCACAGCTCTTTCACGAGACACGGGGCTCGTGGTCTAGGGGTTATGACGTCGCCTTCACATGGCGAAGATCGCAGGTTCAATTCCTGCCGAGCCCACCATCAATTAGGTCATCCAGCAATGATGAGGCACCTATCCTGGACTCATTCGGATTTCCCGTGGATATGCCTTCCTTCTGCATTATAGAGAGCATTCTCCGGGCGTCCTCTGTTTTCCTTATCCCCCCCGAGATCTTCACCCCCTTCCTCTCTCCCATTGTAACGAGGTGCCTGTTTGCCTCCATGGAGAGTATTCTGGCATCCTCATCAGTGCAGTCCCCTCTCTTGCCTGTGCAGGTTTTTACGAAATCGGCCCCAGAGGCCATGGCCAATCTGCTTATTGCCCTAATCGAGTGCTCATCCATAAGTGGAGTCTCTATGATCACCTTCAGGGTTTTTTCGCCACATGCATCTCTCATCGCTGACAGTATCTGTAGATCCTCCCCTGAAGCATCCCCTCCATTAGGTGTTGGCTCAAGTACGCAGTCTATCTCATCAGCCCCAAAATCTATCGCTTCCGATATCGCTTTGGAAACCTTCGTCGGATCTCGCCATCCTACTGGGAAGCCACCAACCACGGAGGCCACTTTCACCTCTTCTGGGAGGAGGCCCCTGACAAATCTAACGTGCTCAGAAAAGACGCAGACAGCAGCAACGCGATGGGCGACTGCCCTTTCGCAGAGTCGGACAAGGTCCTCTTCTGACGCTCCCCTGTCCAGTAGTGTGAGGTCCAATATCCCGATTATGTCGCCATTGCCCATGCTTACACTACCCATGAATCGACTCAAATCTCCTCATGAAGTCAACTAAAGCCTCAACGCTATCAATGGGGCAGCCATTGTACAGGCTGGCTCTGATCCCTCCGACGCTTCTGTGCCCCTTCAGGCCACCGAGGCCCGCCTTGTTCGCCTCTTCGAGAAAAACACGCTCCAGCTCCTCATCCCTCATTCTCCATGTGACATTCATCACAGAACGCGACTCGACCTCGGCATGAGGAATCCAGAAGGGGGTCCTGTCCAGCTCCTCGTAGAGCAATGCGGACTTGGCCCTGTTTCTATCGATAGCCCCTTGTAGTCCACCGTTTTCCTCTACCCAAGAAAGGACCCTGTCCAAGACGAAAATCCCGAATGTGTTCGGCGTGTTGAACATGGACCCCTTGGAGATGTGGGTCCTGTAGTCAAGCATCGTGGGAAGCCCATCTCCTATTCTCGAAACGGCCCAGGGGGAAAGGATGACCAGTGTCACTCCACTGGGGCCCAGATTCTTTTGGGCTCCGGCATAGATCACATCATGGGCAGAAACGTCTATCGGAACGCCACAAATATCCGAGCTTGCGTCAACCACTAGGTGCTTTTTTCCTACCTCTGGGGTCTTGTGGTACTGGGTTCCGAATAGCGTGTTGTTGGAGGTGTAGTGAACGTATTCAGCATCCTCTCTGATTTCAAAATCCCCATCCATGGGCACGGATTTGAACCCTCTCTCAGAGTCATCCCATGATGCCACACAGTCGCCTATCCTGCATGCTTCCTTGAGGGCCTTCTGAGACCACCCCCCTGTAACTAGGAAGTCGGCCTTGTCACCATCCCCAAGGAGATTCAGGGCTGTCATGTAGAACTGGGTCGAAGCCCCTCCCTGAAGGAATAGAATGTGGTAGTCTTCGGGTACGGACAGAATCCTCCTGACTCTACTCATTGCCGAGTCTATGACCTCTTGAAAGAATGAGCTCCTGTGGGAAACTTCCAGTAGTCCGAATCCGCTATTATTCAGATTGGGTAGAGAGGAGGCCACATCATTCACCACATCCAGGGGTAACACCGCAGGCCCAGCACCAAAATTGTGCACGCGCCCATCTCCGCTCATGGCTCACGCACGATATCCAGTCTTTCAGCTCATCGTCTCAAAGGCAGGGTTCTTCTCTGGAAGTCCGGACGGCGTTACATGATTAGCGTCGGCTTGGTGATGTTACAGGGGGCCAGACATGACCACATATCATCATTGAACGAGGCGTCCAGAGATTTGGGCTTGGAAATAGAAATAATCGAGATAAGGAAGTTGAGCGAACTCACATCAACCGATCCCGATGCCATAATTATACCGGGAGGAGAGTCCACCACAATGAGAAAAACAGGACAGGACAAATCTTCTATGCTAATCCCCGGAATGTTTGATTGGATCAGGAATAACCCGTCAAAGCCAGTCTTGGGAACTTGCGCAGGAGCCATACTTCTGGCAGACCCACAGGATGGAAATCCTCCTCTTGTCGAGGCACAGATAGACAGGAACGCATATGGCCCCCAGTATGAATCGTTTCAAGCAACCGTGAGATCCTCACTTTTGGGCCGGGAGTTCCCGGGAATTTTCATCAGGGCCCCGAAATTCATTTCTTCGGAAAACGAGGTATGTGCGACGATGGGGAAGGAAATAGTAGGAGTGAAGAACGGCAGAGTAATAGCACTGACTTTCCACCCTGAGTTGTCAAGTGATAAGGGGTTCCACAGGTGGCTCCTAGAGAGTGTGTGCGGTGAGTAGTGTGTCTGAGTTCCCTCAATTCATCGATATCGAGGAGTCCCCAAACTCTCTGGATTGCGAAGGGTGCATACAATGTCAGATGGGTAGCAAGCTGGTTCTTTTCATTACTGGAAACTGCCATTGGAGGTGCGACTATTGCCCACTTTCTGAAACCAGACGGGATATCGATTTCATGTATGCCAATGAGAGGCCATGCAATGATTTTGATGAAGTAATTGAGGAAGCTAGGGCGATGAGGGCTACGGGAGCTGGTATCACCGGTGGAGACCCATTGATGGCCAAAGAGAGGAGTTTAGAGGGAATTAGGAGGCTAAAGCGAGAATTCGGCGACGATTTCCACATCCACATGTACACAAGCATCCCATTCAAAGCTCAGTGGGCCAGTGAGTTTGCAGATGCCGGACTTGATGAGATAAGATTCCACTTTCTGGATCTTTCCAGCCAGGAATATAAGGAGGTAATCGAGGCATGCTCTGATGCTGGAATATTCACTGGGGTAGAGCTCCCATGTGAGCCCGATAAGGAAAGGGAGCTATTACAGATCATTGAAGATATGAGGGACTTTGATGTCAGCTTCATGAATCTGAATGAGCTGGAGATTACTGTCGGAAACCATGAAAATATGGAGCTTAGGGGATTTAATTTGTCTACGGAGATTACTGCGGGGGCAGAGGGTTCTTCCAAGCTAGCTCAGTCGATTAGAGACAGAGTAATGGCTGCCTCCATAGGCGCTCCTGACCCAATTGATGGCGTGAAGAGGGAGCCATACGGATTTCATCTGAAATACTGCACCTCCTCCTACAAGGATGCTGGGCAGATGAGGAGGAGATTCATGCGCAGGGGGGAGGCAACCATTTCACCTCATGAAACCCTCAGCGATGATGCCACATTGCTGTTCGGAGTGGTCTACTCAGAGCAGGACCTCCATGAGTCTTGGATAAATGAAATATCAGATTTCACAGGCCTTCCCAGAAGGTTCATGTTCTACGATGAGGAGAACTCCCGAATAGAGGTTCCAATAGCGGTTGCTGAGCAGATAGCGGGAGAAGTTTCAGCCCCAGTTGCCATCGTAGAGGTGACTCCCACTTTCGACAGGACCGAAGTCATGCTCATATGGCTCAATAATCATAGAATTTGATTTATGCCACGTTGGGTTGATACGTCTCTGGCCAGTGTGAACGAACGTGCCAGTTAGTGTAGCCGATCCGGATGCAAACATTGCTGATCCTTACAGGAGGCTCTCTGCATCACAGATGGTAACATGGAATGCATGCCCGAGACTCTGGTATTACAACAATATACTCAAGCTGAGAGGGCCATTGCCTCCACAGATAATTAGGGGCAATGCGGCCGAGTCCTGCATATCAAGAGTTATGAGAGACTCCCCCTCATTAGTTCCTAAGGATGCAGGTGATATCCTGAAGTCTCCAATCTTGGACGACGGTAAGCCAGCTTATGAGTATGATGAATTGTGGCCATCGCCTTCCATTCAGGCCATTAATGAATCAGAATGGCCCAAAGACCGAACGTCACTCGAGGAGTGGGCAATGGCAAGGGTTGATGCCCACTTCGATAAATGCTGGAATGATGCAGTGAGGGAGTGGGAGTCTCTTACAAATAGATCGGGAGAATCAGATCAGGCAGATATAACCGAATGCCGAAAGATGGTAGAGAACGGAATAAAAATGCACATCGATCAAGTAGAATCGTGCCTGAATAATCTGAGCAGTGGAATATTGGAATCTTGGAGAAAGGGGGAAAATCGCCCTGAGTGGCCTGCTCCCGATGGATTCCCCTTGCTCTGGACACAACCTCATCCCTGTGCTAGACCAGTCGGTAGTAATGTAACATGGGCCGAGTCATGGGAGATAGCTCGACCCTGGTTTGTGGATCCCGACGCGGACTCGTTTACCCAAACAACTTCTCACCCAGAAGGATGGTTCCAGGGGGAATATGACCTAGTTTACAGATGGACAGGAAGACCATCGGTTATCGACATCAAGGCATCACAGGGCAAGGGAGACAGGTCCGGTGGTTACATTGAGCAACTTCGGCTCTATGCATGGCTATGGTGGGAGACTCATGGCAGGGTAGAGGAACTAGAGCATCTTGGAATCTGGTACCTAGGGACAGGTACAGTCAAGGAAGTGGAAAAACCCACTCTCAAAGAGCTGGAGGAATACTCTGAGGAACTCAAAGAAGTTTACTCCAAGGTCCATGCTTCAAGACCGTCCATAGTGGACTGTCCGACAACCCCATCTCCCCTAAGGTACTTTGAATCAGGTGGAATTCCGGCTGACCCCCCAGTTGACTCAGAGCCAATGGCGAGATGCAGAAATTGCGATCTGAGGGGAGTATGTGAGAATGGGAGTCACGAACTTGACCTTCCTTCCCATACTAGGATAGAAAGATTCGGCCACTCTTGGCCGATCACGTTGATTTCGGATATCAAGACCAGAGTGGATGCCATCGGAGTTGTTTCCAATCTCAAGGGCCCCTCTCTCGAAGAAAAGGGAGGGGTCGAGTTATCATTCAGGCTTCAGGACGGCTATGATCGAGCCAAAGTTAGAACGAGCAGATATGGGTCTCCAACCAATGTTACGAGATCCATTTCCAACAGTACAAGAGTCAAGGTTGGAGGGGCAATCCCCTCTATATGGAGGGGAGAGGTAGTCCTGGATATTGACGATCAGTCATCCGTCATCATGGCCGGGGATGAGGAAACCCATCCAATAGTGGAGATTGAAACTAGAGTAAATGTGATTGGAAGAATTTGGTCAGTCAATGCCTTCCCTGACGGCCAAGGAATATCACGTTGGTCGATTACCATACTGGACAGCTCTGGCGCCGCTGGAGTGATCGCATTCAAGCAGTTCATTCCTGTTCTGGCAGCAGGCCTCTCTAGAGGGGATGAAATAGCAATACTGAATGGTGAGGTAGGTGAATTCAACGGTGTCCCTCAAGTCAAAATCGGCCCTAACACAAGGGTGGTTTCAGTCAGAACGTCCGAAGATGTTCCCGAATTTTGATGGCGCCGAGAGAGGGATTTGAACCCCCGCGTCCAATGGACAGTGGATTTCGAATCCACCGCAATACCGGGCTATGCGATCTCGGCAGCGTGCCCGCCACCAGCGAATCAGAGATAAGGGTGACTGGTTTCGTTAGGTGCATGAAGATCGAGGTAAGGAGTGGCGATGAGACATATTATGTTGATTCGGATAAGCCAATTTCCGTTGGATCGGTACTGGATAACCTAGGAATAGCCCACTCTACAGTTCTTGCAGTCATTGGGGACACAATCATACCGCATACGTCTATCATTAGTGACGATGTGAGTATTGAACTGGTCATAGTTTCAAGTGGGGGTTAGTTTCTCTGTCAGAATCGTCCCTGCCTCCACAGTGGTCAAATCATGCCCCTTTCTAATCAGAGCAGCCTTATTCCCAATTAGTCTATAACAATCGTTCTCACTCATAAGGTACGAACCCTCATACAGCCCTATGACCGGGTATTCATTCATCTCATGGAACTCACTGATTCTCTTGGCCCTAGACTCCCCAAAGTGCTTTGACAAATCCCCCTCTTCTGATTCTCTGAACCATATTCCCCCTGGATAGTAGTGAGGATTAATTTGGAATGGAACTAGTCCCAAGGTCTCGAAAGACGGGACCATAGTGATCGGCATGTCATTTGTCGTCTGCATTGTTGGACAAGCAACATTGGCTCCCGCACTCACACCTGCATATGGCTTTCCTTCAGTCATAACTGACTTTCTTATCGGATCCATTAGCCCACGCTCATGCAACTCCTTAACGAGAAGCCAAGTGTTCCCCCCGCCAACATACACTCCATCAAAATTTTCCAATTCTGACGCCGGATCGTCAAATTGATGGATTCCAATCAGGTCTATTTCTCCACCTGCGAAATCCCGCATTCTTTTGGTGTAGGCGTCATGATCGGTGGATGCGTAAGGAATGAATGCAACTCTTTCACAGCCCGAGAAGTTTTCAGTCATCAATTTCCTATACGTCAATCGCCTTTCCTCTGTACCCACTCCCCCACTACCTAGAAGCAAACTCACAATGATCACCTAGACGTAGAAATCGCTTGTCTGGGAGGCCTCTTCTAATCCCATCGCCTCCTCAAGAGAAATAGAGGTCTCGTATCCCTCCATCAGTTTCCTCGCTATTTCTTCTGTGGAGTCTATGTCCAGGTCAAGTGGCAAATCCAAACCATTTTCAATCCAATTTGCTAATCTGCTTGCAGCTAGAACATCCGTGGTGGACCCAACGGTTTCTGCCACCAATGCAAATGTGTTTACTCCGAAGAGCGGAGACATTGAAACAATCAGTCCAGCCACTCCTATCATTCCAGCCTCCGGCCTTTCTTTGCTAACAGGAATGTCGTTGGCCACTAGGCCCCTCCTGACATCTTCATCAGCACAGATGACATGTATCCCCTTGTCTTCCGCACCTGAGGCCAATCCCGCCAATACAAGCAGCATAGGTGTCGATGATTCCGAACAAATCGTAAGAATCTCTTCCGCAACTTCATTCTGTCCGGCAGACGTCATCGGCTGCATCTCCCCACCAATTACTATCACAGTTTGCCCATCTGGCAGAATCACCGATTTTATCTCCATTCTGGGAGGTCTCATGAGGCCACTAGAGTCGAATGTAGAGTGAGGGGGAAAATCATGATTTAGGATCCAACCGAGAGTTCTTGAGGGGTGTTTTTTAACTAAGGAATCAACTAGTATCTTCCCTACATTACCGACCCCAGGGACGGCTTCCAGGACCGCCGAATGTTCAGGAAGGCCATCCCCAACAAGCCAATGGACCCTGCTTCTATTCATCTCTCAGCCTCCTCATTTGGCGAAGGAAGCGACTCCACCCATTCGTCACTTCCAGCATTCTCCCTCTCTCTCCTTCTTTTTCCCTGAGGGTCCTCGGGAGAATACTTCAGTGGAGCCGATGTAACCATTACCTTTCCACAAACATCGCAATCAGGGCCGAGGCCGTACAAATCGCAGGACTTGCAATACTGTAGTTTGCTTCTCACCATGTCTATCAAGGAGCTAGCGGAGTCTACTAGTCAATGAACAATCCGTAAGGTTCGCGCCTTCAAGAGCGGTCTATTGATAGTGAACCGTTCACCGTGGACATACTTTTCTTTACTGCCTCGACTGCAGACTCCCACAAGGACTCAGCCACCTGATAGTCAGGGGCCCTGATGTCCACCCGATAGCTAGGAGCACCGTCATAATGGCAAGTCAGCGTTACTTCTTCCAGCCCGTCGGCACACGCCTCGGCATCGAGCAATGCGTCCCTTATTGCGTAGACGCCTTCTTCCCCCCATACTTGAATCTCGAAAACACCTCTGATTTCAACGAATGGCGGTATTATGTTCTCCATTGCAAGAGATGTTACAACTCCTGTCCAATCTCCCTCAAATCCGGCGTCAATTAGCGCACTATCGCTTATCGCGCACTCCTCCAGAGCCCCGTATAGAGTTCCGAATGACTCTATCATCGCACTGGATATTTCGGCACTCTTGGCATCGTCCCAGCCGACTCTCTCAGCGGCGACCCTCATGATCTGATTCGCTCGTTCTTCGTTCTTCCAAGCCTGTACAGTATCTCGTCTGCGCTCCTCGGAGACGCTTTTTAGTGAAAGCTCGACCCTCTTCCTTTCTTTATTGACTTGTATTACTTTGGCTACGACTCTCTGTCCCTCTCTTACATGAGCCCTGATGTTTCTTACCCATCCTGCGGCTATTTCCCCCACGAACACGAATCCCTCTCTTCCATCGTATCCATCCAAGCTCAGGTAGGCACCATTCTGCTTGATGTCTTTGACAGTACAGATTAGAAGATCGCCCTCTTCTGGCCATTCTTCTTCGTTATCTCTCATCTAATGCCCCCTTCACTCGAGGACATCAACTACGGTACTTCCAGAGAGTTCAGCCTTCCCGCCTTTTGGGACGGCTAGAGTAGAACCGCAAACCGAGCATGAAATCTCAGTTGAGGCACGATCAAAGACAATCGATTCAGCCCCACAGTCTCGACAACTTACTCTCAGAAACTTACCAGACATTCTAATCCTCACTTATCAACTAGCTCGAACTTTCGAGCCCTCTTTCCTCGAGGGGAATGTGCCTTCCCCGTTTCGCTACATCTGTAAACAAGATTAACCCTCTTGGTAGGTTTCTCCCCAGATGGCTTTGGCCTTGGGAAACCTCTGTATCCGGAAGTAACCTTACGGAACCTTCTCTGACCCCATTTCAACTCGCTAGCACGCCTCTTCTTGACGCGCTCCACGGTGTGCTCGGTATGCTTGCCTGCAGCAGGACTGTATCTCTTTACCTTCCTGGGCATCTTAACCATCAGTTGCACCTCGTTGCTTAGTAGCGAGGCGGGCGACCGATGGCCTGTTTATGAAGTCTATCGAGAGAAATCCCCACTGCGAATTAATGAGTCAGGCCAATTTATTGCAAAATCAACAATAATCCCTTTGCCCTCCGAGGTCCGTGACTGAGATGTGGCTCCAGTGGTGGATTGCATTATTTCTCCTGATATCAGGCTATTCTATGGCCAGAATGGGGCCAGCTTTCGACAGATCGAGATTCGGTTTCCTGGTCTTCTTTGCTGGTTTGGTATTGACTCTCTTGCCCACTGAAGGATTGATGAGTTCCGAAGATGCCGCATCTGAGTCACTGAGGCTCACACTTTCATGGGCTATCCCGGGGGTAATCGGGCTGTACATAGTTGCATCAGGGGCGCCAATTTACAATGAGTCAAATCTCTTCAAGCTCCTCATTGGGTGGTCTTTGACGCTCTACTCTATGTGGGCTATGTTAGTTTCCTGGGGTCCAGATATTGATATGATTGGCAAGACGGTTTCATCTGCATTAGGAGTGTCGTTAACTTTGATAATTTACCTTTACTCCATCAGAATAACAGAGTCAATTAGCTCCGGGGACTCAGTTACAAAACCCCTGGGAGGCGATGAGATTAAGCACATCTCCGAGATTTTACTATCGAACTTAGGAGATATGGAGGCTAAAGAATGAGCGAGATTATAACAGTGTTTTTCGGATCTATAATCCTCGCATCGATGACCATACTAACCCATCTAATTTCCGCATATCACCCCTACCACAGACCCGCCCCTCTCGCACTTTCATCTCTGGCCACTATGTCTCTGGCCGTGCTTGCCCTTTCGCTGATAAACGATGAGTTAAGTTACCTTGAGATAGTTAGGAGCTCTGTCTCAGAATCGATTTCTTCATTGCTGAATATTCTCCCTCTCATTTATGTCTCCATTGCGATAATACTGGTTAAAGTATCATTTCAACATAGGAAAGAAGAACCACTCTAGCTCGAGAGAATCCCGACTAGCAGAGGGGAACGCTGATAACACCCACTCCGGTCGCGTGGTCGTCCAATAGGTGGTTCGTATGTCCAAGGGTACTCCAAGTATGGGAAAAAGACAGAAGTCCACACACATCAGGTGCAGAAGGTGTGGGAGGCACTCTTTTCACAAGACAAAGTCTGTTTGCTCCAGTTGCGGTTATGGTCAGACCGCCAAGCTTAGGAAATACAGGTGGAGCAAAAGAAACCGCTCCATGGGAAGTAAGTAATCTTCACGAAAGGGCTAAGTCCCTCGCCCTCAAGCGGAGTACGGTAGCCGATGTGCGGGATCATCGGAATTTTGTCTCATCCCGATTCCCAAGTGGCCCAATCTCTGTATGATGGGTTGTTGGTGCTTCAACATAGAGGGCAAGATGCGGCGGGCATTGTTACAAGCGATCATGAAAATATCTCACACAGAAGGGCCAATGGCCTAGTACGTGACGTCTTCAGGTCAAAGCACTCGAATTCTCTCAGGGGCTCAATGGGAATAGGGCATGTTAGGTATCCTACTGCAGGCTCAAGCTCAGTTGCAGAGGCACAGCCATTCTACACGAATACTCCCTTTGGAGTTAGCCTAGCACACAATGGTAATCTGAACAACACCTCTGACATCATTTCCGGTCTCTTGGAGTATGATCACAGGAGGATAAATACCAGTTCTGATTCTGAGGCCCTACTGAATCTCTTTGCCGCAGAGATCCAAAGGTCCCTTGATGGAAGGCCGGGAGGACTCGATTCGCTCACAGAAGAAGACATTTTCAGGGCCATTGAAAGACTACACCTTAGGGCGGAAGGAAGCTACAGCGTAGTTTCAATGATTACAGGATGGGGTATTATCGCTTTCAGGGACCCCCATGGCATCCGCCCTCTCTCGATGGGAAGCCGTGTTGTTAATGGCTTCACAGAGAGGTTATTTTCCTCAGAGAGTGTTGCATGCAACACACTAGGTTTCAACCACGAAGGAGACGTCTCACCAGGCGAAGCCGTAATTGCGAGAATGGATGGCACCATGTCATCAAAACAATGCTCCAATGAAGTTTCGCATAGTCCTTGTATTTTCGAGCATGTATATTTCGCTAGACCAGACTCAGTTATTGATGGAATCTCTGTTCATTCTTCAAGGATTAGAATGGGTGCATCTTTGGCCAGACGAATATCCGAAAAGCTCCCAGATCATGGGATAGAATCAGTAATCGCTGTACCGGACAGTGGCAGGATCGCCGCCTTGGAGCTTGCCAGGGTTTTGGGCGTCCCCTACAGAGAAGGATTTGTCAAGAATAGATATATCGGGAGGACATTCATTATGCCCGGGCAGTCAGTTAGAAAAGACTCAGTGAGGAAGAAACTAAACACAATCCAGGAGGAATTCCGAGACAAGGTAGTACTGATAGTGGACGACAGTATTGTCAGGGGCAATACCTCAAGAAGAATAGTCTCAATGGCCAGGGAAGCTGGAGCAAAAAAGGTGTATTTCGCCTCTTGCTCCCCTCCGATCATTCATCCAAATGTGTACGGTATCGATATGCCTGCAAAGTCAGAGTACGTCGCACATGGAAGGACCATTGAGCAAATCTCTGAGGTTATTGGAGCAGACTGGATGATCTATCAGGAATTGGACGATTTAATTGAGGCATGCAAAGGAGATTCAGGTCCAGATCTAGTGACTTTCGACTGCTCATGCTTCGATGGGGTCTATGTTACAGGCGGAATAAACGAAGAATACCTAAAAAGAATAGAAGAGATGAGGAGCGACGCGGCCAAACAAACTGCATAGATCCAATTATAGTCAAAGTCAAGCCCACATGCCCCACCCTATGAGCATGAAAACATCCATCGCGGCATTCTCTGGAATGATCGCGAAGCAGGAATTAGAATGCTTCGTAAAGACGGAAGATGGTTTTGCAATATCATTAAGCAATGAAATTATTTTCCTCGACAGGGGATGTCAGGTGATTTCAAAACATCTCTATGATGGATTAATTGTTGCAATGGATGATACAGAAACTGGAACCATCGTCGTAAATGCGAAAGGCGATGTAGATGTGATTAATCTAAATCAAATTGAGAATATTTTCTCTGGTGAAGAATTCAATGGTGCTTCATTTTCCGAGGACAAAATTTTCATCTCACAAGAAAATAATGAGATATTGACTATCTACAAAACAGGGGTGTACGCACTCTCTGCTCCTGCCGACGAATCGAATATCATCCATGTGTCCGATGATGGCAATAGCCTCGCTGTGGCTAGTAAAGGGGGAGCTTTGACCATATTTGGCCCCAGTCTAAAGACAGCTCATCATTCGCCACCCAGGGATGATGACTTAGAGGTAATTTCTGCAATTTGTTCGAACGGGAGAGGGAGATTCCTCGTTTCCAGGTCTTCATTAGGACTAGTAGTTGATGAAAGGGCGGTAAATAGGATAGAGCTATGGGACATCAAAAAAGGCCTAATTATGGAAGCTGAGGTTCCTTCAAGGATAACTTGTATCGCACCACACCAAAACGGATACGTGGCGGGTTGCTTTGAGGGAGAGGTAATTCTAATTGGACAGGATTTACAGGTATCTACGATTTCAAAATCGGAGTACTCAATTTCGGATATTTTGGAATGGGAGGGGGATATCATCTACTCATGCTGGTTTTTTGTCGAAAGAATGAATCAATCAGGGACTAAGATTTGGTCATTCGAGCACCAAAATCTGGTGAAAGGAATTCTCAAAATAGGGGATAATCGAGTCGTAGTTTTCGGAAAAGGAGGGGATGCGAATACGGGCAATCACATTTCCTTAATCCTTCCAGATGGAGAAACCCAGGAGGATATCACTAGTGGTAAATCAGAAATGAAGACCATCGAACTTTCCGATGAGAGACACTCAGGAATGCTCTCAGAGAATGAGTCTTCGGCAGCATCTCAAAGGGCCCCATTAGATGGCATTGAGGATTTAATTTCCGAAATTATAGAGCCTATTGAGGATACCGAATACGAAAAAGAGAGCCATAATGGAGACTTGCTTGAGTCTCTGGCGTCAACTGCGCGCTCACTGAATATTCCTCCAGTGGCAAATCCAGGAGAGGATATCACCGTATCTTCTAATGAGGATTCAAAAGCCGATATTATACTGGATGGCTCCGACTCATACGATCCTGATGGGGAAATAGTCTCATGGTCATGGAGCACAGCCAGTGGTAGAAACTTGGGCCAGTCTAAGATAGTCAGGGTGAGGCTTAATCCGGGAGTTCACGTTTTCACTCTCAAAGTAACTGACAATATGGGAGCGGAGTCAGAAAGTAGTATGACTGTGAGGGTCATCGACTAGAGCTTGGCGAGCTCTTCCTTCAGAGATGGAAGCGCCTCCTCCCATGTTGCAACTATTCCATAGTCTGCTACTCCAAAAATTGGAGCATCAGGATCTTTGTTTATCGCAACTATGTACTTGCTGGAACGCATACCAGCTAGATGTTGTATCGCGCCGCTGATTCCTACGGCGATATACAAGGAGGGGTTAACGGTCTTACCAGTTTGTCCAACTTGCATGCTGTGGGGTATCTCATCCCATGAATCTACAGCCGCCCGACTTGCTCCAACAGCAGCACCGATGACATCAGCCACCTCATTCAAGTGAGAGAAGTTTGCGGGATCCCCCATCCCTCTTCCACCAGAAATTATGATATCGGCTTCTGAGACATCAAGTCTTTCACCTGCCTTTGCCATGGCTTCTTTGACAGCAACCGAAACCTCAGATGTACTGTCTACAGTAATCAGCTCAGCATTACCGTCTGAGCCTGCACTCTCGAAGGAATTCTGCCTTAGTGTTATCACGCAAGACCCAGAAGCTGTGGAGGTCTCAATTGCCTTTCCCGAATATATCGATCTAGTCATCTTCAGGTCTTGGCCAATCTCTGTCAAATCCTGCACCACTGGGACTCCCAATTTTGAGGCTATTTGAGATGCCAACTCCCTTCCTGTAGGAGATGAGGAAGCTATCACGACACCCTCGCAGTGAGGTGTCATAGCGGCTGACCAGGCCCCGCTGTCGAAGGACGAGAAGCAATCGCCCTTTAGGGAAACCACTTTAGAGACGCCTGAAATCTTGGATGCCTCACTTTCACCTACTCCTCCGGGGCACAACAGTGTGATTGTTCCACCCAATGAACCAGCCGCACCAGCGAGCTGACTAGTTACACTATGCAATTGATTTCCACTCGTTTCAGCAATAATTGTTATGTTCATATTCAATCCTCCTAAATTACATTCGCCTCTTCGCGGAGCTTCGCGACAACAGTTGGGACCGACTCAGCCCCCTCGAATTTTTGCCCAGGAGGCTTCTCCGGTGGCGAATCATGTGCATGAATCTTGATGCCAGACTCTCCGATATCAACTCCCAAATCTCCTGGGCTAACTTTCTCGATAACCTTCTTCTTGGCCATCATTATTCCCTTGACATTAGGCCTTCTGAGCTCAGTTGCCGCTTTGTCAAACGCGAAAAGACAGGGTTTTGAAACCACAACCCTCTCATTTCCAGAGGGACTACCTCTTAGTGCGCTGAAGCCGTCTCCATCCATGCTGACTTCGGAAACCATGCCAACGCACGCCGCGCCGATTAGACTTGCTACTCCCGGACCAGTGGATCCAGAGTTGGTGTCTGCGGCTTGCTTCCCGCATAGAACGACGTCAGCGCCACAGTGCTTGATGGCGGCGGCAAGGATGGATTGAATTTGCTTACTGTCCATTTCGCTAGTGTCCGCCTCAACATGCAACATCGAGTCAACACCGACAGCAGCCGCATCTGTGAGCATTTTGGAAGATCTGGATGGACCGCAGGTAATGGCAACTAGGTCCCCAGCCCCCGACTCTTTCAATTGGAGAGCGTACTCTAGTGCGTACTCATCGTAAGGGCTAGTCGACCATTTCGATACCGAACCTTGATCAACCCTCCCTTCCGATACGGCAATCTTCGCTGTTGTATCAGGAACTTGCTTCAGTAGTACTGCTATAGTCATGTTATCCCTAACGTCGCGACTGTAGATTCGCCTATCAAGATTGACCTGATTCAACCTCTAGAATTTAGCTTAAATGTCTGGTAAATGACTGAATCCCAGTTATGTGTCTGCCAAGAATTAGGTTGTGTATGTCATGAGTCCCTTCATAGGTTTTCACGGACTCTAAATTTGCCATGTGCCTCATTACGGGATATTCGTCTAGTATTCCGTTTGCACCATGGATATCCCTGGCCACCCTAGCAATTTCCAGGGCAATATCTACATTATTCATCTTGGCGAGAGAAATGTGCTCAGGAATCCAATTGCCCGCATCCTTCTTTTGGGAAAGGTGATATGCGAGTAGCTGGGCTTTGGTAATCTCTCTAAGCATCCAAGATAGTTTGTTCTGGACAAGCTGGTACGAAGCTATTGGGTGATCGAATTGTATCCTACTTAGTGAGTACTCCTTGGCCGAATCGAAACAAGCTTGAGCCGCCCCAATGGCACCCCAAGATATCCCGTATCTGGCATTATTGAGGCAAGAGAATGGCCCCCTGAGCCCTTTCACCCCAGGAAGAATCCTGTCCTTGGGAATTTTGCAATCTTGGAATACCAACTCACTCGTAACGGATGCTTTCAGGGAATGCTTGCCTTTCATCTCAGGGGCAGAGAACCCTTCATCGCCATCCTCGACAATAAAACCACGGATAACTCCGTCTAACTTAGCCCAGACCACGGCAACCTTTGCAATGGAGCCATTGGTGATCCACATTTTTGCACCATTCAGAAGGTAGTGGTCTCCCATATCCTCGGCTCTGGTAATCATATCTCCAGGATTTGAGCCATAATCAGGCTCTGTGAGGCCGAAACAACCAATCCATTCTCCACTGGCCATTTTAGGCAAGTAGTAATTTTTCTGCTCTTCAGATCCAAAGTCCCAAATCGGATACATTGCCAGTGAACCTTGGACAGACGCAAATGATCGAAGCCCACTATCGCCCCTCTCAAGCTCCCTGCAAATTACCCCGTATGCTGTGTATGAGAGTCCTGGGCATCCATATCCCTTCAGAGGAGCGCCAAGTACCCCCATCTCCCCTAGTGTCACTCTCCACTCATCGGGAAACACCCCGTCCCTGCATGCATGCTCGATTTTTGGCAGGACTTCGTTATCAACGAAATCTCTCACCATGTCTCTAACCATTCTTTCCTCATCAGTCAGGAGCGAGTCGACATTGTAGAAGTCCAAGGCTTCGAATGGCATATTCTCAGGCATCGCGGTGTACTTTCACTCATCAAGGTATGGAATGAAACATCTCCTTCTAATCCCCTATCCCGGGTGATTTAACATACGTGTATAGGTCGTTTTTCACATCTTTGCAAAATTCTGCATCCAGAAAATGCCCCTGAAATTTTTCATACGCATGCCAAAATATCCCATCTTAACTCAAAATACAAGCCTCGATAATGACAGAATTGAATAGTATCCCATCTAGCGCATGGTCATGGAGCGATTCGACGTACGACGAGGGAAGGTAAAGGAAATTGAGGGAGAAGGAGGGTTATCCGTACTTGCAAGAAGCTTTTTTGACACTATCGAGGAAGGTAAGGACGGGTCCTTTTCAGGCTCTCATGGAATAATGACATCGATTTCAGGAAGATTCGAGGGGAATGCCTTGATTGTTGACGTCACAAATGTTGCTCCCAATTTCGAAGATCCCGATGCCATGAAGGCGGCTATGGATGATAGGAAGAGGTGGACAGCGTTCTTGGATGAAGCCACCGGATATAACTCTAAGCAACGAGGAGACAAGGCCAAGGAGTGGGCAAAGAAGGCCTCGAAAGCCAAATCTGCCATTTCTTCAGCTCGACACTTCATGGAAATGGCCGAATCCCTAGGTCAAGATAAGAAGGATAAGGCGGAGGAGCTAATCGCGGAGATTGAAGAAGCATTAGACTCCAATGAAAACACAAAGGCAGCTGGAAGGGCCGAGAAACTGAATAAGCTGTTTAATTAGGTGATGAATATGTCCAATGAGAACGACTCATTGCTCGATGATGGCATTCGCCAGAAAATAGCGAAGATGTTCTCAGGCTGTTTAGAAGTTGTAGGTCCGGAACACGTCGAAGAAGTTCTTTCTGGAAAGGCGTCACACTCGGGGGATAACAACCTTGTAGCATATATCGGCCTAGAGCCCAGCGGAAAGGCACATCTTGGCTGGCTATTGCTTTCTCGTACCATCAGTAACTTGTTAGATGAAGGAGTGAATGTAATAATCCTCCTGGCAGATTGGCATGCATGGGTGAATGATAAATTCGAAAGAGACATGGGAAAGATCTCACTAGCCGCAGATTACATGTCTGAGGTTTTTACTTCGCTGTTAGGCCATCCAGAAGTTGGCGACGGGCCGGGGCAAATCCGATTCATCAGGGCCTCAGAGATCATGGACACGGGTGAATACTGGGAACGAGTCCTAAGATGCTCAAAAAACATGAGCCTGTCAAGAGTAAGACGGACGTTCAGCATAATGGGGAGGGATGAAGACTCCTCCGACCATGATTTATCCGCATTCTTTTATCCCGCCTTGCAGGCAGCAGATATATTCGAGCTTGAGGTTGATATTGCCTTTGGCGGGATGGACCAGAGAAAAGCTCACATGTACATGAGAGAGGTTGCAGACAGGAATGGGTGGACAAAGCCTACTTGCATCCACACTCCAATGCTTTCAGGATTAAAGGGCCCGGGCGGCAGAATGGACTCCTTTGATCACAAGATGTCAAAATCAGACCCAAACAACGCGGTCATTCTACATGACTCGAGAGAATTACTGCAAAAAAAGATGAAGAAGGCATTTCTTGAGGTTGGAAACAGCTCCTCGGCTGTCTTCGAGATTACCGAACACGTAATTTTACCTATTTTGGGAGAAATATCGATTATTCCAGATCCAAAATATGGAAGTCCTTCCAAGTTTACTGACCCGAAAGCGTTCGTCGACGCAGTATCAGATGGGACCGTACACCCCTTGGATGCCAAGCTCGCGGTAGCAGACTCGTTATCCGAGATCCTTCAGCCACTGTCGGAGTATTTTGAGAGAAATCCAGAAATCATTCAAATTATGGAATCAATTACCGCAATGAGCTAACCCCGGATTTTTCTACCTCATGCTCGATTTTTTAGGGACAGGTATCATAACCCCCATTGCCACGCGGGACTGGTGAAATTATGTCAGATGTGGGCATAGACGATATCGCAATTTATTTTCCTCGACTGTACTTTGATATGCGAGATTTTGCTGATTTCAGGGGTGCAGACTTTGGAAAGCTCAACAAGGGCCTAGGCCTGGAAGCAATGGCAATTCCAGATGTTCATGAAGATACAGCCACCATGGGGGCCAATGCGGCTTCACGGCTAATCGACAGGAATGATATAGACCCAAACAAAATAGGTAGAATTTACCTAGGAACGGAATCAGCACTTGATGGAGCTAAGCCCACTGCAACTTACATCATGGACATGCTTGAGCAAAGATACTCCAGTAAATTTGGCAAGAATTGCTTCAGAAACTGCGATGTTGTGGATTTGACATTCGCATGCATAGGAGCAGTCGACGCAATGCATAACACACTTGACTGGGTTGCCAGAGGCGGAGAGGAAAAGGACAGAATCGGCATAGTTGTGTTTGCTGACAACGCCAAGTATGATCTCGAGTCTAGCGGAGAGTACACTCAAGGGGCAGGAGGTGGAGCGATTCTGATACGGCACAATCCGAGACTTCTAGCCATTCCAGATATTTGGGGTGTTTCAACAATGCCCGTTCACGACTTCTTCAAACCTAGGAGGGAAGTAAACACAAGGATGATTGTGGAGAATGTGTTGGAAGTCGCCCGCGAAAGTGGGGAGAGGATCAAGGAAGGGCTTGCAGAGAAGATTCTCAAGTATCTTCCAAATTCATCTAAGAAAGATGATATCATGTTCGAAAACGAGAAGCTAATGATACACAAGGATATGCCAGTTTTTGATGGTCAATTCTCAAATAGGTGCTACTCAGAATCAGTTAAGACCGCATTTATCAATTTCAGGTCAAAAGCAATCGTTGATGGAAGGTATGACCCAGAAGAAGACGAAATTCTTACCGAGCAGTGGATGAGGATTATTGTACATCTCCCTTATGCATTCCAAGGAAAAAGAATGTTTCCCGACGTCTTCAGGCACGATAGAAGGAATCTTCCCATCTGGGATTCAATTACTGGGGAAATTGGGCCAGAACCAATGGAGCAAGACTTTCCTCAGACCCCAGAGGGGATAGAAGAATTCGAACGCGCTAACGATCTCTATCGGAGGCTAATTTCCAAGACCGCCGAGTTCAAGGAGTTCGCGGAGCAAAGAATTGAGAAAACTCAGAGAGCATCTAGCTTGATTGGAAATCAGTATACAGGTTCCATTTTCCTAGCGTTAATGTCATCAATGGAGAGCGATTATCTGGATGGTACCGATATGGAAGGAGAGAAGGTAGGCCTCTGCGGATATGGTTCTGGCGCCAAGGCAAAGGTATTCGAGGGGGAGGTCCAAGAAGAATGGAAGGAGATCTCCTCTCGCTTTGAACTATTTGAGAGACTATCCAAGAGGACTCCAATTGACAAGACAATTTACGAGTCGCTTCATAGAGGTACCAGGAAAGAATCCGTAGTATCTCCAAATGGTGAGTTCGCGTTGGTCGGAATAGGCGCAGAGGGAGATTTAGAAGGCCAGAGAAGATACGCTTGGGTTGAATAGATATTTCATCTCGGGACAATAGCCCGATTAATCACGATCCTTTGGACTTCCTGGGTCCCTTCGTAGATTTGTGTTATCTTTGCATCTCTGAAGAATCTCTCTACTGGGAAATCAGTAGTGTATCCATATCCGCCGAGAACTTGTACTGCCCTCTCTGAGACCCACATGGCCGTGTCACCTGCGAATAACTTAGCCATACTCGCTTCTTTGGTATGTCTTGGACCGCCATCCTCGTAGTGCCTCTGTTTGGCCCATGCCGCCTTGTAGACCATCATTCTCGATGCTTCTATCTGGGTGGCCATATCCGCAAGGATGTTGCCAACACTTTGATGATACGAGATTGGTTTCCCAAATGTCTGTCTCTCATGGGAATAGTTCAGCGCAGATTCATATGCTCCCTGAGAAATCCCAAGTGCCTGCGCGGCAATGCCTATTCTGGAGTTATCCAATGCATTCATTGCGATTGGAAAACCTTCTCCAGGCATCTTGAGCACATTCTCAACAGGAACCAGGCAATCTTCGAGTAGTAGTGAGCATGTGTCCGAAGATCGTATTCCAAGCTTATCCTCCTTCTTCCCGACCGAGAATCCTTCGAATCCCTTCTCGACGATAAACGCCGTAGTACCGCCATGCTTCTTCACACCATATTCGGGATGATCAACGTCCTTCGCGAAAAGGACGTATATGTCGGCACTGGAGCCATTTGTTACCCACATTTTCTCCCCATTAAGGACATAATGGGTTCCGTTATCATTCAACTTGGCCTTGCAGACCATTGCCGCTGCGTCAGTTCCAGAGCCCGCTTCAGAGAGCGAGTAGGCTCCTATCTCATTTCCCGCCAGTCTTGTGAGATACTTTTCTTTCTGCTCTTCATTTCCATGGATTGATATTGTCTTCGAGCAAAGCCCTACATGAACGCAGTACATCACTGAAAAAGACGGATCAACTCTGGCCAACTCCTCCACGATTATTGCCTCGGTGATTTCATCTACTGGACTTCCACCATATTTCTCTTCAATAGCAATTCCCTGTAGGCTGGTTTCACAGAATTTCTTCCACTCTTCCAGTGGAGCCCTCTGTTCCTGGTCTCTAGCAAGAGTGGTCGGCAGGAGGATCTCCTCCGCGAAATCTCTCACCATGTTTCGAATCATGTTCTGCTCTTCCGTCTCTCCAAAATTCATGGTCCTCAGTACATCCGAAAGGCGCCTCATTGTTAACCTCTCGTTACAGGATTCTCGAATTCATACGAACGAATAGTTGAAATTCGATACCGATGGCCGCGGTGCGAGAAACATGGCCGATAGCGACTACGCAGAGTTCAGCATTGCACACGATCGCCTATACACACTTGACCACCTGTGGATGCAGGTCTTGGATGAGGATAAAGAAGAGGGAACCACTAGCATAAAAATAGGATTGAGCGAGTTCCTGATGGCAGAGTTCGGAGAGGTTATTCAAATCGTATTGGCTAGGCCTAGGGATGACAGCGTTTTTGAAATTGATGCAGATTCAGGACTCTCAGAGGATGATGATGAAGATAAGCCATCAAAGTCAGATACAATGGGGGCTCAGGTTGACACGGACGAGTTACTGATAACCGTCACTACTAGGTATGATGGGGAATTCGATAGAATGTTGATCAATGCTCCCATTTCCTGCACAATAGTTGAATTAAACGGGCATGTAGAGGATAATCCTGATTTAGCAAATGAGGACGCCTATGGGGATGCATGGTGCGTGATCGTCAAGACATTCACTGACGATTTCGATGAGGACCAATTCATGGATAAGGATGAATATTTGGCTATGCTAAATGAACTTCCTTGATTATGGCCATTGAAGGACACCCCAGTCCTCATGATTCGATTGTTTCCAGTCAAGTTCTGAAAGCAGCGCGATAAGATCTGCATCCGTCCTCAATGCTCCCTCAATTTGCTTTCTGTGGAGCCAACCTTTGAGTTTCCCCAGCCTAGGTCCGGGAACAAGTCCAGTAACCTCCGCTAGCCTATCGCCACTAATTATGGGTGGAATAATCAATTCTTCATTTTCTGTCTGTTCCATGGCCTCTCTGAAGTCAAACAAGTCGAAGCCAGACTTCTCTAGATACTCCATGATCATCTCCCTCCTCGTCTCGGGAACTACTACCTTGAACCTCCTCAGTGATTCAATGGAGCAATCCAGCTCTAAATTTCTGCATCCATGCATTATGGAAATTTCAGAAAGAGAATTTTTCGATAGTACCAGGGATTCTCTCAGCATATCTGAAAGAGACTCAGCTGAGATATCCTCATTCCTGAAAAAAAGTGCTAAATTCACGAGATGATTATTTGACAGTTGAGGAGGGATGTCTACATCATAATCCTCGAAAACTTGGTCAAACACTCCTAGAGAAGCCATCTTTAGGGCTATTTCATGTACGTTTTCTCCGCTAAATATTTTAGAAATCTCGACTCCAACCCTCTCTCTGGAAACGCCCGAAAGAAAACCTTCGGCCCGAATAATCCCTCTCTCGAGAGCTTCGTCCATCTCCCTGACTCCAGCTTCTCCGGCATCCAAAAATCTGAATGCCCTAAGCACCCTCAATCCATCTTCATTGAACCTCCTGTCTGCAGATCCCACTGTCCTCAGGGTGCCCGTGGATAGATCATTTAGTCCATCATACGGGTCTATGAGGGACTCATCAATACCTATGGCCATTGAATTTATTGTGAAGTCTCTTCTACTCAGATCTTCTATAATTCCTTTGTCATCCTCTCCAACCTCTAGGAAACTAACCTTTTCAGGCCTCCTGCCGTCGAGGTAATCCTCCTCACTCCTCAAAGTTGTAACTTGCCACTCCGAGGTATTATCTTCATCCTCTATCCTAACTATCACGGTTCCAAAACTCGCTCCAACCATAATTGATCTGGGAAAAATAGACTTAATATCCTCCGGCTTCAGCGTAGTGGCTATGTCCATATCTTCTGCACTCATACCCATTAAAGAGTCCCTTACCCAGCCTCCAACAATCCATGCCGAGCCCTTCTTCCTCAGTTCGCCCAAGACATACCGATCGTCATCAGAAATCTGACGCAATGCCTTGACCAGGTCATCATGCATCGCGTCCGTCATGATGTGCGCTGAGGCTTCACAGACATCACTTCTTCGATTCAAAATTTCATCCATTGTCAAGGAACAAAGTCTTGATGCCTCTTCCCAAAGAGAGCTTCTTCGGGTTCAGAAGTAAGTTCCACAAGGTCAAAACCGACTAATCTACTGAAAGTAGGCCATAGTTCACTCAACCACTCAGACTCAGTCATCAAAAGTTCAATGACAGGGTGCTCAATAATTTCCTCATCCGTATAGCTCTCATCAATTTCAGGAAGTCCGGAAGGCAATTCCCGAAGGGATTGGACCAATTTTTCTAGCCTCAAAACTTCTTCACAACCACTACCCAACACAGATTCTATTAGCCTCAGAGCGTCCTCAAATTCATCAGCGATGAATTCTGGATCGGGAAAAGTCCTATCATACTCGGAAATATCCAACGGCCCGAAAACCACGCCTCCAAGATCGGTTTCATACCATGCCCCGCCTTGCCATTCCCTCTTCAGGAGCCTCTGCTGGACTCTGCCTCCAAACGGTCCAAGAACAAATCCCCCATCTTCAATCAGTAGCTCTATCTGAGAAGGCATGTTTCTTATGGATCCTGTAAATAGAACTCTATCTACGTCTCTAGACCAGGACGGGTCATCCAATGCCTCATTTCCCATGACACGTATTATCCCAATCTGTTGGAGCCCCTCCAGTATCATTGTTGTATGTGCTGAAACCTCTCTGTGTGGCTCTATGATGGTGACCTTCCCAGAAGGGCCACAAATCTTGTCTATCAGTGTTGCCAAGTACCCTCCCTTTGACCCCATCAGCACGACATGCTGGCCAGGCTTAAGCTCTAGATGGTGTAGCATTGTTACAATCATGTGAGGGGCGGAAATTGTTTTTGTCACCCCCGAATCAGTCACAAGAAATGGCACGGGGTAGTCCTGCCAGAAACTTTCCAGTGGAAAATCCGTAAAATCCGAAGGCTCGGTTGAAAGAATTGCGTCGATGATGCCCTGATTCATCGGAATCCCAGTTTTTTTGAGCATTTGGACCAAATCAATTACTCCGGACATGACAACTCTCGTCACTCCTTTAGCCGCAGTCCATTTGAACACAACGCTCCCCCGGTCTGACAGGGTCCGTGGTCTAGGGGTTATGACGTTGCTCTTACAAAGCGAAGATCGCAGGTTCAATTCCTGCCGGACCCACCAATAAATTACAACTAATTAGCCAAGTGTCAACTGGCTCCCTCACATCAAATTCAAAAGGTGGTGTCCAGAGGGTAATGCGTGGTCGAAGAGACCGCTGGACTAGCGTCCCGCGTGGCAAGAAGGCTCAGGAAGAGAGACTGGGTTGTGTCTGTTGCTGAGTCCTGTACCGGTGGCTTAGTTGCTTCTTTGATAACTGATATATCTGGAGCATCTGCATGGTTTAATCAAGGCTGGATAACATATTCTAACGACTCAAAGATGAGAGAGTTGGGTGTAGAAAAGTCAGCTTTCGACAGCGGGGATGCGGGTGCGGTGTCTCATGAGGTGGCTATTCAAATGGCCCAGGGCGCCAAGTATCAATCTGGATCAGACGTCTCAATAGGGATAACTGGAATCGCTGGGCCTGGAGGATCAACAGGGGACAAGGAGGTTGGAAGGGTCCATGTAGCCGTAATTGCAGGGGACTACTTTCTATCCAGAAGAATGGATTTCGGAGATAATGACAGGCTGGATAACAAGAAGTCTTTCGCCGCGTTCGCATTGAGGCTCACTCTGGAGGCATTAGACAGGGTAGACGAAAACGAGGCCGTAGTCGAGAAAGTATTGAGTAAGGATGAAGGGGATATTTCCTTCGATACATCTCAATTAGACCCCCTTTCTGAAGAGTGGGAAGGAAGTCTTGAGTGGCAGAAAAGTCCCAGAACAGTAGCCGAAGACATCGGCAAAGTAGATCTAGCCTCATTGACGGATTGGGACGACAAAGAATAATCCGACTACATTTTTGCGATATCATCATGAGGTGACTATCGCCCATGACTGGCGTGGCCTCGGATGATTGGTCTGAAAGACAGCGAATTTTAGCTTCTTCAGGTATGCTTGTGATTGGCAGAAAATCGCAAGAGATTATTCAGGATTTAGAGGATATCCAGCCATTAATTGAGGCCGCAAGGTCATCTGGGGTGAAAATACTCGATCACAGGACAGTCAATGAGTTGCTATCTATGTCCACGAGAACCACAATAGAGCCTCTGGTGTCCGATTTTCCGAAAACAGAGCAAGCTTCCCTTCCGAGCCCAGATAGTCATTCTCCGATTGGGAGGACTGTAGCGCCTTCAAAATCATTGGATTTAGCCCCTCCTCCGAGGCCCCACGGACTAGAGCATTACAGTCTGGCAGATTTTCCCATGGAGGCGACAGATGTCGACTCTGAAATTGAGATACATTTCGACATCACAGGGAACTCGGTCACTGAAGGAAAGATGTCTGACATGAGAGCCTGTTTTACTGACAGACTACAGACAATACGATCAATGATGGTTTCCTCCAACACACTTCCTAGGAGGCCTGTACCTGCTTCGGAGGCCTGGAGAAATAGACAACGCCACTCAAGTAGGGACTATGAGGTAACTATTGTAGGACTGGCAACAGAAATGAGGTGGGCCAAAAGTAAGAACCTGATGTTTGTGGTCGAAGACGAGACGGCTCAGATAAGGTGCATACTAAAACCTCCCTCTGATGCTTCGGAGGTACACCCGGCACTTGACGGATTGATGGATGATGATGTTGTTGGGGTTAGTGGATATTTCTTGGTCGGAGAAGGGGACCCGATTTTCTTCGTCCAAGATATTCACCTTCCACCATTAGGGTTTCACTCCAAAAATATATCTGGCGAAGACAGAGCGGTCTCTGCGGCTTTCCTTTCTGACACTCATGTTGGTAGCATGACCTTCTTGGGTCCTCAATGGGATAAAATGATTGAATGGTTCAACAATGACCCTCTAGCTCGTACTATCAAATATTTCGTACTTAGTGGGGATGGTGTAGATGGGGTCGGGATTTATCCTGGACAAGATCGCCATCTTTCAATTAAAGACCTGTTCAATCAATACTCAGAGCTTGCCAGACTGCTTGAGAGGCTTCCGGATTGGGTCGATGTAATCATTTTACCTGGCAACCATGATGCAGTCAGGCCAGCTGAACCGCAACCCGCTTTGGATCCAGAGGTTCAACAAGATTACTCAGATGCAACATTTGTAGGAAATCCATGCGATTTCAGCCTACATGGGGTCAGGGTCCTCTCTTATCACGGCAAGAGTATAGATGATTTCGTTGCCACACTCAGATCCGTATCATACTCTCGTCCAGAGAGAGCGATGCAAGCCATGTTAGAGAGAAGGCACCTAGCTCCCTCGTGGGGCGGAAAAACCCCCCTTTCCCCGGAACCGGAGGATAATCTGGTTATTTCCAATGTCCCTGATATTTTTGTTACAGGTCATGTTCATGGCCACTTTGTGGGAAATTACAAGGGAACTACAATGGTACATAGTTCGACATGGCAGAATCAAACAGATTTCCAAAGAATGCTTGGTTTTCAGCCAAAGCCATGCATCCTTACAGTGGTGAATCTCCACACTTATGCTACTGCCTCCGTACCATTCGCTTAGGTTTGGTCAGGGAACTCCTCCCCGTCGAAAATGTACGGCCATATTTTTCTCAAATCCTTTGCCTCCACCACTGGTACTCCAGCACTTCTAAACGACTCTAATGCCCTAGCACGTGCTGGATTGAATCCTATAAATGAAGACTCCCCGATTTTCATGGAAAGATCTGTGCTGGAGTCTCCGATAGAGATAATTTCTCTAGTTTCGAAGTCATTAATTCTAGCCAGCTTTTCCACCATAAGTCCCTTTTGATGTGAGTATACTCTGGTGGGTAGTCCCTTGACAAGATAACCCTCCTCGTCCCACACAAAACCATTCGCTGCCCAGTCGTCGACCTTCAGCATGTTCGCAATTGCGCCCACGAACAAATCAACACCGGATGAGACAATTGCAACATAAATCCCCCGTCTTTTCAGTTCATCGACGACATCTCTTGCACCGTCAATTAAGCCAATTCCACTGTAGCATCTGATGATGTCATCCTTGTGAATATCGGACTTTACGCTCTTCCAAAGTCGGATGTCATGTTCAACAAACTCCTCCTCTGTAATTTTACCATCTAAGAACATCTCCAAAGTCTTCTTGTGCGATCCATCATCGGCCGTGTCTGTACCAAATTTTCTATGGATATTCTGCCATGATGAGCCATTGTCAGTAAGAACGCCATCACAGTCAAACACTACAGCAGTAACACGACCCATGTTTGCCGGAAATGCTCCGACTTAATTTAGTATAGTTCGTTCCGATGAATTGATTTCCAAGTACATTGTGAGAGGGCCGTGAACGGACCAGACAGAAGCGAGAGGAGGGCCATAATTGTCAGAGTCCTTTTTTTTGGACCTCTGGCAGAGTCCCTAGGGGAGAGGGAAGTCGAGATTCCATTGGAACTTGGGACCACGATAGCGCAATTGATTGAAAGATTGGGATTGGATGATTTTGTTTCTGGCGGACTCAGGGTCGCAATTGATGGTAATTTGGTGAACGAATTCGACTCTGCAATCAAGGACTCTTCGGAGTTAGCATTCTTACCTCCCGTTTCAGGCGGATAAGACAGTCGTTATCCGAAGCATTCAACCCTTATGTCCTCTGGCAGGATACGATAGTAATGGCATTGGGTACCGTTGAAGTTGTCGCTCTCGTTGTTTTTGGCGTGCTAATTTTTGGAGTTGACAAAATTCCAAAACTAGCTAGAAGTGTTGGACTTGCCAAGGGAGAGTACCAGAAAGCTGTGAATGAGGTAGCCAGACCTTCTAAGGCCGAAATGGATATGGACAGGGGCGGTCAAACTGAGGAATTCCTATCACAAGAAGAATAGCTAACCCCTCTTGAGTTTCAAATCACTCCCACAGTCCATACACTCACCAAGTAAGCCCTTTTTGTTAGTAGGACTTTCGGGTGAATCGAACTCTCTCCCACAACCAACGCATTTTACCTTCCAAATCCAAAACTCAGAGATTCCATCAGAACTGACAGACTTCCATCTTACTCCCATCCTCTCAGATAGGTTCTGCATGCGGTAGTCGTCGGTGACTAGTACACAATTTCTCTCATATGCCAATGCAACCAAGTGCAGATCAGTGATAGATAAGCCCCCCATGTCTCCAGTTTCCATTGCCGTAACCGAAGCGGATGAAATCGAATCTCCAGTAGGCTCAGAGATTATCACTCCCACTGCTTCTACCATTTCTGCCCTTGTGGGGGAATGCCTCTCCAGCTCCTTGACCTGTGATTGTACTATGATGGCCCCATTCAATTCTGTTAGAGGCCAAGATAATAGAGCCGATGTATCTACTACAAACCTATCCTCCACGTTTTAGCCACTAGCCTTCCTTTCATTGGTTTTCCCTCTGCTGGTCCACACAAAAACCACCATTTCATACACAATGACTTAGACGAACGCTCGTGAGCATGTTACCTAGTGGATTCTGGGACACGTGGGATTCTTATGTCCAGTGGGCACTAGATTTAGGATTGCCCGGGCTTGGCATCCTTTCATTCACAGAGGCGGTAATCCAGCCAATTCCCCCGGAGGCTCTTACATTTCCCATGTTCCTTGATGCCCAGGGCGACCCTCTTACAATATTCCTAATCTGGGCGATTGTCACAATGACCAGTGTATCTGGGGCATTGGTTGGATGGTGGCTCGGTAGAATCTTGGGAAGGGGCGTCGCTGAGAGGTATATTCGGGAAATCCATGTCCAGAGACTGGATAGTCTAATCATGAGGTATGGTAGCGCTGGAATTTTTGTCGCTGCAGTATCTCCAATCCCATACAAGGTCTTGGCATGGGTAGCTGGAATGGGAGAGATGGACAGGAACCAATTCATTTTTGCTGGCCTTTTTGGAAGAGGACTGAGATTCGGGATTCAGGCATTGGCAATAGGAATCTGGGGAGATGAGTTACTGGGACTATTGGAAAACCCAATCGTTTGGATAATCTTGACGTTGACTTCATTCCTAGCTTTCATACCTGCCAAAAGGTGGTGGGACGGACTCCTAGAGAAAGAGTGACCAAATTTCCCACAGCCATATGGAAACTCCTCTACCCGATTCGATTATGTGGGATGCATATCTCCGATAGCTCGGCTCCTGTGGTGTAGTTCGGTCCATCATACCGGGTTTTCATCCCGGCGACCCGGGTTCAAATCCCGGCAG
This sequence comes from Euryarchaeota archaeon UBA130, assembly GCA_002505775.1. Classification (GTDB taxonomy): domain Archaea; phylum Thermoplasmatota; class Poseidoniia; order Poseidoniales; family Thalassarchaeaceae; genus MGIIb-O5. The sequence goes on along the minus strand of DAVY01000013.1, from coordinate 13,376 downwards.
GAGCACCAAAATCAAGTAATTTCATGTATTTGAATAGGTATCCCCCTCTTGGACGACTCCATAATAACCACTCTGGTCCACTTGCTAGTTGTTGAGGGTATTGCCAAGATATGGCTACATGAGGAAAGTATCTTCTCCGTCAATGAATTTGGGGCCTCTGGCCTCCCTCTGTCTTGGAGGCCTCTCCTTGGGTCCTCCCATTCCTCAGAGAATACGGCTATTGGTATCGAGCTATTAGTTGCCCATCTTTCTGCTAGGTAGTCAACACCACTCGCTCCTCCCACTATTACCAGATCTGGATAACCATTAATCCCCACCCATGAATCAATTATGTTTTCAAAGCTCTCAAAGTCGTAGTACCTGCTAGAACCTACTATTGCAAGGTTGATTATTTCTCCATCATTGTTCAAATCCCTGCTCCCGAGCTTTTCCACAACGTCCTGTCCCGCACCGTCTGCCATAACACTCAAAGTGGGTATGGAGACATAAAGCCATTCTAGAAAATACATAATTTGGTACATTTATCGAAATTTTCACACAATCGAATTGAAAGCCTGAACCCCGACCACAGGTTAGGGATGTGACATGGCACTGGATGTGGAATCTATTCGTTCTCAGTTTCCGATACTCCAGAGGACTCTCCCAAATGGGAAGAAACTAGTGTATTTCGACAACGCCGCAACGTCCCAAAAGCCATTGGCGGTAATCGATGCGATGTCAGATTTCTACAAGAACTATCATGCCAATGCTCACAGGGCTAACCACACCTTGGCCGATGAATCTACAGCCGCTCTGGAAGGTGCCAGAGATAGGATATCGAAATTTTTCGGAACATCAGAGAGTCAAATGATTTACACAGGTAGTGCCACAGAAGCGATGAATTTGGTGGCTTATGGTTGGGCCAGGTATAATCTGAGTGAGGGAGATGTAGTCGTTACCACTGAGATGGAGCACCATGCAAATATTGTTCCTTGGCAAGAATTATCCAAGGAAAGAGGGATTGAATTGAGGTACGTCCCGGTAGATACTGAGAAATTTACATTGGACTACGATGCCATGGAGGTTGCAGTCGAGGGGGCATCTCTAGTTTGCGTGGGGCATGTAAGCAATGTTCTTGGCGTGAGAAATGATATCGAAAGGGTAATCCAAATGGCACGCTCACAGGGCGCAAGAATAGCTATTGACAGTGCTCAAGGGGCTCCACATGAGAAAATAAAGTTCGATGACTTAGGCGCAGACTTTCTTTCAGTGGCGGCACACAAAATGGCCGGTCCAACAGGCATAGGGTGCCTATTAGTCAGTGAGGAAGCCCTCTCTGAGATGGGACCATTCTTGACAGGGGGATCTATAGTCAAGAGAGTATCTTTGGAGGATACCCTTTTCCAAGAAGGATATGCAATGTTTGAGACCGGAACTCCGAGGATGGCCGAGGCAATAGGATGGAGAGTTGCAGTAGACTGGCTCGAGGAGAATGTCGATTTTGAAGAGGCACACGAACACGTCCAAAGAATAGCATCGTGGATGGCATCAAGAATGCGTGAGATTCCAGGAATCACTGTTTTCGGATACCCAGAAAGAGAGGAATCGATAGGAGTCGTCTCATTCCTGCATGATACTATTCAGGCGCAAGACCTTGGTTATCTTTTGGATGCTGGTGGATTTGCCGTGAGGACTGGCCATCATTGCGCTCAACCCCTAATGGAGGCCATGGGGGTCGGTTCAACTAACAGAGCGTCTGTTTGGATTTACAACACCATGGAAGAGGCAGAGGCATTCGTCTCACATCTCGAGTCTATTGTTTCCAGATTCTCCTAGGCGCCAGAATTCTGAAATCCTACCATACTTTCGGATCACCATGGGCGATGAGAGCGGATGGTCTGAAGAGATACAAATTATCGTCGATAGATTTCAATCCTGTTTTGATACAATGGAGCGATACGAGCTCCTTTTCGAGTATGCAAATATGCATCCTTCGGTTCTTTCCATGGAGGAATGGGACGATGAGAATATGGTCCATGGTTGCCAATCGAGAGCTCATGTCGAGTGCCTACTCGACGAAGATGGGGGATTCATAGCAAAAGGTGGTGCCGATGCCCAAATTGTACAGGGGCTCATGGCCATTACGGCAATTGCGGTAAATGGACTTCCTCCTGAGGAAGTGGCTTGTCACGATCCCTCATACGTTGAGGAGATGGGCCTAAGTCAAATCCTCACTCCGAGCAGGGCCAATGGATTCATGAATATGGTGAAGAAGGTGAAGGACGAGGCTTCTTCTTTGGTGTGATAGTATGTCTGTTGAGTCTAAGGTAAGGGAATCGCTCAAATCCGTGGAGGACCCAGAGATGAAAATCTCGGTAATCGAGTTAGGATTAATCTATGGCATAAAGGAAGAGCAAAGGGAGGGGGGCGTTCACGTGGAGGTCGACATGACCCTAACAAGCCCCGGATGCCCAATAGCCCCCGAGCTTATGGCCGCTGTTCACAGGGCAACTGAGCAGACTGAAGGAGTTCTCAGCGCACATGTCAATTTGACCTTCACTCCATTGTGGGACCCTAGGAAACATGCCTCAGAGGACGCATTGATTGACATGGGAATTTTCTGAAAGTTTGCTATGACTCATGTTGAATCTCAGTAGCCCTAATGGTGTTTGTCATTAGCATTGCAATTGTCATTGGGCCTACGCCCCCCGGGACAGGAGATAGTGCTCCCGCGACCGCTCCAACTTCTGGATGAACATCGCCAGTTAGATGATACCCCTTCTCAGAATCATCATTCACCCGGTTCACACCAACATCAATAACTGTTGATCCTGGCTTGACCCAGTCGCCCCTTACCATATTTGAGATTCCCACTGCCGCGATAATCACATCGGCCCCTCTGCACAAAGAGGCCATGTCGGTTGTTCTGGAATGGGCTATGGTAACAGTGGCGTCAACCCCTCTCTGAGATAACAGAATTGATTGTGGCATGCCAACGATCCTACTGCGTCCAATTACGACTGCTCTTTTTCCCCTGAGGTCAATATCTGCAGACTCCAGCATACGCATCACGCCGGCTGGAGTGCATGGCAACAAACCGCTAGTATCACCTTGTACCAGACGACCCAGATTCTGGGCATGGAATCCGTCCACATCTTTATTCGGATCAATTAAGTCTGTGATTGCTATTTCATCCATCCCATCTGGGAGGGGAGATTGGACAAGTATCCCATTCACTTCCGGGTCTTGATTGAGTCGCCTTACTACGGTTACAACTTCTTCGTATTTCGCTTCCGATGGAATGTCAACGCGGACGCTATTGATTCCCAATCGCGCACATGCACGTTCCTTAGCCCTAACATACACGTGAGAAGCAGGGTCATCTCCAACAATAACGACAGCAAGACACGGGGTTATTCCAGAATGTAGTAGACTCTCTACTCTAATTCTGAGGGCGTCCTCTATTCCTCGGGCTATTTCTCTCCCATCGATTACTGTCGCAACCATACAATGCCGTCTAGCCTCCGCTCTTTGACCTTGACGTATTTTGGAGCCCCAGGAGGGAGTCGAACCCCCGACCGTCTGATTACAAATCAGATGCTCTACCAGGCTGAGCTACTGAGGCGGCGCCCCTTGGAGGGCAAACCACTTTTGAAACCTATAGGCGATTATAGGCGACTTTGATGTATAGGGACTCCTAGCAGAACCATGGATTCGTCAAGCCGAGGGGACAAAAGAGTCAATCTTGCGATATCAGGATGGATCTGTATTGTTATAGGCAGCGGAGTAATATTGGGCTCAGGCGCCTCTGGATTGTCTTTCGCAATAGCCGCACCTATTTCCATATCTGGTATCGTCTTACTCATGGCCGCCATTGGAATGACTAATGAAGATGGATTAAGTATCGAGGAGATTCATGCATGGTCTCCAGAGGGGGATTTCCTTCCCGATGCTGGAGGTCCAATGTACAGGGTCGATACAACCCTCATTCCTCCGATAAAGACCACTATTTTATGTGGAAGATGCGGTAATCTGGAGATGATTGATGGCCCTCGGCCAAGTATTTACAGTTGCGAAAAATGTAAAATTGATTTGTGGGAGGAAGAATAATGTTCCACGGCAATCTCAAGTGGGATAGCCCCTTGGAGTAGGCCATGGTTGCGGAGTTGAGTAACAACGATAAGGCCATGCTAAAAGCCATGCTTACGGATTCTGAAAGAGAATGGGACATTCAACAGCTTCTGGATCTTACTGGCTGGAACGATCAAGTCCATGTTGCAGGGTCCGGGAAATCTCTTTCCGAATCAGGTCTTGTTACAGTCACAGAAAACCACGTCAAGCTTATTTCACTTGATTCGGAAGGAAAGAAGGCACTTGAATCTGGACTCTTAGAAGAGAGGATTTGGAATTGGTATCTAGGCTCAGAGATAGAAGAAAGGACTATGCAGAATCTCTTCAAGTATGGCTTCGATAGGAATGAAGCAGGCCCGGGGATTGGCCTTCTGAAGTCTATCGGCGTAAGTCTCGATTCTGGGAAATTAGTTTCCGATGATGAGGATAGGATATCCTCCATAATTTCCAAAAGGATGGAATTCATTTCATCAATCTCATCTGATTCTATTGACTCAATGGATTTAGATCAAGATTTAATAGAACATTTCTCAGGAAGAAAGGGCCTAATCTCCATCGAGGAAAGGATCTCAAGAACATGGAAACTGACGGATAAAGGGGCTTCCATTGATGAGAGTGTTTTGTCTCATGTTGAAATGGTTGGGGAATTGACGCCTGAATTGTTACAGGGAGATTCATGGAAAGGACTCCAATTCAAGCATTTTGATGTCAACGCGCCCGCGAAAACCCCAACAGGAGGGAGACCGCATCCGATGCAAGCTCTAATTGAAAGAATTAGGAAAGTATTTCTTGAAATGGGATTCTCGGAAATTGAAGGAAACTTTGTACAATCGGCCGGGTGGAATATGGATGCCCTCTACATACCCCAATCACACCCTGCGAGAACAATGCAGGATACATTTTACCTTTCTAGTCCAGAGAGAGTCGATGTCGATGAAAGATACCTAGATTTGTGGTCCAAGGTTCACGAACATGGCCATGATACAGGAAGCAGAGGATGGGGTGGCAATTTCGATAAGGATGAGGCACAGAAAGGTTTGCTTAGGACACACACAACAGTCAACACTGTCAAGCACATAGCAGAAAATCCAAATGTACCTTCCAGGGTATTTGGTATTGGCAGGGTTTTCAGACAGGAGACCATCGATAGAACTCATCTTCCGGAGTTTCATCAAATTGAGGGCATCATCCATGAGGAAAACGCCAATCTGCCTATGCTTATCACCACGCTAAAGACATTCTACTCCAAGATGGGTTATAATGATGTTAGGGTCAGGCCCGCCTACTTCCCCTACACCGAACCTAGTGTGGAGGTGGACATTCTATGGAGAGGGGAATGGCTAGAGCTTGGTGGAGCGGGAATATTCCGTCCTGAGGTCACAGAACCACTCGGAACCGAATGGCCGGTCTGCGCGTGGGGTATGGGGCTGGAGAGATTGGCAATGCTTGTTCTCGGCCTTGATGACATAAGGCAATTGTATCAGCCGGATCTGGAGAAGCTTGCCAGTATGCCAATACTCTGAGCTATCAAGATTGAGAATCATACTCACAAGATCCATCGTCTTCATTTGCGTTCTCATCGTAGTTGTTTGCGGATGAATCAGTGCAGCCCCTTGTAGCTCCCTGGTCCTCTTTTATATTGATGGAGGCATAGACAGTCATCGATGACTCCGTCCAGACCCCGCAAGTCGCCCCGATGGAAACGGTGGTATTCTCCTGAACATTCGAGAGGCTCAAGTCAAATGTTCCGTTTTCGTCTACAGGTAGACCTAGGCTGGATTGGGCTATGTCGCCTGTTGACCACCTTAGTGAGCAAGAATCAATACTGTCATGAATCACATATCCAGTGATGGGAGCTGTTTCACCCTTTGGAATCTCAAAAGCATCAACATCCAGGACTACTAGTGTTTCACTTTCCTCTGGATAGTTAACGGAGAAAACCTTCCTCCATACTGTCTCCTGGCCCAAGCTGTCAGTCGCGACTGCAACCAACTCATGTGGTCCCACCTCGAGCGTGGATACGTCTATTCCAACCGTCCCTTCCTCGTCCAATTCCTCCGTAATTTCTTCGCCATTCAGGGTAATTAATACAGCAAGTCCACCTCGCTCCTCATCCGATATTGTGATGTTTATCATGACAACCTGGCCAATAATGTAAGAATCAGGAACATCAGACTCAATCAGAGGTGGCGCATTTACCCCCTCCTTTTCAATGTCAAAAAACAAGATTCCAGTCATGACGCTTGTGACCATCAATGCCGCCAAGAATAGCGACCTGGCAGTCTCATTGTCTCCCGCCATGTTACTAGTAGCTGGCAATAGCATATAATTTGATTAGTGAAGGGGTGGAGAAAACATACAGATTACTCGTATCATTCATCAACCAAGGTAATCACGTCTTGGAGGAAATCATCAGCATCCCAGTGTATTCCGGAATAAGCCACCCTCTTCCTCATCTCTTTCCCGACAATGAAGGTTGTAGTCGAATGTCCAACCTCATATTCTCCCAGGGATATATCATGCGGGTCCGTCGTACTGGCATTCCCCAGATTCGAAGAGCCTTCAATCATGCAAGAAAGCCAATCACCATCTGGTCTCTCATATCCCTCATCACACATGCAATGAGCGTTGCTTCCAGTTCCCATGACCCATCCATGACCATTGCAATCGAATCCCGGTGGTGCCAGGCTAAGATTAGCATCACTGGCTACCCAAGCAAGGTGAGTACTACTTTCGATCTCAATCGATGAGCTCGGGGATTTTGACTGAATCCAACTCTCATTAATCGAATCCCAAGAATGTAGGACCCAAGTCCAATTACCATCTGTACTCCACTCTCCAATAGTCCCCTCACTGACCGGACCATCGTTAATATCAAATGACAGACTCGATTCATTGAACGAATCGGAAATGAAATCGGATCCATTCATCCCGAAGCCCCCTCTGTCGATTACTGAGCTGGTGTTATCAGGATAGAGGACCACCAAACGATTCAGGCTCTCCTCTGGGGGCTGGCTTGCCTCGATATGCTCGTTGTCGATGATTACGTTCCAAGAACGGTATATCCGCTGGAGCTCAGATGCAGGTCCTGTAAGGTGAGGCCATTCATAGCCCCTATTTTCAGTCCATTCCGATAAGTGATTTATGGTGTCTCTAGCAGGATCAATAGTCACAGACAAAATGAGTACCTCCTCAGATCTGTATCCTAGATTGTCGTAAACATAATCTAGGTTTGAGGAGATTATCAAGCAGATATCGGGGCAAGATGTGTATACAAAGGCTACCACGATTACCTTGCCTTCGTGATCACTCAGCTCAAAGACATCTCCATTCTGATCAAATAGTGTGAAATCGGGTGCTTCCGGAGGGTCTCTGTACTCTATCCCAAGGAACTCTAAGTCATCTCCCTGCCCTAGACACCCAGATGAGATGAGCAGGAACCCAACGAGGAAAACACTCGCTCTCATCCTCACTCCTCCTCCGAAATTAGAATCTTGATGTCCTCCATTGCAAGCTCCACATTCCAGTCGGTGTCTCCCCACCAAACTCTCTGCCTAAGTTGCTTATCCAATATGATGGTCCCAGTCGTGTGATCGACCCAGTAGTCTAGTGGATGATGTTTCACAGTAACATCCCCTCCATCATCTTCCTGCTGTGTTTCGAGTCCACATCCATTATTATCCACTTCTTCACCTTCAGGGGTTTCCAGGCATGTATCGAATCCATCCGAAACCCCATCTCCATCTGAATCGATGGAGTATGTCTGGAGTCCTACATCGAACTCTAGCCAAACTCCCTCTAGGTCTTCCACAGAACCGGTGAGATGGGGCCAATGAAGCCCCCTCTGTTCACTGTAATTGTGCAATACAGAGCTATTGTCTGTCCATGGGTCAACTGTTATCGTTAGTATCTCCACTGATTCTCCATAGTCATCCCCGAGCATGTTGGAAAGATAGTCGAGATTCGCACTTACTATTGGGCAGATGTCTGGACACCTCGTGAATAGGAACGTGACCACAACTACCTTTCCCTCAAACTCAGAGAGTTGGAAAGGATCTCCATTTTGATCTGTAAGTATGAAATCGCTGACTGGAACTGGGGGGCTAATGTCTTCTCCATAGAATACATCGGGTTCAGAATCCCCCATGCAACCTGGTACCAGCAAAGTCAACACTAGAAAAAGAGCAATTTCCTTTTTCATATCATTTCCTCCTGTTGACTAGGGCTAAGATTCCGATAACCGCAATCAACCCTAGTGGGGCCATGTATGAGGTCGCGGTTGTTTCGGATTTTCCACCATCTTCGACCCCTCCGAAAGAGTATCCAGGAGGGGGGCCAGACTCATTGTGGATGTCCTCCAATAAAGTAAAATTGAGTACATTCCACAGACTTGAATTTGAGAAAATCTCGATTTGATAGTATCCAGCAGACCAGTTTTGAGGATCGAGCCATAGCCTGCACTCATCCTCTGTACTCGACGAGTTCATACTGGATGTGATGCATTCATACTCAATAGTGCCATCGGAGTCGCCGTCTAGGATAACAGTCCTATTTTGACTTGCTACATTGTAGAATATTAACGTGTCATTTTGTACCACTTCAGCAGATCCAGGTTGAATCGATCCCTCTCGCATTATGAACGCGAAAGAGTTAGCACCATGGGCAGAAGCTGTGGGCGATATTAGTACAATCACCAGAAGAAATGCGACTGTTCCTTCTCGAGACATCCTCATTGGTCACTTGCCTCCGCTGTCCACAGTGGTGGATAATCATATCTAGCGTCGTAATCCTCATCGAACTGAACCACATAAACGCCTGAAACCATCTCGGAGATGAAGACGAAACCACGTGGATCGTATTGAAGCCCCCAATCAAAAGGAATCATGCAAGAAGCCCAACAGTCAGCCATGTCATAGCCCAGCTCAGTTGCTGGGTCGTCGATCCAATATGGGCCTGCTGGCAAGTAGTATCCCAAGGTGTGCGATGGTGCCAATTCAGAGATTGCCTGGAAACCTCGCTCTGGCTCTGGAACGCCATTTTCCCAGACTAACTCGTCCCAGATGTGGCCATGATCTGTAATCCACACTCCAGCATGGTAGTGGGTCCAATAAACGTGCCCACTCAGACCAGTATCGCCATTGTGTGGGCTGAAAATATAACCTCCGGGTATGTAGTGATGAGGATGTGAGGTACCGTCTGGAAGGGTACTCTCTCCGGGTAGCTTCCACTTGGAGACAAGGAAGGGCTGTGCTGGGTCAGTTGTGTCGATTGTCCATAAATATCCGGTGTGGTTGGTATTGGAACCGTACTCAGGGGCGATGTACGTGTAGTGCCTCCAATTGACGCCATATGTAGCATCGGAAGGCCCTATTCCACATTGCTCTGGCCATGTTTCAACTGGATCATACTCGCTTATTCCAGAGCATATCAGGTTGTCTTGAGGTACTGCGTAATGGATGTTGTCATTCCCATCGTTTGCATCCAGCCATACTTCTGGTGCCATGTTCGCATGCCCGCCTCCCTCGGGGCCATACCATCCTGAGTCGTCAGTTGGACATCCAAGCCACCTTCCAGTTTCTGGTGGCCATGAAATCCCTAGCGGGTCAGCAATTTGGGGTGGCTCGGAGACGTCGACTAGCCTCAGGCCAGCTCCCCAGTATGAAACAGCCAACATCTTTTGTTTTGTAATTGGGTGGATGAAGAATACATTGTCATGATTGAAGATGGATCCCCCACAGGTCGTTTGAGGTTCAGGCGTGTACCCTCCCCAACGAATAATCTCTCTACTAGCGTTCTGTTGCTCTTCGTTGTTTGTTGGGTTCAGGCCTGCGAAGTCGATTAGGGCGTAGAAAATCTGTGTACCTTTGTAGAAAGTCCCGCTTGACCCCTCTACCATCTCAGGATAGGGATCGGCACCGAAGAGGAAAAGGTGACAGTCGTCTTGCCACAATGCTGTCGGATTTGCAGGGGTCCAGTCGCAATAAACATGCAAATCCTGGTTATGGAATCCTGCAGGTGGGTTATCCCATTCTGCGACCTTGATGGGGCTTGTCTTGTCCCCGACGTATATTAGGTCCAATCTATTAGCCCCGCTGTTGGCGTCATCGTCATTGGGTATGGGGTCCAACTCAGAATTCGTTAGCTCGTGATTTACCAAAACCCAGTTGTTGTCAGCTGTTACTTTGATGTCAATCATCCTAGCAATCTCCGCATAGTATGTCGAAAGAAGCCTGATCTCGTTTGGCTTGCTGATGTCGAGGATTTCGAATTGATTGTATGATGAGACGTAAGCGAAGCAACCTCCGGTGCCATCCCCATAAATCTCACAGTCGTCTAGGAAGTTACCCTCGATGGCTATCTCTGAGTTATCCCCAGGAGTCGGTCCAACATTCTTGAATTCCTCGAAGCACGGTCTTCCAGCGACATTGTCCAAGTCAGCCGGTGGCTTTACATTGCCATCACAATTTAGATTGTGATAGTCTATCAGCATCGCATTGGGAGTGGAAAGTCGGTGCGCAAGCAGATCGTTGTGTGAGTGATTACCATCCTCTATCTCCGTGACAGGGTCTATCCACGAATACCCTCCATCATTATCCCCCCCAGAACCATCGGAGAATGACAGGCATCCCGAGAGAGGGGCTAGTATCATCAGAGCTGTCAATATCCATACGGGACGTAGAGGCATGGGCCTGCGGGACAAAGGAGACATATCAAATTCCCCCTATGGCGATCGGCCCCTACGGGGCCGAAGAAACCGAACTATACGGGACATCTAGGTCTAGCTGTACGATATACAATCCACTCGTGATGCACGAGAGGTAAGTATACCCGTTGTGATATTCAGCCGCCCAGAGGAAAGGCGTCCATCCGAAGTCATAGAACGAACTATCCAGAGGGGTTCCATCGGCGCCATGGGGAAGGTGGTAACCTATAGTAGACAGACTATGTGCATCAGTCTTGTTGCTTCCAGTCAGTCCTTCGACCATTAGGGTCTCTATATCAATTATCCAAAGGCCAGCATGATAACTACTCAGGTAAATCCTGCCATCCCATGCCCCTCCGAAACTATTGTCAGGAAGCCCGGGCAGGCCCGTTTGGAAAATTTGGGTGTCCGCATTATGGGGGCTGAAAAGTAACCATTCCTCTCCTTCTGGTATGTGGTGATCCATCGCAAAGGGAATTTCCCAACCATGGATAAGTTCAGGCAGGAATCTGAAATTTCCATTGTTCATCTCATATGACGTGGTGTCTAAGAGATAACTCATCCCGGTCCCAACACTCGTGCTCAGTACCTCGGTAGCGACAATGGTTAGGTGCCTCTTTCCAGCTGTGTATCCCAAGTGGCTCGCATCCACCATCTCATCAATAGGCTCCGCATAGTGGATGTATGATGCTCGGCCACCGTTCTCGTTACTGGTGCATCCGCAGTCAATCTCACCATCGCCATCGAAATCCTCGAATTCCATCCATTGACCCACTTCAGGTGCCCTCCAATTACAACCTAGCTGAGTGCCAAAAGAGCCTCTGCAGGCAGCGGCAATGGCGAGATATTCGGCCATATCGTTTCCTGGATGGGGGACGTCAGATACGTCAAAAATCCTCAGACCGGCCTCCCAGTATGCACCATAGACAAATGTCCTTCCAAACCTCGGGTCATTGGAGTCCTCGCCTGGCCAGGTTTGAACCGTCATGTCATGAATGTATATCCATCCTCCAAGAGTAGACTCCCAGCTTACTTCCGCCTCCCCAACTTTCACGATTCTAGGAAGGTCACCATATCCCGCGAAGTTGAGATGGGCGACGGTGATTCCCCCACATGCGTCTCCCTGTCCAACATCGCATTGTTCGTAATCTGGGTTTGCTACAAAGATATACCATTCGTTATCTATCATGTGAGTGTAGAGGTTGTGGGGGCCACTAGGATGGTCAGCATCATACCAAGAGTCGACCCAGCTAGGATTGGTTTTGTCCGTAACATCGACTAGCGTGACTGTCACTTGTGCCGGATCTTCCCACGATCCTACATTGGGGTCGGCAGCTCCTGGGTCGACCAATTGATTCTGCACAATCACGTACTCTCTGGCATTGTATTGGAGATACTTCACATCCAAAACTTGGGTATTGGGGTCATAGTATACTCCCGTTACGGTGGTATTGCCCGGATTAGTAACATCTACTATGTGCATTTCAGACCACCCGGCTATGTATGCGTATGTCCTGCCATCGGGTGAATCAGCCACCTGGACCTCTGCATTACCGGGGGCAGTCAGGGGATTGTAACTGATTGGAACTATGTTCTCAGTGTACAAGATATGCTGGCTCGCGTTCCTGTGGTCATGATCGTCCGTCTGGATCAGGGGATCGATCAAGGAATCAGAACCAACGGCAGTATCCAGTTCGTCATCGAACAACAAGAAAGATGTGGAAATTGCAACTACGATACAAGCAAGTAAACCCCCGGCTACTAATGCCCTTTCCATGCTCATGAGTCTCGGAAGGAGCAGGTCATGTTGAAGTCATCGCACCCCCGCGCTGGCACGTGCGCGGAACCACGGTCATTGCGATAGCATCCCTGATGATACTTGCTCTGCCACACGTATCGGCCCATGAACCAAAGGAATACACGGTTCTGTTGAAGGACGACGGCCCCACACCAAATGGCATCTCGCCCGGGATTCTTGTCTCATCAGATTCCCTCTTCTTCTACAATGTCGACAAGAGGGAGAATGTGACACACAGGGTTCTTGTCGACGTCGAGGGAGATGGGGACTTCCAGGGTGTGGAGGATATCTCAACCCCTTGGCTAAGCGGGGAGTGCGAACTCAACGAGACAGGGGAAAGAGTAAACCCTGAATGTAAGGTCACCAGCCTACTCCTACTCGACCCATCAAATGGACTGCTCCCATCAAATCTGTCAATGAGCCATCAGATAGACGCTAATGGGACATTGGAGGAGTTCTACTTCTCGGTCTCTTTCTCCGAGGATGTCCACTCAGACAGTCAGGATTTTCCAACTGGGCCTTCAGATCAGTCAGAGTCAGAGAAACAAAACGATGAGTTTCTGAAATTTGCATTAATGATGTCCTTAGTAGGCGTACTCATCCTCCTTCCGCGACTAATATCTAGTAACAACTGATGCTTCGCAACAACGGTTGACCTCAATAACCCCTAGCCCTCCCGGAGGGTCAGGGGCGCTTAGCTCAGCTTGGAAGAGCGCCTGGTTTGCAACCAGGCGGCCGGGGGTTCAAATCCCCCAGCGTCCACCA
>DAVY01000015.1:134105-138569 GCA_002505775.1 Euryarchaeota archaeon UBA130 | reverse complement strand
ATGCTGATGCTGTTGTTTGCTAGGCACATGGTCGCAGCGTTCAGGGTGGTATCCTCGTCTTTCCTCATGTAGACGGAGTAAGTGATTGCCATGCCCATTCCCGCTGAGCAGGACCATGCTGATTGGGACAGCCCGCTAATCCATGTCTCCGGTTCCATCAGATACTCAGGCTGGATGCTGAACATGTAGACAAATCCGTCCAGTGTTCCATCATTTAGGTCCATAACGAAAGCGAGGAAGAGAGCGGAGAAGAGAAGGATGAACAGAGAGACCATGAGAATGACGTTTACCTTCTCTATAGCCTTGGCCCCTCTCCATATCGCTGCCATGGTTATTACAACAGCAATTGCTTGGAACATTATAACATCAGTTGGTGATTGTAAGAATGAGTTCCAAACCTCGGTGGTGTCTACCTCGCTTCCCAGTCCCCCTCTGACTGCGGTCTGGAAGTAATTTAGGCACCATCCGGTCACTACGGCGTAGTAGAACCCTATGGCCGTAGATATCCAAGCGGTCCAGAGGCCCATCCAGGCGAAGTTCTTTCCAGCGAATATTCGAAAGGTTCCGACAGTTCCAGTCCTACTCCTCTTCCCAAGAGCGAACTCCGCGATAATCAGAGGAACTGACCAAATGAAGAGGAAGATTAGCCAAGGAACCAAGAAGGATCCTCCTCCGTTAGCACCCACCATTCTGGGGAATCTCCAGATGTTACCTGTTCCAATCGCCGCCCCAATAGTTGCGAAGATAAGCCCCAGACGACCACTGAATTCGTCTGACCCTGCTTCAGCCATCAGGAGTCCTCCAGATCGTAATCATCTGGTAGCCCGATTACACCACCTTCATCGTCGAACATCGCTCGTAGTGTTAGACCAAGTCCACCCCATACGAAGCTGGCAATAACTACGAACATCATGAGCGAAAGAACGCTCGAGCCGAAGGAGGCCCTGTAGGGTATTGCTAACTCGTAGTAGTTGCCACCCTCCAGTGTGGGGTAAGTGAACGGGAATGCCCCGTTGGTAGTACCCAGCATCGCCTTGTACTGTATCTTGCCAACTGAGGTGTCAGGAAGGGGAATCTGGGAGTATAGGACCGTTCCGTTGGAGCCATCCAGCAAAATGCATTGTGTGTCTTGCCCCTCTGCGGGAACGGAGAAGGCAGACATCTTCCAAGGAACGTCGATCCACTCTGTCGGGCCGAAGTCATTTTGTTGTCTGTTGGGCTGTACAAGTCTCCACATCAGATGAGTCATGTTGATGTCCGTGGAGTAAGGGAAGGATTCGTCGAGACAGAGGGATATCGGTATATCCCCGTTACCGACTTCGACCTCCGATGGTTCTTGCAGCCACTGGCTGACAGTGGTGTTCTCGAGTCCAACTATAGCTCGGTATCTGGGGTCATCGGCCATCTCTACCATGTAGAACGGTACTCCGAGATTTCTAACCGCGATGTGAGCTATATCGTCGGGATGCTGGTGGAAGGCGGTTCCAATCTCCATGGTATAGCAGTACGAGTTGTGCACACCATAGTGCCAGTCACAGAAGTCGCCAGTGGTGGGATAGAGATCTGAGGACTGCATGGGGGCGTAGTCCGTCATCTCTCCCATCTTGACACCGTGGTACACTAGAAATTCGTCATCAGGGGTGTAACATCCTGTGCAATGCCCCCAAGGCCAAAGAACAAGCTCTGAGAATGAGTGCCAGCTGAGTGTAGCCTTGAAGTCCGAGAATCCGTCTTTATCGTCATCATTCATCTCGGTCATGTCCTGAATCAGCTTCGTCTCCGGCTCGCTGTTGCCTCCCAACCAGTCCTCGTCAATCAGACCATCGCCGTCATCATCGTTACCATCCACGTGGTCCTCATTCAGACGATTATCGCCATCTTGATCTACTGTATCTACGGGTCCGTTGTAGACATCATTGTTGGCTCCGGCATCACCTGCATAGCACATGCCCGGGAAGAGGGGCCCTGTTGCACCCAGTGGGGCGCCCCACTCATACTGGAAATTGCGATTCAAATCCACGCCATCACAGCTTGGATCTGGTTCCTCGTCAACATCTGGTATCGGGGTGACTCCTGTGACAGTGTTGTCTCTCAAGTTCTTCCTCCATCCGGAAGTAGGGCAGTTCTCCCAGGCCGTTGGTCCGCAATAGACCTCTCTATCGTACCTGTTACCATCCACGTTTAGCATTGGGATTAGGTACATCTCCCTGGTATTTACCATATCAGTGATGAACTGCTCTGAGAAGTCCTCGTCCACTCCTAGGTCGCCGGGCCCACAGGGGTTCCCATCGCCGTTACTGTCTTGATAGGATGAGTTTAGAGAAAGGCAATCCCCGTCGTTATCGATCCCGTCCCAGCCATCCTCGTCTATCAGGCCGTCACCGTCGTTATCGACTCCAGCCATCCCATAGTAGTAGGCGATTGTCTCTAGGAAAAGCATGGGGACCTCATATGACATCCACTCCCTAGCATGGAAATTCCCTGCTAGCATGATATCTGGCCTATCGTCATAGTTTCCGCAGTCCCCTACGAAGTCATTACACTCACCCCCATGTACATCTGCGGTGATTTTCATCCATGGGCTATCGTGGTTGTAGTGCCATCCTTGGTAAGTTCCGCGGTTTGTCTCCTCGCCACGAGCATTCAATCCACCGTTCATTCCGTCATGGAATGTCATAATCTCGGAGTTCTGATCGGCTAGATTCTGCATCCTCTGCTTCATTGTGAAGTAATCGTGATACTCTCTGAACTGTACCCTGCTGTCGCCCCCCCAAGGGAAAATCTGGAATGTGTACTCGTCGGACCAGATATCTTGTGGGGCTAGCCCCTCCTCGGACTCCTGCGCGGCGACCGGAGCAATTACAGATGCAGGAGCCAAAACCGAGAGTAGCAGAGGCAGGAGCATGGCTAGTACTGTTGTGCCCTGGCTTTTTGCCGGTCCGGATGACAGTCTGCGAGTTGTCATGCAATAGCCCGGAAAGGAGGATACGTATTGAATCCCTCGTTAATCGGTCCTAAGGACCGAGCTGGGTTTATGTGTAGGTGCCTATCGCCCAAACCATGGAACAGCTGGACGAGTTCATGGCAGGAGAGTCAATTTTAGCTGGTTTCTCCAGTGGAACCATGGTGGTCATGTTGGGGGTCTTGGCTTTGAGCGCTAGTGCGGGATTCTCTTCCAGGAGGATTCTTTTCCCGAGGTTGATGAATCTAATTTCAAAGACTGATAGGATCGATGGCAGGTCTCTTTTGGCACCGGCTTCCCTTGGTTGGATGGTCGGATTCTTGGTGTTCACCCTGTCGATAGATTGGTTGACCTCTAATTCTGAACCGATATGGGATTCAGGAATGGTGGAGAGGCTGAACTCCTACTCCTACGCTGGCTTCGTTCTTCTTATGCTGGTAGCCGCTTACAGGCTGGTTGACTACCTTGATGCATTTATTGTCGTTGAAGGAGAGAATCTAGCTGCGAGGAGGTCCCTGGCTAGTGTTGCTGAGTCGGTCGGGAGGGTTGCTGTAGTGGTCTGTGGAGTCTTCATAATGGCAGGCCTTGCAGGAGTAAACCTCAGTGGCCTGATTGCGGGACTTGGGATAACTGGTCTCGCGCTGGCATTAGCGGCTAAGGATACTGTCGCAAACATATTTGGCGCAATCAGCATATTGATTGATCAGCCCTTCAATGTGGGTGACTGGATTATTGTTGATGGTGTGGAGGGCGAGGTGGTGACAATCGCACTCAGAACTACATTGATTAGAACAAGTGCTGACACTCTTGTCACGGTTCCTAATTCCAATATCACTAACTCATCAGTTGAGAACTTCAGTCAGAGAAGGTTCAGGAGGATTAGGCCGATATATGAGTTTGAAGCTAATAGTGATCAGCAGGATATCAGGAATTTCTGTGAATCTTTGTTGGAGCAGGTTACATCTGACCCCAGATCGACAAAAAAGGATGATTCTTGGGTAAGAATAAGCTCTGTTGGGCCTTCGAAGATAATCGTCCAGACTAATTTCTACTGCGACTCTTCAGCCAAGTCGGAGAGAGAGATGAAGGAAGATGTGGCATTAATGGCAAAGTCCAGAGCCGCAGAGTTCGCATTGAAGTTCCATGAGCCTAGATTCAGGGAAAGCCACGCTGTCTGAGGTATACAGAATGGGAGTGCTGATTCTAATTAGGCACGGACAGTCTGTTTGGAACGCAGAGAATAGATTCACAGGCTGGACTGATGTTGAGCTCTCAGAGAGGGGAGTGGGAGAGGCCGAGAGGGCAGGGGATATACTTTCAGAGATTAGGTTTGGTGTGGTCCATACGAGCGGGCTCATTAGGGCTCAGAAAACGGCTGAGATAATAATGTCCAGAAATAATGTCTCTGGAAAGATACCTGTAATGAAGGACCAGCGACTCAATGAGAGGCACTATGGGGATCTCCAGGGCCTGAACAAGGCGGAGACTGCAGAGAAACATGG
>DAVY01000015.1:88166-133734 GCA_002505775.1 Euryarchaeota archaeon UBA130 | reverse complement strand
GGAGAGAGTCTGAAGATGAATGCTGAGAGGACCATTCCCTACTTCGAAGAAGAGATATTACCGGATCTCAAGGACGGGAAGAATGTGTTAGTTTCTGCACATGGGAATTCTCTAAGATCTATAGTGATGCACATTGAGTCAATCAGTCCCGAGGAAATCGTATCGTTGGAAATCGCTACAGGAACGCCAATGTTCTACAAATATGACATGGAGTCCGGGGAATTGACCAGGGAGTAGCCTCCTAGCCTCATGAGAACCATGGATGCTTTCCGAAATGATTCCTCGGGATCCTTTTCTTGTTCTTGATTTGCCATTTGAATCCCCGAGTAACTGAGAAAAGATACCTCCTCAATTTAGGTCTGATGTAGAATAAATACGCCAAGGAAGCAGCAATCCTATTCCATTCGGAGAGAAGGTGAGGATGGACTCTTATCCTAAGTATCGTGCTTTTTTCGTTAATCTCTGAGATTGACCATTCAACGAATGACTGTCTTCCACCATCTCTGCCAATCATCAGGGAATACCCCTCGCCCTCATCCCATGTCTGGAACTCTCTGATCAGGACAAATCCATTGAGATACTCCAAGGTGTCCACTGATTCCCTTCCGGGCCAGTTCTGAACCGTGTTCTTTAGACAGAATGGATGTGAGTCATTTAGGTTTCCCGGCGAGCTAATTGCGTTCCAGACCACTGACTTGGGAGCGTCTATGACAACTGAGTTCTCAGCGTAAAATGGCCATCCTCTCATACTGCTGAGATTTGACTGGATGATTTAGATTTATGTGTGTGTCCGGACGGCCGGATTCCCCGACCGCCCGGATTACGTTTTTACATTGGTTTCTACAATTATCGTTTTACCGACTATTCCATCTTTGCAGCGTACCAGATCATCATACCGAACGCGCCCTTGTTGACCAAGTCAGCGATGTTGTACAGTATGTTCATGTCGTCTGTGCCCATGCCGTCGATGGTTCCAGCACCCATTAGGTAGCCGAGTGGGTAGATTGCCCAGCCAACAGTTACGATCATCCTCATTGCGTTGAATGCGTACTGAACGCTTGGGCTACCAGTCTCTGAAGCCTCCTTGACGTCTCCGGACCATAGCTCGTACAGGATGTATCCCCATCCAGCCATTCCGATGACCCACCAGATTTCTGCTGACAGATCGATGGTGCCGTCCATTGCTCCGGACTCTCCGAAGAATCCAGCGACTAGCATGACCAGAGATGCTACCATGAGGTTTCTGAACATGACGAAAGTTCCTACACCGATAGCGGCTAGGATTAGATAGAACTCTACTACCTGCAGAGGGACTGTTATAAGCCAGTCAATGTATCTGTAGACTAGAGGAGATCCGTCTCCCATTGCCCATACTTCTCTCATGTATGTGTAGTGGTACCATGCGACACCAGTGACCAGAGCGGCCACTGTCATGGATGTCTTCCACTTGTCTGGCACGTTCTGCCTCTCGATGAGGAAGAAGACTGTGAAAGCCAGCATCATGGCTGTTGCGATCCAGAAGCTTATCCCGACCCAGTCATCATTTGCCAGTGCAGTTGTTTCAGCGCTTACGGTCTGTGTTCCGACCAACAGCATAGCCAACAATGCACTCAGCGTTACTTTCGTTCTTGTAGCATTTGAGTAGGGCTTGATTAATCCCATGTTGCTACGGGTTCACTTTTATTATAAAAGAAATTTGTTTCTACCATGCGAAATTTGCCTAAAAACGCATTATACATCCATAAATGGTTTCTCAGGCGGCGGGGACATTCTCCTATAAGTCCTGAATGATAAGTACCCGACCAAGAAGAATGTTGCAGATGTGACGAACTCTAAGATGCTCGGGGGAAACTGATTGATCAAAGAAGATGCTCCAAAAAAGAATGCCATGAATGAGAGCGCCGCAAAAGTTCTGTTGTTGAACATCCTCTTCTGGTACATCTTGACATACATCAGCATTTTCACGGCCGGCTGTGGTGCGCCTGATTGATTGGCGGATGCCTCCAATACGTCCATGAGACACTGTTCGTATTCCCATATGGCCAGTCCTCCTCGGTGAGAGTAGAAAGCCCTGTCAGAGGCCCATTCATCCGGAGCAGTCTTTCTCCAGCCTTCGATGAGATAACTTCGAAGTTCACTCAGACCAAGTTCGCTCTCCACCCGATGATGGATTCTGGACAGGTCGTGAACCAAGGATGCCAGGTCCCTAATGGCAGGCTTTTCAGAGTCATGCGGAACCAGTGCATCTGATAGTCTGGGGACACTTATACGAATTGATTCGCCACTCAAATCTGAAAATCTCACATCCATCAGGGTTACTGTACAAGGTTGCTCTTTCGTGTACGGTGCCCTCCAAATGAATTGAGCCCTCAGCAATCCCTCAATCTTCTCATTTCTAGCGTTCCACCTCTTTTGGTCCGGTGGTAAATTCCGAATATTCGACATGGACTTATGGAACCTTCCAAGGGCCTTACCGGATTCCTCTAGCAGTGTCCTGCAGGATTCTAGGTCGCCTCCTCTTAGGGCTTTTTCCAATTCTGGTTCTACACTCTCCCGATCCTCAACTTTCCTCCTTAGGATCACTACATCCCTTTCCTTCCAGAAAAAGCCCCCAGTTGGTGCGTCGAAGTTCTCTGGGGCATTTCTCGATCTAGTCCTTAGTAGACCATCAGAGCCCCATGGCAGGAACTCCGCTATCCACTCTAATTCTGCACTAATCTGTAACACTAGGCCCCTACTGGTCTCCTCTGAAGAAATACTTGAGATAGTGGATGGATCGGGCACTTCCCCCCATTGGTCGAGATCAGCTACAAGGCTCTCCCAGTCGCTAGGAGTGGTGATTTTATCGGGTTCGATAAAATCCGCGCTCATGCCTGTGAGACCCCCCATTCCTACAACTCTAATCGGGGTAAATCCGGATGGAGTATCGAAGTCCGAACTCACCTGCCTCAAGGCTTGAGGCCTCCATCTGGGCTTGACGTCAGACATCTCAATCGTGCGCAGGAGAGGGTTTGAGTATACATAGAATCGGTATGCGAAGGCTTGATTCGGAGTGCGTCGACCGGTAATCATGGAGACGGACTCTTCTGAACTGCCACTCGCCGTTGATATGGACGGGACTCTGATACTCTCGGACATGTCCGTATTGAGTGTCAGAAGGGTGCTTACAAGAAGACCATGGCTCATCCCGTCGTTCCTAATTAAGGAGATCAGGGGAAGAAGAGCGGAGTGGAAAAGGGACTTGGGGAGATTATTGAAATTTGAGCCCTCGGAGCTTGCTTATCATGAGTCATTCATGGAATGGTTGACAGGTGAGCATGCTAGGGGAAGGACATTAATTCTTGCAACTGCTTCCGATAGAATTGTTGCTGAACGAGTTGCAGCCCACGTTGGAATGTTCTCGGATGTGATGGCTTCCGACAATGACTACAATCTGAGGGACACAAAGAAAGCTGAGGCCTTGGTTGCTAGATTCGGTGAGTTCGGGTTTGGTTATGCGGGCAATAGTCATCATGATGTCTCGGTTTGGAAAAGGTGTTCCCAAGTCATTGTCGTGAATCCTGATTCCGGCGTTCTAGACAGATTAGGGGACTCAGTTGACATTGTTTTTGAGTAGGAGTAAAGAGCGACGTACTTTAGCGCGAGCATCTCTTGGCTGAGGCATGCGTAGCCGACGGAGAGTGCTCGGAAAGAGCCTGGATTTGTTTGCGAAATGGCTACTAAAGTTCAGACTGATATCCATACCAGCAAGAAAAATTGCTGATTCTAGTTTTGCTTGGAGTGTGATTTCTAGGTCAGACAGAGTCAGGGCTAACAGGCTCAAGGATAGAATTTTATTGAGCGAACTGCCGAAACATGTGTCCATTATAATGGATGGAAATAGGAGGTTCGCATGGAGCAAAAGCTCTCCAGTCGGCTTAGGTCACTCAGAAGGAAAAGAGAAGCTGAAGGAGGTTATGGACTGGGTATTGGATCTTGGAATCCCTTACTTCACCGTGTATGCACTGTCCACTGAAAATATTACTGAGAGGGAAGATGATGAGTTGGATGTTCTCTACGATTTGTATGTATTGGGGCTTCATGAAATTTCTGAAGATTCGAGAATTCATGATAGAGGAGTAAGAGTTCAGGTCGTTGGAAGGCTAGGCATGCTCCCAAAGAGGGTAAGAGATGCTATCTCCCACGCTGAAGAGGTTACATCACAATACTCTGACTTTACATTCACGGTCTGTCTTGCCTACGGTGGTAGAGAGGAGATTATTGATGCAGTCAAATCTGTGGCTGTCGATCACGCCTCGGGCAATCTAGGCATTGATTCCATAGATTCCTCGGAGATAAATAACAGAATGTATGCGTCAGAATTGCCTGATCCGGATCTAGTCATAAGAACCAGTGGGGAGGAAAGGATTTCGAATTTCTTGCTGTGGCAGATTGCTTATTCTGAATTGCACTTTAGTGATGTTTTCTGGCCTTCTTTCTCAAAGTCGGATTTGTATGAAGCAATAGAATCTTATCAACAGAGAAGGAGGAGATATGGTGGGTGATGCATGTTATCATTGTGGTAGGGATAGCTATCGAAGTCCATCCGTGGTAGTTGACGCTGTGGCAACTAGAAACACGGTAAGAGGGAAGGAAGTGCTTCTAATCAGAAGAGGACACGAGCCCTGTAAAGATATGTTGGCATTCCCTGGTGGATTTGTCGAGTACGGGGAAGATCCTGAAGATGCAGTGAAAAGAGAGCTTTTGGAGGAGACGGGAATTATTGGATCTAATCCTATCTCGATTGCTGTCCATGGAGAGCCAACAAGAGACCCTAGAAAGCATGTCATAGCCTTGTTTTACAGTGTGGAGGTCGACCCTGATTCAGTTCCAACTGCAGGAGACGACGCCTCAGAGGCTCACTGGGTCCCTCTTGACCAAGTTACTGAGGAAGAGATTGCTGGAGATCACATACTCATCATAAATATGCTCAGAGAATAGTCTATGACTCCCCATGTTATCCGGAATACATGGATAGGAAGCTGAGGATAGACGCAGGGGGGGAGACCTTCGCTCCCTACAGTCCGGGAATTAGCGTAAGAGACCACATTTGGCTGTCTGGGCAAGTTGATGTAACGGGCAGTGATATAGAGTCGCAGACCATAGGCACATTAGCAAAGATTGACGCTTTATTAGAGGCGTCAAACAGCTCCAAGTATGATCTTGTAAAAGTCACCATTCTGATGTCAGACATGAGTTTCTATTCGAAAATAAACGAAATCTATGGTGAGTGGCTGGAAGATTCAATTCCTCCCTCGAGGGCGGCTTATGCAGTGAGTGATCTACCAGTAGGGGCACTGATAGAGATAGTCTGCGAGGCATTCCGCGGAAGTGGAACGAATGACTGATCGGGCCCTCCATAAAGATCGATCGCTTTTCACACCAGTATTGCTAGTTGGTTGCGTAATAGTACTGGTAGGTTTCGCAATCAGAGCTTCATTCGGAGTTTTCCAAATTCCGATTCAAGAAGAATTTGGCTGGCCTAGGTCAGAGTTCAGCTTAGCGATCGCGATCCAGAACCTGGCATGGGGTTTTGGCTCTCCTTTCTTTGGAGCATTTGCAGAGAAAATAGGAGATAGGAAGGCGATAATATTGGGAGCATTACTTTACTCTCTTGGGCTTGTACTGACTGCAGGAGCGAGCAGTGCATTCGCAATACAGTTCTACGAGATCCTTGTTGGCTTTGGGGTGGCTGGAACTGGGTTTGGTGTGATACTAGCTGTGGTAGGAAGGGCAAGTTCTCCGGAAAATAGAGCGATGAGTCTGGCAATTGCCACCGCTTCTGGGTCCGCAGGTCAGATCGTAGGGCCGATAGTAGCAGTATTCCTACTCGAAACTATGAAGTGGCAATCTGTGTTTATGATATTCGCCATCTCAATATTGCTTGTTCTCCTGCTCCTTCCCTTCATGAAAGCTCCAGAGAGAGCTTCCAAGGAAGAGATAGAGGAAAGTCTGAGTGAGATTCTTTCCATAGCGCTGAAGGATCCTTCATACATGATGATTTTCGTAGGATTCTTTTCCTGCGGATATCAGCTTGCATTCATCACAGCTCACTTCCCAGCACTAATCACCGAGATGAGTGCACCAATCGATCCCACTGGTTGGTGTGGTGATTTGGGGATAGAGACGACTGCGGCTTTGGGGGGATTTGCGATTTCAGTAATCGGGGCTGCGAACATAGTAGGTACATTAGCGGCGGGATGGGCAGGTAAGAGATACGGAAAGAAGTGGCTTTTATCTGGAATTTATGCTGGTAGGTCGATTGCTGCTGCATGGTTCATCTTAACGCCTATTACAGCTAATTCTGTACTTATATTCTCATTTTCTATGGGCTTTCTATGGCTGGCTACGGTTCCTTTGACTAGTGGGCTTGTGGCTCATATCTATGGAGTGAGATACATGGCAACACTATACGGGATTGTGTTCTTCTCCCATCAAATGGGTAGTTTCGTAGGAGTCTATCTTGGAGGGGTGTTATACGACATGTATGGAAGCTATACGACTGTGTGGTGGATAGGAATAGCAGTAGGAGTTTTCTCATCTTTAGTGCATCTTCCGGTAAAAGAGGAGCCTCTAAACAGGCCCAGTAACATCTAGAGTCGGCAACGCTTAGGTGTATAATCATGGGGCCAAGTATGTGAGTGTGTTCAAGGCGTACGACATCAGGGGCATCTATGGGGATGAGTTGACCCCTGATTTTGCCAATGAATTAGGCAGGGCTTTAGTTTCTCATTTTGGTGCTAATTGTGTCGCTGTAGGGAGGGACATACGTGATTCCGGACCAGAATTGCATGAGTCGTTCTTGAATGGCATAATCAATTCAGGATGCGATGTGATGGATTTGGGAGTCACCACCACTGGTGTTCTGTATAGGGCATCAATGGATCTTGATGTGGATGTCTCGGTAATGATTACCGCAAGTCATAATCCACCTGAGTATAACGGCTTCAAGATATGCAAAGGCACTCTTCCGGTGGCAGGTGAAGAAATTCAGGATTTGCGGAGAACCATGGAATCTGGGAAATTTAGGAAGGGAAAGGGGAGTATTGTTCCTATGGGCGAGTTTGAAGATTTGTATCTCGATGTCATAGTGTCTAATGCTGGAAGACCCAAGAGGCGGGTCAGAGTTGCCCTGGACTGCGGAAACGCGGTTCCCGGACCTCTGGCTGTGGAGGCTCTGGAAAGAATTGGTGCAGAAGTCATCCCCGTCCACTGTACTTGGGATAGTTCATTCCCCCATCACCCTCCTGATCCGACTAGGAAGGAGAACATGATGGACTTGTCTTCAGCAGTAATCGAAAATAGTTGCGAGTTCGGCATAGGAATGGATGGAGATGGAGATAGGATTGGCGTTGTTGACGAAAAGGGGCTTTTCATCCATCCTGATAGACTAATGTCGATCTTTGTCAAGGACCTGTTGTCATCCGTAGACTTGGATTCCGAAGAAGAGGCTAGAAGAGTCTTCTATGATGTGAAGTGTAGCATGGCACTTGAAGAGTGCATTGAGGACTCAGGAGGAATACCAGTGATGGTTAGGACCGGTCACTCTTTCATGAAAAAGACACTTAGGGATAATCCAATGTCCCCTATGGCAGGAGAAATGTCAGGTCATTTCTTCCTTAATGACAGGTGGCCCGGATTTGACGATTCAATTTACAACGCCTTGAGACTTCTGGAGATTGTAGGCAGGGATCCATCGCCTAGCAGTGGAGGAGTGAAATTTTCTGAGAGATTCGATGATTTGCCAAATTACCCTTCTACAGATGAAGTGAAAATCCCCCTAATTGGTAACAGGGATGATGTTATGAGGGAAATTGTAGATTCATTTTCTGACATGGAATATTCAGAGGTGGATGGAATCAGGGTTCGTTACGAGGATGGGTGGTACCTCTGTCGGCCAAGTAACACAGAACCGATACTGGTAATGAGGGCCGAGGGCCGGAGTCGGAAAGCTCTAGAGATGATACTCACTGATGTAGATTCAAGAATTGGATCTATGTTGGATTTGGGCAAGCTAATACTAGGAACAGACCTTTCTTGAGTCTATAGAAGACCCGGGAGCTTCCATAGCGCTATAGCGAGAAGTGCAATAATAATCCCCATATCCATCAATAACTTCAGAGTTGTCAGAGTCTTACCTATCCCTTTTAGAATGGGAGAGGTATTCAATGCATCTATATTCCTCATTGCCTCTCTATACCCCTCAATGTATTTGGTGAAAAAAAACACAGAAAATCACCGCTTATGAGTTTCAAAGTGACCCTTGATAGTTCACCTTAGTTTGGGATAGCCTCATTCTAAATCGTTACCAGATGCGAGTAGTGGGATAGCTACCAAGAGTCCGCATATTGCCGAGCAGACGATAGACATGACGACCCCAACACCAGCAACAAGTGCCCCCAATCCTTCTACCTCGGCTTCGCCTGTTGAGTCTAGAAACTGTTGAACGATGTCCCCTGTAATAGCTGTATCTCCGAGAGATAAGACGAATCCAAAAGCAACTGCTCCTAGTCCTATCATGACCCCTCTTCTCTTGTAGTTGAAAGTCTCATACCCTCCGTATGCCACGGCTCCTGAAACAATGAGTCCACTGCCGATTGCAGAGATGTAGAACCAAGCAGTCTGCAGTCCTGATATTTCTATTCCAGCGTTTTCGTAATCACTGATTACCCCCCCAGTTGCAAAAACCCCTAGTATTCCAATCAAGCCAACAATAACTCCGTAAATCATCATAAGAGCTCCGAAAACCTTTGGGATTTGTGACTTCTGTCTTACGTAAACTACGTTCTGTCCAAAGGCATTCTGAACATTCTGTTGTGGGGCATTGGTTGTTGTTCCTTCCAAAGTTCCGGAAGCAGGAACTTCGTCTTGGGGCTTTTCATCCATGTTCTCCCATCGAGGTACCAGACTTAGTGTTGTCTACGGCTTCTGTGAAATGTGTGCGATTGATGGCCAGACTCGAAAACCGATTCTCTTATTCCCATCTGTCATCTGGATGCGCCGAAGCCACTGTAGCTTAGCCTGGTAGAGCATCTGATTCGTAATCAGAAGGCCGGGAGTTCAAATCTCCCCAGTGGCTCCATTGTTATTCCTTGCTAATTCCAAGTGACCGAAGAAGTGGCCTGAACTTATTATCGGAGGCTTCCAAGGATTCGAAAACTGGCATAACACCACCAGAAAGCATCGTTAGTACAGATCCCCCGCCAGTACTGTTGTGACTAACCTGATCTGCATTCCCCCTCTGATTGAAGAGAGCACTTGTGTGTCCACCTCCTACGATTGTTACTCCGGTTGCCTCGGTGAACATATTCATTATCTCAACCGTCCCATATGCGAATTCTGACTTCTCAAAGTAGGATGCTGGGCCATTCCAAAGTAGGCAATTTGCTTCCATTAATAGGGGCCTAAGCCTCATCATAGTGTCTATGCCTATGTCATAGATAGGAAAATTGGTTGGTAGATCATCAAGCCCTATGTTCTTCCTTGTCCCACCGTCTTCTATAGCTAAATCCGAAGGAAGGAAAAGGAGGGACTGATATTCGGATACTAGTTTTTCGGAGTCTTGCCAAGTTTCATCGAAAGCTTCTCCCAGAGATTTTCTGATGAATTCCCTATTTCCTTCTCCTATGTCATGGCCCGATGCCCATAGCATTAGATTTCCAACCACGCCAACCATTGCGATTCTGTCAATCGAGTCGTTCTGAATTAGGTTTCTTGCTACTCTGAGTGAGTCATCACACTTGATCCCTCCTAGAATCGCTACATATGGCCTAGGGGGATCATAAACCGCGGTCCTGAGAGCGTTAATTTCTCTTTTCATCAATCTTCCAGCTATACAGGGAATCTCGTTAGTGAACCCAGTGAGTGATGGAGAGCTTCTGTGAGCCGTGGCGAATGCATCTGTGACGTATGCGTCTGCGACTGAGGAGAGTTTTCTTACAATCTCAGATTTGGCGAGTTCTTGCTGGCTTGCCTTTTTCATTGAATTCTCTTCGTCCAGCATTCTGACATTATTTAGAAATAGTACATCCCCATTTTCCATGGATTTTATGGCTTTGATTGCAGACTCTCCACAGACATCGGGAACGAAATCAACCTTTCTTCCTGTTAATCTGGATAGTAATTTGGAGTGAGGTTCCGTTGATGTGAAATCTAATTTTCCAGGCCTTGACTGGTGAGAAATAATCACAACCTTAGACGAAGACAGATCATCTAGAGTGGGCAGAAATTCAGTGAATCTCCGATCGTCTAGGAATTCCATGTTCTCCGGATTCATCGGAGAATTGACATCCACCCTAAGCAGTACAACTTTACCGTCCAGAGAGACATCATCAAGCGACAGAACTCCTGTCACGAGGGGCCCCAGAGCACTCTCACCTATGGCCATTGGGGTTCCACTTCGTGTCCATCATCCCAAATACCTTTGATGAGGAGGCCCGGAAGAGGCACGTGGAGTGGGACGTTGGTTTGATATCCGGACCGGATGGCCAGGATTGGAGAGTCCCTGTCTCTGAGTTATCAAATCGTCAAGAGAGGCTCTCAAAAGCTCTTGCTGAAAATGGGATCAAGAGCGCTATGATTGACGATCCAGTAGAGCTGTACTGGCTTACTGGAGGTAGACAGAATGGAATTTTCTTGATTGGGGCGGATGGTTCTGGTATTGAAAATACTCATTGGGTCAGGCGATCACTTGATAGAGCCAAGTATGAATCTGGCGGAAGTGCCTCTCCTCATCAAATATCAAAACAGCCCAGAATGAGTGAGCTAGAAGATTCTTTGAGAAGATGTGGTAATACAGAAAAACCTGCAATGCTTCTAGGAAAGGTTCCGGTCGAAAGATGGTCATTCATTAACAACAAGATATCCTCGATGGAGGGGGAAATTAATGACTGTACGCAAATACTGTATTCCCTTAGAGAGGAGAAATCGAAGTGGGAGATTGAGATGCTGAAGGAGAGTGGGGACATAAACAAGAGAATGTTCCAAGCTGTTGAGGATTACGGAGGGCTTGGGAGGACCGAGCTTGAGATTGCATCCGTTGCAGACAGTATTAGTAGGGATTTAGGTTTTGGAGGTAGGATAAGGATGAGAAAATGGCCTATGGACTGCGATAGAGTTGTCATCGCCTCTGGTCCATCGGGTTCTGTCCCTTCATATTTCGACTCTGCCATTGGCGGACTTGGTGCTAGCCCAATCTCATCCCTTGGAGCTGGTTTCAGAAAAGTTAGGGAGAATGAGCCAGTGCTAGTCGATATCGTCCATCTTCACAGGGGGTATGTATCTGATTGTACGAGGATTTTCAGTGCCGGAAAGATTAGTGAGCTTTGGCATTCTAGGTTAGAAGACATGGTTGAAGTACGAAAGGCGGTGGTTACCTCACTGGGGAAGGGGGATAATTGCTCAAAGGCATGGGAAATTGGTTACTCTCTTGCTAGTGAAATGGGTCACTCTGAAAATCTAATGGGGATGGGGAAGGATCAGTCTAGCTTCCTCGGGCATTCAGTTGGACTAGAGCTTGATGAAACTCCTGTTGTAGCTAGAGGCTTCGATAGGCCATTGCCCAAAGGCGGGACGATGGCTGTTGAGCCCAAGGTTATCCATCCTGAAGGATCGATTGGGAATGAAGATACGTGGTTCAGATCTTCTGAAGGAATGGAGTGCCTAACTGCGGGTGATTCCTTCCCAGTTTACACGGAGTGGTAAGATGACAAAGGCACGTGAAGTCGCACAGAGAAGAGTTGCCAGAGTACTCCGGGGGAGGAAGGAACCTCACGGAAAGGAGTTGACAGATGAGTCGATTCTAAGAGGGGTCGACGTAGATGAGTCAGGGATTGTACAACTATGGATTCAGCCTACACACCCGCATTGTCCTTGCTGTATTGATGACCTGATTTCTCTGAGGGAGTTAATTAGCAGTCAGAGTGGTGTTCTTGCCTGTCACATAGAGGTTGTCGGTATTCCTCATTCTGATAGGTGGACAGCTGCAGTGAATGAATGAGGGGATTGTGTTTAATTTCTCTTCCTGCTCTTTCTATCCTCTACTTCCTGTAGCTTTGACTTAAGCTTCCTTGTGATCCACCAGATGGCGATTGATATTGCTACCACATCGAATATCAAGAATGCCAGAAACCTGGTATCAGTGAAATCAGCCATTCTTTCACCTAAATTGGAGGAGTGATATCAATTTCACACGATGTAGTCGGGTATAGGCAACAAGAAAGTATTCCTCCCTCGTTCATCAAGTACTCATCAAGACCGGGGGGTATCTGGTCTGGAATCGGGACAGTTCCACTAATCAGCTTGACGATACATGTCCCACATGTCCCTGAAGTACAATTTCTTGGGATTTCTACTCCTGCATCCTCAGCTAAATCCAAGATGGTAAGATTTTCAATAATTATTGATTTTCCGATCTCAGACTTTCCTCTGAAAAATCTAATTGACAGTGTTTCATCGGTCATGCGATTCCTCAGAAGTCGCCTCTGGACCACCTACCAGTCTGCTTATTGAAGCGCAAACCAGCCTTCTTCATCCACTTGTTAAATTTGGTCGCACCTGCCCCTGTAGCAATTATGAAATCTTCACGATCCTCTTGTGCCTGGATGTATCCCTTGGCTGCCAGAGTCTGATCTATCCAATCATCTATATCCATTAATCCACCTGAAAGCTTGCTTGATTCTACTGCTGCCTCAAGCTCTTCTGCTGAAGCCCCTGTTGACTCTAGATCTCTCATCATTAGCTCAACTACCGATGATTTGTCGACTTTCTTGGGGGGCTTAACGACTGGTAATCTTGGTTTGATTCGAGGATTGATGGAGATTCTGGAACCATTTGAAAGCTGATGTTCCACTGATTCTGCCATGGGGGATCTGAATTCTTCTTCACACTCCCAACAGATGAAAACGTAATCTGACATATCATCCATTAGATTACCGCCCCTAGGGTCCATCTCCTCTCCACAGCTGGGGCATGCATACATGCACAACACAGGTGCTACTTTTCTCCTGAAGTCAACTATATCCTGAGGAGTTCCAACTAGCTCCAGCATTTCATGATCCCTGGCAGCCTCGAGGCCCCTTGTCTCTAATTGGTCCCTTATCTTGGAGCGTTGCTCATCCTTTGATTCGTCATCGAATGTATTTTCAAGCTTCACAATCAACTCGATTGTTTTTCCCAGTCGATTCATAACAAGCTTCTTGTTTCTAAAGGCCTCGACTCTGGCCATCCTCAGCTGCTCCTTCTTATCCAGTAATTCAGCCAGCAAATCCTTCTGCTCACGCTTGAATCTCTGCTCCTCAATCTTGTCCACTTTCTCTTGTCCATCCTTGGAGAGGACGTCCGCGAGGAATCTCTGCTTACTGGATGTTCTAGGACCAGACTTTACGGCTTCGATTACTGAAGTAGCTATATCTTTCTTCAACCCGTAATTGTTCATCAGGGTGTCTTCATCCATTTTCTTTAGGTCTCCGACCTTGATACCTCCATCAGATAGAATCTGAGCTGTATTCTCATCGATTCCTCTCCTCAAGAGAGCCAAATAAGTGTCCTTCTTTGCCATTGTTTTGACCTCAAATGCCTACGGGACTGGTAACAGGCCGTGGCCACCCGAGAGGGGGGGAAGATATCAAGGCGATGACTAGAGTATCAATTTTCTTGGCTCAATAAAGAGAAGTGATCGCATAGAGACGGCCATTCCTCGATTAGCAAATCATCTGGTCTGAATTCGAGCCAGCCCTCCCTCATCCCATCAATTGGATTACTAGAAAGTTGTACAATTGCTTCCTCCCACCTAGACTTGTGCCACCCCTTAATCCTGCTGATCCTCTTAGGTGGCTTGGAAAGTAAGGTACGCATCTTTCTCCTTCTATTTGCAAAACAGTGTTTTGTAACCATTTTGAAGAGTCTCCTGTCAGTTACCCTTGGTTCTCCATTTCTAGGCTCCAGCATAATCAGTCTTGAGTTTACTCTTGGGGGAGGAGAAAATGCTCCAGGATGGACCTTCGAACCCATGTGGATATCGAAGTCCATCCAAAGTGATAGTCCCAGTGGCCCGATACTCCTTGGTCCACCGTTCATTGACATTCTCTCCGAGAACTCTTCTTGGACTAACAGGACCACTGCCTCGAATGGATTTTTCTGATGATGAGTCTGAATTCTATCTAGAATAGGGCTTGAGATACCATAAGGAATGTTCGCGATTACATGTGTTATGTCTTTTGGCCATTCGGCCAACAGTGCATCAACATGGGAAACCGAAAGTCTTTGTTCCAGTCCGGCGAATACCTTCCCAAGGTGTATTACTGCCTGCTGATCAATCTCAAGGGCAGTTACCCTCGCACCTGTTTTGAGTAATTCTAGAGTAAGTGAGCCAGGTCCTGGGCCAATTTCAAGAACATGTGATTCTTTGGTTACTTGTCTCTCTATGTCATTACACATTGAGACGGCTTCAGAAATAACTTTCTCATCGAGAATAAAGTGCTGGCCTAAATTCTTATCTGGGCTTATCCTGTCTCTTAGTAAATCAACTAGCATCCTAGCATCCAGATTTTCCAAGATGATTCCTCCTTCTAAATCCCGGAGCGGACTAGAAGGTCCAGCAGACTTGGAGATTCTGAAGGGTCCTGCATCTCTCCAACATATCTCTCCGCGAGGAGCTTGGCTGAATCTATGCCGCAGGATTTGTCTATTTGACCGAAATCTGACCATCCTGAGCCTCCTCTTTCCTTTACCATTTGCATAGCTTTGGAGTTCCCTATTCCAGGAAGGAGTTGAAAGGCGTGATACTTCAATGAGAGGTTATTTGCCCTATTGTAGAATCCTAAATGTCTATCCGGATCTGAGTTAATAGAATCTAGGACAGCATCGATGATTGATGCCGAAGATTCCGCCGTCAAATCCTTGAATCTAATCTCAGACAGTGTCCCTATAGATCCGGAATTTGTTTCAACGTTGAGTCCGGGTGAGTTGATTTTATCATCATCTATTCTTGCTCTAACCAGGTACATTGAGGGAGATGAAAGTCCCTGAAGCTCGAATCCCGAGGGATTCCTATCAAGGATATCTAGTACCAGCACTGATGCCTCACCAGAAAGACGATCCTCATCGGGTAATCTGTTACCGATTGGTCCTTCGGCGGGCATATTTCTCGATTAGTGGAAGAGGTTCCCCCTCATCAATGGTTTAGTCGATGAACAGAGGCTGAAAATAACTTTCAGAGGACATTTTGTCTGACGATTTCGATGATTTCCTCGATCTCAGATGTATCCATGGGGACTCGCTTACTTGCAATAATCACTCTGACCCCAGAAACATCCATTGGGGCTAATTCCGCTATTTTAGCACAGATATCCGGGTTTTCGGCTAGCTTGTCATTCTCCATTAGCTTGGAGAAGAGTTTAGCGAAAACCTCCGGGTCAGTCTTTATTCCGCCTCTGTTGGTGCTGGCTGCCCAAGTTGCGTGTTGCAATGCCATCATCTGCTCGTAGGACAGTTCGCCCCTTCTTTCATTCGCTGCCTCTAGAAGATCCCTTACTGTTGAAAAATCTATGAATTCTCGGTTCGACATGAAATCACTCCTATGCTGGCCTCAGATGCTCAGGTCTGGCCACGACTGTCTTTTGCATATTTCCTTGCACAACACTGACTACGAAAGCGTTCCCTTGAGACTTGACTATCGAGCCAGTCAGTCCGTGGAATCTCCTGTGTGGCATTCCCTTTTGTTGTGACCCGTCAAGAACGATTGATACCTTGTCGCCCTCCTTGTATGGGTGAAGAGCGCGGTTGATGAAGAGCCTTCCTTTCTGCGTCTTCTTCTTCTTGAGGATTGACCTCGTTCCCTGCCTAGTACCATGGGTTCTCGTTGCCATTCTACCACCTTCGACCTAAGTCGTGGAAGCGCTCGACCAAAGGCGTATTATTAAGTGCGTCGGATTATTTAATGTTTCAATCAGCGTGTATTTCATCCACATCCAGCCACAATACCACGCATTCTCTTTCAATGACAGAGCTGACAGAGGGGGAAGTACGGCCCTCATCGGAATGAACCAGCTCTTTCACGTAGGTTCCGGCTTCACACCGCAGGGAAAACTGAATCTCATCTTCTTCAACCAATATATTTGATATTGAAGTGACTCTTCTTTTCCTTGTCTTTGCTGCTCTCCTGTGAGAGACTCTCTTTGGGGTTTCCTGCTCAAGAGTGACGCCTGAAAGAGCCTCTATTGATTTGGCTGCTTCCTGCTCAGATATCGGATTATCAACCTTGAATCTGATGGTGTAGGATTTCTCAGACCTTGTCTCCTTCACCCTGCTTACATCCTTCTTAGTACACCATTTGAGTGAGTTTACCCTCACCTTTTCCGGTTTATTTGAGTTTATTTTTTTCTCTATCTTAGATAGTTCGAATTCCCTCAATCTGGGATTCTTTATCTCCAAGACGAATGGCCTTCCAGATCCTAGGCACCTGACATCTATGTCCTCCCTCCCCATTCCGTGGAATGATGTGTCTGAAGCCCCCAGAATTTGCTTTACTGGTTCTCCAATTATGTCCTGAACAGATTCACTGTACTGAAGTCCAGTTCCCTCACAACTTTCACATCCATCCCCTCGGCCTCTGCAGGAACGACATGGCCATCTGGTCTGTGGTATTCCTCTAACCAGCTTCTCATATCTCCCATAAATGAAAACCGGTCGAACATCAGTGTCCACTCTGAGTGTAAGGGTGTCAACTGTTACCATGATATCGGGGTAGTCCTTGACGAATGATATGCTAGGTGAGTTTAGTAACATTTCATTTTGAATAGCCGTTGCGAAGGATGTCTTGAGTGGTCTTGACCCTTGTGAGCCATGTTTGGTCCTAATTGTGTCTTCACTCTGAAGGAGATCCTTGGGAAGGTGGATTCCGAGTTGCATAGTTTTGAATTCTATCCCATTTAATGACTCAGTTATTCTTTCGGCGATATTTCCAACATCATCGAATAAGTTCTCACAGAGCGGACATATATCGGGTATCTCTGACTTTGAAAGCTCAGAATCTCTCGCATGGGCCTCAGTTCTCAATTCAGCGCCTCCTTCAAAACCTTGGGACTGGGTCTTCCTACCACTGATCCTATGTAGGCAGTAATCACAGACTCCTATCTTGATGACGTGAGCAATCCCCAGTGGGGCTGGACATGGGGGAGAATCCCAATCTATGGAAGCTCCTTGATTATAGAAATCGTCTCCATCGAACCACTCTTCTTCTGGAGCTTCATCGTCATCTTCAGAGGGCTCCTCCTCCAGAGACTCCGCTACTCCATAACCTGCATTCGCATATAGATGCCATTCATCATCTTCGATTTTCTCGGTATCTGGTTCCGAGGATTCATCTGGCATAAAATCACCAACAAGGTACAGGGGGAACCCGCATCCTAGTTATTCCTCTGAGGGAAGGTGGTTTTTTCACTTCTTCGTAAGAGTTACAGTTTCTTTCCTGAGGATTCCGATATCTTCCTGAGGTGTTCGAAAGAGTGTATTCCACTAGAGCATCCAGAAGGCCACTCAAATCGCAGAGCGTAGTTTCCGACCTGCTCGACCTTAGGTTTAACCAGCATCAATCTAGAGATTTCTTCAAAGAATTCTATCTTCATTTGCTCGTTAATCTGTCTAGGCTTGCATTTCGCGCATTGACAATTCTTCCTAACTTCGAGATATCCCAACTCGAACTTCTCATTATCCGAAAATTCTAATGTGCAATATGTATCTTTTCTATCGAGGGAAATTAATACAGATTTTTCATCCATCATTGTCCCTCTACCAGCTTGGAAGTGTTCTGAGAATTTAGTATTACATGCAATAGCAGGCCCACTGGCATAAGAACGACTCCGAAGAAGACTATTGTTCGAGTTTTATTCAGGCCTATGTTATTCTCCACAGCCTTCCTCCACATCCACCTCGTCGCAATTATATCTCCTGCAACGAAATGGGCCCAAGCCAGAACAGTACCCGATTCCGTTCCGAGAAGTTCGACCATTGTATCAAAGAAATCTAGTGGGTTCCCAGCTATCAAGTCAATAATTCCCGCGGGGTTGAATAGTGTAGTTAGTATCCAGACGGCCAAAGGCCCAATAAAAAGAGAATTTCCATGTACCCAGTCTTTGGTCCTCTCCGATTCCGGCTCTAGGAGCATCAGTAACCAGAATGGTCCAATCCAAACTGTGGGAATTAAAAAAAGAATGATGTTGATTGTTTCCATGATGATTACCCAACTCATATTTTCGTTTATTCTTAACTCACTTTGGCAATGCTTCTAGGCTTTTTGATATCCTCGAACCACGTTTCAGCGCCATTCCAATCTGGGATTATCCCCATATCTGCACAAATCAACTTAGCGGATATTCTACCACTTTCAAGAATAGTAGGAAGTCCGCTCCCTGGATGAGTCCCCCCTCCAACAAGGTAGAGGCTTTCAAGCTCCTCAAACTTGTTTTGTGGTCTCCTCCATAGCATCTGATCAAGGCCATGAGCAAGATTGAACACCGCTCCTTTGTAGATATCTCGAGATGCCCAATCATCTGGTGTGACTATGGTTTGGGAGACAATGTGATTTTTTATCCCCTCAAAACCAAGATTCTCCATTTGGGCAAGTATCACATCCATATATTCGTCCTTTATCTCTTCCCAATCTATTCCTTCATGTGAGCTACTAGCAGGAACTAGCACGTAGATTGTGGAGTGGCCCTCGGGGGCCATTGTTGGGTCTGTGACACACGCGTTTTGGACGTAAATCGATGGGTCGTCCCAAGTCACTTTGTTCTCCGTTACCTCTTTGAGGTTTTTCTGGTAATCCTTTGCGGCGTAAATTTGGTGATGAGGCGTATCATACAATTTATCCAAACCGAGATAGAGCATGTAGGTCGAGCATGAATAGGATTTCTCATCTAGCTTCTTGTTGGACCACTTCTTACGCAACTTATCGGGGATTAATCCTTTCATTCCAGTAGCAAAATCTACGTTCATGACGAATTTATCTGCTGTGTAAGTGCCATTTTCAGTGACGGCTCCAACTACTTTCTTACCTTCGAAAACGAAATCATTCACTGGTTCGTTTAACCTAATATGAACTCCCAGATCTCTGGCTATTTCGCCCATCTTTTGGGTTATAGTTCCCAGTCCCCCCTCAGCATGAAACACACCGTGCTCGTACTCCAGGTAAGCCAGGATAGTGAAGAGGCTGGGAGCTTGGAATGGGCTCATTCCGAGATATTTTGTCTGGAATGACATAGCAAGCTGCATTCTCTCATCGGAGAACACCTTAGAGAGGTCGGATGATACGCTCCTCCAGGGCCTGAGGACTTTAGCTACTCTCATTGCTCTTCGACTCAACAGGTCGGTGGGTCCTCTCCAAGGGGAGTTTAAGCAATTCTTAGAAAGGTCTAGTTTCGTCCTGTTGTCCTCAATATACTTCCTGAACCCGTTTGCATTATCCTCTCCACAGAGTTCTCTAATTTGAGAGACCATATGTTCAAGATCTGTGCTGGCGTCTATGCTTCCGCCAGCACCGAAAACAAGTCTATAGTTAGGATCTAGTTCTATCAGACCAAGTTCCTCTCTGGCATCAAGTCCTAGAGCCTCAAAAATCTCTTCGGCGATTTCTGGATAATGAAAGAATGTGGGGCCGTTGTCATACTTGAAGCCATCTTTCTCAAACACCCTGGTTCTTCCTCCAACACCATCAGACTTCTCTAAAATAGTGACGTTCACCCCTGCTTTGGCCAAAAGCATAGAGCATGCTAATCCGCCTGGTCCTGCACCTACTACAACTACGTCACTGTGTTTCGTCATTTTATTCACCCTAGATTTAAACCCGATTTGAACTCATTTAATGATCCTGTCATCTCGGAGATTAATTTAACTTCTGGGTAGGTCCTTATGACCAGACCATCCATGTACATCAGTGATCGGATTATCGGGAACCCCTCCTCACCATAATCTGCACCAGCGTTTTCTACTGCAGACCTTACAGTTTTCATCATTACCTCGGTTAGGCTTTGCTGGCCGACGCTAAGGTTTTCGAAGTCTTTGTAAATCTCATGCATATCCTTTTTGAATTCCTCGACTTTTACAGATCTTGGCCTTCTTTCTGCAAGTGAAATCAGAGATTCGAAAGCTAGGTCTTTGTCATTAGATGATAGGTGATAGAAGAAGTTGAAAAGAGAATTGCTAACCTTTCTTGGAGCCTCGCAAATTGCCCCATTATCAATGAAAACAAAATTTCCTTGTTTGTCGAGGATGCAATTACCTGGGTGTAAATCACCGTGGAAGGTACCGACTCCGAACATAAAAGCTCCATGGATTCGAAATAATTCAAGCAAGTCCTCCCAAGCTAAGTTAGATTTGATTATTCCCTGTTCAAGCGTCTGACCATCAATAAGCTCCGATACCAAAACGTGTCTGTTTGAGAGTTCCGGGTAGTATTTAGGAAATCTTAGTCTTTTCATTGGGAAGTCCCCAGAAAGCTCCTCCCTGATGGCATTTAGCTTTGAAGCTCCAATAATTTCATTCCTCAAGTCAAGCTCCCTTAGGGTGTAGTCTTGGACGTGCTCCAAGAGCGCGATTGGGTTGCCCACTCTTCTCAGTTTAGGAGATAAAATCATGGCTAATTTTAGCCATCGAGTCATCCTCTTGACGTCCCTTTTGAATTTTCTCTCGTGATCCTCTTTGATTACTTTGACGACCACTTTCTCACCGGTTTTTAGCTTGGCTTTGTGAACCTGTCCTACCGATGCAGCTGCTAGAGGTTCTACATCGAACCATGAAATATTTTCGTGATATGAGTCTGGAGCTTTTTCCTTTAGAATTTTGAATACGTTCTCAGTTGGAATTGTTGAGGCGCTGCTATACAAGGTCTGGAGTTGCTTGCATTTCTCAAGGCTGATTATGTCAGGCCTGAGAGCGAAAATCTGTGCTAGCTTCACGGCAAGAAGTCCTTGCTTCTGTATCCAGTCCAGATTTGCCGGGGACTTTCTAGTCACCTGCCTCATGAAAAGGGCGAACTTAAGCAAACGCACAATATATCGGCATGGCGGTGATGATATAATGTGATGTATCTATTCTAAGAGCTGGCTATTGAAATTTATATCATATCTAACGGTATTTTTCTTGTCTTCTAAGATATTTCTAGTTACTACCACTCCTGACTCTTCTGGGTATCTTGCTAACAAGGCCCCCTCGATTATCCCATCATCGAGAGAATGTATCGGCAGAACTCCTGGTTTATCGCTAGGATGCTCGACTAGGATATGGAATTCTGGATCGATATCGTAGCTTAGCTGTCCAAGCCCTGCAAACTCCCACCAGTCCATAATCTCATTAAGATACTCGATATTACCTTCTATGTTTCTCAATGAGAAAGATAATTCTTCTCCTACCCTATTTCCTACCTGTCTTAGTAGTGATTCAATATCTATTCCGAAAGCAGATAGGGCCTCAATACCCCCTGATTCAAGGTTCCTTCGAGCATCGCTGATTTCTAATCCTGAAGCAAGGAAGGCATCCGGGTTGAATGGGGTATCTTCTTCGGGAATATCGTCTGATATCTGCAGGACTTCTCTGATTTTTTCAAGGAAGGAGCCACTATCTATCGTGAGCTTCAGCGGATCAACTATCCTTTCCTCGGTGAATCTCTTGGATGCAGTTTCGTAGGGTACGGCCTCCTCCCAGATGGTATCGAGAAGATTTCTTTGAGACTCGGCGAATGACTCTGACTCGACCATTAAGGCGGCGTCATTCTTGCCCCTTCCAACAGGGTTGGACTCCATGTTCAGGTATTGGATAACCTCATAGTCGTCGACGAGCGCTCCTTGGGCATCCAGATCATCAGAGTGTCGGACATCAATTGATTCATGGAGATCTTGATAGAACCTTATTGTCCTCCTCTCAAGTTGTGAAAGTACTCTGACGCTGACGCCTCGAACTGCGGCATCATTCACAGCCTGTAATGCGCTACTTCTACAAAGGTGAAGTATTCCAAATTTTCCAAGTGTTAGGACAATATCCTTTTTTGCTCCTTCGGATATCTTCTCGATTCTCTTCATTATGTGCACTCTTTCTTTTAATACAGCGAACTTTGGTTCATCATCGAGAGGTTTGCTCTCAATGACCGAGGAATACTTGGCTCCAGTCTTCATGTCTTCAAGACCTTGCTCTATTCGATTGAGTTGTTCCTTTCTAATTTCAATTAGATGTGTCACTGCCTGATCAAGGGGGGGGCTTGAGAATCTCATAGGCCTATCTGCAGTTGTTGTGACTAATCCTATTCTTTGCAGTCTTTCGAGGGAATTGTAGGCATCTAATCTTGTGGTATCTAGCTCCTTAGCCAGCTCACTAGCTTTGATGTTAGGCTTGCGTGATAATACGGTCAACGCGTTGATCTCCCTTTCGGAGAGTCCTGCATCTGTTAGTATCTGATTCCACATCAGGAAAATCTTCCCCCATCGGTAATTCTGCTGAGTGCATCGAGAATCTTTGCTACATGCCTTCTTGGTCTGAAGAGCCAGTCGTAAACATGGTGAATTGTGTTGTCAGGCCCAATAACAAATGAGGACTTGGCGGGGAATGTCCCAAGGTGGACTGGTACGTTGAACATTTCAGCGACGCTTCTGTCGGGGTCAGATAGGAGAGTGAAAGGGAGATCGAGTTCGCTCTTGAATTCCCTGTGTTGTTTTACCGAATCTTCACTAATACCAATAATTTCTACGGGGGGTTCTAGTGATCTAAAAAGGTCGTATTGTTGTTTGAAAGTTAGGCATCCCCTCTTGCAAGTAGGAGAACCTGCTTTTGCATAAAAAAAGAGTACTTTCCAGGATCCCTCCAGTTCACTGAAATTGAAATCGACCCCATCACTTGTCTTCAGGTTGAAGTCAGGTGCTTTCTCTCCAATCATCGATGACATGATTATCCCCCAACTCCGCTGGAGCTTCTTATATGTCAAGTATGTGGCCCATTCTCTTTCCCTTGGTGCAGAGATAGTCGATATTCTCAACAGAAACACCAGAGATGTGCTCGACTCTGCGATCGACCTCGATTCCGTTATCACGGAGTCCTTGTATCTTCATTGGATTGTTCGTCATTAGGCGGACTTTTTTCACTCCTACGTCAGCGAGCATTTTAGCCGCAATGGTGTAGTCACGGGCGTCAGCCGGGAGTCCCAGAGCTAGATTTGCATCCAATGTGTCATAGCCGATATCTTGCAGAGCATAAGCTTGAATCTTTGAGTGTAGGCCGATTCCTCGACCTTCTTGCCTTAGGTATACAATGGCCCCGCATCCAGCCTCCTGAATTTTTCTCATCGCCGTCTTTAATTGGGGGCCACAGTCACACTTCATGGAGCCGAAAGCATCTCCAGTGAGGCATTCTGAGTGGATCCTCACTAGGGGGGATTCAGTACCGGACAAGTCGCCCGTATACAGGAGCGAGTGCTCCTTTCCAGCCTCATCTAGAGTAACGCTCACTCTGAAGTTTCCATACTCTGTAGGCAGGTATGCGTCAGCTTCAATTTCTATTGGTTCAGCATCTGATTTGACTTGAATAGTCATGACTCTCGGTAATTGTCCGAGGTTATGAATGAGTGTTTGATATCGAGTAGGCGTGAAAACACCGCCTTATATGCGCATCCTGAGAGAATAGGACATGTTGGACGTGATGGGAGGTCAGGTTACCTTTGGTTCTCCTAGAGTTCGCAAAATAAACGACAAAGAAGTCCGGTCCTCCGGACAGTTTGTTCTTTACTGGATGACTTCCACGAGAAGATACCACTACAATGCTGCACTCGAAAGAGCGATAGACATCAGCGTTAGTCTAAACAAACCACTGTTGGTAATTGAGTGCATTTCAGTCAGGCACGAGTGGTCAAGTGAGAGGGTTCTCACATTCGTTGCACAGGGGATGGTGGACAACATATCTACATTCGACGACCATGGGATTACGTATATCCCATGGATCGAGAACCATATCGACTCTGGGGACGGGATGCTCAAGAAGCTCTCCTCAAAGGCATGCTCGATAGTTATCGATGATTACCCGACGTATCTTCCCAGATGGGTGATGGATAGAGCTAGTCTGTCAAGCGAGGTTTCTGTGGAGGCCGTAGATTCTAACGGAATACTACCCATGAACTACGCTGACAAAGCACACAAGACAGCCTATTCGTTCAGGAAACATGTTCAGAGGAGCCTTCACAGCGCTCTCTCCACATTTCCAAGTGAAAACCCTATGGATGGAATAAAATCCGATCTTACAATCAAGAAATCGGAGTTGTCGAAACTTGTCAAAGAACTCGAACTAGAGTTTACGCCTCTTGAGTGGATCTGGAGGGTTGCTGAGGGAGGTGAGGTAGCCAAAAAGGCCATGGCTCCACTGAATATCGATCATGAAGTGTTTCCTGTTGAATCAGTCCGAGGAGGGCATTATGAAGCTGTAAGTAGGCTCGGTAACTTCATTGAGAAAAGGCTAGCGAACTACTCTGAAGGAAGAAATGATCCAGATAACCCTGCCGTCAGTGGTCTCTCTCCCTGGTTACACTTCGGACACATTTCTTCATTCAGGATAGTTAGGGCGGTCATGGACAAAGAAGAGTGGACATATGATTCAGTTTGCATTGAAGACACAGGCAAGGGCCACAGGTCTGGTTGGTGGGGACTTTCTGAATCAGCGGAATCCTTCATGGACCAAATCATCACATGGAGGGAACTAGGATTCAACTTCGCCAACTTCAGGAGAGACCACAATACCCTAGACTCTATACCCTCTTGGGCAATGAAAACTCTAGACGAGCACAGAAACGACCAACGGGTAAGTTACACTTTCGAGGAAATAGAGGGCGCCAAGACAGATGATGAGGTTTGGAATTCGGCCCAAAGACAACTTCTGAGAACGGGACATATGCACAACTACCTCAGAATGTTGTGGGGGAAGAGAATACTAGAGTGGTCTCCGGACCCTGAAACTGCCGCTGATTGGATGATTAGAATCAATGACAGGTGGGCTTTGGATGGAAGAGACCCAAACTCCTATACTGGAATATTTTGGGTACTTGGAAGGCACGACAGAGCATGGGGTCCGGAGAGACCAATTTTTGGAAAGATTAGATACATGTCTTCAGCGAATACCAAGAAGAAGCTCAAACTAGAGCGCTACATCTCAAGATGGGCGGAAGACGCTCCAATCCCAAAGAGCCCACCATGGTGATTAGATGTACAAATACACTCATGAATCTGTTGTGGATGCGGATATCGAGACAACTTTTCAGTGGTTTGAGCATGAAGGCTCGTTCAGGAGGCTTATGCCTCCATGGGAGGTAGCAGAGGAAGTTCGTGCAGATGATTCATTGGAAGTTGGGTCACAGAGGGTTTTCAGGTTCCCAGCTCCTGGTGCTCCATTCCTGAAGATGACTTGGGTAGCTGAGCACACCGCGTATGACCCACCAAACCATTTTGCCGACACAATGATCAAAGGTCCATTTTGGTCATGGAATCACGACCACAACCTATCAGAAGTTGACGGAACCACTACTGTCAAGGATGAAGTGACCTATCAAGTTCCATTTGGACCCCTCGGTAACCTTGCGGACAGAATACTTGGGGGGTCTCTAGTTAAGGGAAGAATCTCAAGGATGTTCAAGGCGAGGGAGCTAAGGTTACAGAGAGATCTTAAGGAGCACTCAAAATTCTCTCATCTCGAAAGAAAGAGAATCCTAGTTGCAG
Source organism: Euryarchaeota archaeon UBA130 (assembly GCA_002505775.1). Taxonomy (GTDB): domain Archaea; phylum Thermoplasmatota; class Poseidoniia; order Poseidoniales; family Thalassarchaeaceae; genus MGIIb-O5. The sequence continues at coordinate 107,959 of DAVY01000015.1, read as the reverse complement.
GTTCTTCCGGGCTTATCGGGACTCAACTTGTAGCATTCCTAGATACTGGTGGCCATGACGTCTGGAGACTGGTAAGAAGAGAGGCAGAGGAAGGCTCCAAAGAGCTTAGTTGGTACCCCGACAAGGGTATCCTGAATCCTAACGACATTGAGGGATTTGACGTGATTATCCATCTAGGAGGAGCTGGCATTGGGGATAAGAGATGGAATAATAAGCGGAAAAAACTCATTATCGATTCAAGAAAGCACTCTACTACTCTTCTATCAGACACCATGAGCAAGCTAGAGAAAAAGCCTGAGGTATTCATCGTGGCCAGTGCGATTGGATATTATGGAAATCGTGATGACGAGGAGCTGACTGAGGATAGTCCGCCAGGGGATGGATTCCTCACCGAGACAGTAATTCAGTGGGAGTCATACGCAGATTCAGCAAGAGATGCTGGAATAAGAGTAGTCAATACACGAAACGGGATCGTTCTTTCAGCTGCCGGAGGAGCCCTGGAGAGGATGCTTCTTCCGTGGAAAATGGGAGGAGGGGGGCCTTTGGCTGGTGGAAAACAGTGGATGTCATGGATTTCTTTAGATGACGAAATATACGCGATTCACCACCTGATGATGAATTTAGATTGTGAAGGTGCGTTCAACCTAACTGCTCCCGAACCAGTTAGGCAGAAGACATTCTCAAAGACTCTAGGCAAGGTTCTGAGGAGGCCTGCCTTCGCACCTATTCCTGGATTCGCAATGAAGATATTATTCGGTGAGCTAGCAGGACCTCTTCTGATTGAGGGGCAGAAAGTTATGCCAAAAAGAATTCAAGAGGCTGGATATGAATTCTTACATAAAGACCTTGAATCGGCTCTCAGGGACTCCCTCGGAATTTGGAGGTAGGGCAGTGGGAGACGCCAAGAAGGCAATCAGAAATATTTCAGAGGCTGGCAGGAAGAACAGGCTTTATGGCGGTATTGCACTAATCTTCCTTGGTCTCGGTTTTTCCGTGCTTGCCCCTCCCAGTAGTAGTCCCATCTTTTTCGTATTATTATCCGGGATTTTCACATCTGGGTGGTTGGTTCTGCTTGAGTCTACCTCACAGGTATGCGTATATCACGGATTTCTAGGCACCCATGAGTCTTCCTCTGGAGCCAAGAAGCATGAAAATGAGGATATTGCCAGGGCATGCAGAACTAGAAGCTGGGGGATAATATTCCAATCCATCATTGGAGGGGTTTTGATTACTCTAGTTATGGCCTATTTTCTCAGCTAATCGACTTAACAGGGATTTCATCACTTGGAATTCTATGAAGTAATCCAATTAGAGCAGGTGCCACAATCATACTTGCTATCAGCGAAAGGATAATCATAATGGCACAGAAAAGTCCGAAGGTGGAAAAGAAGCCCATCTTTGACTGGTTAATTACCATGAACCCAGCGAAATCTGATAGAGCAGAGCCGAAAAGAGCCAGGCCTGAAGCACCCCCAACAACTGCTACAGATTCTAATTGGGACTTGCCTTCTTGGATTTCTTCCCTGTATCTCTCGATTAGGTGGATAACATAGTCCACGCCTACTCCCAAAGAGATCGCAGCGATAGAAACCGTGACCATGTTCAGACCGTAGCCGAATAGATCGACCAAAGCATAGAGCCATACTATCATAATGAAAATCGGAGCAGTCGTTATCCCGGCATACACAAAAGGAGTGGTACCGAAGATCAAAGATAGCAGAAGAGCTAGTACTGCGAAGTGAATTACATAACTCTGGTCGACAAGTGTGATTGATATTACGGCAAAGACGATTACATTCAGAATCAATGGAAGACTATTTTTGCGAATCTCGGAGATATTTTTCTTCAGTCTCTCCTTTGTAGTGCCATTATCCCTGAATCCCCACCATAGAGTAACAAAACAAAGTAAAACCCCGAGGAGAATGGTATCTTGCAAATCGTCTTGCATCGAGTCCGCTGCTACAAATCTTACGACCGGCTCTCCTGTTGGAATTGCCCATGAGATTGGGTACTGCTCATTGGAGAGAGCATTTTGGAGTGATCCCCTTTCCCTCAAAGGATTTGCAGAGAGGTTCTGGAGAGGTAACATGTCTTGCTCCAATTGTGCCAGAGCTGGTTCTACTAGAGCGAACTGTTCGGGACTGGATATTCCAAATCTTAAAGTCGCTCTGGGGTAGTCAGGGGATTTACCTTCTTCGGTTAGCCATGGTTTCTGGTAGTCCAGTTTTCCCTGTACTTGGAGGAACTCTCCCACTATACTAGGAGAAAGTGCTGGATATCCACCACTGGCAGGGACTCCTCTTGTCATCATGAACCCGTATAGAAACTTCAGGGATTTACTGTCGTTTGTCGAGGGTATGAAGATGAACTCAAAATCTCTGTTGGGGATCACTACTGTTTCACAGCCAATCCCCCCATCTCTTGAGTCAAAATCCCAACCAGCCTGCTCAAATGGAGTTTGATTCCATGCCATGGCCGCTCTCAGATACCAAAGCATCTGGTCGACGGCAAGAAGCTCAACTTCTCCATCTGGAGACCTAGTGAATTGATTAGGATCTTCCGGACTATGAGAATTCATGTTTTTTCTTAGCTCTTCGATACTTTCCAGAACTCTGGGATTTGTCATGTTCCCCTCTACAAGTATGTAGGCAGGCTCTCCCTCGTCACTGAACCTCTGATTAATCAGACCCACTCCTACTGCCAAATCGGACTCCTCTTCAACAAAGTCCTCTACCTGGAAATCCCCCTCTAACGATGTCATCAGTGGAACTGCATAAACTGTGACTAGGAGAACGGTGATTATCACTAACGGAAACGATTTGAATGACTTCGTTGTAATAGAAGACAACCATGCCTTGGGAACCATATGGATTTTATCTGGGTCTTCTTCGATGAGTCTCCCCTTGGAATCTAACCACTCGTCTATGTCCATTCTTGTCAGAGGGACCCAGAGTCCCGTCAAGAAAAAGGCACACATGACCCCGATTCCAGCTTCTATTCCAAATGATCTCAATGCGGCGATACTAGAGGTGAGATTTGCTGAAAAGGCGACAATGGTAGTAACTGAGGTAAGCATAACAGCAAGACCAACTTTACTTATTGAAGTCCTGCACGACTCCTCTATTGTCCTCCCTCCTCGTCTTTCCTCCTTGTATCTATGGAGAGAGTGTAAACTATCATCAATCTCCAGAGCCAGTATTAGTATGGGTAGTAGGTTAGAAAATTGGGAGCGAAAAATAAATTCAAAACCTGTCCTCTCTCCAAAAATCATTGCCCAACCAATTAGCCCATACATCCAGATAAGTGAGACTACTAAGCTAGTGGAAACTATGGCTACATCTGATATCCTACGGAGATTAATCCAAAGAAGGAAGACTACAATTACTGACATTGCTACCAGCAGATAAGCACTGGAAAGAAGCTCTCTATTGATTTCCACGTTGATCCCTTCTGCGAACATCAGTGTTACTATATGCTCGTCCGTCTCTCTGAGATCTTCTTCGATTGACAGATAGAGCCACTCTACGGAGCACAATGGCTGGTTATTCACTTCTCTATCCTCACAGTACTCGAATGAGTACCTAATCGGGTCTGTTATCAGTGTGAATCCATCTATATCGTAACCGAAGTCTGTCGTAGCATTCTTCCACGAGAAAGTCCACCCGCTTTCTTGCATCTCCTCCCTATCAAGATTAACGATTAACCAGGCCGATGAGGCTGACCATCTTCCCCTATCCCATATATCTGATTGCAAATTTCCATCTTCACCAATTGTGTGGTTTATTGGCCCAATAACAGGGCTATTTGGATCAGGGGTGAAGGCTCTATCATTAGACAGGAACCTCAAAAATGATCCATTGCTACTGTTTGCCATCCTGTGTGCCGCCAGATCGATATGGTCTTGGGTAATTCTTGGATCATCGAATGTTAGACATTCTAAAACTCCACAATCTGACCAGTTTGTTGGTGCTGGGTCCATTGATTCCTCGAGATCAAGGGTAAGAGCAAGTTTGTATGGATTTATTCTAGGCTGGGTAAGCGATGAGTTACCCGACATGAAAGATCGGAAATCAGATGCTAGATCCAGCATTCCTACCGCCGGATCCCCCGAAATCTCAGAGGCGATTGGAAGAAAAAACTTCGAGACGTTGTGGTTTCTGAGAGTATCAGCATTTACGTCAATTTCTCTTAAAACTGTAAGATTCAATATCCCTCCCTTGGGGACTTCTAAACCTGAGTTCTCTCCAGTATAGTCAGCAATCATTGTGACATCAGATCCAAGTTTCCCGAAGTCGCCCTCATCTCTGACAAAGATTCCAAATCCCCAGATATTTCCTGCGGCAGTAAACTCTTCCCTGAATACCATGTTGGCATCCAATTCCGGAGACTCCATCTCGTAAGATTCTATATCAATAGGCTCAAATGTGGCGAGAACTCCTGGAATCATTATAATTGAGAAGATAAATACCGAAAGATGGACTTTCTTCCTCTTGGGAATAAGGTAGTCTGCGACTCGTGAGAAATCACGCACGTTCTTGGGTCATTGGGCCTGTATTTGAGTAGTTGTGATTGGTCACAGTCCGGAGTCCCTCAAATGATTCAGCGCCTCCTTCTGTTTTTGAGTGAGATCTTCCGTCTCCATGAGTACGAATTCTATGTCCAAATCTGAACCTTGATATCCGTGTCCTTGTATTCTCAATCTGTCTCCGATCTTTGTTCGTTCGGGAACTTCTATCTGTATCCTACTGCCCTTGGGGGTGGTAATTCTTACGTTCCCCCCAAGGAGTAATGTGGAAATCTTGACTGGGACCTCCTGAATCATTCTTCCCTCCTCCCATCTCCTGCCCTCCTGTGCATCCAATCTCAAAGTAATCAACAAGTCACCTGACTCTCCCTGGGGGTGCTCATGGCCCATCTTTCGTAGCCTGAGTTGCTGTCCGTGTATTGCACCAGCGGGTACTTTCACGCTAATCGTACTACCTTTGGTCTGAACTCCAGTACCATTGCACTTAGGGCAGGCCCTCGACGTACCAAAACTATCTCCGCCACATTTGTCGCACCTCTTGAGTCTCCTGTGAGAGAATTTTGTCTCGGTCCCGTTGATCGCTTCTTCTAGTGTCACGTCTAGGCCCGCTTCGATATCTGCCCCCCGGAATGAGGTTCTAGGGGAGCTTTTGCTAGGCCTTGCTCTGCTGGATCTAGAGTCAAAACCGAAATCCGAGCTTCCTCTTCCACCCATGAACTGAGAAATGATATCACTGAAATCGAAACCTGATCCTGATCCCGAGAATCCCGCTCCACCTCCGAACATGTTCTCCATTCTTCTTTGCTGATCCCACTCCCTCCTAGCTTCAGAGGAGCCTATCAATTCATATGCGTTCTGGATTGACTTGAACCTCTCCTCAGAAGCTGTGTCGTTCGGATTTCTATCAGGATGGTATTGTCTCGCTAGCTTCCTGTAGGCCCGCTTAATTTCGGCGTCTGTAGAGTCGTTTGTAACTCCCAGGGTGCGATACGGGTCCTCCGCCATCAGAGCCAGTCGGTATAACGGGTCTCTTCAACCTGCTGAGAGTTTTATCGATGTAATAATGTGATTGTAGGTATTGCGAGAGTTATGACTGTCGGCTGGGCCGTATTCAGAAACTATGCTGGGCATGCGAAGGAAATCAAGGGGGATGTGACTGACTATCCTCGTTTTTTCCTTATGCCTCCCACATCACATGTGGAATCAGATAGTGAAGGAAAGAATGTGATTAGTCTGTTGGCTGATGAACATATTGACTACGAAGTAGAGATGGTGGTCAGATTGGGGGATAACCTAGAACCGGTGGAGATGTGTGTTGGTTGCGATACTACGAATAGAACTCGCCAGACTTTGGCAAAGGAGAAAGGCTGGCCTTGGCTTGAAGGAAAGGGTTTCAGAGGTTCTGGCGTACTTGGAACATGGTCCTCATGGGAACCTGGGATAATGGAGATCGGATTATCTATAAATGGTAAAGTCAAGCAACAAGCTAATACGGATTTAATGGTTCATTCGCTGGATTCGATAATGGGGCATCTGAAAAACTGGTATGGACTAAGTCCCGGGGATCTGGTGTGGACTGGTACTCCGGAGGGGGTAGGTCCGATGAAAGAAGGAGATATTATCGAAGCATGGATGAAAAATTCTGAGGGAGAAATAGTTAGCAAACTCAAGGCAGAATGTACGATTTGAAGCCCCCCAAATTTGAAAACTCCGCGGTAGTTCAGAGATTCATGGATGTAGACTACGAGTTCAGCCCCGCATTTACACTAATGACCGCCAACTTAGGACCTGGAGAGTCGCTCAAGGTGGAGCCAGGCGCTATGGTGGCTCAATCAAGAGGTGTCGATATGAAGACCGGAATGGGAGGCGGAGGAGGCATCGGTGGATTCCTGAAGAGTATGGCTAAATCCGCATTCGGAGGGGAGTCGTTCTTCGTGAATACGTACACAGCTGGTGGCTCTGGTGGATGGGTATCTTTGGCTCCAAGTGCGCCGGGCGACATAAAGGAGTTCGACTTGGCCCCCGGAGAGGAGTTCTTCATGCAAGGGGGGGCATTCATGGCATGCACCCCTAGTGTTGACACGGATACAAAATTCCAAGGCGCGAAGGCTCTGTTTTCTAGGGAGGGGGCATTCTTCCTCAGAGCATACACTCCAAGAGGAGTTGAAGGTAAGGTATTCTATACCTCATATGGTGCAATCAAGGAAATAGACGTCTCTCCTGGCGATCCAGTGGTAGTCGACAACGGCCACGTTGTGGCGTTTACCTCCGGATTAACCTACAACGGCTCCAAAGTCGGAGGAATGGGGTCCGCAATCTTAGGCGGAGAAGGTATTGTTCTGGAATTCAATGGTTCCGGCAAAGTATACATCCAGACCAGAAATATGGAAAGCCTTGCGACAAGACTGATGCCTTTCATGCCGACTGCAAGAAGCAACTAGTGATGATAACCTTGACGAGTGACATCCTCTCGCACGCTCATGGATCCTGGTACCCGAAGGGTCACTGGAAGTCGCTTGATTGATCACGATGGTTTGGTCAGAGAAGGTGATTTCCTACTTCATGAAGATGGGTCTTTCTCAGTAAGCAACGGCGATGAGGATGTTGTCGAAATTATAGATGGGAGCGACCTACTGATTACAAGATCCCTCCAAAATTGGCACACACACCTCCCAATGACACTCAACAGGAGTATGGGGGAAGGTATGGCCCTGATGGACTGGCTTCAGACTAGCATTTTCCCAAGTGAGAGGAATTTGACTCCAGAGCTAGCATCGATAGGAACTAGAGCCTCCGTAGCAGAGATGATCTCAGGTGGGACTACATTTGCATGCGATATGTATCATTTCCCCTCAGCCATTGCACCGATAGTTGCTGACTCGGGGATACGAGGCATAGTCTGTGGTCCGACAACCGACTGGCCTCCAGCAGAAGAGGGGGAAGAAGACAGTGGCAACGCCATTAGGGAGCTGGAGAGCATGATTAGATCTGGGCCTCTTGGTTCTGGAAGGGTAGAGATTGGGATTGCCACACATGCTGTTTATACATGCTCGGAAGAAGTATTGAGAAAGGCCAGCGAGATGTCCAGAGAATTGGGTGCTAGATTGCATATCCACACCTCTGAGACTAGAGAAGAGGTGGCACAGTGCCATGAGAAGACGGGGATGTATCCTATTGAGTACCTAGACTCGATCGATTATTTCACTGAGGGGACTGTCTGCGCTCACTGTGGATGGGTGACCAAAAAGGAGATGAGGATTCTCGCAAGGAATGATTCGCACGCCGTTCACTGCCCGGTATCTAACCAGAAGCTAGCCTGTGGTGGAACTATGTCTTATCCAGCCATGATTGAAGCGGGAGTTGATGTTAGACTGGGTACTGATGGGGCCGCCAGTAACAATGGATTGGATATGAGGGCTGAAGCGAAGACTGCGAGTCTGATACAGAAGCATGATCATTGGGATGCGACAATACTGAACCCCTTGGAGACTTGGCAACTTGCCACAAAGGGGTCTTCAGATTGGGTCACATGGGACTTAACCGATATTCGAATGCGCCCAAGAGGAAGAGGCAGTAGAAGGGTTCTTTCAAATCTAATTTACTCCGGAACAAGTTGCTTGGATGTCTTTGTCGATGGTATTGCAATCCGGAGATCGGGGAAGACTCTTACTCTCAATGAGGAAAGGGTATCCCTTGACCTTGAAGAGGCGGCCCAGGATTATTACTCGGAAATATGACGGATTGAAACAGCCGTTGAAAAGCGCTAGCACTAACCACCATGCGTGTTAGACTACTTATTGGCTCCTAGAGAAGATCACAGGGGTTGGAAAACACCCAGTGAAGCATCTAGGATTCTGCTTGTCGTGGTTGTTCTGTCGGTCGCATACTGGGCTTGGCCGATAACTCAAGGAAATGTGATGATGTGGATAGGGACAATCATGATGGTGTCTACCGCTCTTCTTACAGTTGGGTGGTGGTTTCTTTCTCTGGCTGCAAGAGGTAGGGAGCCTAGAAATCTGACATCATCAGTCGGTAAGGTTAGGAGTAAAAAATAGGATACTAGGAGAGATTGGTTCTAATCCTAACAGCATCCATCACACGAGCAACTTGGTCCACAAGAGTCGCAAGTACAGCATTCACATGGCATAAACTTAGGAAAAGTGGTCATTATTTAGAGATGTCTAGATAATAGCGAGGCTTCTGTCTGTTTCTTGACTAGGCCTGTTGTATCATATAATCCAATATGACAAGCTCCACAATATACTCTATATCTTCGCCCTCATCTGTGTGAGAACATCCAGCTCCTCCACCTGTCTCGACCATGACGCTTAATTCCAAGGTATACGAACCAAGACCGTTTTCTCCGCCTTCCAATCCCCCGATAATATCTGATTTCGATACCCCACTTACGTTGCCTATCAGAGATTCATTGAACCAGTCGACTTCCACTGTATGGGAGGAGACTCCTCCTCCTGAGTTTTGACCGCTGGCTGTGCCGTTAATTCTGTCATTGGAGATTGTTCCAGTTATAGTATCTGGATCAGGGTTAGAGGCACCTGGTACAGCGCACCCAAATCCAGAGCTGGACTCGTCTTCCGAGTACTGTAGAGTTACCCTTATTCCTACTATATTGAAATCTTCAGAGCCCTCAACGGCGTCTGTATGCATATTGATGACTGTTGATTCACCGTCGTTTACGTATTCCAATCCATCTGCCAAAGTCTCATTATCGAAATTAGCACTGACTATCCAATCTCCAGAGATTCCGGCATCGGAACTCAGGGAATCTGGTCCTGAAACAACATAAGCTGTTTCAAAGGCCCCAAATGGGATAATTACAGCCGCAGCCAAAGCCCGGATTTTTCTCTTATCAGGGAAATCATATCTGCCCAATGGAGAAAGCTCTGGGGAACGTATCTTATTCATAACAAAGTGAGTTAGGAACGCCGCGCCCATTCCGGGGATTGACTCGAAAACCTCGTCATTTAGGCCCATCAACCTCCATGCAATAACTCCGGTAAGGGCTGATACCATCATTGCTATTGTGTGGGTCGTATCAGGCTCATACTTGGCCCATCTGATAATCAAAATAGGGACAAAAATTGATCCCAGTCCGTAAACTGCCAAAACCACTAGAGAAAACACAGAGTCTCCCCCCGGGACATAGAGGCCGAAAATGGATATTGCAGTGGCGAAAGCGGCCACGCCTAGGGTGACTGCCTTTGTTTTCTTGTGGTCTTGGCTTATTTCTGGAATTACATCGTCTGTAAATGCGGCAGTACATGCCAAAACTTGACTGTCTGCGGTTGACATAGTTGCCGCGAAAATAGAGGCTAGGATCAGGCCGACCCAAAAGGGCCCTAGTGTTTCCATTGCAAGCATTGGGAGGCCAAGCTCTGGATCGAAATCGGAACCGGTGAAAACTACCCTGCTTGATAGTCCGATTATGGTCATAATGAGAAGAAATGGGGTCTGCCATGCAAAGAACCACAGCATCGCAGTCTTCCTATCCTTGTCAGACCCTAATGTCATAACTCTGGTTACTACCTGAGGCTGACCTGCTACACTAAGTCCTCCAAGGAAGAAGGCGAATGCCCAAAGGGTCACGCCGAATCCTAGATCTGCAGGTACGATACTGGTCAAATTGGCATTCTGCGCCTCCAATCCTGAGTGAAGGCCAGAAAATCCTCCTATCTCTCCCAAAGCTACCCAGCAAAGTAATGTGGAGCCGATAATCATGACGCTAGACTGAGCAGCGTCGGTCCATATCGAGGCCCTGATTCCACCCGCATAGCAGTAGGCCACTACCAATACAAATCCAATTAGGATTCCAATTACTTCAGACCATCCAAGCATGACATAGAGGGCCTTTCCCCCACTAGTTAATTGAGCAGCGGCATAGACAGATAGAAAGAGAATGGATAGAATCGCTGCTAGCTTTGCCTCGGGTGATCCAGTTGCTTCTGAAACAAGAGATGAGAGTGATCTGAGGCCTCGCTCGTTTGCTGACTCCTGTATGAATTTATACAACCAAATCCAAGCCACAATCTGTCCTGCCATGGATCCAAATGCAATCCAAACTATAGAGTATCCCATAGTGAAAGTGAATCCGATGAAACCGATGAACATGTATCCTGAGTTCCAAGTACTCACTGCTGACAAGGCGGCCAATGCCGGGTGCATACCCCTGCCCGCAACCAGATAGTCGTCGGTGGTATCTTCCTTGACCAGCATGCTAGCGAGGCCTATTCCCGCGAATGCAGTCATGAATAGGATGAATGATCCAACTAGGACTAGGTCCATGATGATGTAGTGCATGGGGCACTTGACTATCAACAATGGCATTGAGCTAACGACTAACATGTTCAAAAAAATCTAGGCTAGCTCTAGATTTCCCTTCTCAGAGTCTCCATCAGGGAGTCTGCAACTCCTAGACTCCTCAGGCATTCCTGAACCTGCCCCTCGGAGAGGCTTCTCTCGGCCTTGGCTATGGAGCTAAGGCATGAAGCCCTATCTGGATAGTCTATTCCTATTCCTCGGGAATCTAGCCTCTTGCTTAGCTCATTCCACTCGGAGTTGACAAAGTCGAGTAGTTCTTTAGCATCTGATACCTCTGATTCAAATAGGGTGAGGTCGGATAACAGAGATTTTAGCTCCGATGAAGCATCGGACCACCTCGAAGACTCATGTAATCGTGTTACAAGATCCAACCTATCTTGCCAATTACCAGACTCAGGGAATCTGCCCTCCAGCTTCTTCCTTTGCCGAAGAGCCCTGGTGACCTCGTTGGATGATTCTAACGACTCCCTTACATCTCTGATGATGCTGTCTGATATTCCCTTCGAGAGCGGATAGTTTCCTTCCCCATATGCAGTTCTGGAATTTGTCATCATCTCCAAGTATCTTGAAACAACGTTACCCTCCAGTGACTTTATCGCATTTTCAGCGTCTTCAAGAGACTTAGTGGCCTCAACTTTCAATCCTGAAAGGCTCTTGATATGTTCAGGGATATTAGTGGCGATTTGAATAGCACTGATGGGGTCTTCTGACTCTAGTGCTTCCTTGGCCGTTTCTAAGATGCTAAGTATGCTATCGGCTGAGTGTCCAGATATATCGGACATCTTCTCTTCAGCATTTTGAATACAATCACATGCCTCCTGCCAGTTATCAATGATATTGTGAGCCCTTAGTTTAGCCGTCCTGAACAGGGTCTCAGCCTCCCTCAAAGATCCCAATTCGGCCTCTCTCAATCCCATATCATACGCCTTCCTTGGTGATTTTGCGATATCGGATATTTCCTCTGCCATTAGGACTGAAGAGAGGGCGTCTTTCTGTATTTCTTCCAGATCGTCAGATATAGCGATAATTCTCCTTGCCTCACTCTCTGCTTCTTCAATTATCTGGAGGCCTTTTTGAGGATCTTTCCAGCCTATCTCCCTCGCACTCTTCAATAGAGAATTTGGCTGTTCCAGGCCTGTATTCTCTGACCTCAATTTCAGCATTGAAAACTCGGCCTCCTCAAGCTTCACAGAGAACTCTTTCCTGATGTGGTACATTTCATCTTTCGATAGTAAATCTGGAACCATGGTGTACGAAACAGAGGCCAGAACCAGTCCCCAGACATAGATGTTAGAGTCTAATGCGACTAATGTGGCGAATGCTACAGCCAATGAAGCGAGACTACTCATGCCCCTTAGTCTGCGAGTCGAAAGTGAATGGCTGAAAATTGATTTCGTCGTTATCCACAAGGAGATTGCAATAATCACCAACAATACAGATGAGATTTTTTCGTCCGTGGATGTATAATCCGCTCCTGCGAGAGCAATTATACTGGGCCAGAATAAGTTTGACGCGATTCCAATTCTGGATCTCTCCACAGGCCCAAAGTCGATCAAGTCAGAAAGCAATAGTGCGGTTGCGAATAGTAAGAAAACGTGCCCTGATCTTGAGAACAATTCATCCTGTCCATCAATTGCCGGCCAAAGCCACCATGCCCCTCCTAAGATAATGGATAAAAGACCCAGCAGAGCGATTTTCTCGACTCGTACTCTATGCTCGTTGACTACCCTGTTTGGATAGTCGGGCAGTAGAACCATGACTTGTGTGCCGACATCATCTCTCATGAGCTTCACTGAAGAATGTGTGAAACTAGGGCTTCATTGAGTTGACTCCCCAAATGCGGTTTGCCACCAGTGTCACAGCAACCAGAATTGAGAAAACTAGAAGAAAGGCCTCTATTTGATGGTTGGAATCGTTGTCTTGACTATCTGCGACATTAATTACCCCTGATAATTCAATAGTCCCAGATTCTCCATCCTCAGTCCCTATCCATTCAATACTCATATCCAAATCACCAGTCTTGTCTGGTGTGACTTCTAGTTGGAGTGTGAAACCACCATAGGGGGCCCCTGGCATAAGAACAAAGTCAGAACATTCTGTGAGATGACACAATCTGGCCGATCCTACTGAGGAGTATGAATTCTTGGCAAACACAGTAACTGTTACGCTGTTTCCTATCGAGGGCTTTTCGGAAAGGGAAGTGTCAGTTACTTCGATTGAGAAACCCAATGGGGGCTCTATTGAGAATTGGAATGAAAGATTGCCAGAATTAGAGCTTGAATCTTCGGCTTGTATGTTTAACGTGTGTCCCCCTATCTCAAGAGGGGGCAATAATGTCTTTTCAGCGATACTCCAATTTGAATCTATAACATAAATCTCTCCATCTACAGATATAGTCCACATGGTATCATCGATACTATCCAAATCATCAAAAGAATCCGAAAGGAAGAGTGTGAGATTATCCCCGAGACGTGGTGGATTTGAGGGGGACATGACATCTGAGTTAACGAAAAGAGATGGCATTACGACGGGAGCTGATGAGTCTTCCACTTGTACCTCCCATGTTTTTTCGACGGTGTTTCCAGCTTCATCAGAGACGTTCAGCATAACATTCCAAAGGGTGTTATCTCTCTGCAGGTGCCTCTCTTCAACCGGCATATGCATTCCATTGACTTGGGCTCCCTGAGTAAAGGAGGTGGAGAAATGGAGTTCATCATTAGAGAACTGCCTCCATCCTTGGGATTTGTTTGAGGTTACAGTTATCGAGACAGGGAGATTTGAAGAGTCTGTAGCAATTATGTCAAAATATAGCTCACTGTCCTGCCTTATATTAAGGATATTATCGGATACGTTGTGTTCGATTTCTATCCCAGACTTGGTAATCTCTGTGAGCCTGATCTCATAGGTCGGGTTTTCCCCGTCGATAATTACACTCTGATACCAATTAGAAGATGAATCATGGGAGTCCCTGCATTTTAAATCCGCACTAAGTACATCTGCTGATGAGAATCCATAATCTGAGGGGATGATAGTTGTGACCATCTCATGGTCCTTTGATTGAGTTCCTGTTACACTAGTCACTACTGTTCCGTTGTTGCTGAATAACCATACATATTGGGGCGATTCGAGAACACTATCTTGACATTCTGAGAAGAAGGTGAGTGGACTGTCCAGCGGTACAGAAATTGAGGCATCCCCCGTTCTGTTTACCACGATGGATGGAGGGTCGTTTTGTCCGATTGCAATCCTGATTGTAGAGTAAACCGGAGAGTCTGTTCTGTGAACTGAGAAATTTGATGGGGCGCCTGAGATAATCTCCTGCATTGCACTGAACTTTAGCTCCCAGGGGCTCTGAAGAGTAACTACAAGTGGGACTTCCTCGACAATGGCTCCTGTTCTTGGCAAATCCAATAGCCGTGTCGATCTCTGATCGCTTATCGCAACTAGATCGGCTGATTCCTCCCAACCCCAGCTCGATTCGGACCCAGAGAGAACTGGTCCCGGAAGAGGTGGAGATATTGTGAGATTCACAGGACTGGTGAGGATCAATGGTTCATAGTCAAAGATACAACAACCTGCCAATTCAGAGTTATCCCATGACCTAGCTGATGTAATCAACTGTGAGAAAGAAGCAGTCTCATTCTCTGTCAGGTAACCGTCATCGTCTCCTATGTACCTATCAATCTGAGTCCTAATTCCCAAAGACTGGTTTGGCAATAAATCAGTACCATAATTCTCACCAATTGATATTTGTAGCTCCCAGGTAGCATTTACCTCGGAACCTGGAGATAATGTCTCTAGGAAGCTTAGCTTTGAGTGGCCGGAAATCTCGAGTGGCTGTTGGGAATCATCTACTTTGGTTCCTGAATCAGCGAATGATAGAGGGGATATGGATATCATCATCAAAATTATGAAGCATGTGACGGATCTTACAAATTTCATCTTCTTCAGCCTTCGTAAATAATTGTAGATCCTTTATCATCCAAGCCTACTGGAATTAGCTTGTTTGCCCGCCTTAGTCCACTGAGCTTTCTTCTGAATGATGGAGTGCCATGAACGAGAAAGAATCCTCCCCCTCCTGCTCCTAGGAGCTTCGCACCAGAAGCTCCGATTGCCATTATCTCCTGATGAAGTAGATCAATCTCCGTTCCTGTTACACCAGATGATATGCCCCTTTTAGCCTCCCAAGCCTCACCTATCAGAAGGCCTAGATTATGCAGATCTGATGCCTCCAGATAATGCTCGGCTAAATCTGCCTGTGACCTAATTTTCCTCATTCTTGAGAGTTTGTCTTCGGGATTATCTGGTTCTTCTTCGAGTACTTCAGTGGCACTTCTAGATAGCCCTGTAAATACCAAGGTAAATTGATCTGAAATATCTGATTTGCAGGAAATATCCAGTGGATTAACCGACACTCCATCTGATCCAAATAAAATAGAATTTATTCCACCAAAGGCCGCGGCATACTGGTCCTGCCTGCCTATTGGCTGGCCAAGAATATCTATTTCTATCCTGCAAGCCTCTTCAGCTAGCTGTTCGGGGGATGCATCATGACCGGAGAATTTGTGAAGGGCATTCAGAAGCCCTACTGTAACTGTCGAGGATGATCCTAAACCCGTTCCTCGTGATGGAATGTCAGCAATTGTCGTTATCTCGACGCCTGAGGTCACACCTGTTATTCTCATCGCCTCTCTGACCAGTTCATGGTTAAGATTCTCAAAATCATCAACAATCTCAAGTGCTGAATAGGAGACACGGACCATGTTGTCAAACCTCCTGTTCACGATTACGTAGATGTATTTGTCCAAGGCGAGTGAGACGACCTTGCCTCCATCTGCATGAGAGTTTGAGAACCCGTCTATATCGGTTCCACCCCCACAGAAGGATGCCCTGAGGGGAGTTCGGCTGATTATCATCTACCAACCCGAGCCATTCACTACACATCAAGACGACGGTTTTGTGACATATTCATGAGTCTCTTGAATGGCAACACATATGACCTAGTTGCCACCGGACCGAAGGGAGAGCAATGTCCGACGTAGTGACTATGGATGACCTTAGCAATGAAGAGATATTGTCCATTCTTGATGATTCGAAGAGATTGATACCAGTAGCCAGAGGGGATGTTCACCTTCCTCTTCTTGAAGGAAAGGTACTCGCGAACATGTTCTACGAGAACTCAACAAGAACGAGAATGTCATTCGAGACAGCGATGAAGCGACTAGGAGGTTCTGTACTGAACTTCACATCCGTAGGAACATCTGTCGCAAAGGGAGAGACTCTGTATGATACAATGCAGATGGTTGATGGGTATGCCGATATCGCTGTGATCAGACATCCAAGGCAGGGCGCTGCTCAGTACAGTGCCGATGCAGTGGATATTCCAATACTCAATGCAGGGGATGGTGCTGGGAATCACCCCACTCAGACCATGTTGGATCTATTCACCATAATGGAGGCCCATGGAAAGATTGAGGGTTTGAACGTGGTTCTGGTGGGAGACCTGAGGTATGGAAGGACCGTTCACAGTCTGTCTCACGCTCTGATTCGTTTCGGGGCTAAGCTGACTCTGGTATCTCCGGAAACTCTGTCTATGCCAGAAGAGATAGTTCGCGACCTGCGATCCTCTGGTGCTGAGATTTCTGAGAACTCTGACCTTAGTGGTTCAATTCCTGATGCTGACGTCATGTACATGACTAGAATCCAAAAGGAGCGGTTTCCCGACGAGGATGAATATGCCAAAGTGGCAGGAGTCTATACGCTTGGGTCAAAAGACATGCATGGTGCCAAAGACGGGATGATTGTAATGCACCCTCTCCCCAGGGTTGGTGAATTACATCCAAGCTTGGACTCAACCCCCCATGCAAGATACTTCCAGCAAGCATTCAATGGAGTTCCAACACGGATGGCCCTTCTGTGCAGAGGCCTTGGTGTTACAATTCCGAAGGAGGTGAAGTAATGATCGAGATGCGTAGAGTAACTGCTATTTGCAATGGTACAGTAATCGATCATATTCCAGCAGGTCACGCATTACAAGTCATTAGGATGCTCAGAATAGACACCAACAGGTCAAATCCTGTTTCCCTAGTCATGAATGTACCAAGTGACAAGATGGGTAGAAAGGACCTTCTAAAAATCGAGGATTTAGAGCTAAATCAAGAGGAATTGGACAGGCTCGCTTTGATCTCTCCGAATGCTAGTGTAGCAATAATCAGAAACTATGGGGTCGCAGAGAAGAGGGTTGTCGAGCTAGCAGAGGAACTGGTGAATGTAGCAAGGTGTACCTTTACTAACTGCATAACACAGAATGACAGAGAGCCTCTTCCACAGAAGCTGAGGGTTGTGTCTAGGGAACCTATGGAAATCAGATGCTACTATTGTGGAAAGGTACAGACTATGACTGACATAGTCGACAACATCATCTGAATAAAATCAGGTGTCTCCTGCCTGTTTTGATTCTCTTGACAGAGATGAGATAGTGCTCTTCAGCGCAACAGTTGCTCCTACGATAGCAAACAAAATTGCCGCCACTAGAGCTATCATTGCACCACTTCCTGTATCAAGCTCGGCTGAGAAATAGAGTCCGAGGAAGACCGATGCCAGTCCGAAGACCTGTGACCAAAAAAGACAGGACCTGAAACTCCTGGAGATAAGTTGTGCTGTTGCCGCAGGGGTGACAAGCAGGGCAGTGACAAGAAGAGTTCCCACAACTTGCACCATAGTCACCACAACAATCGCGGTAATGACGCTGAATAGAAGCCCAATCTGACGCACGGGGATACCCTGAACATGGGATGACAGTGGATCAACTGCTGTGGCCAATAATATGGGTTGCATGATAATCAAAAATATATACGACAGAATGCAAAAGAAGGCTATCATGTCCAAGTCACTGGATGACGTGAGAAGAAGGTCGCCCCAGAGGTAGCTCTCTACTTCGACTGTTATGCCCACACCGGAGTACCTCAGATATACGAGCCCAAAAGCCAGCATCCCAGTTAGAAAAATCGCGATCGACGCATCCCCGGCGAGAATATTCCTTGACTGAAGCTCGTAAATCATAATTGAGGATGTCACGCTTGCGACCAATGCATATTGGAGAGGAGATGTGGCTCCGAGTACGATTCCAATAGCTACACCTCCGAATGAAACGTGAGCCAGACCATCTCCGATTAAAGCCAGGTTTCTAACAAGAAGGAATGACCCGAGATACCCAGCGACGATTGAGACGATTACAGCGGCTAACAACGAGCGTTGAAACATTTCTAATCTAAAGAACTCCGGGAAGACCTCCCCCGGCATGAGATACGACATCTCCTGCATTATAGGAGAAAGGAGCTCCAGTAACATTACTCCTATACCCATGTTTGACCCTCAAACCTAATCATCATGATTCATTCAGTGAACTCGCTCAATGCCTCTCAAATCAGCGAGTTTTTCCAGACCAGGGAATGATTTAACAGGACCATCAAATCTTATGGTCTCCTCAAGAAAAACCATTCTGTGAGCAGTCTGACGTATGGCAGTTAGATCGTGTGAAACCATCAAGATGGTTTTACCTTCTTCATGACAGAGGCCATCTAGAAGCCTCAAAAGGGAGTTCTTGGAGTCTCGATCTATTCCAACCATGGGCTCGTCCAAGATAATGAAGTCAGCCTCAGACGCCAATGCACGAGCGATTACTGCTCGTTGCTTCTGTCCTCCAGATAGCCGTCCTACTTCGGTATGTTTCACATCCTCCAAGCCTGTTTTCCTGATTGCTTCATCCACCCTGTTATTACTGGACCTATTGAGTCGATCGAACATATTTGACCGATTTATCGTTCCTAGCTTTACCAATTCTCTCACTGTTATCTTGACATTCTTCGGTAGGTTTGCGGCGGCTTGAGATACCCATCCTATTTTTTTGTTGTTTATGACGGAGTTTGGTGATTTTCCGTAAATCTGAATTGTTCCACTTTTCGGTTTCAATACCCCAAGTATAGCAAGTAAGAGTGTTGACTTACCACTTCCGTTGGGCCCCACTATACCGACAAAGTCACCTTCGGTGACGTGAAGACATACGTCTTTTATCACGACTTTTCCCGATCTCTCCACTGACAAATCGCAGACGTCAAGAATTGTTTCTGACACTCTCCCTCACCGCACTCTGGTTCCCTTTGGATGGGCATCTGAAATTATACCATTCGTTCAGGCGAATTTCGCACTGAGGTACTGGTAGCCCAAAGAAAGGGAGAGGAGGAGGAAAATTGAACCAACAAAGATGATCGGTAGTGATTCTACCATTTCGTGCATTATTCCCCCTCCTCTGTAATTTCCAGGTCTGTATTTAGCATCCAATTCCTGCTACCATGTTGTTCAGGTTCTTGTCCATCATCGATAGGTAATCATCGCTAGGGTCGCTTGGTTGCATCTCCATTGTGTATAGTATTTTCACGGAAACGCCTGTCTCCTCGACAATACTCTGCACTGCGCTGGAATCGGTGTATTCTTCGATGAACAGAGTTGTAATTCCCTTTTCGTTGATCTGCTCAACCACCTCAGCAACTTCCCCAGGGGATGGTTCTCCCTCTGGGTCTAGTCCATGAACTGTCAATATGTCGATATCGTATCTCACTGATATGTACGAGTAGGCATTGTGGTTAGCTACAATAGTTTTGTCGTACCCACCTGTCACACAGCTTCCATCCTCGCCGAATGCTGCTTCAAAATTACTGTCCAGTTGGATCAGACTTGCTGAGTAGGTCTCTGCATTGGCCGTGAAAACATCCGTTGCATCAGGGAATACGGTAATCATCTTCTCGAGCACAAGGTTCAGCTGCTCGTTGAACGAGATTGGGTCTAGCCAGCTGTGTGGGTCATAGTCGAATGCCTCTTCATCGTCATCAGCGACGATCTCTTCGCCACCATCGTCGTGGTCGTCCTCCTC
>DAVY01000015.1:87638-87824 GCA_002505775.1 Euryarchaeota archaeon UBA130 | reverse complement strand
TCCGAGTGGTCGTCGTGGTGGTCGTGGTCGTCGTGACCTCCCTCGCCCATTACCACGAGCATTTCTACCTCATTGGGCAGAGCGAATCCGTAGTCCCCCTCTTCTTCTATGTGTATGACAAGCGCGCCCATTTCGTGGTGCTCCTCATCTTCCGAGTGGTCGTCGTGGTCGTCCTCCTCGTCCGAG
>DAVY01000015.1:87043-87302 GCA_002505775.1 Euryarchaeota archaeon UBA130 | reverse complement strand
GTCGTCCTCCTCGTCCGAGTGGTCGTCTTCAGGGAAAGACAGCGTGTGAGCAACGCGATCAGCATGGATCTCCGGGAGTTCGTGCTCTTCTGCCATCCACAGATGACCAGCAGCCTCGCAATCTTCCTCATTGGTGTATTCCTCATGAGTTTCATGGGTTTCTTCGTCATGACATGTCTCGGGGGTCCAGTGGTCACTGTGGTCATCGTGATCATCACCATGTCCATCTTCGTCATGGTCACCGTGGTCGTCCTCCTCG
>DAVY01000015.1:86398-86653 GCA_002505775.1 Euryarchaeota archaeon UBA130 | reverse complement strand
GTCGTCCTCCTCGTCCGAGTGGTCATCGTGGTCGTCATGACCATGGTCATGATGTGCGTGTCCGCCTAGCATCTTGAGAACAACCATGTTGAAGTCCTCATCGTGCTCTGATTCGAACTCGAGGACGTGCTCGCCCTTTTCCATATGGAATATCTGGATATTGGTGTCTGCGGGGCAAGCCTCAGGATTCGCTATGACCTTCTCAGCTTCTGCATGTTCGTGCTCATCGTGATGGTCGTCATGGTCGTCATGGTC
>DAVY01000015.1:62474-85977 GCA_002505775.1 Euryarchaeota archaeon UBA130 | reverse complement strand
GTCATGGTCGTCGTCATGGTCGTCATGGTCGTCGTCATGCATCATACCAAGTGTCGTACTCTGGAATGGCCCGTCCGTCATCAGTTCGCACAGGTCTGCTACTAGCAAGGACTGGTAGTCCAGTGTATCTTCACCTGATGCCATAGTGTGCGTCATGAATGAGGGGGGTGCGTCGGATCCCAGGGAGGCCAGGGCTCCGTCTACCCATGGCTCCAGATCGAGACCGTGATAGAAGAATACGTCAGCTTCCTGGAGCCTGATAAGGTCCATTGCAGATGGAGAGTAGTCGTGGACTGGGATGTTTTCTTGGCTCATATAGCTCATCGATACACTGTCTCCAGCGACAGCCTTCACAAGCTCTCCCACGTGGTACGTTGAAACCATCACTTTGCCGTAGATTACCTCATCTTGTGGATCCACAATTGGCTCGACAATCTCTTCGGCATCGTCACCTAAACAACCAGCAAGACTGGAAGTTATCATCAATACGCTCAGCAGGATAGACCTGTATGCTACATTCTTCATGGTGTCTCGGGTAGATAATACATATTTAACAGAATCTAATAATTAGGAAATTACAAATTATTATTAGTGAGGATTTATTCGGGGATATATGAGTAGAATAATTTCGTTCAGTGCGGATAGGGAATTTGCTGAGTCATTTGAAACTCTGATAGAAAAGTCCGGTTACACGAACCGGAGTCGCTTCCTTAGGGATGCATCGATGTACTTCGCAGAGATTCAACAGAGGGGTGATCTGATGAATATGGACGATGACCAAGTCGTCGAGGGGCATATCATAGTGCATTACCAGGAGAGGACTGAACAGAGGCTGATGGTGAGTCGGACTGACTCCATCGAGGTTGCCGCGTATCATCACAGTAGCAGGCTTGGACATTCCTGCCACTCATGTGTTGATGTGGTTCATGTCAAGGGGACCGCAGCGCATGTCAGGTCTGTGTATGGGCAACTGCAGAATACTCCGAACGTAGACAAGGTATCATTCACCAGCGCGCCGATGAAGGAAGAGGGCTGCTGTTAGTCAGTAAGAGCATTTACTGACTGCCCAATACGATTGGAGAAGATGACATAACCTCGTCACTAACTCCTTCTTTATACTGCTCGAAATTCTCTATGAACATGCGAGCTAGGAGGTCTGCAACATTATCGAACTTCTTCTTGTCGTTCCAAGTTTCTCTGGGTTGAAGGATGCTGTCTGGGACTCCCTCGCATGTGGTTGGTACAGAGAATCCGAATCTCCGGTCTTTGACGAAAACAACATCATCCAGATCTCCCTTCAATGCGGCATTGAGAAGCGCTCTCGTCCACTTGATTTTGATTCTACTACTTTCCCCATATCCTCCTGCAACCCACCCCGTGTTAATGAGCCAGCACTTTGCATCGTTATCCCTAATCTTATCTGACAGGAGATTAGCATAGATTGAAGGATGTCTAGGCATAAATGGAGCTCCAAAGCAGGTTGAGAAAGTGGCCTGTGGTTCAGTAATCCCAATCTCAGTTCCGGCAACCTTTGCCGTGTATCCGGAGATGAAGTGATATGCCGCTTGCTCGGGGGTAAGTCTGGAAAGTGGAGGAAGTACTCCGAAAGCGTCACAAGTCAGGAAAACAACATTTTTTGGGTTTCCTGCCATAGAGTTGGATGTCCTATTTTCGATTGATTCTATAGGATAGGACCCCCTAGTATTCTGTGTAAGAGAGTCATTTGTGAAGTCCGGAGTCCCATCGGCATTCAGGACCACGTTTTCTAAGATTGTGCCCCTCATCCTCGTGGTGGCAAAGATAGCGGGCTCGTCTTTCTTTGATAGATTGATTAGCTTGGCGTAGCATCCTCCCTCGAAGTTGAACACTCCCTCTTCAGACCATCCATGTTCATCATCCCCTACCAAAGCCCTCTCAGGATCTGCAGAGAGAGTAGTTTTTCCAGTCCCAGACAATCCAAAAAACAACGCTGAGTTTGTTCCATCGGTATTTGCAGAGCAGTGCATGGGCAGTAGACCCTTGGCTGGTAAAATGTGGTTCATTATGGTGAAAATGGCCTTCTTTATTTCTCCCGCGTAGTGGGTCCCACCGATTATCACCAATCCCCTATCCAATGAGAGTACGACGAAGACGCCGGAATTTGTTCCGTCCTGGTTTGGGATTGCCCTGAGGTTGGGGGCGTGAAGTATTGTATACTCTGGGACATGACCGCGCAGGTCCTCTTCTGATGCTCTGACGAACATGTTGTGCATGAAAGCGGCGTGCCATGCTTTCTCAGTGACCAGTCTGACGGGCATAGTATGCTCAGGATCAGCTCCACAGAAGGCATCCTTCACAAAAAGGTCGCTTGCTTCGTTGAGGTGTTTCCTAGTCTTATCCAACAGGCGCTCGAATTTTTCAGGAGAAATCGGCCTGTTTACTTGTCCCCACCAGACCTCATCAGCGAGACCTGGTTCTTTGACAATGAAGCGGTCATTGGGGGACCTCCCCGTCCTCTCCCCCGTGGTCGCCAATAAAACACCATGAGACGTATATTTGGCCTCCTTCCTGGAAACGGCCATTTCATGCAATTCTTCCCATCCCAGATTCCAATGCACATTCCCGGTAACTTCGAGCCCATGCTCCGACAAAGGAGAGTTTGCCATGGGGCTGGAGTCCGAAAACGTTCGGTCCCCCATGGCTGTCGACTAGTACATTCACCTTCAAGGGTTGCGGAGGTTGGAGAAACAGAAACTAACCGCTGTTTAGATTAGTTGACCGGGGATGTCATTATCCCTCGTACGCTCTACGCTACACGATGGTGGATGAGGCTTCGGAAGACGAGGTCATCCGAGAGAGGGCATTCAGGATTAGTGACAAATTGGATATCGGGGATATCGTCGATTCATCCATATTCGGGGAAAAAGATGTGGAGATTGATAATCATCATGAGGAGGATGAGGCCCTGGGAGACATCGTTGACCCATTTTCCAACAAGAAGGGAAAAGGGGAAATTCAAAGAGATGGAACTGTAAAAACGGCCCCCGAATCAGATATAGTGACTGATTTAGCGACAGATGGCGAGAGGGGAATCAATTGGATCCTCATGGGTACAATGATTCTTGTTTACAGTGCCATAGGAATTCAGATTGGCTTCGTATTCGAGCCGATACTGGCAACCGTTTCACTGATTTTTCTAGCAGGGCTGGGCTTCTTTCTTGGGGAACGATGGTCGAGTGACAATAGATTAAGGGTCCTGGGGATAACATGGGTCATAATCTCCATGAAGGTACTTTACGGATTGTCCGTGGAGTTACAGAGGTGGGGATTTGTGAGTGTGGAGGGGCTAGGGGCTCTGCTAATTGTCATAGTTTGCATCAATATAGCGGCCTCTTACAGATATGAGCATGATGCGATAGCCGCTCAATCTACATTGGTTCTTCTCGCAGTCGGTTCTACTGCAGGCTCTCTGTTCGGGCAAGAAGGGGTAGCTCTGATGATTCTTATCTCTACCATACTAGTGCATAGTCTAGCGATTCACAGGAAATCTGGGAACCTAGCTGCTCTTGGAATAGCGTCCTCGAATCTTTGGATAGGTATGCACGCTACTACCGATGGATTTGAGATCGGGGAGCTTAGGGTGATGGCATTAGATAAGCCTCTACTTTTGTTCGTACTATTGATGGGAATTACTGCATTAAACGCGTCTATGGCCACGCGCTTCGCGAAGGAAGATAACTGGTTCTCGAAGGGAATGAAGGTACTTGGTCTAGGAAGACCGGGTCTCTGGGGCGTCTCAGTATCCATGGGTTTGATGGGAGCACTACTTGCTGTGGCGGCAAACAGAGGAGACTTGGGGTATGCTCTTGGACTAGTAACCGTATTGGCAGGAGCTTTCTCCGGTTCTTACCTTGTTGTCAGGGGGGTTTCTTTTGAGAGGGTATTGTACCCCCTCTCAATTGTATCAATTGCTCTACTAATTTTCCTATTATATGGACAGCCATTTTCCGCTTCCTATAATCTCTCAGAGTATTCTATATTCACTATTCTGGGATCCGCGACTGTTGGAGCAGTAATACTCAGAGATCAGGATAGCGTTACTGACAGGGTACTCTGGATGGGCGTTGTGGCAGTACTAAGCTTACTGATAATCCTAGTTCCCGCTGAGTCAGTCGATTCGGGGGGAGATGGGGGTGTCCTACTTCTGGGCATGTTATCCATACTTCACATCGGCAGTGGAGCTCTGGCTATAAAGAGGAAATCTCCATCACTAGCGGGGGTGACGGTCCTTCTTCCATGGACGTGGATAATTATTGAGCAATTTGTGCAGGAAGCTGTTAGGACAATCCTGATTTCTAATGACTTTAATGATCCCGGGAGCATTATTGAAATGGCTCCTGAACCTTTAGCGATCTATCTGTTGGTCTGCTCGGTAATGTTGGTTCTGGTCAATGAGAGAATGGGTAAAACTGATGTGAACTTAGCCTCTAAGTTTCTTGGTATTTCTGAGATTTCAGCCTCAATAAGAGACTCCGGAGGTTTGCAGTTATGGAGTCTCGGCTTGTGGCTACCGATGGTTTCAATCTTGTTTTTAGCCCAATTTGGAGGATTTACATCACTAACTCTCCTAATGGTTACCGGGGCCTTGTGGGGGATGCATACATTGGCACACGTTAGGGGAGTCAGGGTTGGTAATCTGGAAATAATGATTGGCACGATCATCCTATCTGGTATCGCGATTCAATGGAGACATGGTATGGGTGAGTATGTCTCTTTATTCGTGTGTACAGTTCTGGTAGTAATTCTACTGATCGCAAAAGAAGGACAAGAGCTGTTCACAGTTTCTATGGGGTCAATGGGAGCAATACTGCTACTTATGATTCCTGAGCGAGAGATTTCGGTAAACCTGCAAGATTATTCATCCCTCACATCTCTAGATTCTTCGATCGTAGCTCTGACCTGCACTGGAGTACTACTTTCAATCTATTTGCCTAAATCCGGATCTACCGATGAATTGCTCAAACCAGCACTTTCATCCCTGTGGCTTATGTCTATTTGCATAGCAGTGACTTATGTCAGTGGCGACTTAGCTTACCTGATGATGTCTGTTTCGATGTTCATGATAGCCACAGTCTGGCTCGTTGCCAGGGGGGAGTTGAGAAGGGAATTACAGACTGTGGCAAAGTTGGAGGAAAGAAGGAGTCTGGCGTTAAAGAAGGCACAATTTGAGAGTAGGGCAACAGAATTGTCGACATTCGACGCTAGGGAGGCCGAGATGCTGGCTACCAGGAAGAAGAGTCGGGAGCAGAGCCAGACAGATGATACTGAGGAGCTATACACATCTGACATATCTCACAAGCCGGTCATAGTCATTGCAGTGATGATTCTGGTCTTTGTTTCTGGGATAGTATTGGGACTGACTTCGGGACAAAATCCCACATTGCTTCTCGCGGTTGGAGTTTTTGTCACAATCCTAATTGGGATAGCAAGATTCAGAACTAGACAATTAGAGCTGGATTTACCGCATATACTGGGAATGGAGATGCCGATAGCAATTGCTATTTTTGGACTGGTTTCGATGCATATTTCCTCCCTCATGGGGCCCGGGTCCAGTAACACTGATCTGTCTAGTATGGGCGTACTTACGATATTGATATTGGAGCTTTGTCTGATTTCTTTATATCAACAAGACAACATGCTTGACAGGATTCCGATCGCTGTTGATTGGTTCATCTATTCCTTGTTGGTGGACAGGTTTCTCGGAGTCATATTGTACGAATCATTACCATGGCCACTTAGCATCGATCCATTCTCAGGTGATTCTTTAGTATGGGATATTCCCCTTCTCGGACTGGAACTGTGCCTTACATTCGCAGTACTGATTAGCTATTGGATCGGGGAGATGAGGGCAAAAAAGAGGAGGATTCCAGAGAAGGGAACTGCAACTGGAGTTAGGGTTTTATCCGTGACTCTGTTATCTACGGGAGTAGCAGGGATTTTAGCCATACTATTCACAATAAATTATGGGTTGAAGAAGAAGGAGCCGACTGCTGTTGGTATGGCAATATTAGGAATGGCAATGAGCGTGGTTTCAGTCGGAAATTGGGTTGATGGCATTTCAGGAGTTGTCGGAGAGGTCTACATTGCCATGGGCATGATTCTACTGGTGATGTTAGCAAGTACTCTATTGGTTGGAGGCGATAGATGGTCCGGAATGCTCGCGACACATGCTCATATTCTCCTAATAGTTGGGCCAATTTATTCCGGAATGGCATTCATAATTCCAATTTTGCTGATTTTGTTATCTACTTCGATATGGGTAGTTGGGATACTCCAATTAAGAAAGTCCCTCAGGGCATTCGGCCTCATTGACTTAATTATCGC
Organism: Euryarchaeota archaeon UBA130; assembly: GCA_002505775.1. Lineage (GTDB taxonomy): Archaea > Thermoplasmatota > Poseidoniia > Poseidoniales > Thalassarchaeaceae > MGIIb-O5. The sequence goes on along the minus strand of DAVY01000015.1, from coordinate 79,614 downwards.
AATCATTTGCTCTCTTGCCTTCTATGGCAGTATACTTTTCCAGCCGCATATATTCTTGTTAGGTCTTGCAATAATTGCGATAGAGCTTGGCATAATTTCTTGGCTGGGACTGAGGAATGAGGATAGTCTGGCTGTGAACTGATAGTCTGTAAATCCAAGCGAATGAGAACAAAGTGGGCCAACCTTGATGGCGGTTGGGGGCGGCAAAAGTATTGTGACGCGATCGTGGATATCGGATACGCCCGACGAAGTCGAGCACCCTCCTGTCCCACTAGGCATCAACGAGATGGCTGTTCCAAGGGCCTCAATACTACTTTCAATATCCACGGTATTGCTAATCCTGATATCATCTGTCTGGATAGGTTTCTCGGCAGTTGGTTTCTTGGATAAGTTGGAAGAGTCTTTCGAATCTGTGGACGAGTCAATGATTGAGATGGATGGTAGATGGTCTTGGGAAGTTGACCTGTTGTTTGACACATGTGACTCAAGGGAGGGGGATTGGACATGGCCTGAGAATCTGTCCACTCAGGACGAGGTTTTCCTCTATCCTGGAGAGTTGAGATGTGACTGGGAGCACCAAGGTCAAGGAGATAGGGCCTCAGTTGTAGTCTACAATAGAGGAAATCAAACTCTAGATCTACTCCTAGAGATTGGGGGGCCTGATGTTCTATTCTCGGCCTCCGGAGACACACAGTATCTCATCAACGAGATATCGGGTAATGATGCAGTAATCCTAGAAATAGAGTTGACTGAAGACATCACCGAGGGGGAGATATCAATAATTGCATCTCATGTGTCACTTATGGCTGCTGAGGTCAGGCTCGATGTGAGCATATTCCAGGGGACTGATGCAAGATCTCTTCACATTGAGGAGGGGGATAGAGTCGAGGTCGAGTATACTGTTTGGAACGCTGACACAGGAGAGGAGCTTGACAGCGGAACTTGGACCGAAAATGCTGGAGATCCTTGGTGGTCAATAGAGGGTTTTGGTTGGTCCGCTATTGGCTTGGATATTGATGATGACAGAGGTTTGATACCTGGAGTGGAGACTGGGACTAAACACATAACTCTCCTCCCCCCAGCAATAGCTTACGGTAACAGTGATGATCATGAGCTACAAGATGTTTGGCTCAGGTTTGAGATTGATCTAGAAAGGGCCCCAATCTCAGGATAAATGAGGAAGGTTGGAAAATGTCTGAAGAAAATTCTCATGTATCTGTGAAACCGTCTGAATCTGTATCAAGGGAAGCGGGGAAACGGGTTGAGAGAAAACCAGGTAGAAAGGGAGAGCCCGCGTTCCATCTAACTGAGCAGATGCGTAGGCTTTCTACACCTTGGGGAGTTGCTCTAGCTCGTGCAGGTCAGATCGATCCAGGATCTTTAGGGCCCGGTATAATCCTAGATGCAGCTGTAGGTTCAGGCTTGCAATTGATTGCTTATTCAAATATTTTGAAAAGGCCTTCCCTTGGGGTGGAAATAGATGGGAATGTGGCTGTTTTATGTGCTGCAAACATGTTTTCAGCGGCCGGAAAGGATGATATTCAGAGATCCATGGACAGAGTGGTAATCGGGGATAGTACTGATTCAGTGGGGGTGATGAATGAGTTTTGGTCGAGTCTCAGAGAGTCGGGAACAAGGGCGCATCCGCCAGTAGCAATGCTTCACCTTGATCCCGCGAGGCCCCGGGACGCACAGAAACATCACATAGACGAGATGGAGCCACCTATTGAGTCTGTATTATCATCCTGGAAGCAATATCTGGAGCTCGGTCCTAGAGGGCCCTGCATAATCCTAGACTTGTCCCCTAGATTGGATATCGGACAGAGATCTATGATTGATGAAACTGTGGAGAGGTTGTTTCCCGGATGTGGAAGGACTTGGGAGTGGATGAGCAGAGGAGGGGGAAGAGTAGACAGACTGTCATTGTGGATAGGTTCCCTTTCTTCCAATGAAGCTAGAAGATGCATTAGAATGGGGACGAAGAAGATAATGGCCTCGATCGAGGGAGATGGGGGTGAAGTACGGGCCATTAGCCTAGTAGATCCTCCACCATTCGAGTCTTGGATCACCATTGTAGATCCGGTAGTACTGGAGAGTGGTTTACAAGATGAGTGGATTTCAAAGGCTATTCCTGATGGAGCTGGATACTCCTGGATAAGGACCGAGGGAAGAAGACCGTTATTGATACACACGGAGCCAATCAACGGAGACGATGATGTCAGAGGCTTCGTAGTTTCTACCGGCCAGGTGGTACAACACAGACTTTCACCGCCCGAAAATCACACAATCTCTCAGATTGCATCATCTCTCGCAAGGCTGGAGATAGGTAGTGTGACCTTGAGGTGCTCTCTAGACCCGGATATGCATCCAAAACTCCAGAGAAGACTTCACAAGGCAATGAGAGAGATTGACGGTTCTCGTTCCTTTATGGTTGATATCGAGCTGTCCAGAGATACGGGGAATTACACTATGTTTGTGGTCTGTAGGGAAGATTAGTGGCCACAATGGTCTCCAATCGGTTCATATAGGAATGGTTGGTCGCCCGGATGCTTAACAGCCACTGGGTGACCGGTGAACACGGGGGGACCGTACATGACAGAATTAGATGAGACACAACTGGGAGATGACTTCTCTTACATCATCAGAATAGCAGATACAGACGTAGACGGGCTCAGAAAGATTTCCGTTGGCTTATGCTCTATCAAAGGAATAGGGATGAGGACGGCTGAGATGATATGCCGTCTTTCGGGTATCGATGGCAGTAAACTTGGAGGGCATCTCAGTGATGAAGAACAAGAAAAACTCAGGGACTCAATAGGGACCTATGCAACCAAAATGCCATGGTGGCTAATGAACAGACAGAGAGATCTGGAGACTAATGAGGATGCTCACATCGTAGCACTTGAGGTCAAGATGACTAGAGATGACGACATAGCCAGAATGGCTGGAATCAAGACTTATCGAGGAATGAGGCACAGAAGTGGGCACAAGGTTAGAGGCCAGAGGCTAAGAAGCAATGGAAGAAAGGGCTCAGCTCTTGGAGTTCAGAGGAAGAAGTGAGGTGATTAGATGGGCGATCCAAAATTTGCAAGACCTAAGACACAAACACCTACACACCCATGGAAGCAGGCCAGAATCGAGGAGGAGCATGCCCTCAAGGCCAAGTATGGACTGAAGAAAGTAGGCGGAATGAGAGAGATCTGGAGAGAAAAATCTGCTCTACGAAGGCACAGAAACCAGGCGATGAAGCTAATTGGTAGAGTGGACACCTCAGAAGGTCACTTCGCCAGGGAGAAAGATGACTTGATCAACTCCCTGACAAGGAAGGGTCTTCTCTCCGAAGGATCGAGTTTGGATAGCGTACTTCAGATAGATGTGGAGCTTATGCTTGCAAGGAGGCTTCAATCACAGGTCTACTACAAGGGATTAGCACCTTCGATGAGGGCCGCAAGAAACCTTATTGTCCACGGACACATTTCAATTGGTGAGCAGAAAATGACTGTCCCCGGCTATCACGTCCTAAGAGACGAAGAAGAGCAGCTCAGATACACATCAGGGTCCAAGTATGAGAACCCTGAACATCCGTTCAGACTAGACCTTGAGAAAATGAGGGCGACTATTGATACCTCAGAGGAAGAAGCGGAGACAGTCGGTGGACCAGTTAAGGTTGCAGATTCTTTTGTTGACGACATCAAAGCAGGCGAGGCGGCTGCCCCCACAATGGAAGATACAATGCCGGAGAGTGATAATTGATGTCACACAAGGCTATTCTACACATTTTTACAACACACAACAACGTGTTGATGACGGCTACTGACCTTACTGGATCTGAGACTATCTGCAAGGTTTCTGGCGGAATGGTGACAAAGGGCGGATCTGAAAAATCTAGTTCTTTCGCCTCGATGAGGGCTGCAGAGAGGATGGCCGAAATGCTTGTTGAAAAGGACTTCAATCAGGTGATTGTGAAGTATAGGGGAGCGGGTGGTAATAAGTCCCATAATGCTCCCGGCGCTACATCTGCAATCAGGGCTCTAACGAGAGCTGGGATGCAGATAACTAGGATCGAAGATGTCACTCCCATACCTACTGATGGTACCAAGTCAAAGGGAGGTCGCCGAGGAAGGCGAGTCTGAGGTGTGAATTATGGTTAAGGCAGAGATTCTCTATGAAGATGACGAAAAGATCAATATTCTATTGAAAGAAACTGATAGGGCATTTGTGAATTCTATCAGGAGGACGCTTATTTCTGATACTCCAAAGATGGCCATAGACACCGTAAAATTTGTCAAGAAGACTGAGGTTGAAAACGGTGAAGTATGGGAAACTGATGGGCCTCTTCCAGATGAAGTAATTGCTCAAAGGCTCGCTATGATACCTATCCCAACCAACCATGGAGGTTTCCACTTCCAAGATGAATGTCCAGACTGTTCTGAAATGGTAGAAGAAGAGAGGGGGTGCGTTCAATGCACTATGCTCTACTACTGTCAAGTGAAGGGGTCAAAAGAGGGTGTTTGGGTCACCGCTGGAGACTTGAATTTCCTTGGAGACCCAGAGGGATTCATCCCAGAGAAGTACCGGCCAATACCGATAACTAAGCTATTCCAAGGCCAAATGATAGAGTTCTCAGCGACGGCTGTTATGGGCAGGGGAAGAGATCATGTCAAGTGGTCGCCTGTAAGTGGAGTTGCATTCAATCCCAGACAGATAGGGGTAATCAAAATAAAGTCAAGAGCCAAAATTCTATGGGATCTTGGACTAGGGATCAAGGCCAGCGATTTCGACAAGAACGGTAAATTGGAGGACTTCTATAAGGTAGAACAACTCAAGAAGGACTTGAATCATGTGGGCTCTGGAACAGAAGAGTCTAGAGAGTTCAATGATGCAGTGATTTTGGAAGATGTCCCTGATGAATTCGTTCTATCCTTCGAGACCGATGGATCAATGAGTCCAAAGGTAGCCTTTGAGATGGCTGTTTCTGAGCTTTCGGGAAGATTTAGTGGCATTGAGGATGACCTCAAGGCAGTTCTCTGAGCGGGATATATTATTTCCCTGAACGGTAGGGGCTTAACGTGTCTGACCTACTTGGTCGTGGATATAGTGGTGGCCACATCACTCTAATCTTCACTGTAGAAGACGAAGCCAATGAGCTGACTAAACAAGGTAGTCTAGGAGCAGGTATTTGCCTGGAAGATGGTGTTGAAGTAATTACCAGGGGATGTGAAGGAGAAGGAAGGATCGAGGTGTCATTCATTGGCTACAATGGAGATTCTGAGATGTACATTCATGCGCTACAGATTATCGGGAAAATTCTCCCAGAGATTCTAGAATATGATTGGGAAGTTACAGTAAAGCTTGGTCTGCCAACGGGACAAGGTTTTGGTATGTCAGCGGCAGGTTCAATTGCCTTCTGTGATTCCTTACAACGGGCAGTAGGGATTCCCTATGAGGAGAGCAAGAGACGCTCGCTTTTGGTTGCCCATCTAGTTGACCGGGAAAGATCAAGCGGTCTTGGAGATGTGACAGCGTTAGCTTCGGGTGGAGTGGTGGTTAGAAAGTCTCCCGGGTCACCCTACAGTGGACATCTTCTGGACAGAGGGCCTGGAGAATCTGTTGGTTGGAGCTCTGATTCAGATATTATACTTGCATGGAATGATCAGTACAGCAAACACACTTCTACCTACATAGAGGATTCAAAATGGAAAACCGCAATTACAAAATCCGGAAATGAAAATCTAAGGAGCCTTTTAGAGGGAGTCTGGGATAAGTCGAGATGGCATGATTTGGTGACCAGCTCGGAGGCATTCTCATTGGATAGCGGACTTTCAGGAGAGTCTGCCAGAGCTAATGTTCTGAATATTTGTGAATCTTCAATTCTAGATGTCGGAATGGCGGAGGAGATCCGTCCGCTTCTTTGTATGCTAGGTACTAGCGTTGCAATAGTCCCCAGAGACATAAATTATAATTTGACCAATCCCGAGATAATTGTTCGAAAATTAAATGAGAATGGATTGACAGCTGTCATATCGAGAATAGGGCAAATTCTATGATTTGGACTCTTCGTGAAATTTATCGAGAAGAGTGAGATCTAGTGGACTCGCGTCTAGCTTTTCGGCACCATCAATCTTTAACCCCGAGCAGAAGCCATGTCTGTAAACTATAGCGCCGTGCCCGTACTCAGCAACGTATCGATCAACTTGTTTCTGGGTCTTCTTCCTAGGGAACTTCAAATCTGCTCCGAAGAAGTGCTTCGCATCTATCCAGGCACATGGAACGCCGTTAATCCTGACATCGTCTATCATCAGTAGATCTGGAGTTATAACCGCCCTTCCCTCTGCTTTCTTTTGTTCAGCCATTAGTTGCTCCTGAGTCCTGTATCTGACACCTATGGAGTCAAAGAAGAGATACAATACGTCCTCAAAAACCATCGAAGCCTTATGGGTTTCATCCTGATTCACTGAGCTTACCCTATCCATCGACTCTGCAAGTTCGAACTGCTCCCTATCCCTAGGTTTCATCCTTGAAGGTTGCTTTAGTGATTCCTTAATCCTGTTCTTTGACCACCCCCTGCCTGTCAGGATCGCTCTAAATGTATTCACAGGAGGAGCGTCAAATCTCTTGGAAAGGGAAATTACATCCTCCCCAGAATTATACCTACGGCTCAATTCGTTGGATCTACGCATGAGTTTGTGGTGGGAATAAACGCTCTTCTCCTGGTTCAATGCGTTCCTGAGAGAAAGGGCCTGCTCGAGAGATATTGGGAGCCCCTCCAACTCTGAGGCAATCTCATCCACCCTTTCTTGGGGAAGAAATCCAAATTCCCCCCTCCTGCTAACTATCTCACCAGTCTTGTTCTGGACATCCCTGGACACAGCATTCAATTTCCATTTCACGTCAATTTTTCTTGGTGGTGGGTCTATTTCTCTGGGGAATCCCATTGGAGGAGGTTCTGCATTGAATCTTCCTAATGCTCTCTTGATAGATTCTGAATCCATGTCTTGGCCTCTTTGTTTAGGGGGTTTTTCATCATCAGAACGGCGTCTATCTCTTCGACGGCCTCTTCGCCCCTTGGCTCTTTTATCTTCGCTCAACAGCACTGCGAGGGTAGTGAACTCCATGAACCCACCGAGTGAAAGTGGCAATTATTTACGATAAGCCAAAGTCTGATACCCCTTCTTAGATGCACGGATGATTGCTATGTGGAGTGAGGACGAGCTCGAAAAGCACTACTCGGAGATGGGGGAGATAGATCTCACTTGGCTGTCAAAACCATCTCAGCATCAATTTAGATGGAAATCTCTGAAAGGGCCGTGGATAACTTCTCGACGTAAGATATCTACAGGAAAGAAGTTGATACAAGACTTCACTGGATGCATGCCAACAGATGTTTTTGTTTCAACCTCATCTTGGCTAAACCCAATTAATCTACCTAGAATGAAGGATTCAAGTAAACCTAGTCCGATACTTTTGGATCACCTTGTTGTCTTCGATATTGATATGCGTCCCTTCTGTAAAAAAAAGCTAGAAGAAGCTAGATTGGCTACCATAAAAGCCAGAGATTGGATTCTTGAGAATACCGAGTTGGAAATTCAGCATGTTACCTTCTCAGGAAGCAAGGGGTTCCACATTATTGCTCGTGACCCTGACCGAAGTCTCTTTGCAGAGCCAAATCCAGAGAAGAGAGAGGAAGGCGTTCGGAGACATCGAAAGGAATTGTTGAGGAAGGTGCTAGAGGCTGGACATCCAGTAGATCCAGTGGTCACTGCAGACACCCGAAGAATAATCAGAGTTCCGGGGACCCTTCACGGTTCCACAGGGTGGCAATGCACAATTATGAAGGAAGAATGGATGAATCTTCCAGTTTCTAAATGGATTGATCTGGTTCCTCGCCACCCTTCAGCGGTAAAGATCCCGAATAGGCCCGCTTTCTCCTTACCAAGTATAAGGTGGCCAAAATATGATAGTTTCCGAGGGAGGGAGGAAGATGGCCAGGAGCAAGAATACACGAGCATAGAAGTGAGTAGCCATGTCCCTGGTACAAAGGATCGCTCGGCAGTTGTCGCTTGGCTTCCACGTAAATGGGGTGATGTGAGACAGGCTGTAGAAAATGCCATTAAAGTCTTTGATTCGATGAATATTGGACCTGTGGCTTTTCTAAGTGATGGATTCAGGGTCCTTGCAATCGTTCCTCGTGCAATACCACGTGATTTCCTCCTTGGTCGATTATCAGGAGCAGGTTTGAGTCAGTTTGAACATGACCTCCGAAAATTCGAACACGCATGGGTGAGAGTCACTGGTCGTATGGCACAAGGCCAATGGGTTGGAGAAGTTGAGCCGTTGACCGTACTTGGATATGAGGCGAGTGAGAGATGTGCACACCCATGGTCAGCCTCCCATCTGGAGCTCTGCTCTCGCCTGGGGCTCCCAATTAGAGAGGGAAAGGGGGAGATTTCAGGGAGCACGGAAGTAACAATGAGAATAGCGCTCCGAAACTAGAGATTAGTGGATAATTTATACAGAAGAAATGGAATAAGGCATTTGGTTTATCTTCGAGAGCCCCGAGGGGGATATGTCCCATAGAAGGAGCCCGATAGGCAGTGACTGCAGATGCTACGCATCAATCAACAGGTACTTCATCGGCCAAGGCGCCGGGACAGCGCCTTGGCTACTCTTTGGAGTGATAGCTTTGTCAGGTGAAATTGTAATAGCTCTCATTGTTTTATTTTTTAGCGGGGCTTGGGGTGCAATAAAATTCATTGATGAAAAAACGGACAATAAATTTGTTTTCTTCATACCCGCACTCTTTCTATCTTTATTCTTATACAGTGGGGTGGGGGAAGGACTTCTGTTCTATGCATGCCTATTTGCATTTGGGCCAATTATTCTTATGCTCATTGTAGTAGGCATTCAGCAAGGAAAGGCCCCGTGGCGGGATAATCAGAACTTCAACAGAGAGCCCAGATTAGATTATTCCTCCCAACGTCGTAGACCACTAAATCTGAATCGTGAGCTTGCTCCATCATACGTCCGCTCCTATGACAGGCTGATAGATTTCTTGCAAGTCAGAGGAGGTAAAATTCAGTCTAAGGAGGATGGTTTACGTAGGTTGGAAGAGCTTGGAATAGAGAATCGTTTTCTGTCTAGCCCTTATGTCATCAAGGTTCTAGGGATTCAGGAGGAAAATGGAGTAGCTGGGGACGAAGAGGTAGTTGGCGATGACTGGTGGGAAAGCGGGTATGATTCGAGTGAGAAGGATGGGGGCAATAGGGGCACTAGAATGAACTTGAGTAGTACGATTTCGTCCCCCTCCTCTCCTGCCGTAGACTCATGCGGACATCCTGGTTGTAATGCTGATGTCAGTGCCTTCGACTTTCGATGCTACACCTGTCGAAATAGGTTCTGCTCTGAGCATGCGGGATCTGGGATAGATTGCAATGATTGCACAAAATAATCACAAAAATACGCTTTTTCGATGGAATGAGGTTTCTGGTGACAGGCCTGCCCTCTTGATGGTACTAACAGTTTCCTTTCCGCTCCTGCTGTGGCCATAGACTACCTCCCCGGGACTAACCTTGAAGTTCCACTGTTTCTCAAACACTTTGGCATCCTCGATGTTTCTGCATAGTATCTTAGGAACTGCGTGATACATCGCCAAGGTGTTACTCTTCTTGCGGAAGAACTTGGCTAGGACTTCAGGTAGCATCTCACTCAACCATGTTTCGCTTATGACTCTGACTTCCCTTGGAATTACATATCTAGGATTTTCAAGAGGTCCGAGTACCTCCTGCATGGCTTCCGCAAAAATCTCCGATTCCTCCTCAGTCGCGTCTTCTAGGTACGCCCTTAGCCAACCCCCTCCTCTATTTCCCCCTCCGACCTTTGCACCATATCCTATGTGCCCGAGGGCTTGTAATGAAGTCGCTACAACATTTGATATGGCCTGAACAAGAGATTCGTCGGTCCACCCAGCTAGTCCGATTCTACGTGCAATTGGAAAACCTCCCCCGAATGCACCTTTGATCTCTATTGCCTCTCTGGGAACTGCATTGAAAGGTTGTCCGATACCCCAAAGATCTCGGGTCCTAGGTCTGTTCATTGCTCTCATCAACATCTCATCGTTGAATATCTGCATTGTTTCGGACACTCCTTCCGGCTCAGCCTCGGTGAAGGCCGCGTGGACATGTCCAACTCCCTTTTCGATGGCTCCATCATCACATACTCCATACAGTTGCTTGTGCTTGCGCTTGAATCTTAGATAGTCATCAAATCCCTTGGTGAATTCATCAGCCAGACATATGATATCCCAGTTGTTAGCTACTTTATCGGGCCAATGTTTGTCGAGCCTGAAAGACCTGCCTCTAAGTTGATTGATACTCATACTTGTTGTTACCGTGGTAAGGTCGATGAGTACATTTATTCTACTAGCATCCCATCCTTCTCCAAGAAGACCCCTTGTACCAACAATACATTTTGTCACCCCTTCTTGGAATAATTCCGTAATCATCATTGTGTAATATCTTGGTAGCCAATCCTTACCCTTACCACGAATCTCAAAGTACTCACCTCGCTCAATATAGTCGAATTTTATGTCCAGATTTCTCTCAAAGGACCACTTTTCGAATCTAGGAAATATTCTCTCCAATAAATCATCATCAACAAGCACTGTAGTACCAGTCATTAAAACTGGATCTAGACGATCGGTATCCTCTGTACCGAGGATAGCTCGGAAAGCTGCCACTGCTCCGCCAGCATCATCATCCAGAACTCCCTCCACTAATGCGGTTGCAGAAGTCTTCTCGAAGTCGGTAACAATCACAGCTCTAATATCGGGGCCGAGAGCCTGCATCTCTGTGGCCAGGATATTTCTGAGTGCGTCGTACTTTGCGGAGGCATAAGCCATCACCCTGCCAACGGGGGACGCGCATAACCTAGGACCACTGCCCGTAATTTGCACACCTGTCATCCTCAGTTTTCTTTTCGCTTCCTCTGCTAGGGAATGATCGTCCATGCTTTTTGACCTCATGAGACCATTCCTGATGTAACGATCTAGTACGGTAATTAGAATGTCCATACTCCTTCCTGCTGATGCAAGATCAGGAGGGGGAGGGGGGATATTAGGAGGCAAACTCAGATTTCTGATTGTTAGATACGCTCTAGCCGCATCAGCTAGTCTCGGATCCCTTCTATAGAATGCATTCCAATCCTTTGCTTTGCCTCCCGGTAAGAGTAGTCCATCTAGGACCTTGGCCAGCCAAACATCAAGTCTGGGTGCTCGTCCTTCTCTATCTTGAGGCCCTCTGCTTAGTTCTTCGAGAAGTTCGTTGAAATCCTTGTCAACATTGGCTATGTATTTCAGCTCATCAGATGAGGGACGAACGAAGTAAGCCAAGTCCTGATATGGAGCGAGATTGGCATCTCTTACAAGTGCTGGAACTGGGACTTCATAGTCAACCTCTCCAAATAGTTCTAGATATCTACTTGAAGAAGATTCGCTAGCTTTGTCAGGAGGGGTGGCAGTAAGCCCCAATATTATTGGATTTCCGAGAAATTCCTTAATCTCGACTAGCACCCTACCCCAATGGTCCATTAGGTGATGGCACTCATCGAGAATGATTAGCCCTATTCCCGTCTCGGCGAGTCTCTTCAGATTGTCCTGTGAGGACTCATGGAGGACCCATAGAGCGTTCCCATGTTCAGAGAGAGAGTCCCTAACCTTCTTTCTGAAATGTCCCATTCTATCAGAGTAGTATTCCGGATTCTTCTCCTCCAAATCTCCTATCCATGCCTGAGCACTCTCCTCATCTTCCGCCTCTACGGAGCCATCTTCCTGATTCGGTGTCATCAGACTAGTAATCCACAATTCCAATGCCGATTCATCCAGGTTCTCTCCGCCTCTCTTTGGGAGTGTGACTGACTGGTATGTCAGAGAGGTGAGGATACCTGGCTTCTTTGGGTCTGTTCCTATATCTCCCTCCCTACCATCAAGATAGAATAATTCCTTAGCTCTCTCGATCCATTGGGCCTGTATGGCGGAGTTGGGGCTCAGAACCAGTGTAGGGAGTCTGACTAAATCTGACCAGACATATAATCCTAAAACAGTCTTTCCGGATCCAGGAGGGGCTACGATAAGTAATTCCTTAGAGTTACTATCAAGCTCTTTCTTGATAACTTCAGAAGAAGCAATCTGGGATGGCCTGAGTTTTCCTGTGAACCCAATTTTCCCGAAACTGGACTCAGTCATAATTATCTGAGGAGGAGGTATTGATTGAAAATTTCCCCTTACTGATATCAGAGAAATGCAATCCCGGGTTCTAATGGGAAAGACACTCTGGCCTTTCCAGCAACGTCGTCCCCCTCACCAACTCTGTAGGATTCCACATTTTCTATACCCAGAGATTTGGCAATGAAGGACGAGTTCATATTTATCATGGAAGATTCATCAAAACCATTTCTCAATAGTGTCTTTTGTCCGTGGGACCATGTATTTATTCTACCTCTCTTTTTCTTCGTGCCCGATGTCATTGACATCCAAGTCTGGAAGATTTCGCCTCTCAACGATTCATTGCTGAAAATTGGAAGATTTTTGAGATAATCCTGTCCCTTCGCTCTGAAGTCGAAATCTGAGAGTGACATCTCGATAGCATTGGAAGCTAACTCTGATTTCCATAGAGGCGATGTTTGTATGACCATCTTTGTTATGGGTCCCTCAGAGTGCTTCTGTGCGAGAATCTTGATGTTCCTTGCGGAGTCAATCAATTCTCGTAAGTATTCTTCCATCGCCAAGGTATGTGACCAATCCTTGGAAGAAAGATCTGAGAGATCGGAGAGAGTGTTTGAGGCCAGTAGACCATCTCCGCCCAAAGAATCCCAAAATTCCTCCGCCACGTGAGGTGTAGCTGGTGCCAACATCTCAGCCCAGTTAGTCATGTAGCGCTGTATTGTGGATTTATCTGAACCTCCTCTTCTGCGATACCACTGCCAGTCCGAGAGCATCTCGAAGTGGCTGATCATAACACCTTCTCGTAGGCTGACATTGTCCATCGCTTCAACCCATCTTGTCCGACTTTCAGATAGACGTCCCAGTAACCAATCATCCATCCCACTTTGTTGGGATTCAATGCTTGATGCGTTTCTGAAAGCCTCAACTATCTGATTCAGTTGGCGGTTGTTTGCTTCCAGGGCACTATCAGACCAATCCATCCCAGCTTCTGGATTAGCTCCGAAGAGAATGAAAAGGCGCACGGTATCTGCCCCGAACTTATCGACCATCTCACCCGGACTAATTGTATTGCCGAGTGATTTACCCATTTTTACTGATCTAGTACTGAGTTTATTCCCACAGCTAGGGCAGTCCCCTCCAAAATTATCTACGTGATATTCTGAATTGCAATCAACACAGAAAGGCGCTGGAGCGTTTAGCATACCTTGACAAACTAGACGTCCAAAAGGCTCGCCAATCAGATTCATTCCTAAATCCCGTGTTGCCTTGGTGAAAAATCGAGCATAGAGAAGGTGCATCACAGCATGCTCGATTCCTCCGATGTATAGGTCTACTCCTCCCTTTAACCAATAGTTAACCTTCTCAGATTCAAATGGCTCTGATGAATTATTTGAATCAGCGAATCTCATGAAATACCAAGAGGAGTCGTAGAAGGTATCCATGGTATCTGTCTCACGTTTCGCTTGTCGGCCACAATCTGGGCATGTGGTTTGAAGAAACTCATTGTTTGAGGCTAGAGGATTTCCACTGTCCTCCCAGCTGAATTTGACATTCAAAGGGAGCTCTACTGGTAAATCCTCAGATCTAACGGGTACTACTCCGCAATCCTGACAATGGACCATTGGTATGGGGGTCCCCCAGAACCTTTGTCGGCTCAGAAGCCAGTCTTTGAGCCTATATTGAACTGTACCGTGACCAGATCCCTCCTCCTCCAGAGTGGAAATCACCGTCTCCTTCGCCTCGTCACCGAAAAGACCATCGAAAGACTCTCTATCTGAGTTGACCATCCAACCTAGACCGTCGAAAACGGGATTTTCTTCCTCTGCCTCGAGGCCGCTTTTCCTTGCGAGTACTGGTCTAATTGGGATTCCATACTTCTTAGCAAAGTCATAGTCCCTCTGGTCATGACCGGGTACTCCCATTACTGCACCAGTACCATAACTTGCAACTACGAAATTGCCGGCATAAATCGGAACCTCCTCTCCACTGAGTGGGTTGATTGCATTCTTTCCAAGAGGAACTCCTTTCTTCTCCTTGAGCATGTTAATTCTCTCGAATTCTGTCATTTTCGAGCACTCGTCCCTAAGTGCGACAAAGTCTTCTTCGTACTCTGTACCAGATACTAGTTCTTGACAAAGAGAATGCTCTGGAGAAAGTGTGACAAAAGTCACTCCAAAAATAGTATCGGGTCGTGTCGTGAAAGCTCCAATTGTGGACTCTGTCCCAGCTACTTTGAAGTTGATATGGGCTCCTTGAGAGCGACCAATCCAATTCCTCTGCATTGTTTTCACGTTTTCTGGAAACTGTATCTCATCAAGCTCGTCCAGTAGCTCATCGGCATAGGTAGTCATCTTCAGGAACCACTGAGCCATATCTTTCTGGACTACCTCGAGGCCACATCTCCAACATCGGTTGTTCTTTACTTGCTCATTCGCCAATACCGTGTCGCAATCGTTACACCAATTAACCGGGGCGAATCTCCTCTCGACAAGTCCCGCCTCATAGAATCTCAAGAATATCTCTTGATTCCATCGATAATACTCAGGGGTTGAGGTTGCAAATATTCTTTTCCAATCATATGAATATCCCATTCTCTCTTGATCGGCTCTGATCATGGCGATGTTTCTTTCTGTGACTGTGTGTGGATGGCCGGATTCCTTCTTTGCGGCATTTTCTGCCGGCATCCCAAATGAGTCGTACCCCATTGGATACAGGACATTCTTTCCCATCATCCTCTGAAATCTAGCCATGGCATCCCCTATCGAGTAGTTTCTCACATGCCCCATATGCATATTCCCAGAGGGGTATGGGAACATCTCAAGGCAGTAGAACTTAGGTTTGGAGGTGTCTGTTTCGACCTCGAAAACTCTCTTATCTTCCCATACACGTTGCCATTTATTCTCGACTTCATGGGCATCATACGACATCTTTCTCACCTCAAATCCTAGTAGAACTAGGCTCCTTGTTGAAGGGCCAGTAATTCTGGTCGTCTCTCTCGTGAGAGCCCCACTGGGGATAATCTTGCCATAGGCCTCCTAGAGGAGGGGCGATTTTGAACCCTGCCCCCACGAACACTTCCACCATAGCTATTGGATATGACTGGTTGCGACAGAATATGCTGGAGGAGGGCGAGTTCGACAAGACTGTGACGAGGAATGGGATAGAAGTCTGGGTCACTCAGATGGGAGACTACATGAATATGAATACTGCATTTATAGACAGAGGAAATGGGGTAGTTGCCATTATCGACCCTTTCGATTCAGTGAGGTGGGCTGAGGAACTCGCACGTGAGGGACTGAAGCCCACTCACTTACTGTATACCCACACTCACAGAGATCATGTTGTCGGCTACTCTTCAATGATTAAGCTGAATCCTGAAGTGGAGGTCTGGGGACATGAAGATGCCAGAGTCCCCAAGCTCGTTAACCATGTTGTCTTCGAAAGGGTTGATTTCACGAAGACTTGGAAAAATTCACGTAACACTTCTGTTGAGTGGGATGTCGGCTCAATTTCACTGACTGTTACACATTCGCCGGGACATGCTCCTGGACATGTCACCATTCATGGACATGGAGTCTATCACGCTGGCGATCTCCTATTCACTAATGGCATGGGAAGGGTGGACTTACCTGGCAGTAATCCAAGGGACCAGTGGAGCAGTATTCGCCATGCAAGGAGTATTCTCGAAAGTCTGCCAGAAGACTGGAGACTCATACCGGGTCACAGGTATGGTTGGGTTGATGGAACTACACCGGATTGGGTAAGCATAGGGGATGCTTTGTCGTATAATTATGCTCTGAATGACCCTTGCTTGGACGAGTTGTAGCATAAAATCTCCTTACTTTCTCCTGAATCTGGAGATCACTGATCCTAATGTGGCCAAAATTATCTTATTTTTCCAAATCCATGTAGCTAATTTCACAGCTCTTCTGAATCTACCCATTACTAGGCCGCCTTGTCTTCCCTTATGCCACTGATTCCCATCTTGTCTGATTCTTCCTTCACTGTTCCTTCTTTCAGCGTCCCCTCTCTCTCAAGAGTTGATAGGGCAGCTAGAATTATGCTCTTTGTGTCAATCTCGAAGAATCTCCTGAGTTCCTCCCTTGTGTCGGACCTCCCGAAACCATCAGTTCCTAGTACAGTAAATCTGCCTCCAACCCACCTCTGAATCATTTCTGGAACTGCCGCAATGTAGTCAGATACAGCAATTGTTGGTATGTCATCTCCGAAGCAATCAGAGACATAGGCAGATTTTTCGGATTGTGGGTTGAGTCTGTTGTGACGCTCGCACTCCATGCCCTCTCTTCTTAGCTCACCGTAAGATGTCACTGACCAAACTTCGGATGAGATTTCAAACTCTGATTCAAGCAAGGATGCCGCCTCCAGGGCATATTGAAGGATGGGGCCAGAGCCCAGAATTCTCACATGGCCGGTATCTGATTTTTTGGATTCCTGAAGTTTGTAAGCACCCTTGACTATCCCCTCGTCACATCCGTCTGGCTTGGCGGGTTGTTGTTGATTCTCATTGTACAACATGACATAGTGAATGACGTCCTTGTTCATGACCCACATCTCTTCGATCCCATGTCTAATTATTGTGGCTAGCTCGTAGGCATAGGCTGGATCCCATGCCCGACAGCTTGGCACAGTTGATGCGAATAGAAGACTATGCCCGTCTTGATGCTGAAGTCCTTCTCCATTGAGGGTAGTCCTTCCAGCTGTTGCACCCATCAAGAATCCTCTAGCTCTTGAATCAGCGGCCGCCCACACTTGGTCTGCTGTTCTCTGAAATCCAAACATGGAATAGAATATGTAGAACGGGAGGGTTGGCGAGGATGAGTGGGAATAGGAAGTCGCTGAAGCTGTCCATGTGGCCATCGATGTTGCTTCTGCGATGCCTTCCTGAATGATTTGTCCTGAGTC
>DAVY01000015.1:59293-62104 GCA_002505775.1 Euryarchaeota archaeon UBA130 | reverse complement strand
CCGAACTGTGAGAAAATTCCAAATTCACTGAATAGAGGATCCATACCGAAGGTTCTTCCTTCATCTGGAATAATCGGAACTACTCTAGACCCGATTTCTGACTTCAGGAGTTTTCTTAATAGTCTCACAAATACCATTGTGGTCGAGACTAATTGTCCTTCTCTGGTACCCTCATCGAACTCGGAGAAAGTAGTTTTATCCGGGGCATCAATGTCAATTATTGGGGATTTTCTTGATGGTAAAAATCCTCCTAGTTCCTCTCTTCTTTTTACCATGTAATCAATTTCCTCCGAGTCACCTCCCGGGTGGAAAAATGGGCTTTTTTCAAGTGATTCGTTATCTATTGGTAGTTGCAGAGAGTCTCGATAGGCCATTAGATCTTCCATTGCCATCTTCTTTTTTTGATGAGTTGAGTTTCTTCCCTCGAACGAGTCTATTCCCCATCCTTTGACGGTATGAGACAGTATAACAGCGGGTCCCTGAGCAGCTTCCGCAGATTTGTATGCGGCGTACACTTTACGTGGGTCATGACCACCTCTGCGAAGATTTTCTATATCCTCGTCTGACAATGATTCTCCCAGACTGGAGAGATTGTCGTCACCAGAGAAAAATTCCTTCCTGAATTCAGAAGGAGGTAGGGTACTCATCCGTTGCCAATCTCCATCATTTATTCCTTCGATCCTCGACAGTACCACTCCCAGAGAGTCCTCATTCATTATACGGTCCCACCCAGATGACCATAGTACCTTGATCACAGTCCATCCAGCCCCTCTGTAGAGTCCCTCCAGCTCCTGGATTATCTTGGAGTTACCACGCACAGGGCCATCAAGACGCTGGAGATTACAGTTTACGACAACTATCAGATTATCGAGTTTCTCTCTTCCAGCTATTGCGATTGAGGCTATGGATTCTGGCTCATCCATCTCCCCATCTCCCAGGAAAGCGAATACCCTACTCTGGGAAGTATCTGCGAGACCTCTCTGATGCAAATACTTCCAGAATCTTGCCTGCATTACGGCCCCCAAAGGACCTAGTCCCATTGAAACAGTGGTATATTCCCAAAATTCTGGCATAAGTCTGGGGTGGGGGTATGAGGAAAGCCCGTCTTTGAAGGCCTCCTGCCTGAAATTTAGCATCTGATCAAGAGTTATTCTGCCCTCCAAAAAGGCCCTCGCGTATATTCCAGGACTCCCGTGCCCTTGGACGTATATGGCATCTCCAATTCCATTGTGCTCCTTCCCTCTGAAGATATGATTGAATCCTACCTCGTAAAGAGTTGAGCTTGATGCATATGTGGATATGTGCCCTCCTATTCCGTCAATCCTTCTATTGGAGTCCGATACGACAACAGCGGCGTTCCATAGAATCGCATTCTGAATTTTTCTCTCTATTTCCAAATCCCCTGGATAAGGGGGCTGTTGATCGAGAGAAATGGTATTCAGATAGGGGGTTCGAGAGGGGGGCTTTATCGGGATCGAAAGGTCACTGGCCTCAATCATCAATTCATGTAGGAGCATTCTTGCTCTCTCTACTCCGTGAGAGTCGACTACATTTCTCAGTGATTCTAGCCACTCATCGGTCTCTTCGGGGTCCATGTCAGGTAGCCGTTGTCTCGGTTTTGGACCTGTCATGCTGTCACCTGCCCCTACGGAGCAAACTCGCGAGTGGTGATTGTTTATTCAATGTTCGATAGTGTAGTGCTCATTTACTCGGACCTTTAGGGCCCACAGTTACTACATGGCACTCATGCACGGTTCTCACGCCTGCTATTGTAATTGATGAGTCGCCTTCGATGCATCTCCTTCCAGACCACTTCCTGACAATCTTTGATACTGTACTCTTTCCGGGTATGTTTAGTGGATCGACCTTGAGCTCGATGTTAACTTCCTCAATTTCTCCCATCCACTTCAAGACTGCTTCGATTGACTTACTGGCTACTCCATGATTCTGTTCAGAGCTTCTTACCCAGTATCCCAAATTCCATGTTGCCTGACCTGATCTAGTTACACGGTCAAAGCCAATAAGTCCTAGAATCGAGTTATCCCATGGCCTAATCATGACCCAGTGATGTAGCAGTCCGGCCCTTCCCATCCTCTCGGTTTCTGAAAGAAATTCGGACATTTGTGCGGAAATATTGCTATCCGGGTTAATCCACGGCATCGCTCTATTTACCTCTGGCCAAGTCTCCTCAAATGCCTCAATAATTTCCCGAGTACGTAGTCTGGAGGCTGGTCTCAGAACTAGATCTTCGTCCACTCTAATTGAACTAGTCGCCCGCCTCATTGTAACCCGCACGAGAGTCTATCGAATGATACCTACGGATTATCGTTAAGGCCTTAATTTGGATTTTGCAGACAACACTGATTCGTCTTCTGGATGGGCACGCATCGCCGCTTCCAGTAATCTGTCCACAGCTTGGGGCCTTCCCATCCTCTGTAGAAGTGCTCCGATTGGATAGACTAGCTTCGTCCTATCCCCGAGATGTGGACCAACTTCGTCCAATGTTACGGTGGCTTGAGCGATATTTTTGGATTTTGCAGCTTCCATGGCGGATTTCACCTTCTGGGCGACATCTCTTCCGGACCATTCTTCCTGTTGTGCCCATGGCCAAAAATTCGGGGCTTTTTCCTCTGCAATTGGAATTGAGTCAATCATTGATAGATCAGGCGGGGGGGGAATAGGCATCGGATCCTGATCCTCATCAACTACTGGGGGTGCTATTTCGGGACCCTTGTGCGGAGGTAGGTTAGTTGGGGGTGCTGGTAGATTTTCTGACTCTTCAATGTCTTCCTGGAGGGGCTCTGGCTCTTC
>DAVY01000015.1:53267-58947 GCA_002505775.1 Euryarchaeota archaeon UBA130 | reverse complement strand
ATCACCTCTGTTGGTAGTTGGTCTGGTATTTGCTCGGCTGGTACTGTCTCAACATCATCGGGGGATTCCGAGGTTGGTTTTACAAGATCCACCTGCTGTACTGTAATCTCTTCCAACTTTTCTTCCTCAACATCTGGAACTTCAAACTTGGTAACAAACTCTGGTGCGTCATCTGGGGTCAGCTCATACTCTTCTTCCTCAGCTTCCTCCACTATGGGTTCGGGTGTGTCTACAGTCATAGCGAAGCTCGGTTTCTGTTTGGTTACCACTGAGTCATCTTTTCCATACTGTTTGACATCGATAGTTACATCGTCCATCGTGAATGTAGTTCTGGACCAGTCAACTACTTCCTCTTCTTCGTCCTCTTCGAAATCAGAGAGGAGTTCATCAAAAAGTTCCGAAGTCTCCTCTTCGTTGACATTACCAGCTTGCTGATGGGAAGCCAAAGTAAGTTGATAGGAGCATCTTGAACAAACGTCAGATCCCTCTGGATTCTTCTCTTGGCAGAGAGGGCATTCAATTGTATTTGCAGCTGTCTTGCGATTAAATTTGAATCGGTCAAACACCTACGCATCCCCCCCCTAGTATCCACCTCCACTAAACACATCGTATAATCCTCACGGGGATATGAGTGGTCTGACCTGTCCCAAGTTAGTGACGTCTGTCAGGTAATGGTGATGAGGGGGTTCTCTTACGGTTGTGCGTGGATGTAGCTGATGAAGAGCTTCGGGCTCGTTTCAACAGGAGTCAGGATCATCACGAGCTGTATCAAAAGTTGATTCGCTGGGAGCTTGATGACGAGCTTTCTACTACGGAAAAGAGACTTAGGGATTGGCCCAAGGAAAGGCTAGTTTCTAATGGCCTGGCTCTTTTTGATTTGATTGCCAAGCCTGACGGGTGGCTATTCGATCAGAGAATTGTGAAATTGAGAAAAAAAAGTGGATCGGATCTGGGCCAGCATAGGTTTAGACAGGGCGATATAGTAATGTTGAGCAGAGGTGATCCGTTGTCCGAAAAGCCAATCGAGGCGATAGTCAGTGATAGGAGGAGGGACTCAATTAGAATTGTAATTAATGAGACCCCGTCCGACTTGAGAAAGGACTCCTGGAGAATGGATAGGGGAGCGAACAGAGTTGCATATGATCGGATGAGGGATTCTCTGAACTCAATTTTCCAAGAAGAGGGAGGGGTCCCTCTGAGAGACCTGCTTCTTGGTTCGGTACATGATCCGTCTGGGACCGCTTCTCTACCTCCACAACTCGGCAACTCCAGAGGTAGGACCTTCGTTTTAGACTCATCAATGAATGATTCTCAGAGGAAAGCTGCAATGGCCGCAGTACAACAGAGGCTTACCCTGATTCAGGGCCCCCCTGGTACTGGTAAGACACATACAGCGGTGAGAATAGTCGAGGCGTGGTCACAGCAAGATTATGGGACAATCTTAGCGGTTGCCGACTCTAATGTTGCGGTTGATAACCTGCTAGAGGGTTTACTCCAACTTGGCGTGAGGGCAGTGAGACTTGGCCAGCCGGTAAAGGTAAGGGAGGGCTTGAGAGAAGCAACTATGGATGCTATGATGGAGAAACACCCGCTAAGAAAGGACTTGATTGATCATTTGGAGCTCAATGAAAAGCTGGGTCGAAAAATAAAGGGGATGAGAGGTGGGAAGGAGAAGGGCTTGGCCCATAGAGACCTGAGCCGAGGATGGAAAGAAGTGAGGAAAATAGAGGGGCAGATGAGAGACGACATCTTGGATAGGGCACAGGTGCTCTGTTGCACCTGTATAGGCTCTGGACATGAGATTTTAGATGGCAGAAGGTTTAGTCAAGTATTAATTGACGAGGCCACTCAAGCTACGGAGCCGTCTACACTAGTTCCAATAGTAAGAGGCGCGAGACAGGTAGTTCTGGTGGGTGATCATCGACAGCTATCGCCTACTGTAATCTCAAGAAGGGCTTCAGAGGGGGGATTGTCAAGAACTCTTTTCGAACGAATTATGGATATGGGAGTGTCTCCTCATTTGTTAACAAAGCAATACCGTATGCATCCAGCAATTTCTGAATTTCCCAATCAACAATTCTACTCAGGTAGATTAGAGGATGGGGTTCGTGAATCGGAAAGAAGAGCTCCTGCAGGGATTCTCTGGCCTGACTGGGAAAGGCCAGTAGCTTTCTTACCCGTGGAGGGAGGGGAGGCGACAGGGCCCGATGGTGCTTCCAAGGAGAATAGGGTCGAGGCTTCTTGGGTCGCAAAGATAGTTGGCGATTTAATTGACGCTGGCGAGGTTGAGGGAGATGGAATAGGAATCATTACCCCTTATGCGGCACAGGTGAGAGCTATTCGAGATATTCTCCCCGAGACCCTCTCGGATATTGAAGTGAAGACTGTTGACGGTTACCAAGGAAGAGAGAAGGAGGTTATTGTTTTCTCCTGTGTCAGATCTAATTCAGAAGGAAGGATTGGTTTCCTATCGGATCCGAGAAGATTGAATGTCGCACTCACTAGAGCGAAGAGAGGGTTGATAGTAATTGGAGACCCCTCAACACTGAGGGAAGATGAGAATTGGTCGGCTTGGTTGGAACATGCAAGAAAACATAACCTTGAGGCGTGGCACATCATCGGAATGGTCTGAGGAAGCGCAATGGTAGATCATGATTCACCGATTTCTCTGTCTCCATCAGGGGGCTCTATAGCAAGAGCGATAGTAGCCGAGAAGAATTCCGAGCACTGGAATCTTCCTGAGGGAACAATACTTGCTTCTGCTACCAGAAGGGGTACATCTTTTGCAATTGATGTGGTGATTGTTTCGACTATTTTGATGCTAGTAACGAATTTTCAACTGATGAACGTTTGGATTTTGGAGACTTGGACAACATCGACTCATCATTCGGTCGCGTACAGTTTCGTCTTACTGGCATCTCACTGGCTTTATTGGAGGCTCACTGGAATTAAATTTTCTAGATCCCTTGGGCAGAGAGCGATGGGGCTGGCCGTGGTTGCGGAGGATGGTAGTGAAATGACCAGCGAAATGTGGGACAGAAGGTCCTTCAGGAAGCTTATTTTTCTGATACCAGTCGTAAACATATACGTTGGAGCCTACGAGGTTGCAAGGATCTTTCAGAGGCATACTCACCAAACCAATACCGACCTTAGTGTAGGGTCAATTGTAGCACATGCATACTCACTTCCTCCTGCAAACAGACGTCATATAAGGTAGATAATATGGAAGATCCATTATCAGTCCTGAGGCGAGGAGGTTGTGTGGTATATCCAACCTCCACTCAACCTGCACTGGGCTGTATTCCGGAGAGTTACGCGTTAGATCTACTCTACTCACTAAAATGTAGGGAGAGAAGTCAGCCAGTGAGCCTAGGGGTAGCGAATCTGGAGCAGGCACGTGAAATTGCGTTTGTTCCAAAAGAAATTGAGGATTTGTTGGATTTCTTCCCCAAAGGCTCGATAACAGTGGTCCTAGACTCAAGAAAGAACCTCGATGAGAGACTCGGGGGGAACAGGGTTGCAATCAGAGTTGTTTCACACGATGTAGCGGTGAGTCTTATCGAAGATATTGGCCCACTAACAGCTACCAGTGCTAATTTGTCAGGTAGCGCCCCAATCCTAGACACTTCAATAGCTGCTCAATCTCTTTCCACTTCGGATAACAGGGTCCCCCATGTTAGTGGTATTTGTGGGGGCGACACACCCAGTACCTTGATATCTTGGCAATCCTCCACTGGCTCACCCGATGCTACAGGAACCAAGGTGCTCAGAGAGGGATTAGTCAAAGAGGAGGAGGTTTTTGATTGGTTGAAGAGTCAGATTTGAAGCAATGGAGGGATGCAGGCCATGTGGCCAGAAGGACTCTGGAAGGCATCAAGGGGGAGATTGTAGCCGGAAAGGGCTGGAATGAAGTCATTGACTCTGCGGAGAGGTTCATACGAAGGCATGGTGGCCAGGCAGCATTTCCTGTTACTATATCGGTAAACGATTTTGCCGCTCATTACACCACAAATACCCAGTTAAGCCCCCCTGAAGGGTGGGAACGGGAGATGGTATTCGAAAAAGGTGACTTGGTAAAACTGGATGTAGGGGTTCATATCAAAGGTGCCTTGGGAGATAACGCAATGACTTTGGAGGTGGGAAACGGAGGTAATCACACTGATCAGATTAAGGCTGCGAGAGAGGCTAGAGATGCTGCGATAGAGAAGATGCACCCAGGTACTCCCTGGCATGTTGTGGGGGCCGCTGCGGAGCAGGTTTCTAAGGACTACGGATTCATGCCGATCTCGAATCTATGCGGGCACAAAATGGAGAGATGGAGTCTTCATGATGGAGTTTCAATCCCCATGTACGCCTGTGGCGCAAATAACCCAAGTTTCAAGGGTTCAGTAGAAGAGGGCGGGATATACGCCGTGGAACCGTTCAATACAACAGGTAGCAGTGGAATGGTAGAAAATGTAAGCCCCCATAATTCTTCGAATATACTTAGAGTAACCGGGAATGTAAAGATTAGGCGGGCACTAGAAAAGAAAAAGCTCAAGCCGTTGGGTGCGAGATTAGCTCACTACATTGAGGAGAGGTACAACACACTTCCTTTTGCTGAAAGATGGGCTTTCCCGTTACTAGAAAAGCCGTTTCCCGAGGAGGACGATGAGTCACTTAGAAGAAAGTGGGGTCAACTAGTAAAGAAATTGACCTCCATAAGATTTCTTGAGGTCTACTCTGCGTTGAAGGACCAAGATGGGGGTCACGTGGGCCAATTTGAGCATACAGTATATGTTGCAGAGGGTGGAGCAGAGATTCTATCTGTATCTTAACAGGATGAAAATATTGGTAAAAGTGTATTTTTCCCTCTATTTCCAACAACGATTATCTATCACCTGCTCTCAGTAATGCACGTACGGGGCCGATAGGTTCTCGCTGAGTGCATCCCATCCCTTCGCAATTATCTCTCGCCCTGTACACCTAAACTGATTCAGGCTTCGCCCTAGCTTCACCAAACATTGTGACCGCAATAATGGCTGCAAAAATTAGAATCATCCCAGCCGACTGCTGAGTTGACGGAGATTCATCGAGAAGAAAGATACCCCAAATTATGGTCAATACCGGCTGAATTAGGACTGCAAATGAGGTGTGAGCCCCTGAAAGCCTGGGAAGTGCATATGTTATTGCTATCCAACCCGCCACCTGACAGGAGAGGGCTAGCACAAGTAACCATGCATGGCTTGGCCATGTTATCTCGAAATTTATCTGTTGGACTCCGATTGGTTCCAGTGGCATCAAGCCTAGAACTAGAAGGCCAAAGGTAGCTCCGACAGTAGCATCAAACTGCGCATTCGCGGCTGGGGCCATCTGTCTGTTAGAGTACCTGTAGAGTACCAAAAATGATGAGTAGAAAAATGCAGCTAAAACTGCCGCAAATACCCCTTTCGTTGGATCCTCTCCATAAGGCTCCCCATCCCATATCCCTGAAATTAAGGCCAAGCCCACTACCACAACAGGCAATGATAGAAGAATGGACCGATTTGGTCTCTCCCCTAAGAGCTTCCAGCTAACTAATGTAACAATTATGACCTGTGAGTTCCCAATCAGTGTAGCGATTCCTGTTCCGACATAGTCTATGGCACTGTGGTATCCAAGAAAGTCAAATGCTATGATTATTCCAGCCAAGAAAGTTAAT
>DAVY01000015.1:42052-52879 GCA_002505775.1 Euryarchaeota archaeon UBA130 | reverse complement strand
ACGGCATAAGCCATACGGAAGAATGCACCCGTTGCGGGATTAGTTTCCGACAATTTATACAAAATGGGGGCGAAGGAAATAGCCCCAGCACCTGCTAGTGCAATGAGCATTGTTCGTCGATCTTCGGACGACGGAGTGTTTCCCCTCACGCTCGGCCGGCTTCGTACATCTCTAGAAGGCTACCGTCTTGAAACATCTCAAGGACTATGTCACTTCCACCGATCAATTCACCATGAACAAACACCTGTGGGATGGTAGGAAAGTCCGACCATTCTTTTAGCGCTGTCCTGGCTCTTGGGTCCGACAAGACGTTCACACATGCGAATTGTTCCAAACCTACTTCCCTAGCAAATGCACTTACAATCTGAGAACCACGACTAGAGAATCCGCATTGTGGCTGTTCCGGGGTTCCTTTCATAAAAATTACTAATTCGTTTCCATCTACTATCTCTTGCAATTCAGTTGGCGTCCAGTTAAATCCGCTCATTTTATCACTCCTTTTTCGGTCTCCTAACATGAATGCCAAAGAATTCTTGCTTGCCCGAATGAGGATCAAAGGCGGTGTTTCCAAGAGTCTTGGCTTGTTCAGGAGTCATACATTTCAGATCCAGTGCATGGACAGAATTGTCCTCAAGGAATTTCTTGAAGTGCTTCAGAACTGGCATCTGTCTCTGTAGGGGCCTCAATCCAATGAAGTCCTCTGAGATAATCCTGACATGGAAGTGATCCCCGGACCCATGTAGATCGGTAGCTTCAACAGAGGCGTTTGGTATAACTTTCCTAACTTCTGAAGCCACCCAATCTTCTGAAACCATGATACTGGATGGGGGGGTGTATTTTCAATGCGTTGATTAGTAGCCCTCTAAAGCCCTGTTAATCTCATCTAAATTCTGGGAGATTGAGCCCCTCTCGTTGATTAGCCCACTGCCAACTACCGCGATGTCTATTCCCCAATCCCTAACTATGGCGGCATTATGATGCTTTATTCCTCCATCAATCATCAAGATCGGTGTTTTTCCACCCCCCTTCTCCTGCTCATCGATTGCTGATCTAAATTCTCTGACCTTGTCTTCCACCTGTGGCATGAATGATTGACCACCTTTCCCGGGTACAACAGACATTACCAGAACCAAATCCAGCTCTGGCAATAAGGGCATGACTTCAGAAGCCGGTGTATCTGGATTTAGCACACATCCAACTTGGGTCCCCGTACTGTGGATTTTCTTGATTAAGCCCGGGAAATCATCCACTGCTTCGATATGTGCAATGACCATATCAACTCCAGCTTCAACGTACTGATTCCAAGTCTCCTCTGCATTAGTTACCATCAGGTGACAGTCGATGAAAACATTCTCTCCAAGTCTCTCTCTTACTGATCTAATAAGGGCTGGTCCGAATGTAATTGTCTTGTTTACCACCCAGTTTCCGTCCATTACATCCATGTGAATCCAATTTATACCTGCTTCAACGGCATTTTCAAGTATTTCACCGAGATTGCATAAGTCCGCAGTTAAGATACTAGGTGTAACTTCCATGTCGCTCTGGACGTTGGGACGAGTTCTAGGTTCTCAATCCCTTGTATCCAGAGAATTGAGACACAGGTTGATACGAGGAGCCCCTATCAGGAGGATAGGTGTGTATATGGGACAGGTGATAGATACTACTGATTCGGACTTTGACGTGGTGACAAAAAGCGGTAGTTGGGTGTTAGTGGATTTCTGGGCTCCTTGGTGTGGGCCCTGTAAAATGATCGCTCCAGTTCTAAGTCAAATTGCGTCCGAGAGAGACATAACAATCGCCAAAGTGAACACCGATGTCAATCCTCTGAGTCCGGGAAGATTTGGTGTTAGAGGGATTCCGGCTCTCATCCTCTTCAATAATGGTGAAGTCGTTGACCGAATGACTGGTGCCATGCCAAAGGCGGGAATGGATTCATGGCTCGATAGGCACATGTCCTAAACTTCAAGTGCGTCTGTCAATCTACGCAACCTTTCCTCTAGAGGCCTTCCGACATCTCTGAGAAGCCTTGTTCTTATTGCCTCGTGTAACCACATTCCATCATCTAGTTCCAACATCAGGCCCCTGTCAACCAATTCCTCTGGTGGTGGACCGTCATGATTAGCTGCTCTAGCTAGGACCTCCCAGGGTACCGGCCTATCAGCGACTGATAGAATTGACAGGATTTCTCTACTTTCGGCAGGTAGGACATCCAGTATTTCTTGATCCAAGAAGCGCATCCAGTCATCGTGGACAGTTCTTCCATAAAGTTCCAGGAGTTCGACTGCTAGTGGATGCCCTCCTGTTATGCTGTGAATTTCATTTGCACCAGTTTCTTCAGGCAGGTCTATTGAGGAAACCCAGTCCTCTACTTCTTGCATTGATAATCCTGAAAGATCTAGCTCTCGCACTCTATTTCTGGTATGGACATCTCTGGTATCGTAGAATACCAATTTGGTTCTTGAAATCAAAATCAACCTGATTGAGGTAGTTTCTGCGACCTGAAGTAGAGCACCAAAGAGGTGGCTTCCCTCTGGACCTATATTGTGGACATCGTCTAATACCACTAATAGTTCAGGAAAGTTTTCTGTAACAAGGTTTGACTCGTCGATGAGATGGGCGCATAATCTTCTCCTGTATGAATCAATATCGATTCTAGCACCAGGTTTCAGTGGCAAAGACTCCAGTATCTTGTACGGGTCCTGTTTACCATCTTCAACCCCTATGCCTAATCTATGCAGTAAGCTTGTTGCTATTCCTAGAGAGGTATCCCATGGCTGACAAGGGTAGTACATAACTTGAGTTTCTGGATTCTTTGAAATTAGATTATTGAGCCAGTGAGAAGTGAGAGTTGTTTTTCCACAGCCAGCGATTCCTGATACAACAAACATGGGAACTTCGGAGGAATACCATGAGTCGAGCTTATTCTTTTCCAATAGCCTACCATGTACTTTCCTAGTGGAGGGAGGTAGGTTATGGTAAGTTGAGTGCGCTCCAGAAAGCATTGATACTGTAGCCATCTTTCCTTCCTGAGGAGATACTATTGCTCCGAATCTTATATCTCCGAAATTCAGTACGCCCTCATGCTGGGCGTGCATCAAAACCTGTAGAAGGGACAGGTTTGTCTCGAGTTTCTCTGCCGCCTCATCGGCTCTTATTTCCAATAGCTTCCCATCTCTCCCCCTTAGTAGAACCATATTGGCTCTCAGATTCAGAATTCTTGATCTGGCCACTGATCTACCATCGTCAGTAAGTTGCCATGTCTTCTGACGGCGATCTTCCCCCCTGATTGTACGCATGTGCTCAGAAACCAATCCATCGGACATTAGGTCCCTCATAGCTCGTGATACATTTGGAGGATGCAAAGCACAGACCTCAGAAATTCCCGGACGTGTTACATCATTGGAGACTAGGTAGTGGTCAGCCTGATGGTCTTGTTCCCATAAGTGAAGCAATATCCTGTCGATAACGGGGACGTTCACGCGCGGAATCCCCTCTGTCATGACACTTCCGGGAGCCTCAAACGCATCAAGAGTTCGGGAATATGTTTAGACTATGCATTGAGGATATGGGTCTTGCATCGGGGGAAGGAAAAGATCCGAACATTGTCTATTCACGGACGGAAGATTAAGGACGCTCTCACTGCCCATTGACAGTGTAACTGGTGAGGTTGAGACTGGGCTCGGAACATAATCCTCGCCTGTCTGGGAGATAATCAACTGTATGGCGTCGCCTTCGGGGACCACCACGTCCATACCAAAAAATTCCATTTTTGCGATAACAGTAGAACCAGGTAGCAGGGTGCTTCCTTGTTTTCCTCCTTCATGGAATCTAAGATCCATGACTGCATGACCTAGATGCATCTCGGTACTCGCCTGTATCATCTCTACGAACAGATGTCCACTGGTGGAAAATTGTGATATTGTAGCTTCGAGATGTATTGTTGGTGTTCCTACTATCCTAGTCTGGGAGTCAAATTCTGGGCATTGCACCCTCAAACTGGATGATGAAGTGATCGTGTCACTTCCGCCCACTATCTGGCATTCGTCCATTGTTAATGATATTGTATCAAGTTGTGGAGGGGGATATGTCTCTTCCACTCTCCAACCGCCAATATTATCCTGTACCTCCGCGACTAGTCTTGGTTTTGGGCCCTTGTTCATCAGATAGAAATCAAACCACTCGAGCATGTCGTCTGCCCAATCCCATCGTAATGTGTAAGGATACGCCTCTGCGCCTCTGCCTGATGAAAGTGATGCATGTCCTGCATCGCCATCCCTGTCTGGGTAATCATGAGCCCATTGCCCATACAGGCCTTTGACGTCGAAGCCCGCATCAACGGACATTTGATGAGCTGGAAAGGCCATGTGTGGATCGACATTCCAATCCTGCAGACCATGGATGATGTAGATTGATCCATTGTAGATTTCTAATGCTCGACTCAGAAAGTGCCGTTCTTCCCAATAATCTGATCCGGTCCATGCTAGATTGTCCCCCGTCAGGTACGCTGCTGGGCCTGCATAGTATCCCTCTACATATCCCTCACATGCATTTTCTATATCCCCACTGTCCCCATCCAATCCAAATGACCCATATACGCCATTGTGCATTATTGCGCCTCTGGCCTCCATACTGCCATTTCTCCACATCAGATCGTGCACTCCGATTAGTCCTGACATCGGAACTATGGTAGCCAGATAATCCGATCCGGATGCTGCTGCGTTCCATGGTGTGCTTCCATCGTACGACTTTCCTATTGCGCCAACTCTCCCATTGGACCAGGGTTGGGACCCTAGCCAATCCACAGCGGCTTTTATCCCAGCCTGTTCATCATGCCCCATTAGGTCCATGCAGTGATTTGATTGGCCTGTCCCAAAGACAGAGACTTGGGCTACGCCATATCCATGTTGAACATAATTCTCGATTAGGAATCTTCCGAGCCTATTAGCAGGCGTGAGTGCATCAACATCCCCATCATCGTAGTACGGGCCTATCTCAGCAATGACCGGGACCTTGCATTCTTCTAGAACTTCAGATACTGTCAAATCGCACCCTTCCTTTTCTGGAAGCCACAATCCGAGGTGAACTTCGGCCCCTCCCGTGAATCCTGCTCCACCATCGGATACAGAAATTGAGGGAACTGGTACGAAAATGGATTGGACATCTCCTGTGTCATATGTGCCATTAATTGAAACCCTACTGAATACGTCATCATTTCTGTATTCCTTTCCTGATCGTTCCTCGACAGGCGGTAACCAGTGTTCATACTGCTCCACATCGCCATTTTCGTTGACTGGACCTGAACAGCCAGAAAGTGTTGGAGAGATGAGTACCAAGATCAACACAATCGCCGTGTTGCAGCGCACCATGATGTGTCGGAAATGCCTGAACACATGATGGATTCGGTCTATTGGATGGGTTCAATAGGGTCGGGCATTATGGAGGGTTATGGAAGAAGTACGATTGAAACGGCTCCTTTCTCTTCAGAAGATGGAGGCGACCGAGGCTGAAGTTTATCGGCGACTGGCGAAAATTCAGAACGACCCAGTGAACAAGTCCATTCTCGAGGGAATAGCACTTGAAGAGGAAAGGCATGAGTTGGTTATTTCGAAAATCACCGAACAGAAGGTTAGTCCTGACTGGTTTCAGGTTATCAAACATGTAATTCTGGCTAGGGTATTCGGTTTTACTTTCTCCATCATGATGATGGAAGAAACCGAGAGGGACATATCATCTGAATACAGAAGTTTGGGGCTAGTTGAAATCGCCGAAGAGGAGGAGAAGCATGAACAAGAGATGATCTCAATGCTCGAAGAGGAGAGGCTTCAATACTCCGGAAGCATAGTGCTGGGGATGTCTGATGCTTTGATTGAGTTGACTGGTGCTCTGGCAGGTCTTACTTTCGCACTCAAGGATATGGACTTAATAGCTCTAGCGGGCTTAGTTACGGGGATTGCGGCAGCTTTCAGTATGGGCGCATCGGAGTATCTGTCATCTAGGGCCGAAAAAAGAGAGGGTTCAGCGATAAGAGCCGCCTTCTTTACTTGGATATCATATCTAATTACTGTAATACTCCTTGTCTCACCTTATTTGATTCTTGACTCTACTAAAGAGGGGCTGGCTGGCCTTGAGATGTATGAGGCTTCATTAATTTGCACTTTCGCTATTGGATTATTCATTGTGGGAGTTTTCAATTTCTATACATCGGTAGTTGAGAGGGTCTCCTTCAAGTCAAGGTTCTTTGAAATGACCGGGATATTAGGCGTAGTCAGTCTAATCTCGTATGGAATAGGTGTTGCATTGGGTATTGCATTGAGCGTTGATGCTTAGAATGATGGCTTAAGTTATGAGCAGCTCCCTCTCTCAAGTGACATGGATGCTTACGATGAGCTTCTAGAGATATTGAAAGACATTGATCTAATGAGTCAGGTTAGGAGCCTTCTTGGATGGGATCAAGAAGTCCTGATGCCTCCTAAGGCTGCAACATTGAGGGGCGAGCAACTGGCATGGATTTCCAGAGAGTCACACAGAAGAAAGACCTCGCCTCGCATTGGGGAGTTACTGGATGAGTTGGAGGAAAATAGTGAATTGAATGAGATTGAGAGAGCTAACGTCAGGTTGGCCAGAGAGGCTTACGTCAAAGCTACAAAACTACCTACTGAGTTCGTCTCCGAGATGGCCAGGCATAACTCCAAGGCCGTCATATCTTGGACAGAGGCTAGAGAGAAAAATGACTTCTCAATTTTCAGGGACGACCTAGCCAAATCGATTGACTTTGCGAGAAAAAAGGCAGATTACTTGGGGTATGAAACTCTTCGATACGATGCTCTCTTGGATATCTATGAATCTGGATTGACAGTTGCACGTTTGGACCCGCTATTTGATGGTCTCAGAACCGAGGTGGCCCCCCTCATAAAGTCTGTAGCCGAAAGAGG
This sequence comes from Euryarchaeota archaeon UBA130, assembly GCA_002505775.1. Classification (GTDB taxonomy): domain Archaea; phylum Thermoplasmatota; class Poseidoniia; order Poseidoniales; family Thalassarchaeaceae; genus MGIIb-O5. The sequence goes on along the minus strand of DAVY01000015.1, from coordinate 45,947 downwards.
AGGGGTCCCTGACATGTCGTGGATTACGGATAACTCGTGGAGTCGTGAAGGTCAGGAAAGACTGAGTCAGAAAGTTTCAGAGGCGATTGGATTTGACTTCGATTCTGGAAGAAGAGATGCTTCAACCCATCCATTCTGTGGAGGCCCTAATCCTGATGATGTTAGATGGACAACAAGATACAATGATAGTGATCCATTTGGGTCACTCTACGGCTCGATGCATGAAACTGGTCATGGAACCTATGAGCAAGGCCGTCCAAGAGATCTCGACTTCCAACCCGCGGGATACGCCAACGGCTTAGGGATCCATGAAAGTCAAAGTAGACTCTGGGAGAATCAGATCGGTCGCTCTTATGAGTTCTGTCAATGGATACTACCTCTATGGAAAGAGGAGTTTCCTGAAAACACCAAGAATCTGGATGCTGAACTACTCTGGAAGTCTGTCAATCTGATTGAGCCTAGTCTGATTCGTGTTGAGTCAGATGAAGCCACTTACAATATTCATATCATGATAAGATACGAGATTGAGAAGCTTCTTATTTCTGGAGAGCTTGAAGTGGATGACTTACCTGATAAGTGGGACGACATGTATGAGCAATACCTTGGTGTCAGAGCCGAAGACAGATCATCTGGCGTCCTTCAAGACATTCATTGGTCGATGGGGGCGATTGGCTACTTCCCTACTTACACCCTAGGTAACTTGTATTCTGCTCAGCTTCTTGAGGCTGCTAGAGAAGATCTTCCGGATCATGATTCACAAATAAGCAGGGGGGAGTTTTCACCTCTATTGGATTGGATGAGATCAAGGGTGCATGGCAGGGGGAGTATCTTGAAGCCGGCCGAGCTAATCGAGGAAGCATGTGGGGCCCCGCCTTCACCAGAGGCCTTTGTGGAATACCTGAAGAGAAAGGTGGCTCGTCTCTACGGGATTTAATCGGGCGACCGACGAAAGCACGATATCTCGGGGTCTCCCGGATGATGCATGGCCTCGATATCGGTCGATACGATTTCGTCCTTCATTCGAGATCTAGGGTCCCCCTGTACAGCCATCTCCCTCAAGGACGGTTCTATTGTAGCTGGGTCTAAAGATGGCTTGCTAATTAGTTGGCTAGCTTCGACTGGGGAAGAGGTCTGGAGAGTATCCATTGAAGGGCCCGTTTCAGATATTGCAACGAATCATGGCCATGTGTTTGTAACGGCCTCCTCTTCGCTCTATGCCTTCGATGGCTCAGATGGGTCGATTCTTTGGAAGAGAGAGCTGGAGGGTGCTAGTGATTACGTTCTAGCCGTGGAAGGCTCAATTTGGGCGACATCGTCGGTGTATGAGATAGAGGTCGGAGATTACACTGAATCATCGATATGGAGATTTAATCGATCCGGCGAGTTGGGTAAGCGATGGGTTATTCCAGAGAGAAGCTGGTTTATTGGCCTCCATCGCGGTAAAGTAATCTTGGGGCTTGGAAGACCCAGGTGTGGCATTCTAAGTATCGATGGCGATGATACGGAGCATTTCGAGATTGGGGATGGGGGTCCGATAGTTTGTGGAGATTACAAGAAACAGGACTGTGAACGGGCAGTAGCCATACTTGGTCATTCCAGCGGGGCGGTATCTTTGGTGGAAGAACATACTGAAGAGTTGCAGGATGATAATCCGATCGTGTCGTCTTGGCAGGCCCCTATTATCGAAGAGTCAAGTGCAGTCTGCTGTATCCTGGTTCCAGACATTGGTTCGGAGTTTATTACAGCATATGAAAACGGGTTTATCAGGAGTAATTATGGATGGAGCTACGATGCTCAATCGGCGGTATCTGCAATGGCAGTCGGACCCTTTGGCGATGAAGGGACTGGGCAGACCTATTGGGCCTGTGCAGGAAAGAGGGTGCTAGTACTATCAAGTTCGGATACGGCAGGGGATGTTGATATTTCTGGGGATTCTGGAGGTCAATTGATATTGGAATTGGAGCATGAGTGCTGTCTTATCGGATCTGACTCGGAGGGAGATACAATAGTCCTCGGGGATGAAAGAGGGGGGATTTACTCGATTAACGGCCAAATCCTTAGTAGAAGAATGGATGAAGTAAGCGCGGAGACAACTCGTGACACCAGGACATCTCTATTGAGAGCGCGATTGAGGAAGCTCCGCGAATGAAAAATTGCAGTGGAAATTAACATTTAGTGACCCTCATTTCCACTGTAAACGTGATACTGAGCGAAAGGTTTATTTGCCGTCGCTTGCCCTGTTGACTTTGCCGCTCCGGGGGAGTGGTGTGGGTGCGCTTCGGCAAACCCGCGGGCCACAACAACCGAATCCGCAAAGTCGGAGAGGTAGAACCGGAATCCGAAAGGTGAACGGGGAACAGTTGAATCGTCTGTGGACGAGGAGACGGCAGTAGAACCGACGTGGAAATAACCAGACGCAAGGAAGGGGAAAGAAGCGACGGGGGAAGCTGGGGAAAACGGAACCGAACCCTTCGGGGGGAAAACACAAACCGTACCAGAAGACCATGCTGCAGAGGTACACGATAGAAGGGAAGAAAACCAGAGATGGGGACAATCCAGGAAATCGGGTGTGGGGAACGAGAGCAGAGATAACCGGACGCAAGGAAGGGGAAGGAAACTTGAGAGAAACACACCGGGAACGAGAGCAGGGAGACCTGTGGAGGACCGGTACCGATCGAGGATCAAAATGGTGACACTAGCCATGGAGAGAGACGACGAGGGCATTGAAGGAGTAATCCTTCAAGGGGGATATTACCCCATCAAGTCCAGAAAAAGACAAAGGGACCCCAGAGGCCCCAGAGTCATCTACCCGGGAAATCCTAGGTAACTAGGAGGAACCGGACCCTGCGGAGTACGCAGGGGGGAAGCTTCCCCAAGCTGAACCCCTGCTGCTCCCACCCTTTCTTTGGCCCTTTCAAACGTTTTTTTCTACGAATAGTGTCTACTTTGTACCTGTCATCAGTTCTGGTCTGACCCATTCATCAAATTGCTCTTCTGTTAGTGCCCCCATTTCCAATGCACTCTGTCTGAGAGTTAGGTTGTTTTTATGGGCGTTTTTTGCAATTTTCGCCGCATTGTCGTACCCAATATGAGGGTTCAAGGCAGTCACTAACATCAATGAATTCTCAAGATGTTCAGCAATCCTGGCCTCATTGGCCCTCAGACCCTTGATACAGTTGTCAGTGAATGATCTGCAACTATCTGAAATTATCCTGATTGAGTGGAGCAGGTTGTAAATCATCATTGGTTTGAAAACGTTTAGCTCGAAGTTTCCCTGACTCCCTCCGATAGAAATAGCGATGTGGTTTCCCATCACCTGGCAACATACCATCGTCAAAGCCTCTGACTGTGTAGGATTGACCTTTCCGGGCATTATGCTGGATCCCGGCTCATTGGCCGGGAGGGACAATTCTCCTATTCCACATCTGGGTCCCGAGCCTAGCCACCTAACATCATTGGCTATTTTCATCAAGGAGGCCACAAGAGTATTCAAAGCGCCTGAAGCCGATACGATTGCATCGTGGGCTGCAATCTGAGAGAATTTGTTATGAGCACTAGTGAATGGTAACCCGGTTTTTGATGCGATTTTTGATGCAACCAAATCTGGGAAATCTGGATGACTATTCAGACCGGTACCTACTGCTGTTCCACCAAGAGCCAATTCGTACAGATCGATAAGGGAGAACTCGATTCTCCTAATATCTGCATCTAGCATTGAAACATATCCAGAGAATTCCTGACCGAGGGTAAGTGGTACAGCATCCATGAGATGTGTCCTCCCGATTTTGACGATGGAGTCAAACTCCTTTGATTTGGCCGAAAGAGCTTCTCTGAGATAGTGCAACGAAGGCAAAAGTACGTTTGTGATCTGCTCGGCTGACGATATATGCATGGC
>DAVY01000015.1:0-41675 GCA_002505775.1 Euryarchaeota archaeon UBA130 | reverse complement strand
ACTGGCGTCTTGCTCCCGAGCCTCCCTCCAGCAAGCTCGATTGCTCTATTTGCTATGACTTCGTTAGCATTCATATTTGTCTGGGTACCGGAACCAGTTTGCCACACACTAAGAGGAAAGTGTTCGTCTAGACTCCCTGAGATAACCTCCTTGCACGAAGATACGATTAGAGATTCTACGTCTTTATCTAATTCCCCGAGTTCTGAATTGGATTCAGCTGCTGACATCTTTAGGATTCCAAAGGCTCTGATTATCGATCTTGGCATTGTTTCCTCACCGATATCGAAATTCATCAGAGATCTGGCGGTCTGAGCTCCATAATATCTGTCGGCGGGTACTTCTACCTCTCCCATGGTATCAACTTCGACCCTGAACTCGGATGGATTTGCCCTTGCAGACCTCGGCTCTACGATAGCTTCGGTGGTATTGCTCAGCATATTTCGAGATAGCCCCTCCTCAATCATCTTGGCAATCGTTGCCGACCTGCCACTAGATTTTCCTTTGCCTACCCTTCGGTCCAGCTTCCTAGCGGTTTCCTCTGGTATACTGATGCTTATGATTCTTCGATCTCCAGCGCGGTGCTTTGCCATATATCTCCGAATTATTAATTATTAATAAAATTAGTTATTGGCTTACCATACGACGATTATTATTCCAATCTAGTTACACTAATGATCTTCTGTGGATCATATGGCCTGTCTCCGGGCTTGGTATCACAGCCCTCAATCTTGTACACGTTCTCCATTCCCTCAACAACCTCTCCGAAAATTGCGTGATTTCCATCTAACCATGGTGTTGGTACTGTTGTCAGGAAGAATTGTGAACCCCCCGTATTTGGGCCTGCATTTGCCATTGAGAATAATCCTGGCCTATCATGCCTCTTTGCCAAAGCCGATGGCTCACAGTCAATCTTCCACCCAGGGCCCCCCGTTCCAGCTCTTCCATCAAATGGATCTTTGGACCTAGGGCAACCTCCTTGAATCATGAAATTCTTGATTACACGATGAAAGTGTAATCCGTCATAGAAACCATCATCCACTAATCTCAGGAAGTTACCGGTAGTTTCCGGACAGTCCTCAGTATACAGTGCAATATCAATATCTCCAGCGCTTGTCGTCATCCTGACTATGGTCGGCATGTATGTGCGTGATGCACACAGTCCAATAGTGTAACTACTGGACGGGGTTAGAATTCGTATATTGAAAATACAGAAATTTGGCTGAGATGATGGAGATTCAGGCTACCATTGATCCAGGTAGTACGCCATCTGGGAGATCTAACAGCCTCACAGAACCGTCGGGATCAAGTGCCCCCAAAACTAGGAATTGAGACACAAAACCTGTCGGTAAAGTCTTGTCACCTAGGTTGACTGCCCCTACTACCATTCTTCCTATCAAATCGTGACGTGCGTAGTTCGTAATCTGGGCCGAACTCCATAGCTTCCCAATTATCGGACCAAAATCAACTTGGATTTTGTATGATGGCTTATTCATCTCGGGGAATCTCTGAACGTCAACAACAATTCCGGCCCTCAAATCTAGATCGAAATATGCAGAGGCCCCCACGTATTCCTTCCTAGGTAGTTTTGTTGGATCATACGGGTTTCCTTGCGGATCGATGATGTGTTTGTCCAATCAATCACCCGTGACATCCGACCTTAGAATTAGAGGGATTAGTTTAATTCCAGCTGATTCGAATGCTTCCATTCCTCCCTCTTGCCTATCGAGAATTGTCACGCAAGCTACTAATTCGCAACCCATTGATTTCATCATTGAGGCTGCTTTGAGGGCGGACCCACCTGTTGTGGTAACGTCTTCTAGTAAGATTACTCTGTCACCGGATCTAATCGTGGAACCCTCGATGCCAGGTGGGTTTCCAGTTTTCCTCCCTCCTCTTCCCTTTGGCTCCTTCCTTACCATGAAACCCCTTATTTTGGATCCTTTGCCTGCCTTTGAGATCGCTATTGCAGTCAAGGGGACCGCTCCGAGCTCAAGTCCTCCTATGGCATCGACTCCCCCTAGGGAATCAATACAATCATGGATCAATACTCCAATTAAATGGGCACAGTGGGGGTTCATCATCACTGGTTTCATATCGAAAAAATGCGGGCTCTTTCTACCGCTAGCCAGTGTAAATTGATTATCTGGGGAATGAAGATATGCTAATTCCCTTACTCTCTCAATTAGCTGGAGCTTGGCTTCTAGTGGTGAGATTTGCTGCATAACCAACCGTTGTCGGGCGGTAGGACTGGCATGAAGGTTCGGTTTAGAAATTGTCTCAAAGTGGATAAATACGGTCAATGTTCTTGTGCGGCCCATCCTGTGGAGGTGTATTAGAGGGGGCTGAGAGATGAGTGAGGGGATAGAATGTGTTTCTCAATTCGATCATCAGAGGCTGGCCTTAGAGGTTGAATCATACCAACTATGGTTGGACTCGAAGACCCAGGAAGCGTATGATATTGCTGAAATTGCGAAGGCTAAGGGCCTTGATTTCAGTACTGAAATAGAGATTCCCAGGGCCTCTGACTTAGCCAGCAGGACTGAAAAACTACTCGAGGAATATCTCAAGGGATTGGAAATAGAGGAGGGTTTGAGGGAGATTCTGTTGAACACTGACAGGGAGAGTGCATCTATTCAGATTGCAGTTGATGTAGCAAAGAGAATGTATTCCCGTGATGGGGACCTGCGGGAGGCTATTGATTGTGGCCTGAGGGTTGGGCTCGCAGTACTAACCGAGGCCGTTCTTGTAGCTCCCCTTGATGGGATAGGGGCTGTAAGAATTCTCAATAATTCAGATGGTTCGGAATTTCTGTCCATAGACTTCTGTGGCCCAATAAGAGCGGCTGGTGGTACTGCCCAAGCAATGTGCGTACTTATCGGAGACATGATTAGACGGGAGTTGGGTATTGGTAGGTATACTCCTTCCACGAGTGAAGTGGAGAGAGTAAAGGAAGAATTTGGCCTTTACAGAGTGGGGTTGCAATACAAACCTCCTCCTGAGGAGGTGGAAGTGATAGTAAGGGCGTGTCCAGTTATGATCAACGGAGAGGAGACTGAAAAGCAGGAATGCGCGGGATTCAAGGAAGTAAAAAATATTCAGAACGAAAATGGCTCATTTAGAACAAGGGTCAGGGGAGGTGTTATGCTGGTCATTGGTGAGGGGTTATGCCTCAAAGCCCCAAAGATCGTGAAGCACACAGAAAGAATGGAGATATCTGGGTGGGAATTCATATCTCAATTCGCCCAGAAGGGCAAAGATGATACTGCCAAGTCAAAAAGTTTCCAAAGTCGGCAAATTCCACAGATTTCGAGATACATGGATGATGTTATTGCTGGACGTCCAATATTCGGAGAGCCATGCGAGCCGGGGGGATTCAGGCTGAGGTATGGCCGAAGCAGGGCTACTGGATTGGCAGCGGCTGGACTGAATCCGGTTTCCATGGAAGCGGCAGGAGGATTTCTTTCAGTCGGAACTCAGATGAAGATTGAGCGTCCTGGTAAAGCCTGCGCCGTAACTCCATGCACGGATATAGAAGGACCAATGGTTATTCTTGACAATGGGGAGTTTCGAAGAGTGGATGCCATCGAGGATTGGAATAATGTCAAGGAAAGAGTCGTCTCAATCTGGGATAATGGGGAGATTTTAATGGGGTTCGGTGAGTTTCTTGAGAATAACAAGTCGCTGGTACCCTCCGCATACAATAGGGATTGGTGGGCTGCAGATTTAGCGGAGTCCTTAGACCAGCCTGGTAAAGTCATCGAATTTGCCGAGATAATGGGACTCGATGTCGATCAGCTTCCAAGTGGACTACCCTTTAACGGAGCGGTATCTCGAGGTGGAGAAGATCCTCTGGAAAGAGATTGGCGGAAAAGAGCTTGGTATGTTTATCTTAGGGATCTGGAATTGGATTGGATCCAATCAAAGAGCATTGGGGACTCGTTTGGAACAGCGGTTCCTCCTCCTTGGAATCTATGGTGGTCGGATCTTCCTATCTCAGTAGTAAATCCACTAACGGAGTCATTAATTGGCTCTACTGTGGGGGAAGAAGGTTTGAGGATTCCTGGTGCTTCTGAAGGATGGGGTTCCGATTCACCATTTGTTTCAGACCTTTCATGGGAGCCTGATTTTGACAGGTGGCCTTCTTGGATGTCAATAGAGAAACACGGAATCATCAAGTCTGCTCTTCTGACATTGGGACTGGCTCACTCACACAGTAATGGTGATATCATAATACCTAGAAATTGGGAAGGTCTTCTGGAAGGGCTAGGCCTGATCAACGAATCCGGGGTGGTAAATCGTTCAGTGGACTCCGCTGATCACATAGAGGATCGGCTTGGAAGAATCAAGAGAGCCAAGGAGATAGTCGGAGCAGAAGGAGAGAGATTGAGGGATCTGGAGAGAAGAAGAGGAGTTGCAAGAGTTCGTGCTACAACAGTTGCAATGCAGGAAGGCAAGGGAACATTGGAAACCGAAGCAATAGGCGATAGGGCCTCGGAGGAAATCCAAGATTCAGGGCCAGCGGATGCAGCGGAGCTTAGAAAATCTGTCTCATTGATTGATGACCATATTGTTGATGGAGCACTTTGGCTGGTTAGGAAGGTTTCCTCATGCAGGTGGGAGGATTCAGCAACTTGCCGAATAGGCGCTAGGATGGGGAGGCCTGAGAAGTCAGGGGTTAGAGAGATGAAGCCAATGGTCCACTCTCTGTATCCAATTGCAGAAACTGGGGGTCCACAGAGGCTACTTGGGGAGTCTTCCTCAAAAGGTAGTATTAGGGTTCAGATGGGTCCGAGGATATGTACTGTATGTGGCTCCGAATCCCCCCATATCAGATGCCATAAAAGACCTGATCCAAATGTTGCGAGAGAATGTGGGGGAAGAACAGAGGTGCGAAAGAGAAGAGGGGGCAATAGAAGGAGGAAGGGGGAGTTCACCACTGTTCCAATTTCATCCATAATGGAGGTGAAGAGAAGGTCTCTGGGGCTGGATAAGCTTCCTTCAAAAATTAAGGCTGTTAAGGGATTGGTATCCATCGGACAATCCCCTGAGCCATTGGAGAAGGGAATTCTGAGAGCGAAGCATGGTGTGTCGGTTTTCAGGGATGGTACATCGAGATACGATATGAGCGATGTCCCAGTGACTCATTTCAAACCTATCGAGATTGGTACTTCTTGGGAGACTTTAGTCGGGCTTGGATACACACATGATATTCGTGGGAATCGGTTGAGCTCCGATACGCAGATGCTTGAGTTGCTACCTCAAGACTTCATTCCTTCCATTAGGTCGAAGGACCATCTTCTTGCAACCTGTGGATTTGTTGATGAGCTCCTCATTCGTTTCTATGGTATGGAGCCGTTTTACAATGCCTCGACCGAGGTTGACTTGGTGGGCAGGCTTGCCATCGGTCTTGCCCCTCATACCTCAGGAGGAGTCCTGTGTAGAATTATTGGTTGGACTTCTTCTTCTGCGGGGTATGCGCATCCATTGTTCCACGCGGCAAAAAGAAGAAACTGCGATGGGGATGAGGACAGCATAATGATGCTAATGGACGGTCTTTTGAATTTCTCAAAGGAAATCTTGCCCGCTGGTAGAGGCGGGAGAATGGACGCCCCTCTTGTACTAACTACAAGGCTAAATCCCATGGAGATAGATAAAGAGGCATTGAATGTAGACTGCTCCTGGAGTTATTCGAGGGCATTCTATGAGGCTTCCCTATCACAGCCACACCCCAATGAGGCATCTAATCTGGTCGATCTAGTGAGTGACAGGCTCGGGACGATAGGGGATCTGAGAGGATATGGATGGACTCATGACTCAGGAGAGTTGGATTCCGGGCCCATTAATTCTGCATACAAGACACTAGTTAGTATGACTGACAAGATGGGCGAGCAGTTGGCTCTTGGAAGTAGACTTCGTTCTGTTAGTGTTGACAGGGTCGCGTCGCAGGTCATAGAATCTCATTTCCTCCCTGACATGAGAGGGAACATGATGGCCTTCACTAGGCAGAAGGTTAGATGTGTGAAGTGCGGTCACTCGTATCGGAGGATGCCTCTGGCTGGCAAGTGCATTCAGAGGGCCGGGGCTGTTTCAAGGGGGCCCAGATTCTCAAGCTCCGATGATGGTGTGGCGACATGCGGAGGGAACGTTGTGTTGACCGTTTCCGAGGGAGCTGTGAGAAAGTATATCCAAGTAACCAAAGAGGTGATGGAAAATTATGGTGTTGATGATTACACGAAACAGAGGGTTGGTTGGATGTCAGACAGCGTAGATTCTCTTTTCAATAACGACAGAGTGACTGTAATGACTCTGGAGGACTTCCTGTAGTCAGAAATCTAGTTTGAGTAATCTTAGAATTCTACCCATCCACTTTAATTTCTCGAGTTTCGTACTTCTCACGGTCGTTCCGGACCATCTCCCAACCTCTTCCGTGTTCGTTCCCAACAGAGTTATTCTATGAATCGGTATACCCAATGACAAAGCTATACAGGCGGCTCTATCTCCATCCGTGAATCCCCCGGGGTTATGCATCCCAGGTATCTCTTCGGGTGTCTGATGAGTTAGGACCAAGGGAGGGGGGGAATAGGCCTCAATGGATATGTCAAGTAATTTTTTCCAATCCTCTCGATTGTCTCCATGGGCATGCAAGAATATTGTTTTTCCGCGTCTAGCGGCCTGAATTGTACCATCTCCACCATCAGCGTCGCTGACCATGAATAGCAGTCTAGACCAGGCTCTCTCAGCAGAGGTATCTGGCAAGAGTGAGAATACGCCTGCTGCCCCGTCGGCAACGATTAGCAGGGTCGGTGTTTCAAGAATTTGGATTAACTCTTCCACATCTATGGCCGCACCAAGGATTGCCACGTTTTGTTCCCTCAATACGGCCCTTCTCTGTATGTTGGCTACCGTAGCGGCCCTATTTGGCCTACTCCATAAATCGATTCCTGAGTCCTCCACAATGGAAATTAGCTCCTTTGCACTGAGTTGGTCATGATCGAGCCCCCACTCGAAATGAGTCCTGAACTCATCTTGAATTGTTACAACCTCCTTGATGTGAGGTAGGAGATCGGTGGGGGGTCTGGACATGTTTCTCCAGTGGAAGGGGTCGGTGATTGTTGAATAACCCTCTTGGTTCACTAGGTGTTGTGCCGATGCCACTCCAGCCTCCGGATATCGAAGATCGGATTGTTTTATCCAGATACCCTATGCTCCCACAAGGGAGTCAGCACATAAGGAATGTACTGAACGAAAACGGGGTGACTGTAGCAGATCTGATCGAGGCCCCGTGGCTTGAGGAGGTTCGTACAAGGGGAAGGTTGCGTTTGCTTGAGTCTGTTATGCACAAAGATGGTGTTGATGACTCTACGACTGTTGATTTGTCGAGTGATGCTGGAAAGATGACTGAGACCCTATCTTTCTTACATGCGATGTTGGTAGTATGCGCCTCATTCGATGAGCGTTTGTTATCCAGATGGATAGAGGGAGAGGCGAGCAGAGCCGATGGTCTATTCGGCCGAGATAGCTCCAACTTCACAATAATTTGCTCTAGCTTTCTTTCTGATATTAAATCGGAAAATGGTGGAGAGGAGATCTATTGGGTTCCAATCGCTGACTTCATCGAGCTTTGCCCTAAAATCTCAGGGTCTTACTGGCGACTCGCAAATAGGCCTGTTGAGGGAGGGTGGGTCAGGATGGATCCAGCATCAGGAGAGAACAGTAGAGAGAGGACTTCCAGGCTTCTGAAAGAAAGAGTCAGGTCCTATTTGGACGCGACTTGCAGGGAGAGAATGGAGAAGATGACCGAGGAGTTTGCTGCCCAATTCTCTGAAGCTGTGGAAAGGATAACTGGGGTATTGGCACTTAGGGTGAAGGAGGAGATGCCGGTCTCTGCGGCAGTTAGGGAGGACTGGCCGCCGTGCTTCGAGTCTGCAATTTCCGAATTGAATCAAGGGGTCAATGTTAACCATGTCGGCAGGGTATTCTTGGCGTCCTTCTCCAAGGCAATTGGCCACACACAAGAGCAAACTTGTGGATTCTTCTCAGGAGCTCCTGACTATAATCCAGACACCACCTCCTATCAGGTGTCACACATATACGAGGGAGATTACACACCAAACGGGTGTGCTTCTCTAAAGACAAATGCGAGGTGTCCGGTTCAGGTTGGTGATGATAGGCTCTGTGATCAAGAGTGGCTTACTCATCCACTGAAGTACATCAGAGCCAAACAACGGAGGAGATATTCCGAGAATGGTGGGACGGAGACCACCGGATAAGTGAGGTTGGAGAGATGTTTTCGTGCAATTCTTCATATCGCTCTGTCTCTATCAAGGGGTGAGGCGGAGGAATGGTACGAACTCTGGTGTTGACTGTTGACCGTGATAATGACCTTGGTGTCAAGGCAGGCATCAGAGGTCCAGTGGTGGGAAGGAAGGCCACTTTGGCGGCGGCGCTGAGATTGGGCATTGCGGACCCAGAGGAGTCAGATACAAATGCTATCTTGGGTGCGCTTCATCAGCACGATCGTTTAGCTGAAGAAGTCGTCGGGGACGACGAGGTCCAGATTGCACTGCTTACTGGAGATGTTAGAGTTGGCGCCAGAAGCGACAGGGAGATTGCGACGCAGTTGGATGAAGTCATCCAAGAGTTCCAACCCGACAAGGCAATACTTGTGACAGACGGGGCAGATGATGAAGAGGCCTTGCCCATCATTACGTCCAGAGTCAGGGTCGACCACATTGAAAAAATTATAGTGAGGCAGTCCAAAGGTATCGAGAACACTTACTACTACGTAGTCAAAGCAATCGAAGACCCACGTTGGAGAGCCAGACTACTAGTTCCGATAGCAGCGGTTATGATTATCTTAGGCGTTGGCCTAATTTTGCCTTCTGACTACGGTAGCGCCTTGATTGGTACTTTGCCATTAATCATTGGAATCTGGTTACTATCAAGAGGACTGGGTTGGGAACAACAACTGGATCGTTTGGTTAATGATATGCGGGCGGCGGCTACCGGGAGTCTTCTCACTTCCATGTTATGGGCGTTGGCTCTAGTTTCAATGATGATCGCGGTTGTCACTGTGATACAAGTACTCTATGCTACCAGTTCGGAGATTGAGTCCTATGCCTCTTCGATACTGCCTTCCTCGACGAATTTTGATGTCAATGCGGTGAATAGTGATATCGCAGTTTGGGTAATCGCTATTGATAATGCTCTGTCATGGATATTGGTGGCCTTCTTCTCTCTCTTCCTCTCCCTAGGAGTACTGAGGTGGAAGGAAGGGTCCTTCACTGGTCAGAGTATAATGCTTCTAGCCACCGGTTTCGTGGCATATTTCGTCATATCAGCCATTAACGAGGTTTCGCTGAGTATGTTAGGCGGTCAAGACCTAGATCTCCGTGTTGACTCTGTTGCGGCAACATGGTCTCTCCCCGTGATGGCAATTCTAGGGAGGTATCTAATGAGTGTGATTGTCGACTCTCTATCGGAAGAAGACGAGAGCGGGAGGGGGAGCGAGTTCTGGGGAGTCTAGTTCTCGAAGGTCGCCTCATTCATACATGCTGGACACTTCACTGTAATCGGTCTAATCGAAGGGATTCCCAAAGCCGCATTGCAATTCGGACAGGCTATGGCCTGCTTAACCTCCGATTGCCTCTTCCTTCCTGAATGGCTAGGATCGTATGAGAATCGATATTTGTGCGTATCCTGAAGGTACTTTGGAGAGCCCTCTCCCTCCTGCATAGCAGTGAACTTACTTTCCCTGTCGGGGGGAGAGTTAGCAGGTTTCGCTTGGTTTGAAGGTTTAACTGCCCCACTCTGAAACTCCTCCAGCTGGGAAATTATCTCATTTTCAGTGATTCCTAGCTCTCTAGAGATCTTATCTATCGCTAGGGTTCTCTCATACTCACTCATACCAAGAAACTGTTGAAGGAGCACTGCAGGTATTCTTGACATGTTACCCGATAGAAGGGTTCGCTTTCAATACCCTCGGAGAGATGATCACCTGCTAGGATTATTCCCGATCCCTGATTGCTCCTGCGAGAGCCTCGATTTTCTCTGAGTCTAGACGCTCCCAGGGGAATAATCCTTCATCAGTGGGGACTCTTCCAAAATGTCCTCCGGATGATGTTGCAGAGTATATCGGTCGCTTCAGTCCCAAATCCCTGATCATTGCTGCGGGCCTCCAATCGAAGTGCGTCATCAATAGCCTAGAAATCTCCTGATCGGGGTCAGTGCCTAGCTCCGATCTTGACGTATCGAAAGTTTCCACTCTGAGACCCACTGGGTTGGATTTTCCGATTGCATACGCGACTTGGATTTCACACTTTTCAGCGATTCCCGAGGCTACAACGTGCTTCGCTGCCCACCTCGCATAGTATGCTGCGGAGCGGTCTACCTTGGATGGGTCTTTCCCGCTAAATGCACCTCCGCCGTGCCTCCCGCCACCGTATGTATCTACGATTATCTTCCTACCAGTTAGCCCAGCATCGGCATATGGACCTCCTGGATCGGGGAATGAACCGGTCCCATTGACAATAACCTCTGGATCTTTCATCAGGGATGAAGGGATGGCATGCTCGACTACATGCTTTCTAATCTCCGCCTCAATGTAGAGTCTCCTCTCTTCATCTGAGAGGTTGTTTTCGTCTGGCCAGTTGGGTCCTGCATCGGGAGCGTGCTGGGCGGCAATTACAATAGTGGAAATCCCTTTTGGAGCATTATTCTTTTTATCAATCTGCACAGTTACTTGGCTCTTGCCATCAGGTCTAATCCATGGGATGATTTGTTCGTCATGGACTTGTTCGAGCCTCCGAGTTAATCTCTGGGAGAGCGCGGCTGCAAGAGGGAAAAATCTTCCTCTGAGCTCTTCGGTCTGTTCGGTTTCAATGCATGCATATCCGAACATTACCCCTTGGTCACCAGCACCTTGAGTGTCTAGGTCCCCATCAACTCCCTGACTAATGAACTGCGATTGGGTGGTGATGTATGTTAGAACATCACAAAGTTCACTCGAGGAGGCATCCATCCCTATTCTACTGTCAACGTATCCAATAGAGGTGGCTTTGTCTCTGGCTATCCTCTCATAATCCGGAGTCCGTCCGTTCAGACTCACCTCTCCAGCGAGAATAATCACAGCCTCTCCCCCAATCCCTTTGACCATGGTCTCCACGGCTACTCTGGCATTGGAATCTATTCTCAGACACTCATCCAATATGGCGTCCGATATAGCGTCACACAGCTTGTCCGGATGTCCAGATGTCACTGACTCGGCAGTGTCAGAAGGTGGCATGTATCCATGCATGGCGTTTGGAAGAGCCTCTCACTGATGATTGTTATTGATTAGCCCGGAAACAGGCGGGATGAAAAATGACTGTCCCATCTCAGAATCATGGAGGACGCCATGGCGAGAGTTGATTGGACTGGACACAGGGACATAGCTGAAGCTCTAATTAAGTCGATTCAGCCTGATGATCCAGACTCCTTCAGATATGAAATCACCGAAATTGATAATGGCGTAACACTGAGTATTTTCGTGTCCTCATGCGAACTAGGCCGGATACGAGCGACCATGGACGATATTCTGGCTTGTTTGTCCGCTGTTGAGGGGAGTTTAGGGGCACTGGTAGAGTAGGTTACAATTCGGACCATTCAAGTCTGAGTACGACTGCCAAGTAACGTGAACGTGCTGCCTCATGACAGGTCTGAGCTTCTCTTTCGAGGAGGACATCCAAGTCAAATAATGACTCAATCAATAGATTCTTGGACGCTGGCTATGATTACTGACGAACATGGAGGGGGAGGAGGTTCAGATCTTCAAATAACGGCGAGAGTCGTTTCCAAGGACGATGGGATTATCTCAGGATTGTTCGTGATAAACCGATTAATTGAGTCTCATTTTCCCGGTTGTCAGATTCGTTGGACTCTGAAAGAAGGCGATTCTTTGAGGAATGGCGACGAGGTACTCAGAGTCTCGGGGCCCTCCAACGAAATCTTACGTTGCGAGAGAATATTGCTAAACTTACTGGGCAGGATGTCGGGTGTTGCAACAAATACTCAAAGATGGGTATCAGAAGCAAGGGATATCGGAATCGCCTGCACAAGAAAGACTGATTGGGGGCTTCTAGACAAATGGGCGGTTCATGTTGGGGGAGGCCTCACGCACCGGCTTTCAAGAGCTGATGCTCTGATGATAAAGGAGAACGACTTAGCTTCTCTTGCTCCTGGCATATCGGATGAGTGTACCGCGGTTGGTGTCGCTGTTGCAGGCATAGACATGGCCTCCCATGCAGAATTCGTGGTTATAGAGGTCAGAGATGAATGTCAAGCTCTGGCCGCGTCGAGAAAGTGGGATGAGATGCAAATAGATCTCGGTGGTTGTGAAAGAATAGTTTTGTTACTGGATAACATGACCCCAGACATGTGTGCTCTTATCCATTCCAGTCTGGTTGAGGAAGGGCTACGCGAGTGGTGCATACTAGAGGGATCGGGGGGGGTGGTCTTCGATGATCTCAAGAGATGGCAGGCCTCGGGCGTAGACCTGGTCTCAACTAGCGCCTTGAATAGGGGAGTAGCCCCCCTAGATTTGTCAATGAAGGTGGTTGAGTGACCAATATCCCTGATTCTCATCCCAGAAAATCGTCACTACTCTCTCGTCAGAAAATAGTTGATGGCGCAAAGAGGGGGCTATTGGCAGATTCCGCGATGATTGCTCATGGTAGAGGTGAGGCGTATGACTATCTCTTGGGCGAGAGGACCACTTCATCTGCATCAATTGCAATTCGTGAGGCTGCTGCGAGGCTTCTTCGAGCTGTGAGCCCCGTAATCTCGATGAATGGTAATTCAACGGTCCTTGCAGGGGCAGAGGCAATCAAAATTGCGGCTATAGTCGGTTGTCCCATCGAAGTGAACATCTACTACAGAACAGAAGAAAGGATGACGCGCCTTGTAAATGAGCTAGAGTCAATGAGAGAAGAGCTTCTTGCTAGTTCTCCTCGAGCAGAGCGAGATGCAATATCGAGGGTAGAGATCCTTGGTTTGGTTTCTGATGGGAGAATTCGAGGACTTGAGGGGCCCAGATCCTTGTGCTCAGCAGATGGGATAGAGAAGGCCGATGTAGTTCTAGTTCCACTTGAAGATGGGGATCGCTGTGAGGCTCTTATTGCATTAGGCAAGGAAGTTATTGCCATAGATTTGAACCCTTTATCGAGAACCTCGAGGACAGCAACGGTGACAATTGTTGATGAAGTCTCAAGGGCTCTAAGCGGAATCGTAAATGAGCTTCACAGCAAGCCGGAACCCAGCATTTGGGACAATAAAAATACACTCAAAGATGCTCTAGAAGTTATGGGAAATTCGTATCTGAGAATATGAACTATGAAAATCTAGCTTTCAGCATTCTCTCACACCTTTCGGCTATGGCTTCACCGACGTCTGAGGTGCTAGCAGTGCCTCCCAGATCATAAGTTACTGGTGCCCCTTCCTCGAAGTGTTGCCTTATCGCATTCTGCAATATTTCAGCACAAATATCAAGTGTTTCGTCCTTCTTTCTAAAGCCTAAGGCTTCGAACATCATCTGGACTGATTGAATCATTGCTATTGGATTGACGATGTTCTTTCCCGCGTGTTTGGGGGCAGAGCCATGAACAGGCTCAAAGAGCATGTGCCTTGGCCCCATGTTTGCACTGGCTGACATGCCCATTCCTCCTTGGAGAACGCTAGCAAGATCGGTGGCGATATCACCGAACATGTTCGGTAAGACTACGATGTCAAGATCTTCTGGATTCCTCACGAGCCACATAGTGAAGGCATCGATGTATGCCTCCTTAACAGGAACATCTTGATTGGATTCTGCAAATTCTCTGAATATCTTTCTGAAGAGCTGGCAACCCCTGGTCACATTTGACTTATCGACGCACGTCACTGATTGGGGTTTTCCGGATTTTCTCTGCCTAACCTTTGCATAGTCAAAGGCGAATCTGATTACTCTCTCGCTCCCACTTCTGGATATGGGGCGCGGGTCCCAGGCAACTTCCCCGTCAAGACCTGGGAACTCCTCTATCACTATCGGCTCGTCTTTCTTGCCCAAGGCCCTCTGCTCCATCCTCCTGAGAAGAGAATGATAGAGGCCCTCGGTATTCTCACGAATCATGATTATGTCGACTAAATCCGGATCCCAGACCTGCTTGTGAATACCGTGAACCTTGTGTGTTACGCCCGGGTAAAGTCTGACTGGTCTGACATTCGCGTAAAGTTCCAGACCAGAGCGAAGGCCGAGGATAGTCTGCCCCCCAGCCATATCTCCGTTTGGAAGTCTGGCGTCAGGCCAACCAATAGCTCCTAGAAGAATAGCATCTGATTCGTCCCTGCAATACTCAAATGAGCCGGCTGGCCACTCTTCCCCTGTTTCAAGGTAGTACTGTCCACCACAGGGAATTTCTTTGATTTCGAATGACAGAGGACTATTTTCCTCAAATACAGACAGCACACGCAGGGCTTCTCGCATCACTTCACGTCCGGTTCCATCCCCCGGGAGAGCAGCCAGCCGATAGGTTGCCATGTGACTCGCCACTTGTTCATCATTCATCAATTGAACCCTAACGACACCCCATCTCTCGGAGAGTATAGTTGATAGACGGTCACCCTAATGATGACGCGTGGAGCGCGCGCCCGAAGATGGTAGAGAAACCCCGCGTATCGATGTCAGGACACTCCCAGAATCGATAGCTAGGCTCTGGGAGACAATGCTCAGGCTCGACCCATCATGGGATCTTGCGTCTTGGTTAGATGAAAGAGCGGTGGAGGAGCTTGAGTTAGTTGAGAGTCACTTAGGCAGGGAGAGGCTAAGATTAGAGCAGAGGCTTCACAGAATTGAGACTCTGGTTAAGCGACTCAAGAGGCAAAGGGAGGTTTCGGGGACCGGCGTTCAAGACCCTCACCAGAAAAATCTGTTCGATGTGTATGAGCCCGAGAACAAGACTATGGAAGGAACGAGCAAAATCAACGAAGAGGGAGAAGCAGCTGTCCAGTTCGGCTCTCTTGATGTTGGAGATGACCCACTATTGGCAATCGTAGCAGAGCATGTCCTTGGGTTACTGGAGCTCAATTCCCTAGATGGCCCCAGTCCTGTGCATTTCGACACCCTCATGGGGAGTCTTGTCCCTCTAGGAATCAGGGTCGATGATTTGGATGAGGCGATTGCTTGGTTACTTCAGAACGAGCTTATCCTAGAAATAGATGAGGATGCTTTCTGCTTGGGCGGATAAGTTACACACCCCCACGAATATACAACCTTTCAAAAAAGGGCATCAGGTCCTGGGTTCGGTAACATGGTTAGTGAAGCCTCTGGATGGTATGCTAGGTTGGATCAGGCTTGTCCTGATAGAATCGAGCAGATTCGTCAATGGTTGGATTTTTGGGAGGCGTCGACCATCTCCGGTACTCCAATTGCGGCATCCTTGCCCAGCTCTTGGCCGACTCTTCCCGCCGGTCTCTTGACAGACCCGGGCGCAGTACTGGATAAGTTGCTATCTAGATTCGAAGCAGTTGCCGACGGGCGCTCGCCGAAAGGCGCGTATTCCACTCCAAGTAGGCTAATCGGGTCGATTCTGGCCGATGAATTGGCTAGTGGTGGGCCATCTAAGAAGAAGGAGTCCCCTCCCTCAGTGTCACTTTCCGCCATCCCTCCCGGATTCAGAGATTACGCTGAGAGACTCAATATGGAAGCGATGCTTGCACCTGGAAAGGACGACTATGATGATAGCTCTGATAGCACATCATCCGGTATTCCTCTACCATTTGCTGATCCGTGTTGTGGAGCTGGGGTTGTTGCCTCTCAGCTAATCAGGCTCCACTCTCAGAGGATCGATCACTTGGACGAGGCACAGAGATGCTCTGACACCCTAAAGCTGATTGAGGGGATGCAAATGATGGACTCATCTGATATTGCTGTCGAATCCTCAAGGAGGAGGATACTAATAACTCTGGGTAAGGCTGGTCTGGTAGACTTGTCTGGGGATAGTAGAACCCAGATGATAGGTAGATCAGAGGCTGAGATGATTCTTGAGAGCAGTGTCGTACAAGGAGACCCGCTTCTCGGAGAATGGCCATGGAACGAGGGACCCAGGCTACTAGTCAGCAGACCTCCTTGGATTAGAATCAAAGACAGATTTAGAGGTCATGAAAATGGTAGTGTGCTGAGAAAGAGTCTCTCGAGCAAGCTACGTAATGCTCTGGAACCTGATGGCAGTCTGAGGTTCTCTGCCTTGAGAGGGAATGTCAACATGTACAGGCTATTCCTGGAGAGATCGATTCAACTTGTCCGATCCGGAGGAAGGTTGAGAATGGTAGTTCCAGACTCATTACTGAGAGAGAAAAGTAGTGTCCCTCTGAGGAAACTTCTCGTCGACGGCAACGATTGGTTCTCAACTTGGTCCTTCCCGGATTCTCAGAGAGTGTTTCCTGGCATAACCCAAGGCGTCGCGGTAGTTGGTCTTGAAATTGGAGGAAACACGACCAATATGATGAGCTATGGTCCACTAACAGTGAATGACATCTCTATTGATTCGGGTCTCTCCAGTGGAGCTCCCTGTCTGGAACTAGAAAGGGGAACATGGTCATCATGGACAGATGCAACGTGGGCAGTACCAAGAATGCCTGTTGACCCATATGAGAGAAGAGGGGTCGTTGATGCGATTGGCAGGTTGGCGGACAAGCCGAGGCTTTCCGAAGCAGGTAATTGGCTGAATCCTGATGGTAATTCCGTAAGGGTTAGAGTGGGGGAGATTGACCAAGGCTCCTGGTCGGACTGCATCGAGGATTGGAATGACGATGAGTTTGCAATACCCTTCATCAGGAGTGCTCACTTTGTGTCCGTTGATGGTGAAGTCAGACTGCATCATCCCTCGTTTGAAGACGATATAGAGGAAGGAGCTATCCAGAGGTCCCAGTCCGTATGGAAGGGGGAGAGAAAGTCTACCGCCGGACCGCGAATCGCATGCCAAGCAATTCTCAACTCGAATGATGATAGGCGGCTTCATTGGGCTGTAATTCCAGAGGGTTGCGTGCTCAGTAATTCAGTCAACTATCTAGACTTCTCAGATGAGGTCTTGGAGTCAATAGTTAATCGAGGGGCTGGATCCCTTATTATGGGCCTTGAATGGCTCTGTAAGGTAATGAATTCCAAGGATTTGGAGATTTGGTCTAGGACATGGGGCGCGAACAATAATGTGAATAACTACGAGATTGAAAGTCTGCCATTCCCTGTTCCGGAAGATGATTTGGCATTTTCAATATAGCACAGGCTTTACTAGCACCAAAACGGAAATAGATTTCCGTACTAGGGAAGAATAGGACTTGTGAGACCGAATAGACTATTATCGTTGCTTATCCTACAATGGCATACTATCACGCGAGTGAAGCAGAGAGGGAGCGTAATTATGGGCATCAATCCTAAGATAGGCATAACCGGACTACCCAGATCCGGCAAGTCCGCTGTCCTAGACAAAGTTGTCAAGATGATTGAAGAGGAGCGGTCTGACTCTTCTGGAATACCTGTTATTGCAGGAATGAGGTCTGAAGCCATAATCGAGAATGGCGAGAGAGTAGGTTATGCCTGTGTGGACATCGTTACTGGCGAGAGGGGAGTGATGGCTCACAAGGAAATCGACTCCCGGCACAGGGTCCTCGGATACGGCATAGACCCTAGCGAAATAGACAGGGTTGGGGTCCCAGCGATACTCAATGCTGTGGGAAACTGTCAATATCTGGTTGTTGATGAAGTTGGAAAGTTCACTGTAGAAAGCGAAGGTTTTGTTTCGGCTGTCAGAGAGGCGTTGAAGTATGATATGCCATCTCTACTGACCCTACACAAAAAGAGTCGGCATCCTTTGCTCCAGGACATCAGGAGAAGAGACGACGGGAGAATCTTAGAAGTGACTCCAGTTAATCGTGCTCTTCTTCCTTACAAAATACTGAAGCTGATTCAACAAGACTACTGATTAAGGTGAAGTTGATTCACTTAACCCCCCTCTGACGAAACATGGAATCCCCCGCGACGCGTCTCGAGAGGGTTCTTCTAGGTGTTCTAATAGCGTTGGTTTTCCTAACAGCGATTTCTATATCAGATGGCATGATAGTTATTTTTGATGAGGATTTCACCATGGAGGACAACAGGGCTTTAGTGTTCCCAGTTCTTTCAATCATTATCGGGGTCTTTGTACTGTCTTTGAGAAACGCGGCAGGGAGGGAGCATGGTGAATTCTTCCTCGATTCATGGATAAGTAGAGAGCGCGAGGAGGAGATGATTCCCCGTTTGAAGAAGGAGCAGGAGGATGCTAGCGTCGAAAGAATGGGAGGGGCATGGGCCGAGCTCGAGAAAGTACACTTGGAAAAAAGCTTGGAAGAGGAATAGGGGGAACGAAGGTTTGAGTGTCAGGTCCCTCTCGTGCGAGGTGGTGAGGATATGAGTGAGGTACCCGATGAGCTAAGATATACGAAAGAACACGAATGGATAAGGATTGAAGGGGATAATGTGGTAATCGGGGTTACTGACTATGCTCAAGATGCATTAACAGATGTTGTATGGGTCGAATTGCCGGAAATTGGGTCTGTCGTAGGGTCAATGGAGTCTTTTGCAAGTGTAGAGTCTGTGAAGTCAGTAAGCGAGATCTACGCACCTGTGAGTGGCAAGGTACTCGAAGTGAATGCCTCTCTAGAGGACTCTCCTGAGCAAATCAATGAGGACCCTTATGGAAATGGCTGGATTTGCAAAATGGCCATAAGTGATCCTGCAGAGTTGGGAGATCTTCTCGATGGGGCTACTTATCGCAGTCTCATTGAGGAATGATAATGGGAAAAGATTCCACTTACATCTACTTTGATGGATCTTGTGGCGAGAATAGGAATGTGGGCCCTGAAACACCAGCTGGATGGGGTTTCTGTGTGATAATTGGGGATAATGGCATAGGAAAGGGTCATGGGGAACTTGTCAAAGAAATGAGTGGTAGTGTAGTCACCGAAGCTGGTGAGGAAGGGTACATTGGTGCTACTGTGGGTTCCAACAATACCGCCGAATTGAGCGCGTTCGCTCATGCATTGAGGTGGATTCTGATGAGTCACGAGTCAGGTAGAGTAGTGTTGAGGGGAGATTCGGAATATGCCATGAACGTGGGTTCTGGAAAATGGAAGGGGAAGGCAAACAAGGAGTTGGTGGGGTCTGTACGAAGCCTATGGAACGAAGCCTCTTCATCATTCGATATCTCTGTTGAACATGTGCGAGCCCATGAGGGGCATAGATGGAATGAACGTGCAGATCATCTGGCATTTAGGGCTATGAAGGGAGAGTCCGCACTTCCGTTCCAATTCTGGAAACCAGGTAGAAGATAATTAGATGATTTGTAGTAGATATAGGAAGCCGAGAAAGGCATGTACTATCACCAGAATTGCCATCACATCTCCAAGTCTTCCGTGAAGGTCCCTTGTTCTGGTAAACTCTTCCACATCTGCTCTAGAACGACTTGCCTTGCGTCCCATGTACCATAGAGTTGTCATTAGTACGAGTGCTAATATTCCCGACCATCCATGATAGTGGCCCGGTATAAGTTGACTTGATACCCCGCTTAATCCTTCTCCAAACAAAATCGACTCAATTATCCTTGAAGAGAAAGCCACCGCTATAACCAACAAAAGATATGCCATTATTCTGTTTCCATTCTTCTCGTGGTTTCGTACTTCTTTTACCATGTCTTTTTCTTCAATTTCGATTTTCTGATGCCTCCAAGACCTCTGCCTCATGAATGCCCATATCAGCATCATCGCTAGTACTGGATGCGCCATCAGAATGGCTATTCTAAGGAAATCCACGATGCTCCCCATGCTGTATCCACTTATTTCCTCTCCTGACGCCTTGCATAGCAAGGCGATGTGTTGATGTACAGAGCGCATAGGCCGAGAGGTAGGGTTGTACTGTGGAAGAGCGCCTTCTCGAATGCTTGGATGAGCTGCGTAAAGCGGGTGACGACCTCCAAAGAAGAAAGAAGGTTATGCAGAGGTCATCTTCTTTCAAGGGGCTAAGCAAGGAGTGGAAAGCACTAGCGATGGTTGCTGCTGCGAAGGAAGAGGCTGAAAGACCAGATTCTGAAAGTAACAAAGTCGGTCCCTCAAGAGGTAGAAGGATCGGAAGGAGAGGAGGGAGAGGTAAGGTCCTAGGATTAGAGGATGCGATGGCCTCTCCTAGGAGTATTATCGATGACAAGAGCCTCCCTGTGGGATATAGGTTGGCAGTTCTTATCATACAGAGAAACAGGATGGGAGATTCTTGGAGCGATGGATATGAGTCTGAAATGGATCTGATTAGGGAGAGTTGCGAAACAGGAGTACATCCTGTCTGGGAAAGGATGGCGAGAGAGTCCCCCTTACTGGCAGAGCTAGGATTGTTCCCAGTTCAGGAGAAAGATGAGGTCTCTGGGGACCAAGGCACTTGGCTAGAAGGATCGAAAATTGACTATGAAGACCAGGACGGATTGAGGAATTGGTTGAAATTGGAAGTGCCATTCGCTCTTTCTCTATCTCAAAGAGACGTGTTAAACAGGATCAGGAAGGATTTGATTGGCAAACCTCGTTTCAATAAATGGGAAGAATGGATGAGTAATTCTCTTTCCGGACTTGATAATGAACAAGCCCTTTTGGAAGGCGTGCTTCTAGCGGCAGCAGGCTCGGAAAAGGCGGAAAGCGTACTGAAAAATGTCGGAGGGGATGCCAAAAAGTTAGCATCTGAAATGTGCATGCTTATGTCACTCAGAGATGGGAGAGATGTGGACTGGGAATCGGCTGTAAGGGGCAATGGGAACGATCCATTGTCTCTGTCAATTAAAATCGAAGGGTGGCTAAGGGATGATTTGTATCCAGATAAAATGGAATTGGATGAGATTATTGAAGGAGTCGCGATAGTCGAAGAAGCGCGAAGAGCAATTCCAGACAAGCTGGCATGGATTGCTTCGGAGGCACTAATTGAAAAGGGGGATTACGGCGCCGCTCTGAAGTACATCGAAGGAAGGGTGGTGACAGACTACAGGGGACTCGATGTCTGTCTGAAGCTAATATTATATGATACGGGAAATATCTCGCTAAACTCAATTATCTCTGGAATAGGAAATTTTGATGAAGAGTGTTTGAGATTATCTCTCAATCATCAAAACTCGCCCCCTAAGGTGAGGTTAGAGGCATCCAAATTACTCAAGAAAATTGACCAAATGAGATACACGGACGAGATTGTATCGTCATTTACGATGTCAGCGGAGATCAAAGGGCTAACGGATTTCCTAATTGAAGAGGAGTCTCTACAGAGGGCTTATCCATTTCGGGTCATGATGGCGTGGCACCTGATTACAGCAAGAGACTCAGTTGGTATTTCATCAGAGATGTATGAGGCTCGGAGAGTCGCGCTGGAGTCAATTGAAGATGCTGAGAAAGATGAGGTCCTCTCTGATGTGAGCATAGGTTTGATTTCCCTACTTGACGGTATAAGCAGTAATCTTGATGCTGTACATGACAAACTTGACTCTGACGGTCTAAGATCGCTAAATGAGGTGAGGATGGCTCTTGGGCCCGAGGGAGACGGAATTGTAAAGGAGGTAAGAATCGAAAAGCTCGTTAGTTCAGTGGAAGGAGCAGATTTGACAGTGTTAGAGAGGCGCTTGTTTGAAGCTGTGATCAATGCCCTAATTCTAAACAGGGCGGCTATAAATCTTCAGAATGGTGATTCTAATAGAAGAGAAGAAGCCATCTCTTCGTTGGAAGAAATAATATCTTTTGATACAGTTTCAATGAGAACAATAAGGTTTGCTTCTGATTTGGTTTTCGAGCACTCCGTAGGACTGGAATCGCTTGATAATTGGTACAGGGAGAACGATAGGAATAGTGCCGAATATCAGATAGTAAAGGCAGCTCTACTTGAAAGGAGTGGTGATCTCATCGGATCGGCTTGGTCCTACAAAGAGGCGGCAATGAAGCTCATGGAGGATGATATTGAGAAGGCGGCAATTTTCTTGAGATGGTCCCTAATTTCATTCGCTCATGGAGGGGGCTGGAAGGAAGCGGTCTCATTGATTGATGCATACCCCACGCTATCAGCCTCGGTGACTAATCGATTCAAGATGTATCTAAGAGCGTGCAAGGACTATGCTGAAAATAATCAGGTTGGTGCAACTTCCAGAATAATTGATCATGCAACTATTGAGCTCCGAGGAGAGGATGAGAATCCAGGAGGGGTGTCAATTTTAGATATTTTAGAATCCATAAAATTGTACCCTATTGAACACGGCCTTCCGCTTAATCCATTCCAAGGAAGAGTCCTAGCTGCCATCAGGAAAAAGAGTCACTCTTCTCAGACAAGAAGGTCTGATCTGGAAGATAGATTTGATTCCGAAATGAGATCTAAGGAAAAGGATACGTACGCAATTGTGACTGTAATTGAGCAGGTTGCTGAATCTAGCCCCATACGAGCACTCCGGATGTTTGAGAGGGCTTTGGTATCGGGCGAGTTCGGAGATAAGGACAACAAGATTCTTCGGAGCAACCAGAGAAACTTGTTCACCAGACAGTCTGGAAAAATATCCGTTCGTGAAAGGAAGACTTTGAGGGGCTTAGGGTTGAAGCCTCTTATTCTGGTGGATACAAATATTCTAATCGACGCACTCAAAGATGACTTACTGAGAGAAATCTCACAGGACAGCCTTGGTAGCCTGGGTTGGACCATGCAGAGGGCTTTCCATTGGAAGCTCCGGACTCTCGCCAAGGAAGGGCGTATACTACTTCACATACCAAAAGCGGCGATGAATGAATTCATGAATCGTGTGAGGTCCACAGACTCTGCACTCGGGCTGTTTGAAAACGTGTACATAGACAGGAAGGCGTGGAACGATTCTATCTCCAATCATGTCCTAGAAGAAAGAGTCTCTTCTATTCTCTCCGTGTTTGACAATTGGGAACAGGGTGACTGGAAGGGGGACAAGGCAGTGGATCTGGAAAGTTTCCTAACCGAACATAGAGACATCTTTAGAGTCGTTGATCAACATAAACGAGAGCACAATACTGAGATAACTTCGAGGACAGAGATTGATGGAGAGGCCATCTATCCAGAAGACGGTGACTGTGAGATAATGAAGAGTGGCGCCCGTATTGCGGAGTCTTTCACTTCAGGAGTCGGTAGCGTGGTTGTCGCAACCAGAGACTCGGACTTCAAGCTGGTATCCAGGGCTCTTGAGGAGGAGTTCGGATTTGGAGTAGTAGGAGATGTTCAACAACTTAACAAACTGGCCTATCTAGGTCAATGAAGTCTGGTATTATTCAATACAGACTCCCCTAGTCTCTCCATTATCACAGTAGCCGACTCCACGCTGTTAACCGACTCCACGCTCTTTCCAGCTGACCATAGGTCCTTGGACGATTTCTTCTTACCCTTGGCGAAAGCTCTCATTCTCCAGAACGATATTCCCGTAATCAGAACTCTTACCCTGTGCTTTAGCCTACCGTTCAGAAGCCTTCTGACTAACCAGTTGTTTCGCTTATTCTTTCCATCCGTACTGATTACAGCTATTGGGACCCCAGTAAGCTTAGTCGTCCACGTAATATCGTCCTCTTTTGCGGCTACGATTGCATCCTTGTAGTCCTGTGGAGTAGTGCATTCATGAGTTGCTATGAATCTGGTCCCCATTTGAACTCCGTCGTATCCCATCTCCAGAGCTTGGTTCAGCTCAACTTCGCTTCCAATCCCTCCAGCACAAATCAGAGGAACCCCTAGATCGGCAAGATCGCTGTACATCTCTTCCATACTCATCTCTCCCAAATGCCCCCCTGCCCTGTTATTGACGCAAATCAATCCGTCAACACCGCACTGTATTCCCTTCTCAGCATGAAATCTGTTAGTGACATCGTGATAGACGAACCCTCCCTTCTCATGTACCTTCTCACATACCCAATCGGGTTTTCCTAAAGAAGTCACAAAAAACCTCACTCCTTCTTCAAGCGCTATATCTATCCATTCAGACATTCTTTGGAGGTACTTATCGCTTCCCTTTTCTATAAGCGCATTGAATCCCAACGGCTTATTTGTCAAGGTTCTGATGTATCGAATTGCGACTCTCAAACCCTCTTTTGTATCTGGCTTGTTGTATCCATGGACCATTGTAAGAGACACTGGTTGAATTATTGCGATTCCCCCTCCCTCAGAGGCGGCGGCAACCAGTTCTGGATTGGAACAAGGATACATCGCTCCGCAGATTATTGGGTATTCAACTCCCGCATGCTCGGTCAATCTTGTCTCTACCAATCTACTCACTCCGTGTTAGTGACGAGAAGGTTCCACTTGAAGACCCATTCCGATACAATGTCCCCTGTGGAGTCCTTTCCCTGTGAATTTAGGTCGATCTCCACTGCCTCTCCCGTGCTCAGACTCTCTTCGATGGCCTCTCTGGCCTTGGCAACATCGTTACAGGTGAATGTTATTCTTCCCTTGGCTCTTTTCACGAATTTGGCCTCTGTACCGACGACGAACATCCTGAGCCTTTCATCCATGGATCTGGATATGGCGAATGGTGCTGCTCCTGTGGCCAGCTCTGCTCCCATTCCTTGAACTGCCCAATACATTGTCTTGAAGGGATTCTGCGACCTCCAACCACCAGGAAGCGAAGTAGTACATGTCTCATGGTCTATCTTATCCATTCGTAGCCCCGAAAACCATGCCGCTGGCATGGATAGTGCAGTGAAGATTCTGAACTTCATCCGGCCTCTCAATGACTTGTACTCTTTATCCAATTTTATTTCGTTGATAGGCACTTTTTCACCTACTATCCGCTCAAATCATCGACTATAGAGCAGTATCTTTCCATGGCCTCGGTCTCTGACATTCCGGAAATACCGTTCCATGCCTTCCACTTTGCCCTCTCTTTCATTCCGCCTCTCGCCCGGTCCTGGCAATCCCCCTCAGTCGCCTGTTTGAATAGTGCGTATAGTTCCAGTAGCTGACTGTTCGAGGGCCTCTCAGGAAGATCCCATACCTTCTTTGACGATCTCTTAAATTTGATTCTTAATGCTTGACTGGCCTTTCCTGACATCAAAACATCTCCGTTGGGTATTCCATAACCGACTTATGTCCGGACTGAATTTTCGCCGCTAAGCTTACTGTCTCTGGGTATATTCTCTTGAAGAAGAATCGAGCACTGGCTATTTTGGCATCGTAGAAAGGATCACCTTTCTTCTCCATTGCCTTCTTAGCCATCTTAGCCCACATGTAGGCCAACAAAACATTTCCAAAATACCTACAATAGTCTGTAGCACCTGCTGCTAAGAAATGAGGATTGGCCTGCCCTTCTGCGATCATTAGTAGTGTGAGCTGCTGGAGTCCGCGGACTCCCTGATGCAGGGGCTTGTTGAATTCTAACATCTCAGGTATGTCTCGGTTCTCCTCGATAAACTCGGTCAATGGCCACATAAGATGACGCAGATTCTTTCCCATATTCTGGGTAATCTTTCTTCCTGCGAGATCTAAGGCTTGGACGCCGTTTGTACCCTCCCAAATCTTGGATATTCTCACGTCACGATAGAACTGCTCTACCGCATATTCTGTACAGTAACCAGCACCCCCCATTACCTGCATGCAGGTACTAGCTGTTTCACAGGCGACATCTGTAAAGTGTGCCTTCACTATGGGGGTAAATAGGGCAACTAGAGATGAGGCGTATTCAACCTCTTCAGGATCATCACTATGCATCTGATCTAGGAGGATTCCTGTCCAGGCTGCGAGAGCTCTGCAGCCCTCATTGTTGACTTTTGCCTCTAAGAGCATTCTCCTAACGTCCGGGTGGACAAGAATATTATCCGCGGGCTCTTTGGGGTCCTTTGGACCTCTCAAATCCCTGCCCTGTCTCCTATCTTTGGCCCAAGCTAGGGAATTTTGATATGCGATTTCAGCCAGTCCTAACCCCATTATCCCTGTTGCAAGGCGTTCTTGGTTCATCATCTGAAACATTAGCTTCATCCCCGTGTGTAGGTCTCCAACCCTCCAGCCTACGCTGTTATCAAAATTCATGACACAAGTAGGTGATGCGTGAATTCCCATTTTTTCCTCGCTTCCCGCACAGGTTACACCGTTGTGTTCTTGCATGAGATCATGGGACAGGCCATCGAGGTCTCCAGATTTCCAGTCTTTGGGGAGATATTTTGGAACTAGGAACATGGTTATTCCCTTGGTTCCCTCTGGTGACCCTGGGGTTTTTGCCAAGACTAGATGAACAATATTTTCAGTCATATCATGTTCGCCATATGTGATGAATATCTTAGTTCCTGTGACTCGGTATGACCCGTCATCTTGGGGTATGGCCTTGCTGGATATTATCCCAAGGTCGGTACCAGCGTGTGGTTCCGTCAGACACATTGTACCGGCCCAGTGGCCTTGTGCGAGATTGGATGAGAAATAGTCGACGAGGACTTGGTCCCCATGCTCATTCAAGACATCGTAGACACCAAGAGTAAGAGCGGGAAGAACACTCATGGCCATATTCGTGGAGGTAGCAATTTCCCCCCATATTACGGACTGGAAGAAGATAGGGGCCCCCATTCCTCCATGTTCTGGCTTGGTGGACGTGGAAAACCATCCTCCCTCAATACCCTGTTTGTAGGCATCCTTGAACTCTTGGGGCATTGTGATTTCGCCGTTTTCAAATTTCAATCCGACCCTGTCTCCAAGCTGATTTATCGGTAACCATACTTCTTTGGCGTGGTCTGCCCATCCTTCAGCCAACATTGACAGGAAGTCCTCATCGAAATCGTACCCAAGTCTCTGTATGGTCGGAGTCACATCAAATACTTCGTTAAACAAAAAATCATAGTCTCTCAGTGGGGCTTCATATTCTACCAATTTCTCACCTCAATTTCTTAGTGGCTTGCCTGTTTCTAACATATGCTGTACTCTATCCAAGGTATCCATATTTTTGAGTAGGCTAGCAAAAGTCTCCTTCTCCATGGAAAGGATGTCATCTTCCTCGAGGGTCTCCGTCATATCGGAATCTCCTCCGGTCAGAATCTTTGCTAGCCTAGTCGCCACAACAACGTCATGGGGGGTGGCTTGACCGGACAAAGATAGGTCATTAAGTGCTAGACTTAGTGCAGCCATTCCACTTGGTCCTGGAAGTGTGTATGTTCTTGGCTCAGGTGGGGTGTAGTCCTCGAACAATTCTAAGGCCTTATTTTTGGCATCTGCGAGTAATCTGTCCCTATTCATCGTAATCTGATCATCTGGACCCAGGAAGCCCAGTGACCTCGCTTGTTCTGCTGACTTGGCGACTTGTGCGGTTCCTATGGTCTCAAAGGCTTTCATTGCCGCGCCCATAGGCCCGTTCGTTACAAGGCCGTAGTCTTCCAATCTACCCAGTAGCTCTTTACAGCCGCCCCACGCAGGAACCACCCCCACTCCAACCTCGACCAGACCGACATAGGACTCAGCATGGGCTTGAACAGCGTCACAATGCATCAGAACCTCCGCACCTCCCCCAAGACAAAGGCCAGCCGAGGCAGCAACAACAGGTACGTCACAGTATTTGAGGGTCTGATATGTGTCTTGGCCCAGGGTTATGAAGTCCTCAAGATCCTTCCAGGCTCCGAGGTTGGCGGCGAACAAAGCCAAACCAAGATTTGCCCCCGCGCAAAAATTGGGTGCGTCATTTCCGATTACTATGCCCTTGTAATCCTCAGATTCCGCTATGTCAACAGCATTTACTAACATCTCAATATTCATTGGGTCCATAGCGTTCATCTTGGTGTGATACTCTACGAGTAACACCTCATCTCCCATATCCCAGATGCTGGCCGACCCGTTCTTCTTGAGTGGTTTTCCCCTCCTTTTGAGATCGGCAACAGTCAGGGTCGACTCTGGACGTTGAACGACTACCATTTCACCTGACGAAGAGAGTCTCGTTATCTCGCCATTCTCCAAGCCGTAGAAAGAGCCTTTCTCAGCGGCTAGGGATAGGAAATTAGGAACATTTTTTCCGGAGGACTTTAGCATATCCACAATAGACTGGGGGCCAATGGAATCCATCATCTCAAATGGACCTCTCTTCCAGTTGTATCCTACCTTCATTGCTCCATCTATTGAGTAGATGTCGTCGCTGACATCAGGGACGATGTAAGCAGCGTATGAAAGTGAGTCAAGAAGAACGTCAGTTACGAGCCTAGCCCCTTCGTCATCGCAGTCCATTAGACTTGTAAGCCCTCTTTTCCCCATCTTTGCAGAGGGGAAAGCGGCCCGTCTGTCTGCCTTTCGGTATTCCCCGGTGGAGAGATCTCTGGCTTCCTTGACCTTCTTACCTTGGTCTCGATTCAATCTGTAGAATCCTCCCTTTCCTTTTCGGCCGGTATATCCGTCTTCTATCATTTTGAGAACTATTTCCTCGCCAGTTCCAGCTATCTCGTGGAACGGATCCTCATCGGGAAGATACGAAAGAAGGCTTTCTGTGACGTGTGGAATCAGGTCTATACCAACAAGATCCATTAGGGCGAACACTCCTGTCTTTGGTAGTCCAATTGGTCTTCCTAGCATAGCATCTGCCTGTTCAACAGAAAGACCGAGATCTAGTGTCGCCTTGAATGCCCTCTGAATGAAATACACCCCAAGCCTATTGCCGATGAATCCGGGTCTGTCATTGCAAATTGTAACCCTCTTACCGAGTCTGCGATCCGCAAAGTCCGTGAATCTGGATATTACATTTGCATTGACTTCTGGGCCTGACACTAATTCCAGAAGCGGGAGGTATCTAGGAGGATTAAAGAAGTGAGTGATCAGAAATCTTGAGGACAGATCTGCGGATAGTTCAGAGGTAAGCTCAGCTCTTGGGAGTGTAGATGTGTTTGAGGATAATATCGTGTTTGGACCTATATTCTCAGAGAGCCTCGAATACAGGCTTTTCTTGACATCGAGATTCTCGATAACCACCTCAACAACCCAATCGAAATCCTCGAGCAAATGCAGATCATCCTCTATGTTACCGGGCGTGATTCTCTTCGCGTTCCTCTTGTGCATGAGCATCTCTGGATTGGACTTGTGCATCTTCTGAATCGCTGTCTTCGATAGTGAGTTCCTGTCTTCTGCTCCATCGAGCACTATGTCGAGGAGTAGGACTTCGCATCCAGCATTGGCACAATGGGCCGCAATCCCCGCGCCCATTACACCGCTTCCTATCACGGCGACTTTCTGGATTCCTTCAACCATGGTCACACCTAAATCTTCTCTAAAACGGTGGCGATTCCTTGACCTCCGCCTACACACATCGTTGCCAAGGCGTATTTTGCACCATTCTTGTCCAATAATTGTGATGCCTTGCCTGTGATTCTTGCCCCACTTGCCCCTAATGGATGCCCCAAGGCTATAGCCCCGCCCTCAACATTGACCTTGGAGGAATCCAGTCCCAGCTCCTCGATAACTGCTAGGGACTGTGCTGCGAATGCCTCATTCAACTCCACTATGTCTATCTGGTCTATTGACAGGCCAGCCCTCGACAATGCTTTGTTGGTGGCTTCGACAGGCCCAATGCCCATTATTTCGGGGGCGCATCCCGTGACTGCTGAACTCACCACCCGGGCCAGAGGCTTGAGTCCGTTTTCTTCTGCGAAATTTTCTGAACACACGAGGACGAATGCCGCCCCATCGGTTAGTGGTGACGAGGTCCCTGCAGTCACGGTCCCATTGGAGAGGAATGCCGGACGAAGGCCCGACAGGGCCTCAGAATTAGTTTCAGGACGGAGACAGCCATCTTCTGAAACCACACCTCCTTCAGTCTCAACGGGTATAATCTCTGAATCTAAAAATCCACTTTCCTTGGCCTTAGAGGCCCTTCTCTGACTCTCAATCGCAAATTTCTCTTGGTCTTCCCTGCTGATTGAGTACTTCTCGGCTAGGTTCTCGGCGGTAATTCCCATCGATGTGAATGCCTCCGGGTATTCGGACCCCAATTTTGGATTAGGCATGGGATTATACCCTGTCATGGGAATCCTTGTCATGGACTCGATGCCCCCTGCGATGAACGCTTCACCCGAGCCCATGGAAATCCTGCCTACTGCGTCATGAATTGCTTGCATCGAGGATCCACAGAACCTATTCACAGTCACCCCGGGAACGCTCTCGGGGAGATCTGTAAGGAACGTGATCATCCTGGCAACATTGAATCCCTGTTCTGCCTCTGGGAAAGCGGTACCAACTATCAAGTCTTCAATTAACGACGGGTCTACCCCGGCTTCTTTGATTAGTCCGTTTATCACCGTTGCTGCTATGTCGTCTGGTCTTGTTCTAGCTAGCTCCCCTTTCTTAGCGGGGGTGAATGGGGACCTAGCGTATCCGGCTATCACTGCGGGCATGATATACCATGGAAGGGGTGGATAATTAAATCTGGAGGTGAATTTTACTACACCGACTTTAATTTGATAAACCGGGTCTTTGTTTAAACCAGGTCGGCGGGGATGTACATTTCCAATATGTGGTCCGGTATATCCATGGGCTGGTCTATGAGGTCTGTGGTATAATTTATGGTCTCATTTTTTCCAGCTGGATATGTACCGATGTATCTCTTCGCCGTTGACTAACTCGATAGGTAAAGCCAGCGAAGTGTTCTCCAGGTCCCCTCCGATAGATGAAATAAATTCCCTACTTAAGGGCCAAGGGGGACCTGTTGTTTTTACTCCTGAGTTACCAACACGACCGACTGAAACCAACCTGCCCCCAGGTGCTAAAAGACTGGGAAGAACGGGCGCGGCCATGACTCTTACCTCCTCGGGTATGGCCTGAAGGATATGGACCTCAACAACAAGGTCCCACTTCCGCTTCCACTCCGTTGGTAGCTTCAGGAGGTCCTCTACTCTCCACTCGATATCCAGATTAGCATAAGTTTCGGAAGCCCATTTTATTGCGGTTGGAGAGATATCGAAAGCGGTTACTTTCCATCCCAGTTCTGACAGATAGGCGGCATCCTCCCCTAGGCCACATCCAACCACAAGTGCCCTTCCTTGCGGAGGCTCCCCGTCCAACCACTCGACAAGGAGGTGGTTCGGTTCCCCGTTGGACCATGGAATCATTTCCTCGTTTCCTTCCGAAGAGCTGTATAGATCCTCAAACCAGGTTAGAGGATTGCCGTTGGACTCAGCCTCTTTGGCCATCTCCAAGATTCTCTCTCTAATGAGTTCCGGATCCTCTTTGATGTGTTTCCTCACTGTACCATCTCACATGTGAGAGATTACCGCATCGCCAAAACCCGAGCATGAGAGCAGTGTGGCCTCGTCCATCAGCCTCTCGAAATCATATGTAACCGTGCCAGCAGAAATTGCCCCTTCCATTCCCTTGACGATTAGATCCGCCGCCTCCGTCCATCCTATGTGACGTAGCATCATCTCAGCTGAGAGTATTAGGCTACCGGGGTTCACCTTGTCTTGACCGGTGTACTTGGGTGCGGTTCCATGGGTGGCCTCGAATATCGCGATTCCAGTATCATAGTTTATGTTGGCGCCTGGCGCAATACCAATTCCTCCTACCTGTGCTGCGAGAGCGTCTGAAATATAGTCGCCATTCAGATTCATGGTGGCCAAAACTCCGTATTCCCTCGGTCGGGTAAGTACCTGTTGTAACATCGCATCGGCAATTACATCCTTGATAGTGATGGTTCTGTCGTTTTTTGGATTCTTGAAGGTGCACCACGGGCCACCCTCGAGAAGCTCTGCGCCAAATTCATCCCGGGCCAGTTTATACCCCCAATCCCTGAACCCTCCTTCTGTGAATTTCATGATGTTCCCTTTGTGCACTAGTGTAACTGAGTCTTTGTCATTATCTATTGCGTACTTGATTGCCGCTCTAACTATCCTTCCTGTTCCCTCAGAGCTGATTGGTTTGATTCCTATTCCCGAGGTCTCTGGGAATCTTATCTTGTCCACCCCCATCTCATTCTGCAAGAATTGTATCACCTTCCCGACCTCCGGGGTACCTGCTTCCCATTCGATCCCTGCATATACGTCCTCACTGTTCTCCCTGAAGATGATCATGTCTACCGCCCCTGGATCCCTAACTGGACTGGGGGTCCCTTCATACCACCTTACAGGCCTGACGCAAGCGAACAAATCGAGCTTCTGACGGAGTGCAACATTGAGGCTTCTTATTCCTCCACCTACAGGGGTCGTGAGAGGTCCCTTGATCGAGACAAGTCCGTTGCGCATCGCTTCTAGTGTCTCATTAGGAAGCCATTCACCGGTGGAGTCGAATGCCTTCTGTCCAGCCAATACTTCTGACCAAGAAATATTCCTAGAGCCCCCATATGCCTTTTTGACTGCATTATCTACGACTTTTATCATTACAGGAGTTATGTCTATACCTATTCCATCCCCTTCAATGTAGTGTATGATGGGATTTTCTGGAACTTGCAATTGTCCATCCAAGAGTGTTATTATTGAGCCCTGCGTCATTATACCCATACCTCCGAACGTACGGACATTCATGAAGCCAACCCTTGAAGAGGAGTATCCCTTGGACCTGGCTATGGATGGAGAAGTGCGATGGACGGCAGATGAGGGGTATGTAGGTACTACATCCGGTGGGAAGGTTTTCGGGATATACGGGGAGTCCTCCCCAAGTCCGATGGAGATGGTGTTGCATTCTCATGCAGCTTGTTCACTGATTGACGTTATTGTTGGTCTCAAGGAAAGAGCGAGTGACATCGATTCAGCGACCGTGAAAATTGAGTCCGTCAGGGCCGATGAGAGTCCAAGGGTATTCACTTCGATTAATATGAGGTACATAGTGAAGGGGGATGTCCCCGAGAAGCTCGTAAGGAGGCTGATAGAAAGTAGTCATGAGAAATACTGTAGTGTTGGAATCATGATTACCAGATCAGGAGCAAGTCTCGG
Organism: Euryarchaeota archaeon UBA130; assembly: GCA_002505775.1. Lineage (GTDB taxonomy): Archaea > Thermoplasmatota > Poseidoniia > Poseidoniales > Thalassarchaeaceae > MGIIb-O5. The sequence continues at coordinate 8,750 of DAVY01000015.1, read as the reverse complement.
ATGGTCTTTGGAACTTGAAGCTTAGAAATATCAAATTTCTCCGCTTTCCAAAGTTAGAATTTATTCTGATTCTGCATCTTCAGCGTGCTTGGCTATACCAATCATTAAACACCCCCCATCCGGAAGACGGAATCCCTTGCGCCACGGGACGTGTATGGAGAGAGCTAGAGAACGGGAGGATTGAGAGAATGCAACAGAAAATTAAGGGGACAAAAAATGAAGGAAAGGCTGAGGAAGGCTTGGTAGTTGAGCGTCGATTCACATCCGCTGGTGAGGATCCCTTCGGAAAGTTCGACTGGATTGAAATGGATGCAGAGATACGAAATCCCGATGGTTCAATGGCAGAATCGATTACTGGGGTCAAGCTCCCTTCAGGATACTCCGGAGTCCCTGGTAAGGTACTGGCTCAGAAATATCTGAGGAAAGCTGGAGTCCCAGCTCACCTACGAAAAGTAGCTGAAGAGGGGGTCCCGGTATGGCTACAGAGGAGTGAGCCCGATCATGAGAAGCTGGAGTCACTCAAAGCTGAAGAGAGATTCACTGGAGAGAGAGATGGAAGAGAGGTTTTCAGGAGACTAGCTGGGACATGGACCTATTGGGGATGGAAGCATGGTTACTTCGCAAGCGAGGCAGACGCCAGGTCTTATTTCGATGAGATGTGCTATCTTGTAGCTAGTCAGCGTTCTGCCCCGAACAGCCCACAGTGGTTCAATACGGGTCTCTTCTGGGCCTATGGGATAGAAGGCCCTGCTCAGGGACACACATACATCGACCCTCTGACTGGCGAGCTGGAGTACTCTGTCAATGCCTACGAACACCCCCAGCCCCATGCATGCTTCATCCAATCCGTCGGTGACTCACTGGTAGGAGGAAGAGACTCCATCATGGGCCTATGGAATAGGGAGGCTCTGTTATTCAAGTATGGTTCTGGAACAGGTTCAAACTTCTCGAAGATTAGGGGAGCTGGTGAGCCTCTCTCTGGAGGAGGGAGCTCGTCTGGACTGCTCTCCTTCCTGAAAATAGGGGACAGGGCCGCAGGTGCCATCAAGTCTGGTGGGACCACCAGAAGAGCTGCCAAGATGGTGACTCTGGATCTTGATCATCCTGACATAGAGGAGTATATCGATTGGAAGAGTAGTGAAGAGGAAAAGGTGTCTGCTCTGGTAATTGGTAGTAACATTCTGCAGAAGCATGCCAACTCACTGATGGAGGCCATATGGGATGGTGAGGAAGGTGAGAGCAGGTTCGACCAAAACAAGAACCCAAGTCTGAAGAAGGCCATGGTGAGGGCAATCCGAGACTCCGTTCCACAACCACACATCCAAAGAATAGTTGACTTGGCTAAGCAGGGTTGGAAAGGTGTTGACTTCGAGGTTTTCGACACAGATTGGCAGGGTGAGGCCTACGTCACTGTCTCAGGACAAAATAGCAACAATTCGGTTAGGGTACCAAATTCGTTCATGGACGCCGTTAAGGAAGGAGGTACTTGGGATCTTCACTGGAGGACAGAGCTAGACAAGGCCGCTGCAGAGGGCAGGAGCCCAGAAGCTTGCAAGACCCTAGATGCTGGTGAGCTCTGGGATAAAATCGCGTACACTGCTTGGGCTTGTGCGGATCCTGGTGTGCAATTTGACACAACCATCAATGAGTGGCACACTTGCCCCGAGTCGGGTCGAATCAATGGGTCTAACCCCTGTTCGGAATACATGTTCCTGGACGATACAGCTTGTAATCTGGCTAGTATAAATCTGCTGAAGTACTATGATTTAGACACTCATCAGTTTCAAATCGAGGACTTCAAGCACAGCGTTAGGCTTTGGACGGCGACCTTGGAAATTAGCGTACTCATGGCCCAGTTTCCATCGGAGGAGATTGCCAGGGGGTCGTACGACTACCGGACTCTTGGTCTTGGCTACTGTAACATCGGCTCGCTTTTGATGCATATGGGAATCCCATATGATGATGAAAGGGGGTACGCAATATGTGGAGCACTGACCTCAATAATGTGCGGAGAGTCCTACGCTACCAGTGCTGAGATGGCCTCCTTCCTAGGGCCATTCCCTGATTATGAAAGAAACTCAGAAAGTATGTTGAAGGTGATGAGAAATCACAAGAGGGCTGCTTACGATGCTCCTGACGACGAGTACGAGGGCCTGACAGTGACCCCTATGGGGATCAACGCCAAGAAATGTCCGAAGGATTTGCTTGGTGCGGCCAGAGAGGCATGGGATAGGGCACTCAGGGAAGGCGAGGAACATGGATACAGAAACGCTCAGACAACAGTCATTGCACCAACAGGTACGATAGGGCTTGTGATGGGAGCTGATACGACAGGAGTCGAGCCACAGTTCTCCTTAATCCAATACAAGACTCTAGCAGGAGGCGGTTCGATGAGGATAATCAACAACGGTGTTCCCGCTGCATTGAAGAGACTAGGATATTCCAAGTCAAAAATCAACGGAATAATGGAATACATTATGGGAACAATGAGCCTGAGCGGTTGTCCCCACCTGACTTCAGACAGACTCAACGAGCTAGGATTCACGAAGGAGGTCATCTCGAGGATAAACTCGAGCATGGCAGATGTTTTCGGTATCAAAGGGGCTTTCGCTCCATCGATAATCGGTACTGACTTCTGCAAGGAATCTCTAGGCATGTCCCAAGAGCAATGTGACGACCCGTGGTTCGATGTCCTAGACCACCTCGGCTTCTCTCCATCTGAAATTGACGAGGCAAACGACCATGTTTTCGGAAGAGGGACCATAGAAGGATCTCCTGGACTGAAGGATGAACATCTTCCCGTCTTTGACTGTGCCACGCCATGCGGAAAATATGGCAAGAGGGCGATAGATTGGAAGGCACATGTTTTGATGATGGCGGCCTCTCAGCCATTCATTTCAGGTGCTATATCAAAAACCATCAACATGCCCTCAGACTCAACTGTGGAGGATATTAGAGCAGCATACGATCTAAGCCATGAGACCATGATCAAGGCTTGTGCAGTCTACCGTGACTGCTCGAAGCTATCCCAGCCCCTGATGAATCAGCTGGTTGATACGACATCCTTGGAAGACGAAGAGGAGGACGAGGCTGTCTCAGCAATGGTCGAGAAGGTGGTTGAGGCGCTTCCTGTTCCTCAAGAGGCGGCTATTCCTGTGGCCAAGTCATTCGTAGATTACATCGCCACCCGTCAGCCCCTTCCTGACAAAAAGAAGGGTGATAACGTCAAGGCGAGGATCGGTGGACACAGTGTTAGGTTGATCACAGGGGAGTATCCAGATGGCAGGCTAGGTGAAATTATCCTGGTTACCTCAAAGGAGGGAGCCGCGTGGAGAGCTATGCTGAATCAATTCGCGATTGCAGTTTCAATCGGGCTTCAACACGGAGTTCCACTAGAGGCCTTCGTCAAGGTATTCACGTTCCAGAAATTCGAGCCCAGTGGAATGGTAGAAGGAGGGAGCGGTAGAGTCAAGATGGCCTCGAGCCTAGTGGATTGGATCTTCAGAGAGCTTGCCATAGAGTATGCCGGCAGGGAGGATCTAGCACACGTAGGTGCGGAAGACCTAGACCCATTCACCATTTCAAAGCCTGAGATAACTAATGAAGGGGTAATGAGAACACAGGGGGAAACCAGGGAGGTACAGCTTACTCTTGATGCAATCCCTCCAACCGAGAGCGCTGAAGCAAGGGCATACAGACTAGCTAGGGAGGCGGGATTTACCGGTGATATCTGTGGTGACTGTGGGAGTAGTAAGATGGTCCGGAACGGCACTTGTCTGAAGTGTAACGACTGTGGCGCTACTACTGGATGTTCCTAATCTTGGAGCATTGGAAGCTTCTTCTCCATTGAGCTATCCCTTCTTAGAATAAATGACTTCAGATCGTTAAATGTGTCGTTGCTAATTTCCCTGAATCTCCTACATGTTTCTGTGAATCCTTCATAATTTGCTTCTGATTGTTGAATAATTAAGCCAGCCAACTTGGATTTTGTTGATTGGTCGGATGAAGCCCACGCCAAAGGGAGAAGCCCGGCTCCATCAAATGAGTCAAGGGATAGGTACTCCCTAATTGCAGATTCCACTATCCTCTTTGTGAGTCTGATCTCAGCCCTCTCCAGTACAGGTTTCGCCTTTTCGATGAATAAGTGAGTATCGGACCTTACTAGAGAGGACAAGTAGGTAGCAGATATCACCCTTACATCTGAGTCCGGGTCCCCAAGTAGGTCATCCATCAGAGAGAGGGCCAAACTGAAATCATCGGAGGCTATTCTCTGAAGAGACGAGGCCGTCTCTCTACGTGTCTGCACGTTATCGTGCCGAGAAGCCTTGATGAGAATCTCAGAGGATTCCGACGGGCTACAGGATAGCAATTGGATTGCAGCCCTGACTACAGGCTCACAATTTCCCAAGTCTCCATCCAAAAGATCGAGTAGCCTTCTTTGGACCTGCAGTAGTTCGGATAACTGCTTATTGACAGTCAGATCCTCCAACCAAAAAGGAAGGACCTGTAATGACGAGGGAGGGGCCCGTGCCAAAGTATCCAAAATATTTGAGGCAGCTAGAACTCCTGAGGGGTGGGGCGGATCTATAGATTCGAAAGTACCCACAGGAGACCATCCTATGTGATGAGGCCCGGAAGTCTTTCTTGACCACGTTCCGGGTTTCTTTGCCATTGCAATAGAGCTGAGCAAATGAGGTCCTTCCTTCCTTGCAACCTCTGAGCCACTGATGGCCAGTCCGATTAGTAGAGATACTCCCATGTACCATCGATCAGTATCCGGAGAGTCCTCGTCCAGAGAGGCTGACAGCCAATCTCTTGAAATCCTACAGATTAGGGTTTCAGATATGCTGTTCACATTTCTTGACATCCACTTCTCCTTGGCGCTTTCAGGGTCTATGTTCCTCTTGACATGGTCAGGAACTCTCTCACTTACGATGGTTGATAATCGATGATTGAAACCAGCTTTGTCAATAAGATAGATTCCTATTGACTGGTCAACCAATGCCTCTGAGCTTTTTGGGACTATAGCTGGGAAGTCTGGAAGTTCCAATGGAGGGTTCGGCAATGGCGAAGACAGAAAAGCTGCCTCCACAAATTCCCTGATTAATTTTTCACAACTTTCCCAGATGAGAGCCTGAGCTTGTCTTCTCGACATAAGGCCTCATATCTCAAGCTCTATGTTGAGATTCTGTATAAGCTCCTTGTAGCGGTTCCTGATGGTGACCTCGGTGACACCGGCAACCTCCGCCACCTCTCTCTGTGTTCTCCTCTTGCCACAGAGGACACTTGCGATGTATATGATCGAGGCGGCGATTCCTGTGGGCCCCCTGCCACTCGTAAGCTCCTTTTCTTGTGCGGCACTAATCAATTCGTAGGCCTTAGCCTGAACCTCAGCATCGAGATCTAGTCCCGAGCAGAAACGTGGGATGTAATCCTCCGGCTTTGTTGGAGGAATTTTCATCTTAAGCTCCCTGACCATGAATCTGTAAGTTCGACCTATCTCCTTCCTTCCTGTTCGACTGGCCTCTCCTATCTCATCGAGAGTTCGTGGGTTCTTGCACTGTCTGCAGGCCGCATACAAGCTAGCCGCTGCTACACCTTCGATTGACCGCCCCCTGATTAGACGTGCTTCTACAGCCTTCTTGTAATTCACAGCGGCGGCCTCTCTGATTGACTTTGGAAGGTCTAGTCTACTAGCCATCCTGTCCAACTCAGCCAGTGCCATTGCTAGATTTCTCTCGGTAGCGTTACTTACCCTCGACCTCTTCTGCCACTTCCTCATCCTGTAGAATTGGCTTCTGTATCTGCTGGAAATTGACTTTCCTGAGTAGTCTTTGTTCTGCCAATCGATATCTGTTGACAGTCCTTTGTCATGGAGCATGACTGTCATCGGAGCACCCGTTCTTGCCCTTTGATCACCTTGTTCCGGGCTGAAAACTCTCCATTCGGCGCCTTGATCGATTACTTTGTCCTCAAGAACCACTCCACAGTCCTCGCAACAGACCTCCCCACGGGTCTCATCTCTTAGCAGGTTTCTGCTACCACATTCATTGCATTTTACAGTGTCTTCAACCAAATAATCAGCCATTTTTTAGTCTCCTTCCTTGGGAAAGGTATTAATCCCCGAAAGCGTATATTATTTAAATTTAACATAACTAAGATTCTGGCACCTCTCATCCAATCTTATCGATCAATTGACTATGGTATTGAGAACCGTGAAATAGAACCGACCGCTGGAAGAATAGGTGAGGTGATGAGATTAGCGAACACTGGCCTCCTGAAAATATCAGTCTGACTCCCGGAAAGAGAGTATTGTTCCTGACGAAGGATTTGGAACTAATCAGAGAGCAGCTCTACAATGGTCTCGATCTCAAAATGTCCGATTTGACAGTCGATGATTTACTGGATGACATAAATACAGACGTTATGACTCCTGCATGGGTATGCTTCGATCATGAACCCTCGGAGATAGCTGAGAACGCATATGCTGGGCTTCTACATGGAGGGAGTAGGGTGTTTAAGCCACGGGCCTTGAAAGACGGTGGGTTCGAGGTAATTGTCTCAGGACACAGGAAGGGCACTGGATCAAGTAGAGAGACTGCTCCACAGTGCGAAAGGTGGTCGGGGATAAGAATAGTAATCGCTGAGTCATTCGCACCAATTCATGAGAGGAACAACTTGAATCTAGGTCAGTTGATGGGCAATCACTCAATGCTCGAAAGGTTGCAAAAAGGAGAGAGTATTCCGCTTTCTGAGTTCACTAGTGGATATGATCCAATTAGTAAGCTCATTTTGGAAAGCGGTGGCATCTTACCATTTGCTAAGAAGCTGAAGTCTGGAGAGATTGAGTTACCTAGCAATGTTTGTGAAGAAAGACCGATGAATATGGTTGAGAAGATGATTGCGTCCAAACTACTGAGTCGACAGGGAGGATCTCAATTCGTGAAACCCGGAGACGCTGTCCTCGCACAAGTTGATGGGGGATACTCACATGAGTTCACTACGGCACAGGTGCATACTTTCCTGTCTGAGGAATATGGAGTTGACTACTCACTACCTAATCCCAGTAAATTCGCGGTATTTGAGGACCATCTTCTGTATGCGACAGGAGTTGATAGGTTTAGAAGGTTCGAGGGAAAAATCCAGACCTTGAGAGATATGCAGGTAGATTTTCAAGTTCACACAGGGGTCCGAGACTATTCCGCTGTCGGAGGGATTAGTCCCGGCATATGCCATCAGGTAGCAAGAGAGGAATTCATAGACGTTGGAGATTTCATACAAGCTACGGACTCACATACCTGTATGGGAGGAGCGTCAAATGCTCTGGCTTACGGAGTTGGGTCTACTGAATATGCGAATCTTGTACACAATCAGTTTTCATTCGTGAATGTCCCTGAGAGTATAAGATTCGAGCTAATCGGTGAATTAGATCCTGGTTGTACAGCAAAGGACGTGATATTGCATATCTTGTGGAAGTATGCAGCGAATTCTGAGACCCTGGACAGGAGTATGGAGTTCGGCGGGCCTGGCCTGGCCAGTCTGTCCATGGATGAAAGGGCGACGCTTTGCAACATGGCAACGGAATGTAGTGCAAAGACAGGGATTTGTGAGGCAGATGATAGGACTGTGGATTGGTTGATGAAAAAGAGGCCGGATCTTACGGAAGAGGGAATAAGGAATTCGTTTGTATCTCCTGATGAAGGTGCACATTATGACGGTGGGAATCACAAAATTGACCTCTCAGAGATTCGCCCAATGGTAGCTCATCCCGGAAACCCTGATGAGGGTGTCCCATCAGATCCGACAAATGGCGCTTACATAGACGAAATCGGTGAAGTAAGCATAGATATCGCATATGCCGGCTCCTGTACAGCGGGTAAGGACGATGATTTCTCCTTTTACGCCATGGTATGTGAAGCGGCTCTTGAAGCAGGTCTGAGGGTAGCTGATGGGGTAGATTGTTACATTCAGTTTGGATCGAAGTCGGTCAAGGATCTTTCTGAGAAGCGAGGATGGACCGAGACCTTCAAGAAAGCTGGAGTGAAGCTGATTGATCCGGGTTGTGGGGCTTGTATTGGCGCTGGACCCGGGGTTAGTGAGGATTCTGGACAAGTCACTGTATCGGCGATAAACAGGAACTTCCAAGGAAGATCTGGCCCGGGGAAATTGTACCTAGCCAGTCCACTAACTGTGATGACTAGTGCCTTCACCGGGAGAATCACGGCATGGAAGCCGGATGTCTTCTCCCAGTGAAGGGCTTTCTACGTCTACAGCTCTGACTTTCTTCCGCCGAACATGATGACAGCGGCGGCTAATGCCATTCCAGATAGTCCTGCAGTGAATCCAGGGACGCTGTTGCTTTCAGTGTCATCGTCTGGTTCATCGACTACTTCCATGACTCCAGTGCCAACGACCACCTTGCCGACCATGTCCATCGTAGCATGAGGCTCGCAGATGTACAGGAAGGTCTGGTCCTTGTCGAATGTGACTCTGTAATCGACAGATGTCATTGACATTCCACTGTATTTGCCTCCTAGCATCCTACTGGTATCTCCCTCGTTCTCGATCTGAGCTACATTATGAGCCATGGACTCATCTTCCCAAATCCAGCAAACTGTCTGTCCGACGTCGATAGCCAAATCTGGGGCGTCATAGGCGTAGCCAGAATCATCGACACCTACGACATAATCACAGCCATCTGGGAGGACTGGCTCGTCGGCTGGTGGCATCAGCACCTTGTCGATGACGTG